>NZ_VOSL01000044.1 GCF_007997005.1 Lujinxingia vulgaris | reverse complement strand
GTGATGGTGGTGCTGGCGCTGATCGGCGTGTTCTTTGGTTTCTTCGCCGCACAGGGGCAGAACAGCCGTCAGATCGAGATCGCCCGTATCGAAGACGCGAAGGCGCTTCAGGAGTCGATCGATCCGGCGCTCGCGACGTTCAGCGAGATGGCCGACACGATCGCCGGCCTCTCGCCATCGGAAGTCGACTTTGAAGCTGCGGAGAACCTCGCGTCGAAGCAGTTTGTGGTCACCGGAGAAGTGCTCTCCAGCAACCGACTTCTGCTGGGTCGTGACGTTATCAACCCGCTGACCGCCTACATGGCCGAGTCGGCCGTGTTGAACGAGCTGCTTGCCGAACATCGTCGCCTGACCACGGTGGTCGACAAGGCCGAGATCGAGCGTCTGCTCTCCGAGAATGAAGTCCTGGAAGAAGATCTGATCGCGGTGGTCTTCGATTACCGTCACCTCTTTACCCAGGGCGGCAATGAGGTGTACCGCCCGCGACCGGGTCGCCTGGTGACGCTCAAGAATCTCGAGCGCGATGGTGAGGGTATGCTGGAGGCCAGCATGTTGAACTCCGAGCGCACCCAGAAGGTCGAGATGCAGTCGCTGGTGCCGCTGGAGCGCGCCGAAATCCTCAAGACCGCCGGCGACAACGCGCTGCAGCGCTACGAGCGTCGCGTCAATGAGATCAAGGCGCGCGCCGAGAAGCTCAAGCAACGCGTGAACCCGCTGAGCGAATCGCTCGACGCGCTGGCCTCGGCGCCCGAGCCTCCGCTGCTCAGCTTGTGAAAAGGCGGCGCTGAGCGCTAAGGTCCCCACCCACATCGGCTTTCCCGGTGTGGGTTTTTTCGTCTCAGGCAGGTTGTTTTTCGAGTGAGGGAGTCGCGTCGATGGTCACCACCCTGGTCCAGTTGTTTGAAGAGCAGGTGCAGCGCTCCAGCGTGCGCGTCGCGATGCGTTTTTACGAAGATCAGGCGTGGACCACGCGCACCTGGCGCGACTGGTGGGAGCGCTCCGAGCGCATCGCCGCGGGGTTGATGGCGCTGGGGGTCGAGGCGGGCGACCCGGTGGCGTTGATCGCCTCGACGCGGCCGGCCTGGGTCGAAGCGGACATGGGCATCATGATGGCCGGTGCGGCGACCGTGGCGCTGCATCCGGCGGTCAGTGAGGCGGGCATCGCCGCGGCGCTGACGCGCTGCAAACCCGGGGTGGTCATTGTCGAAGATCCCGTGCAGATGGCCCGACTGGTGGCGATGCCTGAGGCGTTGGCGTCGGTTCGTGCGGTCGTCTACTTCGACGCCGACGTGATGGTGAAGCGGCGCGGGGGAGGCGCCGGGGAGTTGATGCGCGTCGACGCGTTTCAACTTCCCGAGCACGTCGCGCGCCTCTCGCTCGACGAGCTCGGACAGCAGGGGCGTCGGCGCTTGACCGACGACTCGCGCTATGTGGCCTCAAGACGTCGCCAGATCACCCCGGAGATGAGCGCGGCGGTGGTGTTTACCGCCGGAACCAGCGCCGAGCCGCGCGCGGTCACGCTGACCCACCACAACCTCGTGGCCCAGGTCGAGGCGATGTCCGCGTTGCGCCTCTTTAGCTTCGATGATGTGCAGCTGCTCTTTTTGCCCCTGGCGCACGTCTTCGCCCGGGTGCTCTACCTGGCCGGGGTGGGCTCCGGGATGACCGTGGCGTTTGGGCGAGGGGCGCGCCATCTTCTGGATGACCTCGCCAGCGTTCGTCCCACGTTGCTGGCCAGCGTGCCCTGGGTCTATGAGCGGCTCCAGTCCGAGATCATCTCCCGGGTGGAGGAGCGCGGGCTGCGCGCGCAGCTGATGCCCCTGGCGCTGGAGGTCGGAAAAACGGTGCGCCGCCGGATGCTGGGCGGGCAGCCCGCCTCTCGTCTGCTGCGCTGGGAGCATGCCTTCTTCTCTAAAGTATTACTTGAGGATGTTCGGGAGCGGCTGGGCGGTCGTATGCGTTTCCTGATCAGTGGTGGCGCGCCGATGCGTCCGGAGATCACCGAGTTTTTCTTCTCGACCGGGGTTCAACTTCTCGAGGGCTACGGGCTGACCGAAGCCTCGGGCGCGGTAGCGTTCAACCTCCCCGAAGATGTGCGGATCGGGAGCGTGGGGCGGGCGCTTCCCGGGGTGGACGTGACTCTGGCCGAAGATGGCGAGGTCCTGGTGCGAGGCGACACCGTGGCGCACGACCTGTCCGAAGGGGAAGGGGCAGGCCAGGTTGACGCGCGCGGCTGGCTGCATACCGGTGACATCGGGCGTTTTGACCGCGAGGGGTTTCTCTTTGTGGTCGATCGCAAGCGCGAGGTGGTGATGACCTCCACCGGACGCCAGATCGCGCCGGGGCCGCTGGAGAGCGCGCTCGAAGAGTTCGGGCTGATCGCTCACGCTGTGCTCGTCGGCGAGGGCCTGCCTTTTGTCTCGGCGCTCGTCGCTTTGAATCCGGACCGACTTCTGGAGTTTGTGCAGGCGCAGGGGCTGGACTACCGCGCGTCCGTCCGTGAGCTCACGACGCACCCGACGGTGCACCAGGCCTTGATGGGGCATCTCGACGAGGTCAACCGACGTCACACCGTGGCCGAACGCATCCGTCGGCTGGCGGTGATCCCCGAGTTTCTCTCGGTGGCCGACCAGACGCTGACCGCATCCGGGGAGGTGCGGCGTCCGGTGGTGCTGGAGCGTTATCATGCGCTTGTGGACTCGCTCTACGCGGATCGCCGCGCCGGGGCGGCCGGCGGCGCAGGAAAAAATTGACGGCACACCACCGTGTCCTACCGTGGAGCACGTCCTATCGCCGGTGGCCATGATGGCGCACCGAAGTTAACGCGTTCGAATTATGGAGGATTCGATGAATCGCATCAGCGGCACCATCCGACGTCAGCCCAGCTTCCGTCCCTCGTTTGCCGGCGTGCGCCGTCACCCTCGCTGCGAGCTGCAGACCCGCGTCTTCGTGCAGGACGCCGACGGCTGGGAGATCCCCCTGGAGAGTCTGGACTTCTGCCCGACCGGGATGTTTGTGCGATCCAACTTCCTCTTCGAGCCCGGCCAGGTGCACACCCTGATCTTTGAGGGCCCCGGTGGCGAGTCGACCTACGCGGTGCGGGCTCGCGTGGTGCGCTCGGAGACCGGCGCGGAGTTTGGCGACCGCCTCCCGGCCGACTTTGTGCCCGGGATGGCCTATGAGTTCGTCGACGTCGCGCCGCGGGTGCGTCAGCGCCTCTTTGGTCTGGCCGCGATGTGTGGCGTGCGGGTCTGAAGATGACGGACTTCGCCAAATTCCACGGTCTGGGAAACGACTTCATCGTCGTGGAGCAATCCGTCGAGGCGTGGACGCCACAACGCGTGCAGGCGATCTGCGATCGTCACCTGGGTGTGGGCGCCGATGGCGTGCTCGTTCTGGAGCGACGTGGCGAGGATCGTCTGCGCATGGTCGTCTTCAACCAGGACGGCAGCCGTCCGCAGATGTGCGGAAACGGCGTGCGATGCGCCGCCGCCTATGCGCAGAGCCGCTGGAAGATGGGCGACAGGCTTACCGTCGAGAGCGACGCGGGCCCGCGCCCCTGTGAGATCACCCCCGGTGAGCAGCCGGGGAGCTGGCAGGTCAACGTGGCGATGGGGCCTGCGACGATCGGCGAGCGTGACACGCTGCACGTCGAGGATCACGCCTTTACCTACACGCCGGTCGATATGGGAAACCCCCACGCCGTCATCTTTGCGTTTCCCGGCGACCGCGTCGTCGACCTCGCCGGTGAGGCGGCAAACGCAGGTCACCCCGACTTTGACCAGGGCGTCAACCTGGAGTTCGTCGAGGCGCGGGGTGACGAATGGCGCACAAGCGTGTATGAGCGGGGCGTTGGCCGCACCCGCGCCTGCGGCACCGGGGCCTGCGCCGTCGCCGCCGCGATCTGGCACCGGGGTCTGGCCCCTGCCGAATCGCCGGTGGTCGTCGCGCTACCCGGCGGCCGACTCACCATCGAAACGCGCCAGGGCCAGATATGGATGCAGGGCCCGGCTGAGCACGTCTTTACAGGGATGTACCGTAACATCAGGAGCAACGAAGATGCGTAACCTCATGTTGGCCTCTGCGGCTATCGCGACCGTGTTTTTAACCGGATGTCAGGAGACGGTCGTCGTCGCCTCCAACGGCGCGGCGATGTTCGTCGCCTCCGCGCTGCTCTGGTCGACGGTGCGGCTGAGCAAACACACCGACTCCACGAAGGATTGAGCATGAAGTGGTCCGAGGTCTTCGAGCCGGGGCTCTCCACCGACGAGCTCTTTCTTAAGCGCCTGCCGGCGATGCAGAAGACGCGCCAGCAGGAGTTTCGGGAGTTCTCCAGCGCGACGATCATCGTCAGCGTTCTTTTCGAGGACGTGGACCAGCGCTTCACGCTGACCTTTGACGAAGACGGCCTGGAGGTCATCGATGAGGAAGCGATCGACTTCCCGGTGGCCAGCGCTCGCGGTCGTCTGAGCGACTGGCAACGCGCGCTCCCCTGGATTCAGGAGCTTGTGATCCCGGCCGACGCGCAGGTCGCTCGCTACCGCGGCAAAGTGCACCTGACTCCCGAGATGATCGAGCGCTTCGAGCGTTTTGACGGGGTCTTTGAGGTCACGGTTACCGATCTTCCCGACGCGCGCCCGCTCACGTTTTCGATCGTCCTCAATGATTATGAGGCCCCCGACGATGCGCGTGTGGTGCGCGCCTCGGTGGGCTGGCCACTCCTTCAGGATGTGGCCCACGGCCGCATCGATCCGGTGCAGGGCGCCCGCCAGCTGACGATGTCCGGTGAGGTGGGCCTGGCGCTGGAGATCGGCGCCTTTATCATGCGGGAGCTCGGGCTCTAGGAGCCTTGCGCACCCGCACCAAGGTCGATACACAGGGGAGGCAATCGTGCCCCCCGACTCCCTCCGGCGACTCCCAGCCCAGCGAACCCCCTATGATCCTTCAGCCCCGCGACGTCGGTTGGATTGAAGTCATCTGCGGACCGATGTTCTCCGGTAAGACCGAAGAGCTGATCCGACGCCTCAAGCGTGCGAGCTACGCCCGCCAGAGTGTGCAGATCTTCAAGCCGGCCATCGACGACCGCTACGATGAGAGCGCGATCGTCAGCCACAGCCAGATCTCGTTGCCCAGCGTGGCCGTTAAGAACCTCGATGAGCTTCGCCAGGCCCTCGATCCTCAGGTCGATGTCGTGGGTATCGACGAGGTGCAGTTCTTCGATGAGCGCGTCATCGACTTCTGCGAAGAGCTCGCCGACGGCGGCCGTCGCGTGGTGGTGGCCGGGCTCGATCAGGACTACCGGGGCCAGCCCTTCGGGCCGATGCCCGGCCTGCTCTCGGTGGCTGAATACATCACCAAATTGATGTCGATCTGCATGCGCTGCGGCAACCCTGCCCACCGCAGCTACCGACTCTCCGAAGATCCCCAGCAGGTCCTGGTGGGGACCGCCCAACAGTACGAAGCCCGCTGTCGGCGCTGCTTCACCGAGGGCTATCCCTCGCAGAGCGCCACGGCGTCCAAGCCCGCTGAACCCCAACGTATGGAACCCCGAGGTCGTCGATGAAAGCCCCCAAGCGCAAACTCAAAGTCCTTATCTCCGAGGAGGAGATTCAGAAGCGCTGCCGCGAGCTCGCCGCGCAGATCAACGAGGACTTCGCCGGCGATTCGGTGCACGTCATCGGCGTGCTCAAGGGCTCGTTTATGTTTCTCTCGGACCTGGTCAAGCACCTGACGGTCGACGTCTCGATCGATTTTCTCGGGCTCTCCAGCTACGGCACAAGTCAGGAGACCAGCGGGGTGGTGCGCATGACCTCCGACCTGGCGTTGCCGATTAAGGGGCGCAACGTCATCATCGTCGAAGACATCATCGATACCGGTCTGACCATGAAGTATCTGGTCGACAACCTGCGCACGCGCATGCCCTCCGATCTGAAGGTGTGTACGCTCTTGTCGAAACCCTCCAATACCCGCGAAGATGTGCCCCTGGATTATGTGGGCTTTACCATCGGCGACGAGTTCGTGATCGGCTACGGTCTCGACGATGCTGAATTTTCGCGCAACATCCCCTACATTGGGGTCGTTGATTTCGATTCGCAGGATTAAACCAGCCTCCTCCCCACACGAGGGTGAGGGCGCGCTCTGAGGAGAGACGCAATGTCGAAACGAGCTATGGGACACTCGAAGACCGGGACGCTACTGGCCATGGTAGGCGCGGCGACGATCTCGCTGGGCGCGCTCGCTGGCTGTGAGGCCCCGGATTGGGAGAACCCCGATTACGTCGCGAAGATGCTCAAAGAGGGCGAGTCGGCGGAGAAGTCGATCGCGCTGGAGAACCTTCGTAAGTTCCCCGAAGAGCGTTACAGCGAGGTCGCGCCGGCGCTTGTGGAGATCTACATGTCCGGGGAGCGTGACGCCAAAGAGGCGATGAGCTACCTGGTGCAGTGGCGGGTTCCCGAGGCGGTCGACGCCTACATCAAAGAGATGGAGACCGACGCGGCGGGTTACGCCGGTGCGGCTGCCGAGGCGCTGGGCATCCTCGATCATCGCGCCGCCGTCCCGAAGATGGTCGCCGCGCTCCAGGCCACCGACAACAACGAGCGCAAGCAGGGCATCCTGCGCGGGATGGCGCGCATGTCGGATCCCCAGATGGTCGGGCCGATGGTGGAGCTGCTTAAGCTCGACGCCGACAACTTCCCGATCGCGCTGCACGCCTACGCCTGCGAGATCCTGGGCAACATCGGTCAGGAGAACCCCGGCGCGATCAACGAAGAGGCGCGCGACATGGTGGTGCTCGGGATGTTCTTGAGCAACAACACCAACCAGAACACCAACCGGGAGTGCGGCCTGGCGGCCCAGCAGATCGGCCCGACGATGGTCCCGCACCTGGTCAAGACCTTCAACGGGGAGCACCAGGCGGTCAATCAGCTTCTGATGAAGTACAACCAGGGCCCGGACTACGCCTTCCCGCCCAACCAGGCCAAGCTGGTGAGCGCGATTCGACTCGGGTCGATGCGCGCGCCGGAGGCCGTCGAGCTCTTTATGGCCGATCTCCAGAGTGAGAAGAGCGCGCCGGAAGAGCTCTCCGGCCGACAGTCGGTGAGCTGGCGCCTCAAAGAGGGCAACGCCACCGACGAGATGATCCTGGCGCTCGGCGACCTGGGTAACCCGGAGGCCCGCGAGCTGCTGGAGGAGATCGTCAGCGATGAATACACCAACGATGAGTGGGACGAGATCACCGACGGCCTGATCGAGCTGCAGCTTCGTCAGGACGCCGCCACCGCGCTGGCCCGCCTGGGCGACCGCGCCGCGCTCCCGACCCTGATGGAGATGGCGAAGAACGGGGTGATTATCGACCTTGAGAAGCGCTTCGCGATGCTCGCTCAGAACGGTCAGCCCGGCAAAGAAGAGGAGCGCTACCAGTTCAACTGGATGGTCGCCCAGGCCTACGCGATGCTCGCTGACGCCGACCAGCGCGAGACCTACCAGGGGCTGATCGACGAGACCGACGAAGGCGGACTCAAAGAGAAGTACACCAGCTTCCTGCCGGCCTTTGATGTGGCCGCTGAGTGCGGTGGTGCCGGCGACGCGGCCGCCCAGGCGGCGTGTTACGGCAAGAAGATCGAAGATGAGAACGCGGTGGTGCGTGCGAAGGCCGCCTATGAGCTGAGCCGCCTTCCCGTCGAGGTGGCCTCACCCGTGGTCGCCGAGGCGATCTCCACGCAGAACCTGGAGACGCGTGAGCTGCTGACCTTTGCAGGATACCGCGTGGCGACCCCGGCGCTGGCCGAGGCCGTCGGTGAACTTCTCGAAGAGGAGAAGGGCCGCAGCAACGATGACGCCCGCCGCGATCGCAACCGCCTGAAACTTTTGCACGCCTACGCGCTGCGCTCTTCTCAGGGCGGTGCGCAGGCGGCTGAATAAGGGTCTCCATGAGCCTGACAGCTCGCCCGAGCGTGGCGCTCCTTGAGGGGAACGCCACGCTGGCACGCATCATCAGCGAGACGCTTCGAGCCAGCGCGCTTGAGGTGGTCAAGCTCAGCGGTCCGCCGCCGGGCGCCGAAGGCGCCCGGCTTGTGATCGTGGACGTGGACAGCGCCGGGGTGGATGCCCGGCGCTGGCTGCATTTTTGCGAGGAGCGCCAGCTGCCGGTGCTGGTGTGCGGGGTGGCCAGCTCACGGGCCCATTTTGCGCAGTACCCCTGGTTGGGCAGGCCCTTTACCACCCGACAACTCGAGCGGGTGTGTGAAGAGCTCCTGCGCGACGGGAGCCCCCCGCGGCGCTCGCACTCGGTGCCCGGCGCCATTGAGGTCCGCGATCCGGTCACCGTGGAGATGGAAGGCGAAGACGCCTCCGACCTGGAGGTGGAGCTGGGGCTGAGCCCCGGGACCCTGGGAGGCCAGGTCTTTGAAGACGACGATTTTTTGGAGATGATCGACGTCGACACCACCGGCTCGATGATCCTGGAGATCGAGGATCTGCCCGGAGGGCTGGGGCAGGGCGGTGTGCTGGTGGGAGGTGCCCGCCGCGAGTCGCTGGACGCAGCGCGCCTGGAGGCCGAGCGCTCCCGCAGCGCCGAGGTTGATGTCACCATCGACGAGGTCATCAGCCCCTCGACCTTTCCGGAAGTTCCCGCGGGTATTGAAGTTCCGACGATCGGTGGTGATGCCACAGCCATCTCGGTGGTCGCACCGACGAGCCAGGTGGATCGGATCACGCTGCATCAGGTCGCGCACCTGCTCGCGGAACACTGGGAGCGGGTGGGCTTGAGCGCGCGCGCCACCGATCGCGCCGAGCGCCTGGAGCGCCTGCTGGGCGCGATGGTGGACGGCGGCATCGATCGCGTGGCCGAAGAGCTCAGGAGGGTGCCCAACGCACGGGGCTTCTCCGGACAGATCGAGACGCTCTCGGTGGTCGACCTGCTCCACACGCTGCGTGAGCGCAGGCTGCGCGGACGTCTCGAGGTGAGCCTGCCGGGCCGCAGCTTTGTGCTCTACGTCGACGGCAACGTGCTCCACGAGATCGAGTCGCTTGGCGAGAGCACCGACGGGATGTTGCTCGAGGTGCTACGCGCCGAAGGCGCGGTCGACGAGGGCGTCTACCAGCGTCTCTCCCATGACCTGCGCACCGGACAGTTCGAAGAGGGCCCGCTGGAGATGTTCCTGCGACGTGAGCAGATCGTCGATGATCTGCGGCTGCTCGACGCGCGCAAAGGTCGCGCGCGCAGACTTCTCGGGGAGATCTGTGGCGGGCGTCGCGGCGGTTTTGCCTTTATCGAGGTCGCCCGCGATTCGAGCTTTGCCTGGCCCACTCGCGGCCTCGATCTGAAGATCGACACCTTGCTGCTGGAGATCATGCGCGAGGTCTCGCTGGATACCGGTCACTCCGAGGCGACCGCGCGGACCCGCCTGGTGCTTGACGCCGGGCGCGCCGCCAGCGTCGACCCCCGGGCGCTCACCGACGATGAGCGTCAACTGCTCAGCTTTTTTGAAGAGGGACAGACCCTGGGCGAGGCGCGCGCACGTCTGGCAACCACCGGCGAGGAGTCGGTCGACCGGGTCGTTCAGCGCCTCAAGCGCATGGAGCTGCTCAAGCGTAAGTCGAGCGCCGGGGAGGTCATCGTCAAACGGCCCTCCGGGCCGCACGAGCGTCCTACTGCGGTGAGCAACTGGGAGATCGACATCCCCGATCTCGATCGCTCCCACCACATTGAGGTGGGCGCTCCTGAGAGCAGCGATGAGGAAGAGACGCATCAGGAGCGCGGTTACCTCGCCGGTGCTCCGTTTGAGGAAGACGCGGCCATGAGCTGGGATGAGGAGCTCGATTCGATCTTCCGCCGGGCCGCCGATACCGCCGAGTTTGATACGCAGGGACGAGACGATGATGACACGAAGTAGGCTGCGCGATGCGGCGCTATGCGTGGCCGCGATGGCGGTCATGCTCAGCGGCTGTAAAGCCGAGGAGCCCGGGCCCGAGCAGGTCTTTCGCGGCTTTGTCGAGAACATCTGGCGCGGCGAGGATGCGCAGGCTCTGGAAGCGGTCCTCCCGGAGACGCGCGCGCGACTTCTCGAGCCGCTCGACGAGGTTGAAGAGCGTGTGGGAGAGGGCCACGGCCTGGAGCCGATCGACATGCTGATCGTCACGCGTCTCGATAACCCCCATGAGCTCAAAGAGGTCGAGGTCGTCGGCGAGCTGGCCGAACCACCGAAGGAAGGCACGCGCGTGGAGCTTGCGCTGCGTATGCTCGACGATCGGGAAGGCAACGCGACGATGGTCTATCAGGGCGGTCGCTGGTACGTTGATCTGCCCCTGGACAAGGTGGACACCGAGCAGGTGCTCGTGCCCCTGAACCGCGAGCAGGAAGGGCCGCAGGCCACGCCCGAAGGGCAGCCTGCAGCTGAGCAAGAGACCGAGCACTCCGAGTAAGAAGGGAAGGTTGAGCGATGAGCGAGTCGTCGAATAAGCCACCGCGCGTTCCCCCGCCGCTGACACCGAGCGGGCGTAAACCCTCAGCGTCTGGCGCGCGACCTCCCGGGCCGCCCCCGAAGCCTGCGGTTCGGCGTCAGGCACCCGGCGTGCGCGGGAGCACCCAGGCGCCGGAGGCCGCGACGCTGAAGACCGGCGATGCCGTCGGCGGCCGCTTTGTCGTGGAGCGCTACCTGGGAAGCTCCGGCGGGGGCGTGAGCTACCTGTGCAACGACCGCCAGACGCAGTCTCCGGTGGTTGTGAAGGTGCTCGAGATGCCGTTCCCGGGCGACGACGCCTTTGCAAAGCTCAGCGCCGACGTGCGACTGGCCGGCAGCATTGACCATCGCAACCTCACCGGTGCCGTGGGTATGGGGCGCACCCAGAGTGGCGAGATTTTTATTGCGATGGAGTTCGTGGAGGGCTCTACGCTCTCGCAGCTCGTGGCCCAGCGGCGCGAAGAGGGGCGCACTCTGAGCATTCGCGACACCTTTACGGTGCTCGCCCACGTCTGCAGCGCGCTCTCGGCGGTGCATGAGCGCAAGACCAGCCACGGGGTGCTCACGCCCTACAACATCTATGTGAACAAGCAGGGCGTGGTGAAGGTGGGCAACCTGGCCTTCGGGCGCATGGTCAGCACCTTCCTTCATGCGCGGGGTGAGGGGCCCTTTCACGACAGTATCTATGTGGCGCCGGAGGTATCTGAGTCGCCAGCGAAGCTCAGCGCTGCGGCAGACCTCTACAGCCTGGGCATGATCGCCGCCGAGTTGCTCAACCCCACCGGGCTCCCCAGCGACCGTAAGCAGGCCCATGAGATGGCTCTCGACGGGCTGGCCAAGTACCCGCCGGCGCTCTTCAGTCTGGTCTCGGCGTGCCTCTCCGGGGACCGGCGTCAGCGGCCTCCTTCAGCGCAGCAGTTCCGCGATGATCTCGAAGAGATCGCGCGCGACGCCGGCGCGCGTTTAAGCGGCGCGGCCCCTCCCGGGGCGCTGCCCGTGGAGCCCGCTGTGGCCGAGAGTGAAGAGGGCGACAGCCTCTTCGATCTCTTTGACGTGGGCGATATCGCCCCGCCGCCTGCCGACGACGCCGAAGCCGAGCGCTACCTTGTGCAGAAGAGCGGCCTGGACTACGGCCCCTTCACCGAGACGCAGATCCTCGACCAGCTGCGCGCCGATGAGATCGACGAAAACTCGCTGGTGCTCGATCGTTTTACCCAGCAGCGCTGTCGGCTCATCGAGATGGAGGCGTTTAGCGCAAGGGTCAAAGCCTACATCCCCGAGCGCGAGGAGCGCCGGCGTCGCGAGGCCGAGGCCCGCGCGGAGCTTCAGCGCAAGGTGAAGAAGGGCGGGCTCGCTGCGCTGGTCGTCTCCATTGTCGCGGGGCTTGTGGTGCTGGCGGCCATGGGCTGGTTCTGGCTTCAGCAGCCCGACCCGGAGCCGATGCCGCTGGAGCAGGCCTTTGCGTCACTGGACTACACCTTCCTTCCACCGCCCTCGGAGTTTCAGGCCGTGGCGGTGGACTCCGATCTTTTGCAGAGCATCTTCAACCCTCGCGCCAGCGAAGAGGAGATCGCGCGCACGCTCAAGAAGGTGCGCGGCGCAGGTGGAAAGCGCGCCGCAGGCAAAGCGGCGGCCGGTGGCGGCTCCGGGGAGCGTGAGGCCGATGTCGACATGGCCAACTTCTCCGGCTCGTCCAAGCACCTGAGCGACCAGGAGATCAACCGCGTGATCATGGGCGACTTCAGCGCGATGACCGATTGCATCCGCTCCGAGCTCGACCGCAATAGCTCCTTTAAGGGCCTGACGGTGCAGTTCTTTATCCGCCCCTCCGGCACGACCGGCGGCGTGCAGATCAAAGAGAGTCAGTACCAGAGCCGCGAGGTGGGGCAGTGCATGATCCAGCGCTTCCGCGCGATGAAGTTCCCCGAGCACGGCGCCATCTCCAACCGCGGCGTGGAGTTCCCCCTCTACGTGCAATGACAGAGCAGGTGGCAGCATGACGATCCGTGAGCGCCCGCGCTTTGAGCCTGGCGAGTACCCCAACCTCATCGCGACGCCTGTCGTCGAGCTTGATCTGGATGGCGAGCCGGCCACGCTCACCCTCGGGCGTGTCCTGGGTGGCGCGTTGCGCCAGCGCGGCGAAGGGTTTCTGGGGCTCGTGGGTGATCTGGGCGCGGGAAAGACGACGCTGATCAAAGGCCTGGCCGAGGGTATGGATATCGCGCCTGACGCCGTCTCCAGCCCGACCTACGCGCTGGTGCAGGAGTACGGCTCGGAGGCTGAGCTCGTGCATATGGACCTTTACCGGCTTGAACACTACGACGATCTGGAGTCGCTGGCCTACTGGGACTACATCGACCGCCCCGAGACGTTGGTCTGCGTGGAGTGGCTCGACCGCATCCCCCACGCCTGGCCCGGCCAGGGCGTGATCGTGGAGCTTGAGCGTCGCGGCGAAGGCCGCCAGGCCCGCCTCTATGCCAGTGAGGCGTATGCGGCGCTTGCAAAACACGTCGGCTCCCAACGATACGACATCACCTGAAGGTTTTTCCCATGAGCGCGACCCCCAATGACACCCCGACCCCCCAGGCCGAGGTGGTGCTGCCGGTGGCGGCCCGACGCAAGATCGAGGCGCGCCTTCGCACCCGCTACCACGCCTACCTTCGCCCCGGTGAGCGCATCGCGCTTGAGGTGGAGGAAGAGGACGACTTTGTGTTTGCCCGACTCAAGCTGACCAGCGCCGACAAGCGCTTTGCGTTGGAGCTGGAAGGTGCGGCGATCATTCAAGATCAGGACGCGGCCTTTATCGCCGCAACCTCGCCACGCGACCGGCTGCTGGCGGTGATCGAGTTTCTGGCCGATCAGCTCAACGACTACTTCAGGGTTCAGCGCAATCAGCGCTTTCACCTGGACTGGCGCAAGCATCCCTGCAGCGGTCTTACGGTGCGATTCCGTGGTGTCGAGCGCTCGCCAGAGCTCGAAGATCAGGCCAACCGCCTTCTTGGAGAGACGTCGGAGGAGCTTTGAGTCAGCGACCTGACGAGCTTCAACCGGGCGCTGCGCCGGGGATCCTGGCGGCGCTGATCTTCTACGGGGGGATGCTGGGCGTGGCCTGGCTTCTGGGTGTGGTGTGGCTGGACCTCAACCTGTTGGTCTGGCCGGAGAAGTTGCAGGGCACCACCGCGTTGCACGCCGCGCTGGGCGCAGGGGTGGGGTTGGCGACGGTGGTCGCATCGCGTCTTGTGGAGCGTTACACCGACTGGGGGCGCAGGCTCGGTGAAGGGTTTGCAGGCATGCTGGGGGCGATGACGCCGGGGCAGATTCAAGTGCTGGCGCTGACCAGCGGTGTGGCCGAAGAGATCTTTTTTCGCGGGTTTTTGCAGCAAGCGTTCAGCACTGCGGGCTGGGCGGGCCCCTATGGGGAGTGGGTCGGGCTTGGGCTTGCGAGCGTGATTTTTGGGCTTATTCATATCGGTCCGGAGCGCGAGACCTTCCGCCCCTGGACGTACATGGCGCTGGGGCTCGGTGTGGTCTTCGGGCTGATGTACCTCTACACCGGTTCGGTGCTCGCGCCGGTGATCGCGCATATCACGGTGAACTATTTCAACCTGGGTCATATCTCGCGGCAGGCGCTGGCCGAGGGAGAGGCCTCAAGCCCTGAGGATGAGCGATGAACCCGGTGGTGGTGATCACAACGGTGCAGCCGGCGTTGATCTTCTGGATCGCGACGATCGCGCTCTTTATGGGAATCGCCCTGGCGGCGATCGTCTCGCCAGGACGGCGATGGTTTGAGCTCACCGTGATCCTGGCGCTGGCGATGCTGATCTTCGGCGCGGCGGGATTTGCCTTTACGCAGCTGGTGCTGGGCTATGAAGTGGTGGTGGTCGACGCCATCGCTTCCATGCGCGGATAGGCGCCGAAGTCGTTGTCTGGCGCGGTCTAGAGCGTGCACGCCGCCTCGATCGGGCATCCGGGGCAGTGCTCCTCGGAGCGGCGATGAATGCAGCGCCGTCCGATGCCCAGGTGGCAGAGCGCGAAGTCGTATTTGAGGGGATCGTCGGGGTCGAGCGCCGCCAGGCGCTCAGAGACCTCGACGGCCGCGCGGGCATCCAGGCTCTTGCGTGAGAGCAGGCCCAGGTAGCGGCATAGCCGGCTTGTGTGGGTGTCCAGGGGCATCACCAGCGCATCGGGCCTGAGCGAGGGCCACAGGCCCAGATCGATGCCGTCGGGACCGCGGCTCATCCAGCGAAAGAAGAGGTGTAGGCGTTTGCACGTGCTGCCATCGGCGGGATCGGGCAAGAGGTAGCGAAACCCGCGAGCGAGCCGGGGGCGAAGGCGACGCTCGCGAAGGGTGGTGACGAAGAGGGAGGCGGCGTGCAGGTGGTGCGCACGGGCGTCTGCGTGGGTTGAAGGGTGCGGGGAGTCGGGGAGGCCGGCGTCGTAGAGCGCGCCGAGGCTTCCCTCGCGGCGCAGGGTGCTCCCGAGGGCGACCGCGAGGTCGGCCAGATCTTCGCCACGGGTCATGCGGTAGGTGAACGCTGGCCAGAGCGTGGCAAGATCCTCAAGCGGGGTCACCCGGAGCGTGTGGGCGGGGTGGGGCCCCAGAGGCGCCAGGGCCTCCACGATGGCGTCGCGCAAGACCTTGACCTGGCCGTAGGCCAGCGAGCTCGCGATGAGCGCGGCCACCTCCCGATCCTCATCGCGCTCGTACTCCCAGACTCGCCCCACCGGGTCATGATCGCGTCGGGCGAGGTGGTCGCAGTCGGCGATTGCTTCTTCAAGTAGAGCTTTAAGTGTATGCGTGTTCGTCATGGAGATTCAGGCCGAGGAGGATGGCGCGAGGATCTTTCGCATAAAATTTTTGACCGTCGTGGCGTCTCGCATAGGGTGTGCCTTCGATGTGGGAGAGGCGCGGTGGAACGCGGCCTCACCCTGGCACCCGACGATGCGCCCGAAGTCACGGAGGACTCAATGGCCACCAAAAAGAAGATGACCCTGTACCTGCCCGAAGAGCTTCTCAATGAGATGCGGCAGGAGGCGCTTCGCCAGGATCGCTCGTTGAGCTGGATCATGGAAGCCGCCTGGAAGGTCGCCCGGGAGCGACTTCGCGAGATGCCCGGGGTCGACGAGCTCTACGAAGATTATGAGGCTGCGAGCTAAGCAGACCTTTTGACGCATCACGTGAGGATGGGCCGCCGGGCGATTGCGCCCGCGCGGCCCTTCGTCTATGGAAGAGGCATCGAGAAGCGTGCATTCCTCCAGAGCCCGATGAGATGACCATGGCCGAGAAGACCCCGCCGAGTTCGAGCGCGTTGAGCCCGCGTGAGCAGCGCCTCCAGAGCGTGACGCGCAAGGCGCGGCGTCTGGGCTACATTGTCTTCTTTGGGACGGCGGTGTTGGTCTTTTTGCCCATTACCATCGGCGCGATCAGCGGCCTTCGGGATGGGCGCGTCTGGGATCCCTTCACCGGGCAGCAGGTCAGCGCAAGAGCTGAAGATCCGGATTGCCGCCGAGACGCGACCTCCCTTCTGATGGAGGCCGGGCGCCTCAACGCGCTGAGCGCGTCCTGGGAGAATCGCCATCGCCGTTGGGTGACGCGCTGCAAGGGCGAAGAGCCGGTGGCCTTCTCGATGTTGCGCAGCGCCCGCGGAGAGCTTCGGCGCGGGGAGTCCGGCAGCGCCTCAAGCGTTGAAGAAGACGTGGATTAACGAAGATCTTCGAGCACCGGCGCCGGCACAATGAGCTGGTAGCGGCCCGTGGTGTCGGTGCGTCCTTCGGCAAGAATGTCGCCAGTTTCGGGGTGGGTGAGCTGCACGGTGATCGCGCCGGTGGGATGCTGCGGATGCGTGAGTTCTCCGCGCACGATTGTCGGCGCGGCAAGGCGAAAGAGCAGCGTGGGGGTCTGGTCGTTGGCGCTCAAGGTCTCCACCTGGCGCGGCTGCCCCAGGCTTGCCGGTGGCACGATCGTGACACGGTAGTCTCCGGCCGGGAGGCGCGCCGACCAGCTGCCATCTTCCAGCGTGGTGAGGCTACGCGAGACATTCGACCTCTGGAGGTGCTCCAGGCGAAGGCGCGCTGACGCGACCGGCTCACCAGCGCTGTCGATGACGCGACCGGAGATCTCCGGCCGTGCCGCGAGCTCCACGGTGGTGCTCAGGCCATCGAGCAGGGAGGTCTCGACGACAGTGGACTCCAGCGCGCTGTCGGCCGGCGGACGCACCTCCAGCGCGTACGTTCCGGTCAAAAGGCGCGCGCGGGCCCGGCCCCCGGCGTCGACGGGGATGGGAAGTTGCAGCTCTCCGATGCCCAGCGGCGCGCGCGCCTCCAGGGCATAGGTTGACCAGTCTTCGGGCGCAAAGGGCGTCGCCGTCTGCAGCTGAACCTCCAGCTGCAACAGCTCAATGAGCCAGTTGCCCAGGTGAAAGCGCCCCTGGTCGTTCTCCGGGCCAAAGGCGCCTTCGAAGGTCGCCTGCGGGATCAAAGCGTCGGGCTGCGCCGGGGTGACGCGAAGGTCATAGGTGCGGCCGTCCTCCGGCGCGAGCAGGACGAACTCGCCAAGGCCATCGGTGATCGCGGTGGAGGTCGTCTGGCGGGAGTCGGGATCGATGCCGATCACGCGAGCGCCGGCGACGGGAAGATCGAGGAGGTCGAGCGGAAGTCCGGAGCGGCGGACCAGGCGACCGCGGAGCTCTCGAAGCTGGGAGGTGGGTGGCACCTCCAGGGTGCGCTCACCGTCGCCCTCTACCGAGAGGGGGCCCAGATCGTAGCGCGGCAACTCGCTGCCGTCGGGCACAAGAATGATCGCGTAATCACCGCGTGCCAGCCGCAGGGTGGCGCGGCCTTCGCGGACGCCGGCCTGGGTTTGTGCTTCCGAGAGGCTCCCATCGGGGATCGCCACCAGGGTGGCGCTTTGGTCTGGGGAGACACCTTCGAGTTGCAGCTCCAGGGTTGCGAGCGCGTCAACCTCCACCGTCGCACCTGTGACCGGCCGGCTCTGCGCCGCGATCGTCTGTGGCGCGATGTCCGAGGCGCTCGAGGGGAGGATGGTCAAACCGTAGCGCAGCGTGTCGCGGACAACCGGCACCACGCAGAGCTCCTGCTCGCATCGTCGCGTCGAGGGGCACTCCGTGTCGCTGCGACACTCGCCATAGAGGACCGGTTGATCCTCATCGGGAGGTTCAGGCCCATCAGGCCCCCCGGGGCCACAAGACGCCGCGGCGAGCCCTGTGAGCAGGCCGACGAGCATTCGGAAGGGAAGCGGCACACCACCTGAAACACGCGTCATAGTGCCTCCGTGCACAGACCCGGCCGAAAGCGCAGCTGCCAGCTATGCGAGACCATAAATCCGCCCGGCGCGACCTCGACCTCCGAGCCGGTCACGCGCACAAAGCGCCGGTCAGCCACAACAAGCCAGAGGGTCTCATCCTCACGATCCCGAAGGCGTTCGCTGCACGGATCGATGCGCGTGGTCACACGTTCGTAGACGTGGAAGACCTCGCGATGGCGAGGGTTGCCCGGAAGCGCACCGACCTCGGCCTGCTCCAGAAGTCCACTGTGCTCGCCCATCCAGACATAGTAGAGCGCCTCTTCTTCGTTGGGGTCGAAGAGCCCCTCGGCGGCGAGTGTGATCTCGCGCGCTGTCTCGACGCGTACGACGTCGAGGGCCGGTGAGACAAAGTCGCGATCGATAAAAGGGGGCAGGTTCACGGGGGCTTCCTCCACATGCAGCGGCGATCCAACGCAACTGCTCAAAAGCAAGGCCCATGCCACCGGCAAACACGCCCGACAACTCGCCATGTTGTGCGCTTCTTTCACGTCGTCGCTCTCGGGAGGGGCAGAATTCTCGGACATCGATGTCAGGCCTTCTCCAGATATCGGAAAATGGTGCGCGGATCGACATCAAGGTCGCGGGCGGTCTGGCTGCGGTTCCCGCCGTTTTGCTCCAGGGTCTCGAGAATGTAGTTCAGCGCGAAGGCTTCTTTGGCCTCGGCCAGCGAGCGACGCTGCGGGAGCGCGCTCTCCTGAAGCTCCAGATCGGCGGGCGTGAGCGCCGAGCCGCTGGCCAGAATCAGCGCGCGTTTTATGCGATTCTCCAGCTGGCGCACGTTGCCCGGCCAGTCGTAGCGGCGCAGCGCCTCGCGGCAGCTCGTGCTGAGAGGACGCGACGAGACGCCAAGCTCCGGGGCCAGGCGCTCGATCAGGAAGTTCGCCAGCAGCAGCACATCGTCGCCGCGTTTGCGTAGCGGCGGAAGGCGCAACTCCACGACGTTGAGGCGGTAGTAGAGATCTTCGCGAAAACGCTTCTTGGCCACCGCCTCGTGAAGATCGACGTGGGTCGCAGCGAGCACCCGAAAGTCGAGCTCCTCCGGGGTGTTGGAACCGACGCGCGTGACGCAATGCTCCTGAAGCACCCGCAAGAGCTTGACCTGCAGCGCCGCGGGCATCTCGCCAATCTCATCGAGAAAGAGGGTGCCGCGGTGGGCCGCGTGGAACTTCCCGTCGCGGCGGGCGGTGGCGCCGGTGAACGCGCCTCGCTCGTGACCGAAGAGCTCACTCTCAAGAAGATGCTCCGGGATGGCGCCGCAGTTGATGGTGATAAAGGGGCCATCGGCCCGCGGGCTGCGACGGTGAATCTCATGGGCGATGAGCTCTTTTCCGGTACCGGTTTCGCCCGTGATCAGCACGCTGACCGAGGCCGGCGCGACGCGCTCGACCGCTTCAAAGATCGTCTGCATGGCCTTGCTGGCGCCGATCACCGAACCGAAGCGTTGGTCGCGGAGCCGGGCGCGCAGCGCGTCGCGATCTTCTTGCAGAGCGTCGACGTTCAGCGCGTTGGCGATCATCAGGCTCGCCCAGGAGGCAAAGACCTGCAGTAGCTCCAGATCGACCCCGGCAAAATACCCGGTGGGGCGGTCATCGCCCACATAGATCAACCCGAGCAGCTCGCCATGGGCGAAGAGCGGAAGGCAGAGCACGCTGGAGATCTCCAGATCCACCACCGACTGGGCACCCTCAAACGCGTCCTCGCTGCGCACATCGGCGATGATGAGTGGGCGACGGCTGGCGATGGCGTGCCCGATAATGGAGTCCGAGAGGTGAAGGTGAGCGTTCTCCAGGGCGGTCGCGTCGACGCTGCGGGCCGCCGGGACACTCCACTGCCCGTCACGAGCCAGGATCACAAAGCCCTTTTGCCCCTCGCTGAGCTCCAGCACCGCGTCGAGAAGGTGTTCGAGCACCCCGGTGATGTCATCGGTGCCGGTGAGGCGCGTGGCGAGCGCGCGGAGATGCTCCAGCCCCCGGGGGTTGGTTGGCTCCGGGGGGGCCGCGGGTGAATCCAGGAGCACAACCTCCAGCTCAACCCCACCGAGGACAAGGCGATCCCCGTGGCAGAGGGTGTGCTCGCGGCGTTTCTTGCCGTTGACCATCACGCTGAGCTTTCGCGCGGTGGTGCGGATCACAAAGGCGCTGGCATCGAGCTGTATGGTGGCGTGATGCTCGGCGAGCTCCGATGTGTTCAGAGAGATGTCGTTGGCCGGCGCGCTCCCCAGAGTCGTCAGACGCTCGGTCAGGGGAAAGATGCGCGGCTCACCGCCACCGATGACGCGAAGACTTGCCATAAAGGTTCCGGGTCACAGTGTGATACAAAAGGATCGATGCGAGGGATTGAGGCGTCCACCTCACCAGGTGTCGGGAGGAGAGGCTGCCCTCATCTGTGAGGTCGCTTCAGTCCGAGAGATTGCGCAGCTCGGCCGGAGGTGCATCCAGGGTGCGAAGCGCAACATCCTCCGCCTCAAAATGATAGAACGACTCGGCAGCGCCCAGGCCCCAGCTCAAGCCCGCGACGGCCAGCCCGGTCCACTGTAAGGTTTGCCAGCGACGCGCCTGCTCAGAGTCCGCGGTCGCGATGCGACCCTGAGGGTCTCGCAGCGACTCGACCTGCCAGAAGCCGACGAGGTTTGCCGCCAGGCCCAATACCTGGGTGGCGGCAACGATCGCGCCTCGCAGCGGATGTCCGTTTTGAAATTGGCCGGCGCCCATCGGCAAGAGCGTCACCCAGGGCGAGCGGCGCGTGATGCGGCGTTCGACGTAGATGAGCGACGCGTCGTCGGGCGCAGCGGCGCGGCTTCCGGGGAGCGGAAGTGGCGTACGAAGCGTGCGTTGCAACGCGATCAGATCGGCGGGAAACACCAGAGGATCGAGGGTGTGCTCGGGATCGTCGAGGATCGCGACCTGCAGCTGCGCGCGCGCGTGGGCCAGAAGCTCTGACGCGCGCATCGCATCGGCCAGCGACTGGCCCTCGAAGTAGAGGCCCAGTGCCAGCAGTGACCTTGCCTTCGCGCGATCCTCTGGCGAGAGCGCGTGGAAGGCCTCGGTGTCGATGAAGGGGGAGAGCAGGGGGCGTAGCTGCTCAAACTCGGCACGTTGAAGGGCGTCATGCGCCCGGGATAAAGGGTTTTCTTGAAGTGATGCTTCAGGTTTTGTGGCGGAGGGGGCCTGAGCTGAAGCAGGCAGAGCCTGGAGCCAAAGCGCCACGAGCGTTACGGCCAGAAGCGCGGCGCGTCGACCGGAGGTGCGGCGATCAGCGTGGTGAGTCGGCATCGGCAAGGGAGAGCGCCAGGGAGGTGGTTTGTCCGGGGCGTACGGTCACCGTACGCGAGAGGATACGGGTCAGATCGCGGTGGCTCGCCACGCGCAGCTCCAGCTGGCGTTGAGCGGGGGCTTCGTCCGCCTTACCAAAGGACACCTCGATGGGCTCGGAGGCGCCCCCGGCGTTTACCATCACCGGTCGGGAGCGTTCATCGAGCCAGACCAGCGCGTTGCGATCCGTGACCAGCTCAATGTAGCCGGGCAGCCAGCGCAGGACAACGCGCTGCGCGCGTTGACTCGACTCCGGGGTGATCTCGAAGGCGTCTTGGAGCGTCTGGCAGCCCGGGCTTGTAGCCTCAATCTGGGTGGGGCCGACCGGGAGCTCGATGCCACGAGCGGCCTCGATGGCCGAATAGCGTTTGCCATCGATGATGAGCGTAGCCGCCGCGGGGATAACCCTGAAGCGTTGCTTGAGGGTTTTGGGCGGTGTGCGGGAGGTCTCCGCGGGAGGTTGATCTGTGGGCCATCCCGCACCCGCGCTCGCCGATGCCGGGGCGACAGGGGGAGGGGCATCGCGCTGGTCGATGCGCGCAGGTCGGGCGGACTCGGCGTCCGATGCATGTTGAGTGCTTTTGTGAGCTGCATCGATCGCGGCGACGATGTCCTCCTGAATCGGACGGATGTCCGCGAAGGGTGAGGTCGCCGACGTCGGCTGAGTCGTTGTGGTGGCGAGGGGAGCCGGAGCCTTCCGGGTAGGTGTGGATGATGGTGCATCGTTCTGAACGGGTTCTTTGGCACCGAGCCACAGCGCACCTCCCGCCAGAGCACCACCGAACAGCGCCACTGCGCCGGCTCGCAACAGGCGGCCAGGTCCGCGCGCCGCTCGGTCGCTGGCGTGAAGCTGCGAGAGCTTCGCCAGTGCTTCCGGCGAGTCGGGTTGGTATGCGAGCAGACGTTCCAACTCGTAGGTGGCTTCGAGCGTGGCGCCCCGGGTGCGGAGCGCGTCGACGCGCCTCATGAGCGCCTCACAGATCCTCGCTTCCAGCCGAGAGACACCGTCCGGTCCTAAAGTGTTGCCTGAGATTTCATTGATGTAGCGCTTGAGGTCTGGGCGCCATGCAGGCACATCGACGAGGTTCCGAAGCTCTTTTTGCGCCTCGGTGACGTTGGAGGGGCGTTTTTCGGGGGCGACGCTGATCCAGCGGCTGATCAGCTGGCTCAGGCGGCGTCCCACCCGGGCGTCGCGCCGATGGGCGGGCGTGTGGTCGCCGCGCTCAATGGCGCGAAGGATCTGCGCGGGGTGGTCTCCTTCAAAGGCGTCCTGGCCGGTGATCAGTCGGTAGAAGGTCGCGCCGATGGCAAAGAGGTCACTGGCGATGTCGGCGCGCCGGCCCTCCATGAGCTCCGGCGCCATAAAGGCGGGGCTCCCGAGCAGCGCGCCGGTACGTGTGATGCGGGCCTGGTCAAGGAGGTTGGCCAGCCCGAAGTCCAGGATCACCACCGAGGCGTCCTGCCGCACCATCACATTCTCCGGCTTGATGTCGCGGTGAATGATCTGGTGCTGATGCGCCAGCTCCAGCGCGTCGAGGGTCTCGGCAATCAGGACTGCGGCAAGCTCCGGGGGCAGTGGACCCGCGCGCTCCAGGAGCGCCGCGAGCGACTGTCCGTCGATGAGCTCCATGACGATGAAGGCGTCGTCGGACTCGGGGGAGGAGAAGTCGTAGATTTTGACGATGCCCGGGTGGTCCAGGCGGGCGACCGCGCGGGCTTCACGCTCAAACCGCGCCCGGTGTTCGGCCACCTTCGCCAGATGCGGGTGCAGGCGTTTGACCGCGACCTCGCGAGCCAGAGTCTGATCGTAGGCACGGTACACCGTCGCCATGCCCCCCTGTCCGAGCTCCTCAAGGATCGTGTAGCGCTCCGCGATCGTGTCGGGCGTGGAGACCGGGTTCATGGCGCGGCGGCCTCCGGCGAGCAGAGCAGGGCGGGACGCTCGGCATCGGGCTGAGCCGCGAGCAGCGCGGCCTCTTCACGCCGGCCGACGATAAGCAACGCCGCCAGGTGGGCGGCCGTGCCGTATTCGGGGCTCGCTTCAGAAAGCGTGTTCAGCCAGGAGGCAGCCTCGCCATCGCGGAGCCGTGCGTGCTCCGGAGGTAACTCCAGGCTGGCAGGCTCGTCAGCCTTCGGGGTCGCGAGCGCTTCGAGCAGACCACCGAAAACGAGCCCGTCGAGGAAGGTGATCGTCGCGACTCCGGGGCGGTGATTCAGCGCGCCGAAGTGGTCTCGCGCGGCCTTGAGCGAGCGGGCTGCGCTGAGCGCGTCGCCACGCGCCAGGGCTCGGGTGCCCGCGTTGTAGCCTGCGCGCGCCTCTGAGAGCAGGTGGCTGGCGGTGAGTACTGAGAATGCCTCGCCACTGACATCCGCGAGCGCGATGCGCCCGGCGAGCTGGTGAAGGGAGCCCGGCAAGTGCCGGTCGAGGTCGAAGTTCAGGGGAACGAGCCCCACGCACGTGCCCGGCACCGGCTCACGGCGCGCCAGTTCGCGCAGCTCGGCGCCCGCGTCGGGATGATTGAAGCCGCGTTTGCCGGCGCTGCGCTCGAACTCAATGTAGGCGGCGACGAGATCGCGCGCGGCGCGAAGTTCAGCGGCCTCAGGCGCGCAGTTTGTCGCGCGCACGAGGTGATCACCGGCCAGCTGGATGTGGCCGCGGCGCGCCGCCGCCACCGAGAGCGCCAGGCTCCAGCGGGCGCAGGTGTCGGAATCCCCCAGGCTGCCGGCCAACGTGGCGGCGGCGCTGAGCTCGTCGACGTTCAGCGTGTCGGAGCCGGCGGCGCGGTAGCGTGCGTCGAGGAGCAGAAGCGCCTCGCGGGTAAAGGGGCGGGCGCTGACCGGACGCGCCTGGAGCGCTTCGATAAAGCGCTCCGGGCTCTCGCAGAGGGCATCAAGACCCTCGTCGGCCCACCAGCCGACAAACTCGACCCACTGACGTCGTTCGCGCCCGAGGAGGGGGCGGTCGCCGCGCCGGGCGGCGTTGGCAAAGTGCCAGCGAAGCGCGCGGGTGCGTTCGCAGGAGGGCGCCGGGCTACTTACGACCTCAGCGATGGCGTTGAGGGCTCGCCGGAGCGCTTCTGCTGAATCGGCGTCATCGGTAAGGGGCAGGAGCGCGACCCAGAGCTCCGCGCGCTCAGCGGGGTCCTGGATGGTGCTGGCGAGCATCTCCAGCCGGGCCACGTCAAAGAGCGGGCGAAGCTCCAGGGTGGGGATCGTTTCCAGAGTTTCTTGCAGGGCGGGCTCGGACGCGTCGCGCGCGCGCAGCCCGTACGAGGTGGCGGTGCACGTCTCCACGCTCAACGGATCGCAGCTCGGGGTCAGGTCGGGCTTGAAGATCGCCTCCCAGAGGGCAAGCGCGCCGGCCTGCTCGTAGCGCGGGCGCAGCACCTCGGCAGACTCCACACCGGGGAGCGACTGGCCGTGCATGCCGAGCATGGCCCAGATCGCCAGGGCCCAGTCCGCCTGGTCATCGTTTTCAAACCCCACGACGTAGTCGCGATAGGCCAGCCCCTCCGAGGCGCTTCGGGCCGCGTGGGCGGTGCGGAGCTCGGCCCAGCGGTACCAGGCAAGACGCTCCTCGTCGCGTCGGCTCTGAGCCAGCTCCTGCCTGCGGGCGGTCTGCTCCAGGTAGCGATCGGTCTGGGCGAGCTGGGCATGGATGATCGCCGTCCCGTCGAGAAGATCGGGGATGTTGGCGCTGTTCCAGACGTTTCGACCGGCGTAATGCGCCAGGCGCATCGCGGCCTCCAGAGAGCCGCCGGTGGCGAGGATGTCCATCACGCGGAGCGCCCGCGACTCGCCACGGGGGTCCGGTGAGGTCTGCGCGATCGCCCGCTCCGCCCAGAACGCAGCCAACTCCCAGTCGCCGACCGCACCGAAGGCGGCCACCAGGCTCCAGACGTGCGCTTGCGGCGTGGGAACCTTGTGTGGCGCCATCGCGAAGTTGGGCGGCCCGAGCAGGCGATCGTCGTAGGTGGCCATAAGTGGGCGGGTGATCGCGGGCATCTCCACCAGAGCGTGCTGCGCCGAGGGGCAGCGCACCATCGCATCGGCGCCGGCCACCAGCGCGCGAGCTTCCATGGCGACCGGGTGGGGCGAGTGAGGCGACGGCCACTCGCCGGCGCTGATAAAGCGCGCGGCGGTCGATGGCCCATCGGCGCGAAGATCGCAGTCCGGGCCCAGCGCAACCCGGGGGGCGGCGGCAAAGCGGCCGCGACGCGGCGCGCTGGCGATCGCCAGCCAGGCACCCTCGATCGCTTCGCCATCGCGTTGCGCTCTCTGTTGGACGACATCCACCACGGCACGACGCCGGTAGGGAAGATGCATCGCCCCGTTATCGGACGAGCCGAGGCGAAGTCGGGGCGACGCGCTGGCGTCGAGGTCGAAGAGTGACCAGCGTGTGTCTCCGGTCACCTCACATGTTGAGGCCGTGAACGCGCCTTCCCCCACACACATTCGGGCGGGAAGGCCGGCATCGGTCACCGGCGAGAGACGTCCTTTTAGCTCGCCGCGAAGGGGCCAGGTGTCGAGGCGTTGTAAGCGAAGCCGCTCTCCCGGAGCGTCGATCACCACAAAAAGATGTTCGGCGTCTCCGCCTTCAAAACGCGCGACCTCGCCGGGCTCGAACTCCCAACGCCAGGACGCGCCGCGGTCGGGCTCCATCGACCAGGTGCCGTCTTGCAGAAGCGTGAGCGCCGCGCTGTCGCTGACGCGATCGTCGGGCTGCACGCGCATGGTGATCGCGAAGTCATCCGCGGCGCCCGGTGTGCTCGCGCATCCGAACGCTCCCGACGTGGCGACCACCATGGCAACGCGCAGCAGCGCCCCGATCCGACTCCAATCATTCATCCCTGATACCGAACCTGCAGCCGCGTGCGGCCGACGCAAAAACAATCGCCGTCAATCAGCTCAACGGCGCCACGAATTCGAATGAAGGTGCCCGACTCGCTGATGAGATCGCGCAGGTAAAACTGCCCGTCGCGGCGCTCAAAGCTGGCGTGCGGTGACGAGAGAAGCTCATCATGGGGGAAGTTCAGATCGGCGCCTTCTCGGCCGATCAGCATCGAGTCCACAATCGGGTAGATCCCCCGGATGTGGCCCCCCTCGACATACTCGACCAGGCGCGGCGCGGTGGGCAGCTTCGGAGCGCCCAGGGTCGGCACCGACTGCGAAGACCCTGCGTCCCAGCCTGTTCGAAACGCCAGACGTTGCGCGCCCACGAGGATCTCATCGCCGTCTTCCATCACAAACTCATCGGCGATTCGCAGGTAGACGCCGTTATGACTGCCCAGATCTTCGAGCACCCACGAGCCCTGCTCCTGGCTAAGCTGGGCGTGCCAGCGGGAGACAAAACGATCGTCGAGGGTGAGATCTGCACGCTCTCCGCCCAGCAAAAAGCGCGGACCCTGCAGGCGAGCGCGCTGGTGCGGGCGGCCGGGCGACTCCACGTCCAAAAACGCCGCGGGTTGATTCGCGCGTCCAGCTCGCCGTGAGGCCACCGGCGCCGCAGGTTGTGCTTGCCTGCGAGCGGGAGCCGCCGGGGAGACCGGCGCGGAACTCAGCACGTGGTCATCGGCCACACTGGAGAAGAGGTCGGCGTCATCGACGTCGAATGGAAGGCTCTTGTCACGAGAGTCAGACATAGCGCGAAATGAGGGTGTGGGACAGGCCAGCGCTACGCGCACAGAGGCGCGAGGCGTCGGCGATGGCGGGCGGAGTACGCTGGCGCGAAGCTAACACAGCGCGCGAAGCCGGGACAACGCCTCAGCGCCCGGCTTCGCCCGCTCTCCCCTCAGGTTGGTCCGAGTCTCCCAGAAGTCTAGGACTCGCTGGAGGTGGCGCGGTCTCGCGCGCCGTCGAGCTCGGCCTGGGCGTTGCGTTCGTACGCGTCGATGATCTTCTGCACCAGGGGGTGGCGCACCACATCGTGCTGAGAGAAGCGGCAAAAGGCGATGCCCGGGATGTTGTCGAGCACCCGCTCGGCCTCCACCAATCCGCTCATCCGTTTGGAGGGCAGATCGATCTGGGTGATGTCGCCGGTGATCACCGCGCGAGAGTTAAAGCCGATGCGCGTCAGAAACATCTTCACCTGCGCATTGGTCGCGTTCTGGGCCTCATCAAAAATGATGAAGGCGTCGTTGAGCGTACGACCGCGCATAAAGGCCAGTGGAGCGACCTCGACCACGCCGCGCTCCAGCATCATCTCCGCCTTCTCAAGCTCCACCATGTCATGCAACGCGTCGTAGAGCGGGCGCAGGTAGGGGTTGACCTTCTCGGCCAGGTCGCCGGGCAAGAACCCCAGCTTCTCGCCGGCCTCGACCGCCGGACGCGTCAGGATGATGCGCTTGACGCTTTTGGAGAAGTAGGCCGAGAGCGCCATCGCCATCGCCAGATAGGTCTTGCCGGTGCCGGCCGGACCGATACCAAACACGACGTCATGCTTGCGGATGGCGTCGACGTAAGCCTTCTGCGCCAGGCCTTTGGGCGAGATGATCTGGTTATGTTTGGTGGCCAGGACCCGGTCGGTGAAGATGTCGACCAGATTGATCTTCGGGTCACGGACCAGAAGATCGATGGCACGCCCCACATCGACGGCGCTCAAGTGATGGCCGCGCTGGCCCAGGCTGTAGAGCTGGCGAAGCACCCGCTCGGCGACGCGAGCGTCGTTGGCCGCCCCTTCGATATGCGCCTCGGTACCGCGTGCGCCGATGCGAACATCGAGGCGTGTTTCAATGAGTTTGAGGAAGGCGTCGCGGTGGCCGTAGATGTAGCGCGCCACTTCGGCGTCGGCGAACTCCAGATGAAGCTGAACAAGATCGGTGTCGGACAACGGGGGCGACCTCTCGCAAGGGGAGCGAACTCAGGGCGACGCCGTGCCGCCCTCGGGACGTTGCAACGTGAGCTCAAAGCTATCCACGCCGCGGCTGTAGAGCCAGAGCTCTGTGGCCGAAGGGTAATACAAGTCAGATTGCAGCAGCAATCCCCGGTCCACCAACTCCTGGAGGCTGGCCGGGTAGCGATCGTCGAGACGTCGGGCGGTCGCCAGGGCCATCTCGATGCGCTGGCGCTGCGCCTCAATCAGCGGAGGCGTCAGGCGAGCCTGAAGATCGTCGCGATCGACCTCCACAAAGAAGTCGGTCTTCTGAAAGGTGAGATAACTCCACACACCGATACCGATAAAGAGCACCAGAATGATGACGGTGACGCTGTGGTGAAGCACCAGCGTGGCCAGTCCCGCACGCTTCGGCGGTGGCACGGGAGCGTTGGGATGGGTGCTCATCGCTTCACCTCGCTGTGGACCGTGGTGCCGCGCACGCGGGTGGGGTCAACACCGGCGAAAAGCCCCCAGAGCCCCACCAGCACGCCAAGCCCGACCAGCACCCACGCAACGACCTGTTGTCCGGCCCATCCTTCGTGGAAGAGCTCGGCGGGCGGGCGCCAAAGCCCCATCGGGTTCATCAGCCAGAAGGCGCCGAAGGCCAGCGCCATAAACGCCAGCGTCCCTCGGAGCGCGTGACCGCCGAGCACATGCCCGGTGCCGGGGAGAAGCAACGAGAGGGAGCGGCGTAGAAAGGACTGAAAACGGTCGCGCCGACCCAGGGTCGTCTCACTCTGCACGCGAGCGTGGTAGTCCAGCGTCGCTCCCGAGACGAAGGTCTGGTAGCAGGGCAGGCAGTAGTGATGGCCTCCCAACTCCCGCGCGTCTTCGGGGTCGCGGGCCAGGCCGCATTTGGGGCAAGGCGTACTGACGCGCTGGCGCAGGTAAGGCTGCAGGGTCAAGAGAAGCCAGAGCAGCCCGGCGCCGCCCAGGTACGGCGCCAGCGAGAGCGGCAGCTGGGGCCCGGCGAGCGCCTGCCAGAATGGCGAGATCATCGATATGGAGCTGATCGTCTCGGTGTAGACGAGGTGCTCCTCCCAGATCTGCGAGCTCTGCAGAGGGATGATCATCAATAAGCTGTTGGCGTCGCGACGCCCGGTGTCGAGGTAGCGTCCCACCGACTCCAGCCCGTGGCGCACCGCCTGATCGAGCGCGTCGTAGCCGCCTTCCTCGTCACCACTGAGCTGCAGCGCGCGCATGCGGTTGAAGTGGGGCTCGGGCGCCTGCGGCAGGAGCATCTCGGCCCGCTCCAGATGGTCGAGCGCGGCCTCCGATTCGGCCTGCGCGATCAGTGCGGCACCCTGGAGGTTGGCCCACTGCGCCTTGAAGAGGCGACTCGCCGGGGTCGCTGCTTCCGCGAGATCGACGACGCGCGCCATCGCCTCCGGCGTTCCGGTTCGGAAGAGGGCCACTGCCGCCGCATACTCCTGCGCGGGTGTGGTACCTGCTTCAAGGCGAGCAAGGCAGGCCTCGTCGCAGCCCCGAAGATGCTCGTGGGCCAGTGTTTGAGCAGGACTTCCCGGGAAGAGCACCATCCGGCTCAACGCCACATCCAGGGAGGGCAGGGCGAGGATCGTGGCCAAAAAACATGCCGAGACCGCTCGTTCGTTGAGCTGCTGGAAGGGGATCACCAGGGCCAGCATAATCAGCAATGAGGCCAGCGGTGAGCGCAGCAGCAACCCGGGGACAATCACCAGCGCGACCAGCACGATCACCGTCTGGTTTGATGAGAAGCCTCGGGGTAGCCAGCGCGTGCCGTCGTAGGCGGCGACTCCGAAATAGCGCAGCAGCTGCGCCAACATAAAGGCGCCCAGCCCCACCAGCACACTGAGCAGCGCGAAGATCGCAAACTTTAGCACCCACGCCATGCAGACGTCGGGCGAGTTCATCCCGCGCCGCACGCCCTCCACAAAGGGCGCGATCGCGCGGTGGGGGGCCCCCTGATCATGAATGCGCTGCCGGGCCAACTCCAGCGCCGGGTAGGGAAGCTCCGGTGCCATGGTCATCGCCATCGTCAGCAAGGCTTCCGCGTCGGTCGGGCTCAGGCCGTAGCGATCGCGCGCTCGGGCCACCGCCAGCACCGCCAGCGCGTGTTCGGGCAGAGAGACGCGCCCCAGGCTCAGCGCGTCGTCACGCAACGCCTGCAGCTCATTGATGCCTGGCTCGCCAGACTCGATCAGCGTCAGCCAGAGGCGCCACTGCACCTCCAGGTTCAGCGGCGCCACCGTCGAAGGGGCCAGAGCGCCGCTTCCCGCCTGAACATCCTGCTCGCCAAGGCGCTCGATCATGCGCTCCATGCTCGCGTCCTCCACCTGGGCCTGAGCCAGCCCTGGCACGATCGCGCAGAGCATGAATATGCCCAGCGCCAGCAAGGGGAGCTTAACGCTGAGAAGGGGCCCCCACAGGCCTGTCGCACGCGGTTGGGATGACACGGGGTTTGCTCGATCGAGGGTCGATGGGCAGAGTTAGAGCGCCGGGCGCATTCTATGCCTCGGGTAAAAATTTACACAACCATAGTTAACAAATTGTCACGAAGGGCGCATCCCGAACGCGCCATCCTCCTCGCTTGCCAGATGAGGCTCCGATGCCCGACGACACCCACCGCCCCGCCACCTCCCCCACCGAGCTCCGGCTGCAAGGCCTCAAACGAGCTCAATCTTTGGGCGATGAGGCGGCCTCCTGGGGCTTTGACTGGCCCTCGGTCGATGGTGCGCTCGCCAAGGTCGAGGAAGAAATCGCCGAGGTTCGCGCCGAGCTCGCTGCGCCCACCCCCGCCCCCGAGCGCCTGCGCGCGGAGCTCGGCGATCTGCTCTTTGCGGTGGTCAATGTGGCGCGCCACCTCAACATCGACGCGCAGGCCGCGCTCGATGAGGCCAGCGACACCTTCTCACACCGCATCGCCTCTGTGCGAGAGCAGGCCGCCCGGGCCGGACATCTCCCCGAAGATCTCAGCCTCGATGAGCTCGAAGCGCTCTGGCAGAACGCCAAGGCCGCGGCCGGTCTTGATTCGCCGAATTCAAGCGACCTATAGTGCGCCCGATGACGTGTGACGCGCCGGGGCATGTCGGCGCCGCCATGCCTTGAGCTGTCTTTCCATAAGTAAGGAGCAGGAACGATGCGATGTGATGCGATGAAGTTGGGCTGGCCGCTGCTTTTGAGCGGCGCGATGGCCTTCGGGATGGCGAGCGCCTGTTCGGGCGACGATGGCGACGGCGGGGAGGGCGCGGCCTGTGAGAGCAACGCCGACTGCACCGACCCCAACATCTGCCTGGAAGACGGCACCTGCGGCCCGAACCCCGAGGGCGATGTCGGTGAAGAGCCCGTCATTGAAGACGAAGACTACGTCATCTCGTACGTGCGGCGCAGCTTCCCGCCGAACCAGGAGTACGACGTACGGCTCTACGCCACCAGCGATGCGACGCATAACTCCATCGTCCCGGAGAGCGCCGACTGCACCCCGCCCAACCTCTGCGGCGTGACCGAGAACCTCTCGCACTTTATCTACATGGAGAACGGCGCGGGCGGACTTCAAGACATCTACACCGCCGCCATCGATCCGGACTCCCTGGAGGTCACCGGTGCGCTGGAGCTCTCGGAGTCCGGCGTGCTTGATGCGCGCGTGCGCGGCGCCGGCGTGGCCTACGTCGACGGCGACACCGCCTACTACAAAGAGATCGGCGGCGACGCGCAGGTCATCGGCGTGGTCGCCACCGAGCCCGAAGGCGACGAAGCTCCGGTGCCCGCACACTGGGATGTCGACCCGGAAAGCGGTCGCACCGCGCTCTACCAGCCGACGCTGGACTCGGTCACCGTGCTCGTCGGCGAGCTCGGCACTCCGATCAGCGCCGAAGACAACCTGATCACCATCAGTGGCGCCAACTTCCCCGGAGAGGCGGGAAGCTACTACATTGGCGCGCTGCCCACGGCGTTTAGCCCCGACGGCAACCTCGTCTCCTTCATCACCGTGGGCCCCAACAACTACAACGCCTGCAACTCCAACGCCGACTGCTCGGGCACCGCGCAGGAGTGCGGCGATGAGAACCGCTGCACGGCCATCGAGGCCACGGTCAACATCATCGACATGAGCAACGCCTCAAACCTCGGTGGGGCCTGCTCCTCCGATGCGGAGTGCGGCCCGGTGCACCGCTGCGATGCGGCCACCGACGACTTCGACCGCGCGATGTGCATGCCGCAGCGCGTGGTCTACGGCCTGCCGCACTTCCCGCAGCAGGGCGAGCCCACCCGCGCGGGCTGCGACTGGACGCGTGAAGATGGTTCGTTTGCCTACACCGACATCGACAGCGAGATGACCTTCGGCGAAGACGGCCGCATCTATGTGGCTGCCGCCCGCGACTGCGTGCGTCCCCTTGGCGAAGCGGCCGGTGAGGGCACCGAGGCCAACATCCCGCTCTCGGCGATCACCCGCATCGACCCGCAGACGGGCACCTTCGATGAGATCTACGGCAACCCGCAGGGCGACGACTTTGATGAGTCGCGCTGCTACGACGAGATCGAGCAGCAGGTCGTCATCGACGACTGCATCACCCGTGTCGTCAGCGCGAAGCTCTCGCCGCAGGGCAATGACCTGATCTTCTCGGCGACCAACCCCAACGTGGTCGATCCGGGCCTGGCCGACCGCACCTTCGACATGTGGAGCGTGCAGCGCGACGGCGCCGAGCCCGCCTGGCTGACCCGGGAGCCCTCGACCTGGTCGGTGGTGAACTTCCGTGTGCACGCCGACCCTCGCGTTGATGAGGGTGATGCGGAAGCGGTCGAATAATTCGGCAAGTTAGCATCCACAAAAAACGCCGCGTCCCGAAAAGGACGCGGCGTTTTTTTGTTTCATCGCCTCGGTGCCCGCGACGTGGAGACGCCGTCGGAGCCGGTCGACATTTACTCTTGCTCGTCTTCGCCCTGCAGGTAGTCGTTGGCCGCCGGGAACTGTTTGATGGTATCGCGGGCAATCTCCCAGGCTTTCTGCACGACCCAGGACATCGACCGGTCCTGTCGCAGCGACTCCTCGCGGATCTCATCGAGGTAGTCTTCGGGGAAGTAGAGGCTCTGCTTGCGCTTATCACTCGCCATGACAACTCGCTCGTTGGTGTGGTTATCCCGATTTAAATGTAACCAATGGTAGTACTATAGCCGTACTTGTCGCCGGAGGCCAGCGCCAGATGCGGCGCTGGCGCACCCGGCCACCGGGGGAGTGCGTTTTAGTTGGAGGCGCCCTCACGCTCTTTCTGAATGCGGCGGCGCAGGCGCTCGCGGGCGGCTTCGCCGGGGCCTTCAACCCGGGGCAGCGCGACGTTGTTTCGCACGGGCACCGCGCCGGCTTCGCCGCCGAAGGTCAGCGTGCCGAACTGGTTGCCGTCGTGGAAGTCGCGGCGCGGGCGCGTGCTCCAGCCGTACGCAAAGGTCTGCCCCTCGGTGGGGCGATCGAAGCGGTAGAGGTTCGCCCGCCAGGAGCTCCCGGGGGCAGGCGCGCCGTCGACGCCGGGAAGTTCCGAGAGCGGGATGCGCATCTCCACCGACCAGAAACGGTCTTTGTTCTCCTCGTCGTTGAGCGTGCCTTCGATGTGCACCGCCGTCTCAAGACCTTCCATCGAGAAGGGCTTGGCCGCGGCGATGTCTTCATCACGGCTCTTGGACTTCGAGCCCGGCCGGTGCGGGAAGCGCGCGTCGAACACGGTGTTCTGCGGGCTGACCTGCAGCTCGACGTAGGGCGCGTTGGGGCCGCCCGGCGCGATGAAGAACTCAAAGACCTCCTGGGTCCAGAGCGGATCGTCGCGATCGGTGAGCGAGCCCCACACGTGCTCATCTTCCAGGTAGGCACCCACATAGAGGTGGGTGGCATCCGTGGCCAACTTCACATTGCTCTCGTAGGGCGCGCGGGGGTTGAACCCGGTCAGCGAGACGCTCTGCAGCTCGGTCCAGACAGGCTCATCGAGCTTGCCGTCGAGCGTGATGGACTGGGCCTGGGCCTCGGAGATGCGGCGCACCTCGTGGCGGGGCAGCCCGGCTTCACGCTGCGGGTTGCCGGTGATCTTCAAGGTAGGGCCGATGGCGCGTCGGTCGTCGGTGATGTTCTCTCCCTCCACATGCGCGCGCTCATCGCCGCGGAAGAGTCCCACGTAAGGGAGCGCCTCGCCGGTGGGGAAGTCCTCGCGCAGCACAAAGGTCTGGCTGTCACGGATGATCTGGCCTTCTTTCCACAGCGAGGTGCGGTAGAGCTCATCGACTGGATAATGATCGAGGTTCTGGCGCAGCGGGTGCACCTGGGAGTCGAAATGCACAAAGATTTGCCAGTCACGCTTCACATCTTTAAGTGCCCGCCAGTACCAGATAAACGTCACCTCCTGGCCGGCTTTAAGTTCCCCGTCGATGTCCAGGCCGATGAGCTCGATGGCGTCGTTGTAGGTTGCGCCGATGGGATGCTCGGGCTCGGGCGCCTCGTCGAGGATATCCTCGCGGACCTGGTTCCATTGCTCCTGGGTGAGCACGATCTGGGGCTCGTTGCTCTGGCAGGCCGCGCAGATCGTGCCGGCTGAGAGCGCCAGCGAAAAGACCAGCGCGCGTCGGCTGGCGGGTCGAATCAGGGAAGACATCGAAGAACCTCATCGATAGTGGGCGACGCCCACTTAAAGGTTTGGAATAGGGCGCAAAGGTCGTTGCCAGCGAACCTAGCGCACGGCCCGGCGCCGATGCAACGCTCTGCGGCGCTGAGAATTGGCGAGCGCCGCGCAAGTGTGCTACCTCACGGCGCCAGAGGCGCGCGGCGCTGAGGTTGACGATTACCATCACACATCAAGCGAAAGGTCAGGCGATGATAGACGGGATTGGGCGAGTGCATATGCTGGGGATTGGCGGCATCGGGGTATCGGCGGTCGCGCGCATTCTGCATGCGCGAGGCGTCGAGGTCACCGGTTCCGATGTGCGCGAGAGCTCGCTGACCGAGGCGCTGCGCGCCGAGGGCATGAACATCGTCATCGGCCATGACCCGAAAAACGTGGAGGGGGCCGACCTTGTGGTCGTCTCCACCGCCATCCCCGACGAGAACGTCGAGCTTGTGGCCGCGCGTAAGGCGGGCATCCCGGTGGAGCATCGCTCCTCAATCCTCGCAAAGCTTCTGGAGGGCTACCGCACCATCGGCGTGACGGGCACCCACGGCAAAGGCACCGTCTCGTCGATGATCGCCTGGATTCTGGAGTGCGCCGGGCTGGAGCCGGGCTTTGTCATCGGCGGGATGCTCAACAACTTCGGCGTCAACGCCCGCGACTCCGGCGGCAAGTGGATGGTCGTGGAGGTCGATGAGAGCGACGGCTCGCACCACAACATCGCGTGCGACTACGTGGTCTGCAACTTCCTGGAGCTCGACCACCTCAACTACTACGACGGCCTCGACGACATCATCGCCAAGATGGCGAGCTTCCTCGAATCGAACACCCGCCTTAAAGAGGCGTTTGTGAACCTGGACTGCGCCGGCAACCGCGAGCTTGTGGAGCGGGTCAACCTGCGGCCGACCGGCTACTCGATGGAGCATCGCGCGGAGTTTCGCGGCGAGCTTCTCGACAAGGGGCAGCTCCCGATCCGCTACCGCGCCTACCACCGCGACGAGGTATTGGGCGACTGGGAGCTCAACCTCCCGGGGCGCTACAACGTGGTCAACGCCATGGGGGCGATTGCTGTGGCGCGGCGCATCGGTGTGGCTCCCGAGGTCATTGGCAAGGCGCTGGCGACCTACAAGGGCCTGGAGAACCGCTTCACCATCGCCCAGGGCGGTGGGGTGACCATCGTCAAGGATTACATCAGCCACCCGACGGGCATCAAAAAGGTGCTGGAGTCGGCCAAAGACCTGGTGGACGGGCGCGTCATCAGCGTGTTCAAACCCTACCGCTACACGCTCATCAAGTACCTCAAAGATGAGTATGGCGAGGCGTTCCAGGGGAGCGATGAAGTGATCATCACCACGATGTACGCTGCCGAAGAAGACCCCATCCCGGGCATCAACACCCAGACGGTGGTCGACCGCATTGAGGCCAACGGCCTTCCGGTGACCTTCATCCCCAACCAGCCCGACATCAACGACTACCTGCTGGAGACGGTCAAGCCGGGCGATAAGATCATCTTCTTCGGCGGGGATGACTTCTTCCGCCAGGCGGACCAGATTCTGGCGGAGTTCGCGCGCCGCGCGGCCAAAACCGAAGGCGATGATGCGGCCCAGCCGCGTTTCGACGGCCCGCTCAACGAGGGTGAATAAGACGATGCGTGAGAATTTTCTGAACCATCAGCGATTTGCGGTGTGGGGTGCCGGCGTCAGCGGTGTGGCGGCGGCTAACCTGCTGGCGCGTCGAGGCAAAGACGTTGTTTTGAGCGACATCAAACCCCTCGATGCGCTGGCGGAGGTTCAGGAACGCCTGCACCCGGGAGTGAAGCTGGTCGGTGGCCAGAACGTGCTCGATGCGCGCGAAGTCATCGTGGTTTCGCCAGGCATGAAGCCCTCGCACCCCGACTTTGAGCGGGCGCGTGAGCAGGGCGCGCACGTGATCTCGGAGGTGGAGCTTGCGTGGGAGGCCAGCAAAACCCGCTGGATTGGCATCACGGGCACCGACGGTAAGACCACCACCACCTCACTGGTGGGGCAGATGTTGCAGCAGGCCGATGTGGAGCATGTGGTCGCCGGCAACATCGGCCTGCCGCTGTGCGCGGTGGTCGAAGCGCTGAGTGAAGACGCGGTGGTCGTGGCCGAGCTGAGCGCGTTTCAGCTCTGGAGCTGCCATAACCCGCAGCCGACCGCCGCCACGGTGACCAACGTGGCCGCCGACCACCTCGACTATTTTGAGAGTTTTGGGGAGTACGCCGCCGCCAAGCTGCGCATCTTTGAGCTTCAGAAAGGCGAAGGGGTGGCGGTGGTGCCGATGCGTGACCGCCTGGTGCGCCGGTGGTTCAAGGAGCCAAAAGGTCAACGGGTGGTGGGGTTCTCAAACCGCCCCGACGATGTCTCGGAGCTCGATGAGGCGGTGTGGTTCGACGACGACCAGGGCTGGACGCGCGAGGAGGACGGCGTCGATCTCTGCTGGCTGGAGTCCTTTGACGACACCGAGCTCTTTGGCGCCCATAACCAGCTCAACCTGGCCTGCGCCGCCGCCCTGGCGCGCAGCGTAGGCGTGAGCTGGGAGCATATCACCGAGGCCGCGCTCAGCTTTGAGCCGCTCGCGCACCGCATGGAGTATGTGGGCGAGGGCAATGAGGTGAGCTTTGTGGACGACTCCAAGGCGACCAACGCCCACGCCTCACTGGCCGGGTTGCAGAACCTGGACGCGGGCTTTGTGGTGATCGCCGGAGGTGTCGACAAGGGGCTGGACCTCAAGGGCTGGGCCAAACACGTGGCGTGCGAAGCCGGCGCCGTGGTGCTCCTTGGCGAGATCGCCGGGCGCATGGAAGACGCGCTTAAAGCCGCAGGGGCGACAAAGGTCTGCCGCGCGACTTCGATGGAAGATGCCGTCGAGCAGGCTTTTAAACGGGCCAGGCCGGGGAGCACTGTTGTGCTCAGCCCGGCCTGTTCCAGCTTCGATATGTTCGAGAGCTATGCCCACCGCGGCCGGGTCTTCCAGGCCGCGGTCGAAGCGCTGATCAGCTCTCTTCCATAATGATCAGCACCTGATCTTCGTCGACGGCGTCTCCCTCTTTGATGAGGATCTCTTTGACGACGCCGTCGCAGGGCGCGGGCACCGGCATCTCCATCTTCATCGACTCGAGGATGATGAGGTCATCGTCTTCTTCGACCTCCTCGCCAATCTCGACTTCGATCTTCCAGACGGTGCCGGTGATGTGCGCGCGGACTTCTTCAGCCATGACAATCTCCTTCCAGTATTCAGCGTGTACTAACGTGATCTAAGGGGCTCTGTGCGACGCGGAGAGTCTTCGCACGGAGCCCCGAAATTTTCCAGTGGTGAGTGCGCTGCTCTAAAGCCTCAGCGCTTCTCAAGCCAGCCGGTGTGAATGTCACCGGCCTGGAAGTCGGCGTCATCCATCAGATCGATGTGCATGCTGAGGTTGGTGGTCAATCCGCCAATCTCCATCTCGGTGAGCGCGCCTTTCATCTTCTCAATGGCTGCCGAGCGGTCGGTGGCGTGCACAATGAGCTTGGCGATGAGCGGGTCGTAATAGGGGGTGACCTCGCGGCCGGCGTCGACGCCGCTATCCAGACGCACGCCCTCGCCAGTCGGCGCTTTAAAGGTGGTGATGGTGCCCGGGGCGGGCATGAACATCTTCTCGGGGTTCTCGGCATAGAGGCGACACTCGATGGCGTGGCCATCAATGGTGAGCGCGTCCTGAGCGAGGGTGAGCTCTTCGCCGGCGGCGACGCGTAGCTGCCACTCCACCAGATCGAGCCCGGCGATCATCTCGGTGACCGGGTGCTCGACCTGCAGGCGCGTGTTCATCTCGATGAAGTAGAAGTTGCCGGCCTCATCAGCGATGAACTCCACGGTGCCCGCGTTGACGTACTCGCTGGCCCGGACCAGCGCCAGGGCCGCTTCGCACATGCGCTCGCGCAGACCATCGTGGCGTGAGACGAGCGGGGAGGGCGCTTCTTCGATGACCTTCTGGTGGCGGCGCTGCACGCTGCACTCACGCTCAAAGAGATGAATGGCGTTGCCGTGCGTATCGGCCAGCACCTGAATCTCAATATGGCGCGGGTTCTCAATGTAGCGCTCCAGGTAGAAGCTCGGGTCACCGAAGGCCGACTCGGCGCGGCGCACCGAGGCCTGCACCGCCTTGCGCAGTTTCTTCTCGTTTTTGGCCAGGTTCATGCCGATGCCCCCGCCGCCGGCCGACGCCTTGACGAGGATCGGAAAGCCGATGCTCTCAGCGAGCGCGACGGCGGCGTCTTCGTCGGCCACGACCCCGTCGGAGCCGGGGACCACGGGCACGCCCGCCTTCTGGGCAAACTCGCGGGCGCGAGCCTTATCCCCCATCAGTTCCATGACCTCGGCGCGCGGGCCGATGAAGGTGATGCCGGCGGCTTCGACGGCGTGAACGAAGTCGGAGTTCTCGCTCAAAAGCCCGTAGCCAGGGTGAATGGCGTCGACGCCCGCTTCGCGGGCGACCTCCAGGATGCGCTCGGCGTTGAGGTAGCTCTTGGTGACGTGCGCCGGGCCAATCAGATAGGCCTCGTCGGCGATCTGGGTGTGCGGCGCGCCCTCGTCGGCTTCGCTGTAAACGGCGACGGTGCGGATGCCCATGCGCTTGCAGGTGCGGGCGATGCGGGCGGCGATCTCACCGCGGTTGGCGATCAAGACGGCTTTAAACATCAGCGAGTTCCTCATGCAGAAGGTTATCCCAATAATCCCGGGGGGATGGCGGTGTGATGTGTGCTCGTGGTGCGAGGTAGCACGAGAGGTTAAGCAGGGTCAAAGATAGCCGAGGTCGGTGGCGATCAGGCGCGCGGCCAGCGCGCCATCGCCGGAGGCCGTCGCCACCGAGCGCAGCGGCGTGTGGCGAATGTCACCGATGGCGAACACGCCCGTCAGGCCCGTGCGACAGCCGGCGTCGGTGTGCACAAAGCCCCGTGCGTCGAGCTTGAGGCCGGGGACATCCGGGAGCAACGGCGCGATGCCGATGCGCACAAAGAGCGCGGCCACGCGCAGAGTCTCGGGAGGGTCGCCGCCCTCAAGGGAGAGCTCACAGCCCTCGTCGACGGGGGTGATTCTGGTTACCTCGGCGGGGGTTGGCCAGAGCGTGACGCTCGGGTTCTGCCGGGCGTCCTCCAGAAAACTCTCTCGAGCGCGCGGAGCGCTGCGCATCAGGAGGTGTACCCGGCAGTCAAAACTTGCCAGACGCAGCGCGTTCTCCAGGGCGGCGTCGCCGCCGCCGACCACCGCGACCTCCCGGCCGGCAAAACGCTCGGCGTCGGCCATCGCGCTCTGGCTGACATAGCGGCCCAGGCCCTCGGCCTCACCAGGCACCCCCAGGGTGCGGTAGCGGCTGCCCGTGGCCAGCGCCACAGCCTCATAGTGGCGGGAGGGGAGCCCCTCGAAGTCCGCGCGCAGTGCGGTGTTCGGGGCATCGGGGGCGGGGTGCAACTTCACCAGGGTCGCCGTCTCGGGGCGCAGGTCATGCTTGGAAACCTGCGCTCGGAGCGCGCTGGCGAGTTCACGACCGTGGGCCCACTCGGTGCCCGGAAAGTTGCCGATGCGGTTGTTGACGCGCAGCAGCATTCCGCCGACCTCGCCGCGGGCGTCCACCCAGTCGAAGGGCACGCCGAAGTCATGCAGCCAGAGCGCGGCGCTCACCGCGGCGACCCCGCCGCCGACGATCAGAGCCCGGGCGTCCTCGCTCATAGCGTCTTCTCCGCGCGCTGAAACTGCGCCATGCACTCGGCCCGCAGCTCTCCGCTGGCGAGCACGCCGCGGGCCTCGATCGAGATGAGCTCGCCATGCTTATGAGCTCCTCGCATCTCCATGCAGAGCTGTCGGGCGCGCAGTCGCACAAGCAGGCCGGCCGGGTTAAGCGTGGTCTGCAGGTGCTCAGCGATCTCGATGATCAAACGCTCCTGCACCTGAGGTTTTGCGGCAAAATGGTCGATCACGCGCCCGATGCTGCCAAAACCCACGATGTGCTCGGCAGGCACGTAGGCCACATCCACCGTGCCAAAGAAGGGCAGGAGGTGATGAACGCACATGCTCTGGAAGGGAAGCGCGCAGGTGAGCACCGGGCGGCTGCCGCCGGTCGATTCGTTAAGCCCCGGCGCCTCAAAGGTGCTGATCTGGGGCGCCGCTTCGTTAAGCCCGCTGAAGAGCTCATCCATCAACCCGGTGAAACGCTCCGCGGTGCGGGCGAGCTCCGGGTCCTGGTCGGCATGCAACCCCACTGCCTTCATGAAGGCTCGAAAATGCTCGACTGCCTCATCACTCATACGACCTGCACCGCGGGTTTGGCGTGTTAGAAGATGGTGTTCTGGTTGCCGCTGTTGATGGGCACTCCCAGATGGCGAAAGGCGCTGGCTGAGGCCACGCGCCCGCGCGGGGTGCGCTGAATAAAGCCCTGCTGCAAAAGGTAGGGCTCGATCACTTCTTCGATGGTGTGGCGGGCCTCACCGATGCTGCTGGCCAGAGTATCGAGTCCGGTGGGCCCGCCGCCGAACTTGACCACGAGCGCGTCGAGGTAAAGGCGGTCCAGATAATCAAAGCCGGCCGAGTCGACTTCCAGGCGTTCCAGGGCGTAATCGGCCAGCTCATCGTCGATGGTGCTGTGATTTCCGACCACGGCGTAGTCGCGGACGCGGTTGAGCAGGCGGTTGGCGATGCGCGGGGTGCCACGGCTGCGCCGCGCGATCTCAAACGCTCCGCGCTCCGAGAGGCCGATGTCCAAAATGCGCGCCGAGCGCTGCAAGACCGACTTCAGGTCGTCGGCGTCGTAATAGTCCAGGCGTGCCACATAGCCGAAGCGGTCGCGCATCGGCGCGGTCAGAAGTCCGGAGCGGGTGGTCGCGCCCACAAGCGTAAAGGGAGGCAGCGTCAGCTTCATGTTGCGGGCGTGTGGGCCCTCGCCAATCACAATGTCGAAGTAGAAGTCTTCCATCGCCGGGTAGAGGTTCTCTTCGACCACCGGCGAGAGGCGGTGGACCTCATCAATAAAGAGAATCTCGCCCTTCTCCAGGGAGGTGAGGATACCGGCCAGGTCGCCTTTTTTCTCGAGCGCCGGGCCGCTTGTGATGTGGATATTGACCCCCATCTCCTCGGCCAGGATCTGCGCCATGGAGGTCTTGCCAAGGCCGGGCGGGCCGCTGAAGAGGATGTGGTCCAGCGGCGCCTGGCGCATCTTGGCCGACTTCACCATCACCCGCAGGTTATCCTTGATGGCCTGCTGGCCGACGAACTCCTCAAAACGCCGGGGGCGCAAATACTCATCGAAGGAGACATCATCGCCGGTGGGCGTCATCTCGATGTTGGGATCGCGAGGCATAAAACGACTTCCTCAAAAGGTGGTGCGTGGGTGCGGGATCTGGCGTATCGGAGCAGCTTCAGCGCAAGAGTTTTAGCGCCATACGCAGAAGCTCTTCGACGGGCTGATCGTCGGTGGCCTCGCGGGCCACATGGTCGACCGTGTCGTCGACCATCGCCGGCGGGTAGCCCAGGTTTTGAAGGGCGCTGCGCAGGTCGTCGATGGCCGAACGCTCCACAGCGACCTCGCTCACGGAGCGCTCAAAGCTGAAGTCGCCCAGAGCGTTCTTAAGCTCGAGGATGAGGCGCTGCGCGGTCTTTTTGCCGATGCCGCTGACTTTGGTGAAGGTGTCCACCCGGTCGAGCTCCACGGCCATGACCACGTCGGCCGGGTCGAGATCAGAGAGCACCGCCAGCCCGATCTTGGGGCCGATGCCGCTGACCGAGATCAGCTTCGCGAAGAGGCGGCGCTCATCGCCCGAGGCGAAGCCGTAGAGCTGAATGGCGTCTTCGCGCACGCTGGTATGAATCCACAACGAGACCTCGCCAGCCTCATTGGGGCGAAGTTTGCCGGCGCTGCCCACCGGCACAAAGACCTGGTAGCCAACGCCGCGGACGTCGAGGATGACGCTGTCGAGCTCGGTGGTGAGCAGGCGGCCTGTAAGATGTGCGATCATAGACTGGATTCCATCCTGAGAGCATGTTCAGCGCCACTCTATTGCAGGCGGCGCTGAAAGTCGAACGCCTGACAGTGGCAAATCGCAACCGCCAGGGCGTCGGCGGCGTCTTCGGCCAGCTCCCCGCGCAGGCCCAGATGCACGCGCACCATCTGGCCGACGGTGTCTTTGGAGGCGCGCCCGCGCCCGGTGACGGCCTGTTTGACCAGCGTCGGCGCGTATTCGTTGAGCGCGAGGTTGGCGTGGCTCAGCGCCAGGAGCGCGACGCCTCGGGCCTGGCCGAGCTTGATGGTCGACATGGCGTTGCGGGCCACAAAGACGCTCTCCACGGCGGCCTCATCGACCGAATACTCGTTGAGCACGGCGCTCAAGCCGCCGTAGATGATCTCCAGACGCTCAATGAAGGTTTTGGCGCGCGAGGCGTTGATGCGCCCGCTGGCGACGTGTTCGAGCTCCTGGCCGCGTTTTTTGACCAGACCGTAGCCCGTAAAGCGGCTGCCGGGGTCGATGCCGATGACAATCACAAGGGTTCCGAGGGTATGGCGAGTCGTTAGTGCGGGAGGTTCAGGGTGCCGATCCAGGCGTCGATGCTGCGATCGATGATCGCGCAGCAATGCTCAAACACCTCGCGGTTCTGGCCCACCGGGTCCGGGATGCCCGTCTCAACCTGCTGCTCGGGATCGAAGCGCCAGATCTCGACCAGCCGGCTCTGAAGATCCGGTGCGAGCTGCAGAAGATGGCGGCTATGGCGCGGCGACATCACCAGAATGTGGTCCGCCATGCGCATCAGCGGCAAAGAGACCCCCTGGGAGCGGTGGTCTTCGAGAGAAGCGCCGAAGCGCTCCACGGCCATCTGAGCGAATTGAGCGGCCGGGCGCCCCACAAGCCCGAGCGTGCCCGCGGAGATCACCACGGCGCGTTGCTGCAACTTCACGCGCAGCAACGCCGCCGCCATCGGCGAACGGCAGATGTTGCCGGTGCAGACACAGATGATGCGGCGAGTGGTCATGGTGTCTCGAGAGGCATCAGCGGGGCAGGGGAGTGTCGAAGAGCGCGCGATACGATGGCGGAAGATCGCGATCGATGTTGGCGCGGGCGATAAGCGGGCTTAGGTCGGCGCCACTGAGGGTATGCCAGTAGAGCACGCGTTTGTCAGCCAGGCTCTCGGCGTGCGCGGCCAGCGCGGCGAAGGTTTTGGCCGTGTAGGTCGGCTCAAGCTCCAGGTCGGTGTGCTCCGCGACGACCTCCATAACGCGCAACCCCTCGGGGGTCTCCTCGCCATAACCCTCGCCGAAGAAGTCGTCGAGGAGGGTGACATCCGAGGCGCAGATTTTGGGCAGGTCGGGACCGCCGGCGTCGCGGATGAGCTGGGAGGTTTTATTGGCCATATGGGCGGTGAGCGGGGCGTTGCACACGACTTTGTCGACGACACGCACGCCGACGATCCTGGAGCGGAGCCCGGCCAGGTGCGCGCCCAGAATCAGGCCCGCGAGCGTGCCGCAGGTGCCCGCGGCGACGTAGATCGCATCGGGCTCGGGGCACTCGCCATCCTCGATCTGCCGGGCCAGCTCCAGCGCGGCGTTGACGTAGCCCACCACTCCCAGTGGCGAGGAGCCGCCGCCGGGGATGTAGTAGGGATTCTTGTCGCGGGAGAGCCACTCGCGGATATGCGTCTTCGCCATCGCGAAGGGCAGCCCGTTTTTGGACTCCACCGGCGTGAGCACCGGCTGCGTGGTGCTGAGCGCGCGTAAGACCTCCAGCACATGCGCGGTCATCGGCTGTGGGAAGTGCAGCGCATGGGGCTCAAGCCCCACCTCCCGGGCATAAAGGGCGGTGGCCAGGACGTGATGGCTTCCCAGCGCGCCGACCGTCCAGACCCGCTCATGGCCACCGGCCAGGGCGTCGGCCAGGATGAACTCCAGCTTTCGCACCTTGTTACCGCCGTAGAGGCTTCCGGTGAGGTCGTCGCGTTTGACCCAGAGCTCGCCCACACCCACGTCGTCGGCCAGCGCGGAGTACGCCTCGATCGGCGTGGGGAGGTTGCCCAGGCGCACATGGCCCAGGGCCCGGGTAGCCGGGTAGCGCTCGAAGATTTCCAGATCGTTCATAGACCTTCCCATGTGTTTTGAGCCGGGCGGTGTTATCTTTGCGCTCGTGATGTGGAAGTACTTGCGACCGTCGCGATGTTACTTCACGCAGTGTCGTTTCTGACCTTTTCTTCACCCACTGGATGGAGCCTTATATGAGCAAGCCACGCAGCGACTACGACGCCTCGCAGAAGTTGATCCGCGTCTACCCCACCTTTGATTCCCCCAAAACGCTGGTGCCCCGCGAGGAGCTCAACGCGATGGGCGCGATTCTGCAGGCCGGCAAAGACGAAGAGGGGCGCGAGGTCGAGGCGATCCGCTACGTCTTTCGCTCGCCGGAGAGCGCGGCCTACAACCAGCAGGCGCTCTCCTTTATGAAGTTTCAGACCTACGTCGATCAAGGCGATGGCGAGCAGCCCGTCGATGGGGATGGGCCCGAGTTTGCGGTGCGCGAAGACTTCGGCATCGACGACTGAGCCACCGGCGCCGGGCAATCATCAAACAGCGGCCCTGGCGAACGGGGCGGTGAGCGCGCGCGACGCGAGCCCTAAAGGAAGCGCGTCGCGATAAAGCCCAACGCAGCCAGCACCAGCACCACCCCGACGATGATCTGGGTGCGGCGGTCCATCTTTGCGCCGCCGGCCCGGTCAACCTCGGCCGCACGAAGCCCCGAGGGCCCGACTTGCGCCGGACTTACAGCCATCTCGGAGGTGTTCTCTCGCCGCGGGAGCGAGGGCTGAGCCCCGGAGCGTTGGAGGTCTGCGCGCGGATTCGAGGGGGAGGCGGGCGATCGAGCGCGCTCATGCGATCGGTCGGGCAGCTCCGGGGAGCGGTGATGCGGGTTGGTCTCGGGCTCGAGATCCGCTTCGTCATCGCCCCAGTCGTCTTCAAAGGTCGGCAGCGGTCCGGAGCGCGAGATCGCCTCCCGGGCCACCGCGTCGTGGGCGCCGGAGAAGCGCACCTCATCGAAGAGCTCGGTCTTCTCATTGGCGAAGTCTGCGGGAACCGTCTTCACACGAGTGGCGTCATCGGGGTGTGCAAAGTCGTCGTCGGGACGCACCTGGGCGTAGGCCCCGCTCAAGCGAACCTCCTCGGGGACCTCTTGCATCGGGGCGGTGCTCTCTTCGATTTCACCGACCGCGATGGGGGCGGGCACAGGCGTGGGGGCTTTACGGGCGGTTCGCGAGCGAGGGTCACGGCCGCGGGGACGCGCGTCTGCAGAAGCGGCCGCGCGCGCCAGTGAGTCCAGCGCCGGGTCTTCTTGCTCAAAAAGCTCTTTGAGCAGCGCGCCGCTCTCCAGGCCGGTGTGCCCCGGCGCGATCTCGGCCAGCACCTGGCTGAGCGCCTGCGAGAAGTCATAGGCGCTCTGGTAGCGGTCCTCGCGTTTGCGGGCCAGCGCGCGCTCCACCACCGCGATGAGGCTCTCGGGCAGCCCGGGGCGGGCCTGCTGGATCGGCACGATCTCGGCCTGGCGCGCGCGCTTGAGCATCGTGAGCGGATCTTCGCTCTGGCCATAGACCGAGCGCCCGGTGAGCATCTCATAGAGGCAGATGCCCACCGAGAAAAGATCGGAGCGATGGTCCAGGGGCTCGTCCCAGGCCTGCTCGGGGCTCATGTAACCGAACTTGCCTTTAATGACGCCGGCGCGGGTGCGCTCGCGCATCTTGGAGTCGAACTTGGCGATGCCAAAGTCGATGAGTTTGACCTCGCCAAGCACGCTCAGGAGGATGTTTTGCGGACTGATGTCGCGGTGGACCAGCTGCAGCGGACGGCCGTCGCTGCCGGTGCGGGTGTGGGCAAACTGCAGTCCGTTGCACACGTCGCGAGCGATCTGCACCGCCGTCGCTACCGGGATGGCGTAGCTCTGGCGGGCCCCTTCGGCGAGTACGGCGTGGAGGTCGCGGCCGTTGACGTACTCCATGACCAGGAAGAAGTTTCCATCCTCACTGCCCACATCGTAGAGGCTCGAGATGTTGTTGTGGCGCAAGACCGCGATGAGCTTGGCCTCTTCGAGCAGCATGCGCGTGAAGCTGCGATCGGCGGCCAGGTTGCGGTGCAACACTTTGACAACGCAGGGCTGAACGAGGTCACCGTAGCGCATGGCGTGCGCCAGGTAGACTTCGGCCATGCCGCCGACGCCGATTCGCTCAATGAGGCGATAGGGTCCAAGTGATCGCACCGTGGAAGTCCTTAGGTCGGCAGGGGGGCCGGGCAACATCAGAAGGGGCGTTCAGGGCGCGTGGGTGTGTCAGATCGACCCGCGCGGTGGGCGCCGATTGTATCCGATCGCTTCATATTGACAACCGCGGCTACCGCGGCGTTGCTGCCTTGACACTGATTTGGCGCGACCCCTACACTTCGCCGGCGTTCTCGAAGAAATAAGTTGGCGTCGACGTACCAGTTCTTAGCCTTGAAGGCCCGGAGAGGGCCGGCTGAACCGGAACAAACGACGCGCGCGTCGTGTCGCTTACACGGGTTGTGTCATGGATGAGGCAGGGAGGATGGCGTACATGGTCACCAACGATAAGATTGAGAACTTCATCATCGAGCACGGGCTGCCTTTTGAGCAGGTCCAGGAAGGGCTGTGGCTGATTCACGACGAGATCGATTACATCGACAATATCGTCGTCTACCACACCCCGCCGGTGATCACCTTTCGGGTCAAGCTGATGGACGCACCGGAGAAGGGCACCCGCGACGCGCTCTTTAAGCGTCTGCTTGAGCTCAACGCCACCTCTATGGTCGCTGGAGCCTACGGTCTGGAAGACGACGCGGTGGTGATTGTTGATACGCTGCAGAGTGAGAACCTGGACCATAACGAGTTCCAGGCGACCATCGACGCGTTGGCCATCGCGGTGCGCGAGCATTACGAGGAACTTCGCGCCATCGTCGGCCAGCCCAAATCGACCGCGCAGGCTTCGTCCTGACGTCTTGACACGTAGCAAGCGGCATCAACGCCTGCACCACCTTGTTTCCGGCCTACCACTACCGCTGGAGCCTGTGAGCACAGCCCCCGGCCACAGGCACATAGGAGAGAGAATATATGGGACTCTTTAATCGGATCGGCACGCTCCTCAAAGCCAACATCAATGACCTGATCAGCCGCGCCGAGGATCCGGAGAAGATCCTCAATCAGCTCATTCTCGACATGAAAGAGCAGCTCATTCAGGCCAAGAAGCAGGTCGCGGTGACCATCGCCGATGAGAAGCGTCTTAAGAAGCAGCTCGACAATGAGCTGCAGCAGGCCCGCGATTGGGAGAAGAAAGCGATGATGGCCGTGCGCGCCGGTCGCGATGACCTGGCCCGCGAGGCGCTCTCGCGTAAGAAGGAGCACGACGATCTCAGCTCCGAGTTTCAGAAGCAGTGGGAGGCCCAGAAAGCCGCGGCCGACAAACTTCGCGACTCGCTGCGTCAGCTCAACTCGAAGATCGAAGAGGCCAGCCGCAAGAAGAACCTGCTCATCGCGCGTAAGAAGCGCGCCGAGGCCCAGAAGACCATTCAGGAGACGATGTCGGGCCTGAGTGACACCTCGGCCTTCGACGCCTTCGACCGCATGAGCGGTAAGATCGAGCAGATGGAAGCCGAGGCCGAAGCCAGCGCCGAGCTCGCTGAAGGCTTCAGCGGTGACGACCTGGCCGCCAAGTTCGACGCGCTGGAAGATGACCACGGCGCCGATGAGGCCCTGATGGCGCTGAAAGCAAAAATGGGCGTGGGCGCCGAGAAGAAAGAGACCCAGTTCGACTTCGAGGAAGAAGAAGCCGAAGAGAAAGAGACGGTCTCCGCCAAGCGCGGCACCTGGGACAGCGACGAGTTCTAAGGCGCGGCGCGTCTGCGCTGCGAATTGAGTTTGAAGGTTGCGACGCTGCGGCCGAGCGCGCCCGATGGGCGTCCTCGGCCGCAGCGCGTTTTGCTCTCTGGAGGTGAAGGTTGAGCCAGGATGAATCCACAACGGTGACAAACGAAGACCTAAGCCCGGCACCGGTGGGTGGCGTGCTATGTGCCGGGTACGGCTCGCGTCTGGCACCGCTGACCGATGTGTTGCCCAAGCCGCTGATGCCCTTTTTAAACACGCCGATGGTGGCCTACGCGCTCAACCATCTGGTCGGCGCCGGCGTGGAGCAGGTGGGCATCAACCTGCATCATTTGCCCGACGCGATCCCGCCCGTGGTCGACCGCCTCTGCGCCAACTTCGGGCTTCGGCCTCGCTATGTGCGGGAGTGGGAGATCCTGGGCACCGCGGGAGGCGTCCGAGGCATCTGGCAGGGGCTTGGCGAGCCGGAGACGACGCTGATCGTGCTCAACGGCGACAGCATCATGAACATCGATCTGGCAGCCCGGCTTCAGGCGCATCGCCAGAGTGGGGCGCTGGCCTCGATGGTGGTTCGCCCGCGCGCAAGCGATCAGCCCGGGCGCGTATGGCTCAATGAGGCGCAGGAGCTTCGCGGCTTGCGCGATGCCCGTCACCCGGATGCAGCGTCGGAGTCGCTTCGTGAGTACGATTTTACCGGCGTGCATTTTCTGGAGCCCGAGCTCCTGCGTCGCATCCCGCTCGAAGAGGGGTGCATGGTGGGTGATGTGTACATCCCGATGCTGGAGCGGGGCGAGCGCATCAACGCGCTGATCAACGATGACTTCTGGGCGGCGCTCGATAACCCGCGCCTCTTTTTTGAGACGACGCGGCGTGTGCTGCGGGAGCCGGGGCTCTTTGCCCAGGCGCCTCTTCCCGAAGCGCTTGGCGAGTCGCTCTACATCTACAACCAGGACACCATCGACGATAAGGCGCAGCTGGCCGGGCCGCTGCTCGCCGGTCTTCATGCCAGCGTCGATTCGGGGGCACGGGTGGGGCCGGAGGTGGTGCTCGACGGCGTTGAGATCACCGGCGGCGCGCGTATCTCCCAGTCGATTCTCTACGGGATGGGCCGCGTCGAAGGTGACTGGGAGCGGGTGATGGCGGTGGCCGGAAAGGTCGTGAGTTTTTCGCTCGATGATTGAAGATGACGAAACGCGTGGCGTTCAGCCGATGAGGCCGGCGTCGGGGCGCTCGATCTGAAGGGTGGAGCGGCCGTTGCCCTCCGGGGTAACTCGAACGCGGTACTCCACGCTCTCTTTTAGCCCCTCGACGTGGCTGATGAGCCCGATCTGGCGGTTGCTGCGCGATTGCAGCGAGTTGAGCACGCCGATGGCCACCTGCAATGACTCCTGGTCCAGGGTGCCAAAACCCTCGTCGAGCAGGAGCGTCTCCAGGGGCATATGAACCTGACGCAGGTCCGCCAGCGCCATCGCCAGGGCCAGCGAGAGCAAAAAGGACTCGCCGCCGGAGAGCGTCGTCACCGGGCGTACGCTGTTGGCGCGGTTGCGATCGAGGATCTCAAAGTCGAGTTTCGGAAGCCCCTGCTCATCGCGCCGGATCTGCAGCGCATAGCGCGGTGCCAGATCCTGGAGGTGGCGGTTGGCGTACACCGCGATGTTTTGCAGGTGGAAACTCAGCGCGTGCTTCTCAAAGGTCGTGCCGTCATTCTTACCGATGAGATCATGGATCGTCTTCCAGTGCCCGAAGGTTCGATTCAGCGCTTCGAGGCGCTTGCGGCCCTCGGCCAGATCCTCGTGCTTCTGATCGTCGGCGTTTAAGCGCTCTTTAAGGGTGGCGACCCTGGCGGTTGCATCGCGCAGATCCGCCTCACAGGCTTCAAGGCGAGCTTCCAGGGTCTCGAGGTCTTGAGCCTCATCGAAGGTTGGGGGGCGTGTGTTCTGAAGTTGCTTGAGCGCGTCGCCGGACGTTTTCAAAAGCTCTTCGGCGGTGGCTTTTTCCTGACGAAGTTTGTCTCGTAGCGTGATGAGGCGCTCGCGCTCCTCGACGCCAAGCAGGGCGGAACGCAGCGCCTCAAGGGTATCGACGGGCAGAGTGTCCAGCATGTTCTCGAGGATCTGCTGTGCCTTCTGGCGCTTCGTGGCCGCGTCGTCGAGCTCTTTTGTCTGAGACTTAATGTCCTGGTTGAGGTTTTTGAGCCTCTCCTGAGCGCTCTCCAGGGTCTTGCGAGCGGTCTCATAAGCCTCCTGCGAAGCGCTGACCTGCTTCTGGAGGCGCGCTTCAACCTCGTCGGCGCTCTGTCCCTCGAAGATGGCCTGGCGCTCTTTGCGCAACGCCTTGAGCTCGGTTTCACGGGTCTGCAACGCTTGAGTACGTTGTTCAACACTCTCGCTTTCGCTCGTATGACGCGCCTCAAGGGTCGCGAGGTTTTTCTCGATGTGTGCACGTTGGGTCTGCAGCGCTTCGAGCTTGCTCATGATCTGGCTGCGAAGCGTTCGCTCCTTTTCGAGGCTCGAGATATGGCGATCCAGCGCGTCGATGATCGTGCCGCGGTCATCGCCGGCCTGGGTATCCAGAGGTCGGTCCAGGGTGTGCAGCTGCTCGGAGAGCGCTTCCAGGCGCACCCGGAGCTTGCGGCGGTCCTCGGCGACCTTTTCTCGGAGGGCTGTGATCTCGTCGTTGAGGCGGGATTCCTCGTCGGTGGCGCGCTCAAGTTTCGGGCGAAGCTCGGCGAGCTTTGCGTCGGCCTGGTTGCGCTTCTCGCGCGCGTCGCTGAGCGCGTTGTCGGCCTCATCGAGCGCGTCGAGGCGTTTGAGGAACGCCTGTGCTTCGGCCTGCAGGGTCTCGCTGCGCGTGTGAAAGTCTTGCGTCAGTGCGCTCCAGTCGGGGGCGTCAGCGAGCGGAGCGTCCAGCACGTCTGCGACCAGCGCGCGCAGGCTGGCGTCCTCGCGCTGAAGGCGTTCGTTGAGCTCCTGAGCGGCTTTGTCTGCGGCGTCGGCTTCGGCCTTCACCCGGCTCTTCGTGCTGGCAGCGGCCGTGCTCGTTTTGCGCGCGGCTTTGAGCTCTTCTTCGATGCCCCGCAACAGTTCGACGGCGCGCTCCTGGCCCTTGCGAAACTCCTCGTGGCCCAGATCGGAGCCCGCGTAGGGGTGGTTGGTGCTGCCGCAGACCGGGCAGGGCTCCTCGTCTTTGAGCAACTCGCGGGCGTCAATGAGCCCGAAGAGGCGTTCTGCCAGAACCTTTTGCTCCTCGGCGAGCGTGCGGGCGTGCTCTTTTTTCTCGACGAGCGCCTCGGCATGTTGGGCCTCTTCGATGGCCTCGTTGAGGGTTTGTTTGAGTGCGTCGCGACGGGACTCCGCGTCCTTCACCCGGGCGCTGAGTTCGACGAGGCCGGTGGTGCGCTCGGCGGCCTGGCGGAAGGTTCGGTTGTGGTTCTCCAGGCGGCTTATCGCGGCGGTCCAGGCGCGGCGGGCCTCGCTGACGTCGGGTTTGTCGCCCAGAATCTTTTTGAGCGCCTCTTGCCTGGATTCAAATTCTTTACTTAAAACCTCAAGCTCTTTCTCGGCTTTCTTGATGTTTTGCTTGAGGGTGTCGGCGTTCTGGCTCTGCTGGGTGAGTGACTTCTTGAGCGCCAGGCCTTTGTGCGTGCCTTCGTTATTGGCGTCGCGTTCGCTCTGGAGCGCAACGACCTGAGGGCGCATCGCCACGATGGCGTCGCTCAGCTCTTCAGACCAGGGGGTGGTGGGTTGGTCGGCCTGAAGGCGCTTTTGCTCGGCGTTAAGAGCGTCAAGGTTCTTAGCTTCTTCTGTGAGCAGCTTTTTCGTCTCGTCGAGGTTCGTCTTCGCTGCGTCGAGCGCGCTGCGGTCGGTGCCGACGTCTCTGGCGAGCGCGGCAATTTGTGTGTCGAGTCGGCGGGCTGCCTTAAGGGGTTCCGCGTTGTCTTTAAGCGCCTGGCCGGCGATGTCGCGCACGTTCTGCCGGGTGAGCAGCGCATGTTGATGAAGCTCCACCGCCTCTTCGAGCTCGGGGCGTTGTTCGCGAAGTTCGGCAAGTTTGACCTGCCGGTTCTTTATCTCGGCGTCGAGGCTGTTGAGGTCGCGAAGCGTGTCGCGAGCCGGCTCAAGTGATTCGCTCAACGCCAGACGATCGAGCTCGCCGGCGCGTTCTTGAAGCGCGTTCGCGGCGTCGGTTACGCGCTTCTGATGGGCCTGGTGCTCCCGTTGCAACGCGTCGAGGGACTTTTGCCATTGAAACACGTCGCGGGCAGCGTTCCGCGTGTTGGCGGCTGCGGTTTCAGCTAACGTCGCCTTCTCCATTTCTTCTGTGAGAATCTGGCGATCTTCGGCGCTGAGGAGGTCCTGAGCGTTGAGCTCGATGGTCAGCTTCTCGACCGCCTTTCTGGCCTGGCTGTGGCGTTGTGCACACGCCTGCCCGATCTTCAGGAACTCACTGACATCGGTGAGCTGCTTGAGCAGCTCGGCTTTGGCGTCTTCGTTGCCGTGGAGAAACTCTGCGAACTTCCCCTGGGGCAGGATCACGGTGCGCAAAAAGTCGTCGAGCTTCATCGCGCCAAGCACCTCATCGAAGGCCGGTCCGTAGTATTTGGCGCGGTTATCATCGGCGAGCACCCGGGGGGCCGGATCGTCAGGATGACTTAAGGCTTCGATTTTGCGCTGGTCGTTTTGGATGTTGCCATCGGGTTTGCCGTGGGCCCGGCGAAGCGACCAGGTCGCGCGGAAGTATTCGCGCTGGCCTGCGCCGTTGCGCCGGCTAAAGGTCAGCTCGGCCGAGCATTCTCCGGTGCCGCTGCTCATGATGTGGTGATTTTTGCGATCGTCATCGCGCCCCTGCTGGTCGAGGCGCGGCGTGCAGCCAAAGAGAGCCAGGCAGATGGCGTCGAGGAGCGTGGTCTTGCCGGAGCCGGTGGGCCCGTGGATCAAAAAAAGCGGGACACCGCTTAGATCCGGATCGAAGCGAAGTTCGTGAGCGCCGTAAAATGAGTTGAGATTTTCCAGCTTTAAGTGGTGAAGTCTCATAAAGCACCTTCAGGTTTCTTCAAGCAATGAATTAAGTGTTTGTTGCTCAGGGCTCGCCAGCTCCAGGGGGGCATCGTCGCGCGGGAGCAGGTCGGCGAAGGTCGCCGTGATCTCGGGAGGCGGGGGCTGCCCCTCGTGGGCGGAGCGGTAGAGTTGCTCAAAGAGGTAGGCTGGCGTGACCGTCTCCAGAGGAATGGGCTCTTGTTCGCCAATGGCGAGGTGCTCGCGGTTGGCGTGCAAGACCTCCCGGAAGGCGATGATGCGGGGGCGTTCGCCCGGCTCAAACGCCTCCTCGATGGCGTCGCGCAGGCGCTCAAGGGTGCCGGGGCGCGTGACGTCGACGATGGACTCGATGGCGACATAGGGAGGATAGGGGGCATCCCAGGTGCGCTTTCTGACGAGCTTTTCGAGCTCTTCCGGCGTATCGCGGTAGGTGATCAGCGCTCGAAACTCCGGAACGTCGCGTCGGTCAATGACAACCTCCTCGCCGACATCGACGAGGAGCACCTGACGGGGCGTTTGCGCCTCATTGAACCGAATGGGCACCGGGGTGCCGCTATACCAGATGCGACCGCTCTCCACGGCGAAGCCGCGGTGGATGTGGCCGAGCGCCACGTAGTCGTAGTCTTCGCAGAAGATTGAGGGGGGCAGGGCGCCGAGGGCGCCGATCTGGTGGAGGTCGGTTTTAAAGTCGTCGTCTCGGAGTTTTTGCGCGGCGGGCATGCAGGTGAGGTGGGCGACACCGACCAGGGGAAGGTCGCCAAAACGTTCGCGGGCGCGCCTGGCGAGCTCGGTGTAGAAGTTTTCAAAAGCGTCGTAGAAGCTTCGGGCCAGGTCAGGGGCGATGCCCTCGCCAGCGATTCGTCCGACCCCCAGGCGAGATTCGTGGATGTAGGGGGTGGCGACGATGACGGCCTGCGGGGTTCCGGTGGCGTCCGGGACCGGGATCAGCGCGCGCTCCCATTGCGCGGGATCCGAGGAGAGCCCGCCGACCACATCCACCGAAAGCTCTCGCAAAACCGGCGCCGGCGCGTCGAGCTGGCTGGCGGAGTCGTGGTTTCCGCCTACCACAACGATCTTTTTGAGCGCGGGGAGATCCTGGCAACGGTGCAGGAATCGGTAGTAGAGCCCCTGGGCGCGGGCCGGGGCCTGGGTGCTGTCAAAGACGTCTCCGGCCACAATCAGGCAGTCGACCTCGGCGTCGCGAAGGGTCTCGTAGAGCCAGTCCAGAAAACGCGCCTGCTCGTTCTCCAGAGAGGCTTGCTCAAGCGTGGCTCCCAGGTGCCAGTCGGATGTATGTAAGATACGCATCAGCTCACTCGATTCTTAAGTCATTGCTCGATATGCTCAGCGGAGCGTATCGACAGGATGCTCTCTCCTACAAGGCGCGCGTGATGGTGTGTAGCGCGACAATGATCGTAGGAAGATAAAATAGTGCGTTGAGGGTGCTCGAATCGGGCAGCCCTGGACGTCTGGAGGTCAGGATGACGCATCAAACTAGCGCAGGATGGCGAGGGCGTTGCACGACTTCAGCGGCGGTGTCGCTGCTGATATTCACGCTTGCCAGCGGCTGCAGTGAGTCGGTGGTGACCGCCGAATGGGAAGGGGATGTGGGTATCGACGTGGGGGGCGACCTCGACGCAGACTCGCCAGACACCACCGTGCCCGATCCTCCCGACGGGGACAATCCCGACCCGGGCGACACCGGCGACCCGGATGATCCTGATGGTGGGGACGGCGGCCAGGGAGACGCCTGCGCCGACGAGAACGTCATCCCGAACCCCGGCCGGCAGGGGAGTGAGGCGTGCCGACCGCAGGCGGGGTGGGGCACCCGCGCGTATTTTGTTGCGACGCATGGCAATGACGCCAACGAAGGCTCGCTGCAACGACCTTTTGGCACCATCGGCGCGGCCGTTGAGGCGGCGTCGACTGACGCTGAGCGGTCCTTTGTGCTGGTGGAGGTCGGCACCTACGACGAGGTGCTGGAGCTGCGCGAGGGCGTGCACGTGGTGGGCGGCTACGCGTTCGGCTGGCTGTATGATCCGAATGGGCGCGTGGAGATCTCGGGCGGGCGCCCCTCGGTGATTGGCGAGGACATTGAAGCGACCACTCGCCTGGTGAACCTGCGTGTGCGCGGTCAGGATGCGCCGGCTGGCGAGTCCTCGGTGGCGATGCTCTTGAGAAACAGCCAGGGCGTGGTGCTGGAAAGCACGGTGGTGGAGGCCGGGCGCGGGGGCGCGGGTGTGGATGGGGGAGAGGGAACCATTGGAAGTAATGGTCGGGCGGGAAGTCCGGGAGGCGATGCACCGCCGCGACGCGATCTGGCCGGTCTACGTTGTATTAACGAAGACAATCCACCGTCCCCCGGGGCCGGAGGGACGTCGAGTTGTGGGGCGCAGGGGGGGCGAGGCGGAGACTCCGGGTTCAATTATGGCAGCGGGCAACGTGGAAACTCTGGCAGCTCCGGCGACGCGGGGGGAGCCGGGGGAAGTGGCGGTGACAGCCCTCAGGACGGAAGCGTGGGGTCGCGGGGTAGCAATGGGGCGCAGGGGCCTTCCGGAGTGGGAGGAGGCGATGAGGGGCATTTCGACCTGGCCTCGCTAAGCTGGGTGGGGCAGAGCGGTGCGCCCGGCGGACTGGGTGAGCCCGGGGGCGGCGGGGGCGGAGGAGGAGGTGGTGGCGGCTACCATAATGAAGGAACCTTTGGCGTCTTTTGCGATACGTGGGGAGGTGCCGGCGGGGGCGGTGCGAGCGGGGGCTGTCCCGGGACCGGCGGTGAGGGTGGTGGTCCAGGTGGCGCGTCGATTGGGGTGTTGCTTGATAACGCGGTCTTTACCAGCCGCAGCGCACGCGTCCTGGGAGGCGTCGGTGGTGCCGGCGGCCAGGGCGGTCTGGGAGGTGCAGGCGGACTCGGTGGCACACCGGGAGGCGGTGGGGGCAACCGTGAGCTTAACAGCGGTCTGGGAGGTGCGGGTGGCGCCGGGGGCAACGGCGGCCAGGGAGGTACCGGAGGCGGCGGTGCGGGTGGGCCCTCATTTGCGATCTATGCGACCTCTCCGGTCACGCTCAACGATCTGGGCGATGTCGAGGTGGTGGCAGGCCAGGGCGGGGAGGGCGGCGGTCCGGGAAGTGGCGAGCTGAAAGGGGCGGCCGGGCGGAGCGCGGAGTTGGAGGTGTCGCCTTAAGGTCGAGCTTATTGTCTCAGCGAACTCTGGCGCTGGCGTTGTTGCCAGAGATGAAAAGGGCTCCCGAGTGGGAGCCCTTTTTTGTGGAGACGTGCCGTGTGCTTGCAGCGAAACCTTACTCCTGGAACTTGCGTTTAAGATCGGCCAGGTCGTCGCGGTCGTCCTCGTTTTTACGGGGGGCGTTTCGCGGTGCCGAAGACGATTCGCCGCGAGATTTGCGATCTTCGAGGCGGCTGAAGATCGCGTCGAGCTCGGCACGGCGAGGGTCGAGAGAGTTTCCGATGTCGCTGAGCTCGCGCATGGCTTCGATGTCGGCTTCCATGCTGTCGATCTTGCTGGACATGCGGTCGAACTCGCGCATGGAGCGGGTGGTATCGAAGGTATCATCGGTGACGAAGTCGGCCGGTGTCGGGCTGGATGTGCGCGGCGTGGTCGAGGAGGAGGTTTTGGGGGCAGGTGCGGCGTCGCCTTGCTCGCGGGCTTCCATGCGGCGGCGAAGCTCGGCGTCCCAGGCCGACTCATTGCGCAGTGAGGGGCGCGCACCGCTTTGCCGGCTGGAGGCGGCTCGCATCTTGCCGCGGGTACCTTCGAGTTTGTGCTCCAGCGCTTCAAGCGCGCGGGCAATGTCCTGCATGTAGGCGCGGTGTTCATCGAGCTGATCGCGCAGGCGGCGCGCCTCGACCGTGGCCTTGTTTTTGACGACGAGAGCTTCGCGGGCGAGGTCTTCATCGCCGTTGCGCAGGGCGAGCATGGCGCGATCTTCCCACTGGTCGGCCCTCTCGCGTTCGCTGCGGATCTGCTCAATGATCTGGCGCTCTCCGCGACGTAGCTCGGCCTGCTGGCGCTTCGCGTCGCGAAGGCTGGTCTCGACCTCGCGCAGGTTTGAGCGAACCCCACCGCGCTCGCTTCGCGAGCTCTCATTGAAGTTCGAGCGAATCAAGAGGTTGAGGCGGTCGAGGATGCTCATAAGGACTCCCTGCAGCGGGGTTATTCGCCAAAAAGGCTAAGGTTGTTGTCATCAACGCGGCGCGTGCGCGACTCCGAGCTCCGGCCGACCTCCGAGTCGGCCTGCGGCGCCTGGCCATTGAGACCTTCGGACGGGGACGCCGGCGCTCCGGGCACAAGGCCGGGGCCGCGCGAGGCGTCGCGGCTCAGACGCCCCTCATGCTCCCAGCGACCTCCCTGCGGCGGTGGCGCAACGAACATAAAACCTTCCAGCGCGCGGCGGTAATCCGACCAGCCACCGGCCTTCTCGTCACCGGTCATCAGGGGTTCGCAGGCATTCCAGCACATGTTCATGCGGCTGTCGATGAGGTCGAGGAAATGCAAGATCATCGCCTCGGCGGTGCGCGGTGTGACCGGCGAGCCGTACTCAAGCCGTCCGTGGTGGCTGAGCACCAGGTGCTTGAGGTGCGTGACAAGCTCCGCGTCCAGCGGGGGCTGTAGCGCCCCGGCCACCTGACCTACAATCTCGGCACCGCGGGCGATGTGGCCCACAAGGCGGCCTTCGGTGGTGTAATCGAAGCTGCGTCGGTACGAGAGCTCTTCGATCTTGCCCATGTCGTGCAGCACCACGCCGGCGACCACCAGATCGCTGTCCACCAGCCCCGGATAATAGGTCTGGTAATGGCGGGCCATCTGCAGGCCCAGGCGGGCCATCGAGAGGGTGTGCTCAAGCAGCCCCCCCAGGAAGTTGTGATGGTTGGTGACCGCCGCCGGCGCCTGCTTGTAGCGCGTGGCAAAGTTCTCATCATCGAGGAGCGCGTCGAGGAAGCGGCGCACCTCAGCGCTCTCAATACTGCTCTCAATCAGGTCACGAAGCTCCTCGAAGAGCAGGTCGGCCGACCAGCGCGAGTGCGGCATGTAGTCGGCGAGGTCGACGCCGGCGTCGTCCACGCGCTCCAGATCATTGAGGGTGATCTGCAGGTTGTCGCGGTAGCTGCTCACGCGTCCGCGGATGGCGACGAAGTCGTCGACATCTGCGCGCTTGTCGAGCACCAGCGCGTTGTCCCAGGCGCGCACCTCGATGGTGCCCGTGCGGTCTTGCAGCGTCATACTCAGGTAAGGATCGCCGGAGCGCGTCTCCCGAATGCTCTTGGCGGCGAGCAGGAAGGTGGATTCCACCACCGAGTTATCTTCAAGATCGGCAATAAACACTTTTGAGCGGGCCATCTGGGCGCTCCATCTTCAGAGGGACAGTTCGGCGCCCCGGCATCGGTGCGGGGCGATTGTTCAGCGTCACCGGCCCGGCATAGCACAGCGCGATGGGGCAAAAAAGGTGCGCGCTACCTCGTATTGCGATCGCGCTGGCCGTGATGATGAGCCGCTCTTCGCCTCACCAGGCCGATTTGTTGATCCCGACGACTACCGTGGCAGAATACTGGCGAGTATGCCTCGTCCGAGTGTCAACTGCCCGTGAAAAGAACAGGGATTGTTCGGGACGGCCACCCAGGAAGCGCTTTGAGTCAGGATGACGCCCAAAACCCGCGCCCGCGTCGCGACACCTCACCGGTCCATGATGACGCCCGGGAGTCCTCGCCATTGACGATGCCCTCGGATAAGCCGCAGGAGATCGCAGCCGGGGAGGCCCGCCAGATCGTCAAGATCTGCAAGAGCTGCATGGTCTCGCAGAAGAGCGGCGGGGGCTACTGCGTCAAGTGTGGCGCACCGCTGGTGCCCATTCGGGCGGTAAAAGACAGCTGCATCGGCGATGTGGTCGGTGGAAAGTTCAAGATCATCGAGCCCATCGGATCCGGCGGGATGGGCGATGTGTACCTGGGGCTCAACGAGAAGCTCGGGCAGCGCGTCGCGGTGAAGTTTCTCAACCAGAAGTTCACCTCCGATGAGCGCATCGTGCTCCGCTTTCTCAATGAGGCGCGCTCCTACTGCAAGGTCAACCACCCCAACGCGGTGACGCTTCTGGAGTACGGCCAGCATGAGAACGGCGCGCTCTACCTGATCACCGAGTTCATCGAAGGCAAAAGTCTCACCGAGGTGCTGCGCAATCAGGGGCCGCTGGATCGGGAGAACGTCGTCTCGATCGGGCTGCAGGTCTGCGAGGTGCTTCGTGCCGCGCACGCCCAGGGCGTGATTCACCGCGACTTAAAGCCCGATAACCTGATGTTGATGCCGGCTCGTAAGGGTCGCTTCGCGGTGAAGGTGCTCGACTTCGGTATTGCGAAGATCGCCGATGATGATGACGCCCCGATGACCGAGACGGGATCGATCTTTGGCACGCCGGAGTTCATGTCGCCGGAGCAGGCCAGGGGGGATGTGGCCGACCCGCGCTCGGATCTTTATGCGCTGGGCGTGATGCTCTTCTTTATGGCGACCGGGAAGTTGCCTTTTAAGGGGAAAAACAAGTTCGCGATCCTCAACAAGCAGCTCCATGACGCGCCACCGCTCCCGAGTCTGGTTCGACCCGGGGTGGAGGTGGATGAGAATCTGGAGGCGGTCATTCTGCGCTGTCTGGCCAAGGCTCCCGAGGATCGACCGGCGGATGCCGAGGCGCTGGCTGAGCTGCTGGAGGTGGTGGAAGGCGGCGGGCGTGTGGAGGCGCCTCGGGGCGCCCGGGAGGCCGGGCGTGCGGCGGCGCTCAAGCGCCAGGAGGCTGGCAGCCGGGGCCTGGCCGAGAGCAGTCAGGGGAGCGAGAGCGCCGATCTTCATGACGATGGCCTCTCCGGCCCCCGCATCGATGGTGAGCTTCAGCTGGAGAGCGGCCCTGTGGGGCCGGTGGAGATGGCGCTGGATTCGGATCCGGCGCCCGTCTTTCGCGCCGAGCTTGCCTCCGAGCCGAGTATGGATGGCGAGGAGGCGTTCGCCTTTGGAGGAACCGATGCCCCCTGGCCGCGTCGGCGTCGAAGACGACAACGCTCGCCAGCACTGGTCGCCGCGCTGAGCACCGTGGCGGTGGTGGGGCTGGCGATGGGGTGGAGCATCTGGCGAAACACCCAGGCCCCGACCGATGTCGTCGCTGAGGCCAGCGCGGAAGTTGGCCAGGGGCAATGGGCCGGCATTGAGGCCGCGGTCGGGTACCTTATTGAGGCCGGTCAGATTGAGGAGGCGCGCCAGGCGCTCGCCGCTGCCGCAAGTGACGATGTGCGCGCCGCGGCGCTTGAGACACGGATCAACCGCGTCGCGAACCTTGAACGCCAGCTTGGCGCGGCGCTCGGTGCCAGACAATGCGACCAGGCCCGGGAGCACTATGAGGCACTTCTGGCGCACTCCCCCGGTGCGGCCACCGCCAGGATTGAGGCAGTCGAGGCGTGCGGTGAGGCGTCTGCCAGAAGACCCGCCTCAACGCGGCCCGCGCCAGACCAGGCGCCTAAACCCGAGCCGGAAGTCTCGACACCGCCACCAGAACGAGCTCCCGATTCCGTGCCGCCCGAACCCGCCTCGCCAGAACCGGAAGCCCCTGAGCCTCAGGAGCCGACGGCACCTGAACCTCCTGCATCGGCGCCCGCAGAAGACGACGCGACGGAAGTGCCCGCAGAAGCTTCGCCGGACACCGGGCCGTCAGCCGTTGAGACGTCTCCGGATGCCACTCCGAAAGACGATGAGCCGGCCGCTGCACCGGTGAGTGAGGATGCGGCGAATGCTCCCGACGCTACGGAGGCGGAAGATGCCCGCGGTGAGGGTGGGGAGCTGACCTCGGACGACGAGGCGGCAGAGTCTTCCGAGGATGACGCGCCCGATGCGGGGACGTCCGAGGATGGGATGGCGCTTCCGCCGCGTCAGCTCTAAGGAGCGCGCAGCCTTGTGTTGCGCGTGCGGGGGCAATTTGCTAATCCCTGCGATCCGTTTATCTGTACCCAGAATGCGCCCTGATTTCGCCGACCTACCCCCTGTGGTCCGGGCGAGCGAAGGGGCGCTTAAGCCCGGAGATTCCGGGAGGTAAAAGACCGTGCTCTGTCATCAGTGTGGAAGTCCAGTCGAAGACGATGCGCAGAAGTGCCCCAACTGCGGGGTGGGGCTGCGTCGCGCGCGCCGCAAAACCAAAACCTCGGCCGAAGGGCTGCGTAGGATGACGATGGAGCTTAAGGCGCTTGACGTCCAGGGGCTCTACTTTCCGCCTGGCGAGGTCATCGCCGAGCGCTTTAAACTTGAAGAGCGCATCGGCGAGGGGAGTTTCGGTCAGGTCTACCGGGCCGAAGACACGCTCATTGAGACCGATGTCGCCATCAAGCTCTTCGCCACCGATGTGCTTCGCACTCCCATTGATGAGGAGCGCTTCTTGAAAGCGACGCGGGCGGCCCGGGCGCTGACCCAGCGCAATGTGGTGCGACTCCATGATAGCGGCGTGCATAAGGGGCACCCCTGGGTGTCGATGCAGCACCTGGAGGGGCTAAGCCTCGACAAAGTGCTGAAGATGCGCAGCGAGCGCGAGCAGCGCTTCGAGCTCGACGAGCTGGAGCCGATTATCCAGCAGATCACGCTGGCCTTGCAGCATATCGGCCGCGACTACCCGCACGGCAACCTCAAGCCGCAGAACATCATTCTGATGCCGGACCTGCTCAAGGTTACCGACACCTATGTGCTGGCCGCGCTGGCGCCAGAGGTCTTTGCGGGCCGGGCCGATGAGAGCCCCTTTGTGGCGCCGGAGCTGCGCAGCGCCTCGGTGACGCCGGATGCGCGCGTGGACGTCTACAGCGTGGGCGCCCTGATCAAAGCGATGGTCTTCGGGCAGGAGCACAGCGCGGGGAGCTACCGGGGGGATTCGCAGCTGGAAGCGGTCGACGCGCTTGTGCGTCGGGCTATGGCCTTTGATCGCGGGGAGCGCTACGCCTCGGTCGAGGCGCTCAGCGAGGACTTCTCGACAATCGTGGATACGGGACTTCGCCTGGCAAACGCCGGGGTGGTCAGCGAAGCGCCGGCGGCTCCGCCGGCTCCTCCCGTCGCCCCGCCCGGAGCGCCGGGGGCCGATCCGCTCGCGGTCGAGACGCCGATGGATATTGGCGAGCCCCTCGAAGACGACATCGCCACCGTCGAGGTGAAGCGATCGAGCCAAAAGCCCGAGCTCATCGACATGTTGCCGACCAACGAGGTCGATCGCGATGCCCACCCGACCCCGGCAAAGGCTCCGAGCGCCCCGGCTCCGCCTGTGGCCCCTCCGACGGCACCTCCGGAGGCGCCCGAAGCGCCGCTTGCCAGCGATGAGCCCGAGCTTGAAGAGCGCCCCCCGGTGGTTCCGACCCAGGTGGCTGCCGCGCCGAAAGCCCATACAAAGCCGGCACGCAAGGAGTCGAAATCTTCGGCGGGCTTGATCGCAGCGATCGTGCTTGTGGTGGTCCTGGTCGCGGCCTTTGCGCTGACGCGCGGCGGTGAAGAGGAAACCACCACCACGTCGGAGCCCGTCGCCCAGGCCAATGAGACCGTGGAGGTCGCAGCCGAGCCAGACGAGACACCTGCTCCAGACGCCGGCGATGACGCCGATGAGGCGGCCGCCCGGGCCGAGCGTGAGGCGTTTGCGGCCCTTCTGGCCCAGGCCGAGCCACAGACCGAGAAGGCGCTCAGCGACGCCACCCAGGCCGCGCAAACCCGCGCCGAAGAGCTCGCCGAAGATGCTCGCCAGGCCGAAGAAGCGGCGACCACTGAGTCGGTCGTTGCTCAGGCCAGCTCCCCGGCCTCTTCTGGAGGCGCGGGCAACGGAAGCTCGGCCAGCCAACCCGCGCAGACTGGCGGGGCATCGCGCCCGACCCAGCAGGCTCCCCGGCCGGCTGCTAACGCTACGAACTGCCCTCCCGGCATGCTGCTCGTCCGTGCCAACGCGGGCAACTTCTGCGTCGATGCGTACGAGTATCCGGGACGGGGCCGCGCCCCCAAAAACCGCGTGACCTGGTTCGAAGCGCGCCGCCTCTGCGCCCAGGACAACAAACGCCTCTGCACCATGAGCGAGTGGCGCTCGGCCTGCGGCGGCTCGGCGTTCCCTTACGGCAACTCCTACGACGCCGACCGCTGCAACACCGCCGACGAAGACGGCTTTGAGCGCAGCCTGGCCGCCGCCGGCAGCTTTGCGCAATGCCGCAGCCGCTCGGGCGCGTTTGATATGACGGGCAACGTCTTTGAGTGGGTGGAAGAGCAGCGCGTGGCGGGCGGCGGCTACGACAGCGAGTCGGAAGTGGCCTCCTGCCGCTACTCCTCGCCGAAAGCACCCGGCTCGGGTGAGGCCAACATCGGCTTCCGCTGCTGCGCCACCCCCGAGTGAGCATTCTCGCGCGAAGCGATGAGTCACATTGAGAGCGCGCCCTTTGAACAGGGCGCGCTCTCTGCGTTTTGCGACCGTGAGAATCCTCAACGCGTTGGGCAACGGAGACGTTGAGAGCGCCCGAGAAGATCTCGCGCACCCCGGGGCGCACGTGGTATGACCAGCTGCCATTTGCAGTGTTAACGAGGATGTACCCCCATGATGTCTGACGTGCTGGTCGACGCGCAGGTTGCTGAGGCGATCCGTCGCCTTGAACTTCCTTTTAACCGTTACGGGCTCGACCCTTACGGCATCTCCCGAGATCATCTGGAGATCTTTTTCTCGATGCTCGCGCCATTCTACCGCACCTATTTTCGGGTGCGTTGTTTCGGGCAGGAGCATGTGCCCGCGCAGGGCCGGGTGATGGTCGTCGGCAACCACTCCGGCGGGCTTCCTGTGGATGGGGCGATGGTGTTGGCCTCGCTTCTGCTGGGGTTGGAGTCGCCGAGGCTCGGCCAGGGGATGGTCGAGAAGTTTGCCAACCGCTGGCCCTTCGTCTCGCACTGGTTCAGCCGGGTGGGGCAGTTCACCGGGCTTCCCGAGCATGCCGAGCGACTGCTCGAAGATGAGCGCTGCCTGATGGTCTTTCCCGAGGGGGCCCGGGGCACCGGCAAGCTCTACCGCGACCGCTACAAGCTGGTGCGTTTTGGCAGCGGATTTGTCCGCCTGGCGATGAAGACCAACACGCCGATCGTTCCCTTTGCCTTCATCGGCGGGGAGGAGGCCATCCCGACCGTAAGGCACCTCAAAGGGCTGGCGAAGATGATCGGCGCACCTTACATCCCGCTGACCAGCTACGGTCTGCCGCTGCCCCTGCCGGTGGCCTGCCAGATCTTCTACGGAGAGCCGCTGGTCTTTGAGGGCACCGGCACCGAGACCGACGACGTGATTCTGGGGCATGTGCAGCGGGTGCAAGACGAGATCGCCGCGCTGATTGAACGCGGGCGCACCTGGCGCCGCGGCGCGGTCGAGCGCGGCGAGCTTGAGGGAGGTATGCGATGAAGGTGCTGATCACCGGGATCGCCAGCGCGCTGGGCCGACTTCTGACGGCGGAGCTCTTAAGCGAGGGCCATGAGGTCCTGGGCATCGACCGCCGCTTCTGGGCGGACGCGCCCGAGGGCGTGAAGATCTTTCATGTCGATGTGCGCAAGCGCCCGGCCGAAGAGGTCTTTCGCACCGAGCGCCCCGACGCGGTCATTCATATGGCCACGGTCACCCACTTCTCGGCCCGACCCCAGGAGCGCTACCGCATCAACCTCGGCGGTACGCGCGTGGTCTTTGAGCACTGCGATACCTACGGGGTCAAACAGGCGATCTTTGTCGGGCGGCACACCTTCTACGGGGCGGACGCGGAGTCGCCGCTCTACCACACCGAGGAGGAGCCCCCGATGGCGGTGAGCACCTTCCCGGAGCTTGCGGACCTGGTGGCGGCCGATCTTTTTGCAGGCTCGGCGCTCTGGCGTTTTCCGAAGATCGACACCGTGGTGCTACGCATCTGCTATGCCCTGGGAGATGCTGGCCAGGGCACGCTGGCGTCGTATCTGCGCGGTCCCCGGGTACCCACGGTGCTCGGCTTTGACCCGCTGTATCAGTTCATTCATGACCGGGACATGGCGCGTGCGATCGCGCTGGCGCTCAACGCGAGGTTGCGCGGGATCTTCAACGTGGCCGGGCCCCCGCCGGTGCCGCTCTCGTTGCTCATCAAGGCGACCGGGCGCAAGCAGCTGGCGCTCCCGGAGCCGCTCTTTACCAGCGCGCTGGGGCGGTTTGGGCTGCCGAAGTTGCCGCCAGGCTCGCTCAACCACGTCAAATACCCGGTGGTCGTCGATGGGGCGCGTTTCGCCGAGGCGACCGGGTTTGAGCCCCGTTACGACGAGGTTCAGACGATGGATTCGTTTATGTGGGCGACCTTCTAGCCACGGCGCACACGGGCCTTATGGCCCGCAACCATCTCAATCTCTGGGGGGCCCCGGGATGAAGTGGGCTTCGATGAAGTCGGCGTCGTTTCGGCGTCGCCGAAGGGTGGCCAGCGCGTCGTGCGCGTCCTGACGGACCTGCGTGTCGTCGTGCTCGCAGAGCTCGATTAAGCGCTGGTAGGCGGTGTCGCTGGCGCTTCGGCAGAGCAGGGGGATGCGGTGGCGTTCGGGATCGAGGGCGGGGTTTTGGCCAGCCTCATCCAGCGCATGCAGACCCTGCGGGGCGACGCGAATGAGGATGTCGGCGGCGCGCGAGGCGGGCTTGTTGTCGGCGCCCGAGGCGATGGCGATGAGCCGGCCGAGCTGATCGTCGGGCCAGGCCTCGGTGGCGCGCAGGCTGAGGGCGTCGAGAAGTTCCAGGGAGGCGACCTGAAGCGGTCTGTGCTGGCCGGGGAGGTTGAGGGTGACGATGGCGAGCGCTCGGAGCTCGGGCAGAGGGCTGGCATCGCTCGGGAGGCGTCGCGCCGCGGCCCGAAGGGTCCAGGCCAGCGCCATGGCGGCCGACTCGGCGCCGGCGTGCTGCAGCCGTTGCACGCTGATGTCGGCGGCGCGGATTACCCGCGCCAGGGTAGCCTCTTCAAACGCTCCGGGAAGATGCGCCAGGGCGCGCGCGGCGGCTTCGTTGGTTGCCGGGTCCGACTCCAGCAGCATGCTGACGAGCGCGCGTTCGACCTGAGGATCTTCGGGGGAGAGGGCAGCACACAGGGCCGCGCCCGCCTGGCGGGTCAGGACGTCCGGATGGGCCAGGGCGCGGCGAGTCGCCTCCAGCTCCGCTGTGCTCGCCGGTGAGGAGGCGAAGGCAGCGAGAGCCTGCAACGCGAGCGTGAAGCGGTCGCTGTCGCGGGACGCAAGGTAGGGCTGAAGGAGCTCGCGCGCGTCGGGCTCCGGTGAAGCGATGAGGATCTGCAGCGCCTGATCGATCGGCCCTTGATGCCGCTTGAGGATAGTGCAGGCTATCGCAGTGCGGTCCGGGCGCCGGCGCCACTCGCGTACCAGCACTCGCCGCCGGGGGCCGGCGGAGGCGATGAGGTCCTCGCTAACCTCCTGACGCGACCGCGTCTGCCCGCCATCAAGTGTCAGGTTGCTCAGAGTTCCCAGTGTGGCGCGAAGCTCGGCCGGGTTCGACTCCGACAGAGGCTCGCGCAGGCTCTCCACGCGCATCGCGGAGCGGGCGTCGCCGACGCGCTGAAGCATACGCAGGGCGCCGCCAACAACCTCCGGATCACGGTCCTCCAGCAGATCTTCGGAGAAGGCTCGGGTGCGTCCGCGCAGGGCGCTGTCGCTCTCGGCATGCTCCTCCACCAGCCGCTGGAGCAGGGCCATCGCCAGGGTGCGTCCGCTTTGTTCCTCGATCACCTCGGACGTATCAAAGATGTAGCGCATCAACGCCAGGGCAGCCTCGCTATCGACGCGGGAGCCCAGCCAGCGCAGCAGGGCGCGATGCACCCGGGGGCTGATCAGTCCCAGGCTGGCCAGAGCGACCTCCCGGGCTTCTTCGCCCCGGGCGGTGAGCGTGGCCAGGAGCTCATCCTGGTGGATGGCATCGGGGTGATCGAGACGAGCGATCGTACGGGCGATGTCGCCGCGAGAATCGGGCATGAGGAGGGCTCCGGTGAGGACAAAAAAAGCTGATGCGAAGTTGGAAAACTCCAGTATTTATGCGGTCAAAGCGGTCTTTCAACTTTCTTGACACGATCCCGGCCCATGTTAGCATCGCTCCCGTCTGCATGTCAGCACAGCACCTATCAGACGCCGAATTCTTGCGACGAAGTCCCCGGGAGAAGGGGCGTCAGGAGGCTTTTTTGTCGAAGCACACTCCCCAACATCGAGCGCGTCCTACGCGGCTTCGTGCCCGCGCGGTGGCGGCCTACCTCTTTGGTCCGACCCTCTTTCTGGGGGCCTGCGCGCAGCAGCAACCCGTGGAAGATGTGCTCACCCGGGCGGAGCTCGTCGAGGTTCAGGAGCGCGTCGAGGATGTCGAGCGCACCAACGGCCGGCTCACCGTACGCATCGAAGAGATGGAGCGTCAGCTGGTGCTGATGCAGGACCGGGTGGAGGCGAACCGCATCGTCTTGCAACGCCGGGGATATCTGCGCAACAGCCATGAGGCCTTCGCGCGTGCCGAGCCCTCACGACCGGCGCCGGCGCCGGAGTCCCATTATTCGCAGCGCGCCCCGCAGAACGACAGCTATTACGACGGCTACAGCGCTCGGCCGCAGCCGCCGGTGGAGCGTCGTCCGGTGACGCATATCCCGCTCTCCGACCAGCAGTCCGGCCGCCAGCAGGCGCCGGTGCAGGAGCATATCGAGATCGTGGTCGAGGAGCCTGCCGCCGCCGATGAAGAGACGGTGGTCTTCACCAACGAAGATCTCGCGGCGTATTTCGGGCAGGAGCAGACCGAGGCGCCCGCGCCAAAAGCCAACGCCAGCAGCGGCGGCGCACGTCGTGCCCAGGCGCCGGTCACCGATGAACGGCTGGCGACCCGGGACGAGGCCGCGCAGGCGGCGCCGGCACCCTCGTCGGCAGCAGCGCCCCAGTCTCAGCGGGAGCTTCTGGAGCTCTACCAGGAGGCGCTGACCAGCTACCGGGCCGGCTCCTATGGCGAGGCGCTCGAAGGTTTTGAGACCTTTCTGCGCGGCGAACCTCGCGAAGACTATATCGATAACGCGCTCTACTGGATCGGTGAATGCCACTACGGGCTGGGCAACTTCAGCCAGGCCGTCACCCAGTTTGAGCGCATCCTCACCGAACTTCCCGGCGCGGCGAAGGTTCCCGACGCGATGCTGAAGATGTCGCTGGCCTACGATCGGCTCGGGCAGCCGGGCAGGGCGGTGGAGCTGTTGCGCAGGCTCAGCGAAGAGTACCCCACGACCAATGCTGGTAAGCTCGGCATCAAGCGTCTTGAGGAGCACCCGCAGCGGGATGCAACCTGAGACGCAACGTGGCACCATCATCAAAGACACGATGAATGAATGCCCCACCTGAGGGCAGGACACACATCTGGAGCAGATATGTCGAAGAAGAAGGTCGGACCCAGCCTGCGCCGCGGCGCCTCCCGGGTGATCAGTGGCGGGATTATGGCCGCGGTGAGCGTGGCGATTTTCGGGGTGCCGCCTCTGCCTCAGGCGCAGGCCCAGTCGCCGAATGTGTACGCCAGCGATCTGCCCGACTACCACGTGATTCGTGAGGGCGACACGATCTGGGACCTCTCCGGAAGTTATTACGGCGACCCCTACCAGTGGCCGCGGATGTGGAGCTACAACGCGCACATCACCAACCCGCACTGGGTCTATCCGGGTGATATCGTCTACCTGCAGGAGGCCCCCGAGCCGCAGGCCGCGACCGAGGGGGCGTCGCCCGCCGCGGCGGCCCAGAGCAGCTCCCAGCCGCCGCCGAGCGGGATGTACCTGCCGACCGGCGGCATGATCACCGCCGAAGAGCTGGCCTACACCGGCCGCATCATCGGCTCGCCCAAAGAAGCCGCAATGCTTGGCGAGCACGACGCGGTCTGGGTCGGCTTTGGCGAAGACGCCTACACCGAGCGCGAACGCGAAGAGATGAAAGAGGAAGATCGCACGGTGATGGAGGAGCAAGAGGTTGCCGTGGGTGACCGCTTCGCGGTGGTTCGCCTTCAGGATGAGATCACCGATGAGGAGGGCAACGCGCTGGGCCAGAAGTATGTTGTGCTGGGCAGTGTCGTGATCACCGAAGTCTCGGAGAATCACGCTGAAACGGCGATGATCGACCAGTCCTGGCGGGAGATGGAGCGCGGCGATGTGCTCGTGCCTTATGAGCGTCAGCTCAAAGCGGTGCAGCCGCGCCAGGCCGAAGATGACCTCATCGCACATATCGTCGACACGCTGCAGCCGGGCTTTGCCTTTGGCACCGACCAGTATGTGTTTGTGGACCGCGGCGCCGAGGACAACGTGCGCGTGGGCAACCGCTTCTTCATCTACCAGCGTTTTGAGGGCCTGGGTCGACCGGGAACGGCTCCCGACGATGAGATTCCCTGGCAGCGTGTGGGTCAGGTGCTGGTGGTCGATGTGCGCGAGAACTACTCGACGGCCATCATCACCAAAGCCAGCCGCGAGATCGTGGTCGGTGACCGGCTGGAGATGTACGCCGGCTACTGAGCCCGCGTCATAGATCCGGGCGCGATGTGGCGCCCGATACGAGAGCGTTCCCGGAGCGAACGCATGGCGAGACGCCCGAGGCCGATGATGCGGCCGCGGGCGTTTTGTCGTGTGGGGTGGATACAACCAACTCAATATCCATTGTGAGAATGGGTGGGAGAGGCTGAGAAGTTGGTGTGTGTTCGCGGCGCTATCCGGCCAGGCGAAGAGGCGCGTAGCGTAACTCTCGGAATCATGATCTCGGCGAGAGTGGTCAGCCAACCCTCACCGTGGCGCTCCATATCCATGAGTTAACATAATATACACTATCGGACGTTAATAGTCTGACAAAAGAGAGGGGCGCATTCGGTGGTGTGACGAGGTGATCCGAATGCGCCCCGCTTGTTGGGGTCTTTCGTGAGGCTCACCCGCGGTCATCAGGATGGCTTGAGCTTGTCCATCAGCTGGGCGAAGAAGCCTTTCTTCTTGTTCTTGCGCATGTCCATCAAGCGCAGGTGGCGCTTGGCCTCGACGTTGCGAGGGTTGTGCTGCATCGCCTGATGAAAGAGTCCTTCGGCCTCGCGGGTGCGGCCGAGCCCTTCGGCCACCACACCCATAAACGTGAGCAACCAGTCACGGTCGGTGAGCTCCATGCTGATGGTGTCGAGCTCTTTGAAGATCTCTTGAGCGCGGGTGCGCTTGAGCGGTGTGCCCTCGGCGTTCTTCGGAATGAGCAGGTACTCGGTGTAGAGAAAATGCGCCCGATACTCCTGGTCGTCCTCGTTGTGCTCACTGGCGATCTTGAACTGCTCGTGGGCACCGGCGTGAGCGCCCGTCTCAAGCATCTTCTGGCCTTTGCGAAAGGCGTTCTCGGCGGTGAGGATCGAACTGATGTCGGTGTTGGCGCCGGAGAGCTGAAGATCGTACTCCGCGCGCTTATCCGGGTCGGTGAGCACCTGGTGCGCGGTGTTGATGGTGGCGAAGATCTCCTGGACGAGCTTTTTGTCGTCTCCCAGCTCATGGGCGCTAAAACGGTCGACGTGCCACTTCTTGGCGAGCTGGCGAAACTCTTTGGTCGCCTGCTGCTTGATGATCGCGTCATCGAGCCCACTCTTGAGTCCCAGAAGATCGTAATAGCTGGTCTCGGCGAGGCTCTGATGCATCTGCCGAATCTCGCGGCGTACGGCTTCGGTATCTTGACTCATGCTGGGGGCTCCTGGAGGGGGCAAAGTCCGCCAAAACTGGCGGTCTGACGGCGAATTCAAGCGCCCGAAGTCTACTGAATCCAGCGCGCACTGACAACGCGCAAGCCGGGGGGCATCGGCGCCACAACGAAAAGCCCCCGCAGCGCGGACGCTGCGGGGGCTTCTCTGGAGTGGCTACGCAGGGACTTGAACCCCGGACCTAGCGGATATGAGCCGCTCGCTCTAACCAGCTGAGCTACGTAGCCTTATGGGAGCCTGCGGTGTTTTCACCGCCGACGTGGCGCAGAGAAATAGGGCCTTTGAGGGGGGACGTCAAGACTGTTTTGCAGTCTCGGTGCAAATTTTCGCCAACCGAGCAGAAAATCGCGGGAGGAAATTGACACTCGGTCCATCCCGGGTACAACGGAAGTCCCCGTCTGGGCACAGAAAATTACAAGTACACTTCATTCACACCACTTCGGCGACGCTTTATGAAAAAGCCAATCTCAGGACGAGATCGCGTCTGGACCACGATGGTCACCACCGCCGCGCTAACCTTTGGGGTCGTGGGAGCGACCGTCATGACCGCCGGGGCAAGCCCCCCGGTGCAGGAAGTCGAGCGCGCCCAGCAGGTCGCGGAGCGCGCTGCCGCCGCCGATAGCGCGGTGCGTACGCTGCGCCTGAGTGCGGCGCGCGAGGAGGCGCAGGCTCAGGCTCGCCAGCGCGCCGAGCGCCTGGTGGGTGTGGCCAGCACCTTTGAGCCGGTGGAGTTTCCGGCGCTTCCCGACAACTGGGTGGCCGCCGGCCTCGACATCTCCAAAGCGGAGGTCGTGGGCGATAAGCTCGTGCAGACGCTCCCCAGCGGCGCGCGTGTGGTGCTGACCCTGGATCCGGAGCTGCAGTCCTACCTGGACCAGATGCTCCAGGCCAACCTCGTGCCTCACGGTGGCGTGGTGCTCATGGAGCCGCACACCGGCCGGGTGCTCGCCATGGCCGAGAACTCCAGGCGTGGCGAGCAGTACGATCACTTCACCCGTCAGGCGCAGGCGCCCTCGGCGTCGGTCTTTAAGATCGTGACGGCGGCGGCACTGCTTGAAGGGGAAGGCGTCGATCCGCATCAGGAGGTCTGCTACCACGGCGGCACGCGCGGGCTGTCCGTGCGCAACATCGAGGGGAGCCCCCGGCTCGACAACCGCTGCAACGACCTCGAGGGCGCCCTGGCCTGGTCGATCAACTCGCTGATCGCGAAGCAGGCCTACCAGAACCTCTCGGCCGATGAGCTTCTGAGCTGGGCGGAGCGTTTTGGCTACAACCAGGAGATCCCCTTTGAGCTGCCGGTGCAGATCAGTGAGGCCTACCGGGTCGACGATCCGCACGAGCGGGCGCGGGCTGCGGCGGGCTTCTGGCACTCGCACTTAAGCCCGATTCACGGCGCGATGATCGGCGCGGCGATGGCCAACGAAGGCGTGATGATGCGCCCTACCCTCATCGATCGCTATGAGGCGCCGGACGGGACGACGCTCTATGAGTTCGAGCCGAAGGTCTTTCGCGAAGTGATGGCACCGGAGACCGCGCGTAAGCTCAGTGAAATGATGGTGACCACGGCCGAGCGTGGCACGGCGCGTCGTTACTTCGGGCATAACCGCCTCTTCCCGCGATCGGTGGAAGTCAGCGGTAAGACCGGCACCCTCTCCAACCAGGATCCCTTCCTGCGCTTTACCTGGTTCGTGGGCTTTGCTCGCCATAAAGAGTGGGATGACGACCGTGGCGTGGCTGTGGCCGGCCTGATGGCCAACGACCCGGCCTGGCACCTCGTGGGCCCGCAGGGGGCCAGCGAGGGGCTGCGTCGCTACTACCAGCTCGCCAGCGAGCGCCGTCAGGATGTCGATGAGGCCGTCGCCTCGCGCTGAACGACGCAGAACCTATCGAACGATCCAAAAAGGCCGGCTCCCAGGTGGAGTCGGCCTTTTTGATTCATGTGCTGTGCCTTTCGCGAAGCCTGGAAAGCGGGTGTGGCTCAGGTCTCTCGCACCGCGGCTTCTTCCTCGGCGTAACGTTGCTCGATGGCCTCGACAGCCGCGCCCTGCTCCTCCCAGGCCATGAGCACCTCGGTGAGCTCTTCCTCCACCGCGTGGAAGCGCTGGTTGATGCGGGCGACCTCATCGCCGGCCTCATAGGTCGCCGGATCGGCGAGCCGAGCTTGAAGTTCGGCGTGTTCCGACTCCAGCGTCTCGATTTTTGCTTCGAGCTTCTTGAGCTGTGCGCGCATCGTGCGCGTCTCGGCGTCGCGTCGTTTGCGAATCTCCGCCAGCGCGCGGCGTTGATCTTTGCGAGAGACCAGGGGGCCATCGGCGAGCAGTGCCGAAGCGCCCGCAATGTTCGTCGCCCCCTGCCCCTCTTCGTCCGTCTCCAGCTCGCGCTCGCGGCGCCAGCGAAACTCCTCGTAGGTGCCCGGGTAGAGCTTGAGCTGGCCGTCTTCGACGAGCACGACCTTGTTCACCACTTCGTTGAGGAAGTAGCGGTCGTGGCTGATGACACAGAAGGCTCCCTCAAAGTGCTTGAGAGCGTGCTCCAGCACCTGGCGCGAGGAGATGTCGAGGTGGTTTGTAGGCTCATCGAGGAGCAACACGCCGGCGGGCTCGAGCAGCATCTTGGCCAGCGCCAGCCGGCCTTTTTCGCCACCGGAGAGCACCGAGATGGGTTTGTAAACGTCGTCGCCGCTGAAGAGGAAAGCGCCCAGAATGGAGCGCACTCGGCTGGCCGACTCCATCGTGGCGCTGGCCTCCATCTCCTGCAGCACAGTGCGGCCCAGGTCGAGCTGGTCGACGGAGTGTTGCGCGAAATAACGTAGCTGCACATTATGCCCCTCAACGACCTCACCATCATCGGGCTGAAGGCGACCGGCGAGCATCTTGAGGAGGGTGGTTTTTCCGGCGCCGTTGGGGCCAACGAGCGCGACGTGGTCGCCGCGTTCGAGCACAAAGTCGACGCCCTCATAGATGATGTTGTCGTCGAAGCGTTTGGAGACCTTTCGAGCCTCCAGGGCAACTTTGCCGATGCGCGGGGGAGCCGGAAACTCAAAGCCGATGGTCGCCTCGTAGTCGGGCGGCACGACGATGCGTTCGATCTTCTCGAGCTGTTTGATGCGGCTCTGCGCCTGGCGGGCTTTGGAGGCCTTGTAGCGGAAGCGTTCGATGAACTCTTCGATCTGGGCGATCTCTCTGGCCTGCTCGGCGGCCGCGGCGACGATCCGCTCGCGTCGCTCGCGGCGCTCTTTGATGAAGGTGTCGTAGTTGCCCTTGTAGAGCTGCACCTGCCCACCGCTGAGCTCGGCGATGGTGTCGACGAGGCGGTTCAAGAAGTAGCGGTCGTGGCTGATGACGATGATTGTGCCCTCATAGCCGCTGAGGAACTTCTCGAGCCACTCGATGCTCTCCAGATCGAGGTGGTTGGTGGGCTCATCGAGCAGGAGCACCTCGGGTCGGAAGAGCAGCAGGCGCGAGAGGAGCGCGCGCATCTGCCACCCCCCGGAGAAGGTCTGAATGGGGGCGTCCATCTCGTCGTTGCTAAAGCCCATCCCGGCGGCAATCTCGCGAGCGCGGCTGCGAAACTCGTAACCCCCGCGCACCCGGAACTGCTCCTGCAGGTCGGCGTAGGTAGCGTTGGCCTGCTCGCTGCTCTCCCCCCTGGCGAGCGCCTCCTCGGCGAGTTGCAGGTCCCGCTCCATGTCGAGGAGATCCTGGCGGCCACCCAGCACAAGATCGAGGACGCTGCCCTGCTCTTCGACAGCGAGTTCCTGGGGCAGGTAGCCCACGCGCACGCCGCGCGGCTGAGTCACCTCGCCGCGGTCGGCGTCTTCCTGTCCGACGATGATCCGAAAGAGGGTTGTTTTGCCGGCGCCGTTGGGTCCGACCAGGCCGATCTTCTGGCCGGGGGAGAGCTGCCAGCTGAGGTTTCGGAAGAGCTCGTCGTGGCCGTAGGCTTTGCTGATGGTATCGAGACGAATCATAGGGGGGATCTCCGCGAGGATGTTCCCGCGAGGTATACCGATGACGCGCGCTCCGGGCAACGTTGCCGGCGAGGACGCCTGACGGCAAATTGACACTCTTTTCAAGCCGCTGGTATCGTCCAGAGCACCTTCAGGATGATCACGTCCGGGTTCAGAGCGCGGCAAGAGACGCGCTCCGATCGGATACTTTGCGCCCAGGAACGACGATGAAACGATGGTTCTCTGGCATCTTCGCCATGGTGATGTGCACCGCCGCCCTGCCCTCGGCTTACGCGCAGGATGCGCCCGCTGAGCCTGCGGAGGTTGTGGTGCTTCGCTTTGCCAACTCCGAGGTGGATCAAGCGGTGATGGACCGCTTTTACACCGAGCTTCACGACGCGCTGGAGGCGACCGAGGCGATGACGCTTGCGCCCGGTGGCGAGGTCACCATCGACGACCTTGTGATGATGGGCGGCTGCAGCACGCCGGATGAAGCGTGCCTGGCCGGGCTGCAGGACTTCGTGGCTGGAGATCGGCTCGTCTACGGCTCGATCCAGCGCAGTGACGATGTGCACATGTTCTCGATGTACCTCTTTGACTTTAAGACGGGCGCGTTTTTGCAGCGCATCGAAGAGAAGACGTTGCGGGGCGATGACGCCTGGGTCTCCCGCGGGATACCGGCGGTGGTCGAGCATTTTGTCTGGGGCGAGAGCGCCGAGGTGGAGATACGGGTCAGCGGGGGCGCCGAGGTGGATGTCAGTCTCGATGGTGAGGTCGTCGGCCAGGGCTCACAGTCCCTCGATGCGGTGGCACCGGGTGAGGCTGTGATCAGCGCGAAGACGCAGGATGGCGAGCAACGCATCGAACGGGTGATCCTTCGCCGAGGCGAGAACCCGGCGGTGTTCTTCACGTTTGAGAGCGCGATCGATGAGGCGTCGGCGGTCGCCTCGCGGGGCTCGCTGCTGCCGGGTGTGGGGCTGGCCGCGCTGGGCGTGGCCGGGGTGGTGTTGGGCGTGGTGGGTCAGTCGCAGCTGAGCGGCCTTGAGGCCGACGCCGAGGCGTTGGTGAACGGTCGACGTGCCCTGGCACCCGGCGAGGTCTCGCGGGCGGAGGAGCTTCAGTCGCAGATGGATCAGGCGCACACCATGCGCGTGATTGGCTTTTCGGCCGGTGGGCTGGCGCTGGCCGCCGGCGGGTACTTGATCGTGCGCGCGCTGGGCGCCGAAGAGAGCGAGCGTGACGCTTTGAGCTGGGATGTTGGCGTGGGGGCCGACCACGTGGGTGCCAGCGTCCGTCTGGACTTCTGAGGCCGCCGTCAACGAGATAAATTAGGGGATGTCGCTCCCCTTATCACCACGCACCACGTACAGAAAAAGCGCCCGCCTCGCAAAAATGCGAGGCGGGCGCTTTTGGTTTCGATGATGCGGTAGCCGTCGCTTGAATCGCCTCAGTCGATGCGCGCCAGACCGTAGGCTGCGATGGCCCGCATCAGCGGGTTGTCGCGACCGAGATAGCCCCGGAAGGACGCCTCCAGGTCGGCCTGCCCTTCTCGCGCCAGCGCCCATGCCGCCACGATCGCTGCGGGCTCTTCACCGAAGAGGCGTACGACGCTCTCGAGGGTCGCGATGTTCTTCGCGTCGCCGGCGCTGGCCAGCTGATAGACGAGCTCGGCGCGCACCTCCGGGTTGATGATGTCCGCCGAGGTGGCCAGGGTCTGGGCCAGGGGCAGCAGCGTCTCCCGGTAGCGTTCCAGCTGCGCGATCGCCGCCTGGCGAACGCGGGACGAGCTGTGGTTGAACATCGCGGTGTAGAGCACCTCGCGCATCTGGGAGCTGAGCTGCTGCGGGTTGAGCGCGTCGGTGAACTGCTGCGGCGGGTTACGAAGCGCGGTGCTGATGTGGCGTTGCGCCGAGTCCGGCGCGAGCTTGAGCAGCCCCACAAAGGCGTCCCATTGCACGTCGAGGTTGCGGTCGCGAAGAAGCATCTCGAGCGCCTGGGAGGCCTCGGGAACGCCCGTGTCGATCAACGAGGCGACAAGCTGGCGCTTGATCTCCGGATCCTGGTCGGTGGTCAGAAAGCGCATCACCTGGACCGAGCCGCGATCTTTAATCTCCCCGAGCGCCTCAACGGCGGCCAGGCGCACCTCTTTGTCCCGTTCGTTGGTGACGGCGCGGCGCAGGCCAGTGAGCGCCTCGGGGTTGGCGATCTGGCCGAGGCCACGTGCGCTGTGAAGGCGAATCTCGCGCTGGCCTTCAAAGAGACCGCGTCCCAGGTGCTCGAGCGCCTCGGCGCGGCGGGTCAGCCCGAGGGCCTGGACGCCGACAAGACGTTGGTCGAACTGGTCACTGCGGAACATCTCCACGAGCTCCTGGTAGACCGCGTCGTCACCGGTGATGGCGGCGAGCTGGTAAAGGAGCTCGCGGTCGCGCTGATCTTCGGTGGCCTCAATCAGCGGACGAATCGCGTCGAGGCGCACGCGGGCGCGGTGCTCCACAAGGAAGCCGAGGATCTCGGCGCGCTCGGCGGGCTCAAGCGCCGAGGCGTGTTTAAAGAGCGGCGCTGCGCCCTGGTCTTCGCCCAGACGCACAAGCTGGCGGGCGGCCTCGAGTTTGACCGCCTCATCGCGGTTCTCAAGGGCGTTGTTCAACACCTCGATCAGCTCGACACGGGCGTCGGGCTTGTCGAGAAACGCCGCGGTGATGGCCGTGGCGTCTTTGCGAACGCCGGCGTCGCGGCTGCGCAGCATCTGCTCGGCAAACTTCAGCGCTTCGGGGCGGGCCGTATACACGGTGGCCACGCGCGCATCTTCGCGCAGTTCAACGTTGGTGCTCGTCAGGGAGTCTTCGAGCAGGCCGAACAGGTCTCCGCTCTGCTGCGCCAGATAGCGGAAGACGTCGCGGCGGGTAGCCTGATCGGCGTCGTCCAGCGTGGCGGCGAGCAGGGTCTGCTGGACCGACGCGGGCAACGCAAAGACCAGCTCACGCAGGTGCGCATAGGTCGTGGCGCTCTCTTTGAGGAGGGACGCGCTGTAAGCGGTCGCGCTGCGATCGCCGGCGAGCATCAGGGCCAGGCCCGCCGCCAACTTCTCGCGCTCAGCCTCGGCGCCCTTTTTGGCCTCGAGATCGCGGCGGCCGGCACGGTCCGCGGTCTCACCGAGGGTGAGCAGCGCGGCGACGCGCACCTGGGGGTTGGCATCTTCCTCGAGCTGCTGCGCAAGCTCGCGGGCCTCATCCCCGAGCTCGGCGGCGTAGCTCGCCGGGGCCGGTGCTACAATGGCGGTCGCCGTCATGGCGGTCAGAGCGTGTTTCCACTTCATCGCTGCGTCCTTTCCAAAACGTGTGCTCAGACAAAAGCGCCGACCCGAAAAAGGTCGGCGTGTGTATGACGCCGTGAGCTATTGTTGACGCCGCGTCTGCTGCATCGAGAGCACCGCGCGCTGCGTTGCAAAGCCTCGACGATGCTAAAGCATCGCCTGCGTCTTGCGCCTTGCCCGCGTCACTCTCAATCTCGCATCCAGCGGCGTCAACTGCTGCTCAAGGCGTAGTGGCCGGCACATCAGGGTGTCTTAGCCGAAGTATTCGTTCATACGGGAGAGGATGCGCTCCTCCACCTTGCCCTTGAAGGGGCGGGTAATGAGGCTCAGGTCGATGTCGATCATCACATCCGACTCGGTCACCTGGAACTGCCCGGTGAAGCCTTTGCCTTTGATCTTGGCGTGCGACTTGTCGTCGTTCCAGCTGATGTTATTGACCAGCGCGGGGAACTCGCCCTCGATGTCGGCGACGATGCCGTGGACTTTGGCTTTGGCTTCTTCGGGGTTCATACCGTGCGGGCGCTTGATGGAGATATCCGACATAGGTCTGGCTCCTTTACTGGCGAGTCGGGTGAAGGCCCGCTCGTCATGGGTTGGATGGCCGAAGTGGCCAGAAATTCAAACGTAAGGCGCGCAGACGGTAGCAACCGGCCTTTTCGCTTGTCAATCTGGCCCTCGGTCGGAGTGGGCCGTTCGACCCTGCGCGCTGCAGGAGCAGCTTAAACGCGACGGAGCTGAAGCCACGGCGTTGGCGCGATGTGCGGATTACTTGCTCCCCCTTTTGATAGGGTGTTAGTTTGACGCGACGTCTTACCCACCGGCTCAATGATGTGCCCCGCTCTTCGAGGTCAGGATGAAAACGCCCAGGATGCTGATGATCGCCGCCACGCTTGCTATGACCGCCGCGTCGGTGGACGCGCAGGCGCAGACGATCAAGCGCTACGATGACGCCGGTGACGGCAGTCAGTCGCAGATTTACATCCCGGGGATGCCGGTACCTCAGCCCGCCCAGCCTGCCAGCGGCGGTGAAGGTGGCGGTGAGGCGCAGGAGGAGGCCGCAGAAGAAGGCGAAGATGTGGGCTCGTACCAGATCTCGCTCTACGGCACGCGTAGCGAGAACATGCGCCGGGCCGAGGCCGCCCAGATGGCCAACCGTCCGGCTGGTGAGCTCTACCGCGGGGTGATTCCCGGCACGCGTGATGAACTTCCGCACCTCTCGGATGCGCGTCGTGAAGGCGCCCGCTCGGATCGCCCCAACCAGCTGACCTGGGTGGGATTTCAGCCGGAGGAGGCGCGCACGCGCGTGTTTTTCCAGAGCCCGCGGCCGATGCGCTACCGGGTCAATCGCGGTGCTGGCGAGGGCCCGTCGGTGGTGCTGGTGTTTGAAAACGCGGAGATTCCGGCGCGGAACTTCAGCCGATTTATCGACGCGAGCTACTTCGGTCGCGAGGTGACCCGCATTGACGCGCGCGAAGTGGGAGGCGATGTCGAGGTGACCATTTCCCTGCGCGAGCAGGTCGAGCCGCAGGTCAACACCCAGGGGGAGTACCTCTACGTCGATTTCCCCTACCAGGGTTCCGAGAGCGAACAGGCGAGCGCGGAATAGTCTCAGGGCCGGGTTCGACACGATGACGCGACGACGGGCAGGGATCGTAGCCGCAGCGCTGGCGCTGAGTTTTAGCCTGGCATCTGCAGCGGCAGCTGAGCAGCCCGAATCCGATCAGGGCGCCGGCGGGCTTCAACTCCCGCCGGCGTTCGCAGTTCTTGAGACGCTGGAACGCGTGCACAACCGCACGCGCTCGGCACTCTGGCGCTGCGCTGGCGAGTCTGAGGCGATCTGCCCCTGCGTCGCCCTCGACAACGAGCGCGAAGATGTGAGCCTGGTGGGGGTCGACGTGCGTGATGATGAGGTTCGCATCGCCGAGCTTCGGGTGCGCTCCCCAGACACGCTGTGGGTGGCGCGCGACGTGGTTTTGGAGCGTGGGCCCGAGAGCGGTACGCGCGCACTTCTGGGCGAGCTGCGCTGGCGGGGGACGCGCGACCCTTCGATCTTCCACGCGGAGCGCACAGTGGCGGACTGGGGGCAGTCGCTCCTGGTGAGCGAGAAGGTGAGCTGGCGGCAGGGCCTCAGCGACATCGCACCGCATGAGCTTTCGCTCTGTGATGCGCAGAGTGTCGGCGCGCTGGATGAGCGATGGCCGGATCGCTCGGGGGTTCGCCTCGATGAGGTTCGCTTTTCGCGCGATGAAGGCTGGGAGCTAAACGGCGCCGATGTAGCCGGACGGCTTCCTGTGGCCCGGCGTCTGCCTCCTGGCGAGCGGGTGGGTGGGCTTGTCCCCCCCGCGCTCCGGGTGGCGCCGGGAGGCGCGCAGCTTGAGCTTGGCTACTTCTTAGCCCTCCCTTCACTTCTGATGCGTGCCTCGATCGACAGCGCTCGTATCGCAGGGGTAGGCCTGAGCCGGGTGGCGCAACCGGTGACCTGCGCGCCGGATCGTTGCCGGTTGCAGGCGCTTCACCTCGACGCGGCGTTTGGCAGCGGGTTGCAGACGGCGGTCGGGCTCGACGGTGAGCTCAGCGTGGGGGATGCGCGCCGGCACCTGGGCGTCTCGCTGGAGACCTGGCGCATCTGGGGCGATTCGGAGGCCGCGGCCTGGCGACGGCGACGACTCGAGCGCAACGCCCTGCTCCGTGACTGGCGCCTGCAGCGGGCCGGAGTGAGCTGGGCCGGTGAAGCCTCCACCCTGCAGATCAGCGCAGCCCACGCCGACCTCCCCTACGCCGGCGCAGACGCCAGTGTGGAGATGCCCGCAGCCTCGAATCTCGACCTCGTCTACGGGGGGCTGGTGAATCTGGGAGCGGCGCGCGCCGATCTTCGCCTTCATCACAGTGAGCGGCGCGACGCGTTGATGGACGGCCGCGTCGGCGGGGCGTTTTTAGGCGTGCACCGCAGCTTCGGCGACGCCGGCCGGGTGTGGGTTCGCCCGCGCCTGAACCTGCATCTGGGCTGGGCCGACGGCGTGCTTCACACCGGTAGCGACTCGCCGACCGGTCCGATCAGCCGGGCCACAGCCGACGCCATCGTGGACGCCGGCATCTCCCTGCGCGCTCGGCATGGCCGGGTCGCCCACGCCCTGGCACCAAGGCTGGTGGTGGGGCGACGCTCCCGCGCCGGCGATCGTCTTGAGTTCGACCGGGTGGCTTCGACCACCGAGGTCCCTGAGCTTCGGCTGACCCAACGCGATGATGACTTCAACCTGGCCGGCGCGGTCGTCGACCAGGCGTTGCTCTTTGGGAAAGGCTGGGCGCTGGCGCTGCCTCTCGGCGTCATGCTCTCCGACGATGGCCGAGGGCAGGACTGGCAGACGACCTACCAGGGGTCGCTGCGTCTTGTGGCGCCGGTGCTTCGCCGTCTTATTGTGCGGGCCGACGCGATGTGCCACGGGCGTTGCGAGCAGCTGAGCTTCGGCGCCCGGGTGGAGATCGCCTGGTTCGGCCCGATTCGCTCCCGCCACGTGCTCTGGCGAGGGCACGGGTATCAGCCGGCGTCGCCCTTTTATGATTCGCGATTTCGCACCGGCTACGTGCAGGGCTGGCAGCCGGAGCTCGCCCGGGAGGATTCGTCGATCTTTCACACCTCAGCCTTCGTCGCGACCTGGCGGCGCTGGGGCGCCGAGCTGCGTCTGCACGGCGACGTGCAGACGCCCACCGAGCGTGGCGGCGAGCTCACCCTGCGCTACGGCTGGCCGGAGCTGGGCTGGGCGTTGAGTGCCAAAGCCGCAGCCTGGCCGGTGGTCGGTCGCTGGGCGGGGTATGTGGGGTTCTCGCTGCTCTAATGCTCAGAGACGCGCGCGTCGGCGCAGGCGCTCCAGCCGCGGATGATCCGGCTTAAGCGTCTCCAGGCGTTCGATGGCGCGGCGGGTCATGGCGTTGTTCTGCGTGTTGATCGCAAAGCGCGCGCAGAGCACGAAGACCTCCGGGTTATCCGGCTCCATGCTCATCGACTGCGTGAGCAACCTGCCGGTCTCATCGACCACCTCCCGGCTGGTCGGATCGAGCTTGAAACGCGTATACGCCAGATTCGCCAGGATGATCCCCCGCGAGGGATCGTAGGCCACCGCGCGCGTGAGCACATCGTTGGCGGCGTTGAAATCACCCAGGCGCAGGTAGGTCAGGCCGTCGCGAAAATAGATGTCCCCCATCGCCGCGGCGTCCGGGTCGACGCCGGGGACCTCGACGCGCGGGGGAGCGGCGGCCGCCGCTTGCTGCTGGGGCTGCTGCGGTGCGGGCTGCTGACGCGACTGGATCTCGACGACCGCGCGACCGATCGCCCGGCGTATGTCGAGCGCTTTGCGCGTCAGGTCCATATCCCCCAGGCGCTGGAAGTTCTCGGCGCGGTAGAAGCGTTCGTAACGCTCGTAGCGGCTGCGCACCTCGTCGATGTCGGAGCCCGGCGCCAGGTTGAGCACCACGTAAGGATCGGCGGTGCTCTGAATGCGCTCGTAGTCCTCATGCACAATCGTCTGGATTCGGCCCAGGCGGCTGGCGCGGTCGTCGCTCTCGTCGGGATTACCCATGAAAATGCACTTTTAATCTGGACGGAAGTGTGTTTTGAGTCCGGAAAAGTCGTCGCTGGCGAGTGTATCAGGAAGAGCGCGCGGCACAAAGGTTGTGGCAGGGAGAAGGATGAGCATCGAGACAAAAAAATCGGGTGAGACCCCCGACATCTGGGAGCGTCCGGCTGGCGAGGTCTCGCTGGGGGACGTGGACGCCTACGATTATGCCCTGCCCCCCGAACTCATCGCCGAGACACCCGCCGCCCGGCGCGAGCACTCGCGCCTGCTGGTCTACAAGCGCGCGGGAGAGAGCCTCACCCACACGCGTTTTGACGGCATCGGCGACCATCTTCGCCCGGGCGACCTGTTGATCTTCAATGACACACAGGTGGTCCCCGCGCGTCTGGAGGCGTTTAAAGAGACCGGGGGGCGCGTGGAGCTCCTGGCTCTGGAGGTGGAGCGGCCCGCCGGTGAGCATCGCTGGAGCTCTCCGGCCGATGGCGAGCTGCGGCTGCGCTGCATGACGCGCAGCTCCAAGCCGCTGCGCCCCGGGATGACGCTGACCGTGAGAGCCGGCGACGACGCCCACCCGGTAAAGCTTTTGGAGGTCTCACCGGGCCGTGCGCTGGTGGCGATCGCGTGGCCCGGCAGCGCGCTGGCCTTTCTGGAGCGCTTCGGGCGTATCCCGCTCCCGCCTTATATTGAGCAGCGTCGTCGCGAGTCGCAGGAGGATGTCGCCGTCGATGATCGCGTGCGCTACCAGACGGTGCTCGCCAGCGAGCCTGGCGCGGTCGCCGCGCCCACCGCGGGACTTCATTTCTCTAAAGCATTACTTCAAGAACTCGAGAAGCAAGGTGTGCAGCGGGCCACGCTCACACTGACCGTGGGGCCCGGGACCTTTAAGCCGGTGACCACCGACACGCTCGACGCGCACCCGATGCACGCCGAGGCCTACCGCATCCCCGAGGGACTTAAAGCAAAGGTTGAAGAGTGCAAGGCCCGGGGAGGTCGCGTGATTGCAGTCGGCACGACCTCGGCGCGAGCGCTGGAGGCGGAGGCCCGCCACGCCGATCCGCTTGTTCCCGGCTGGCGGCAGACGGACATCTTTCTGCGTCCGGGCGACCCGTTGAAGATGTGCGACGGGCTGATCACGAACTTTCACCTCCCCCGCTCCACGCTGCTGGCGCTGGTGACCGCGTTTGTCGGCTACCCGGCAGTTCGCCGCATCTATAACGAGGCGGTCGCGGGCGGCTACCGATTCTACAGCTACGGCGACAGCTCATTGCTGCTCTGAGCCCCCTGCTCTACCGGGCTCGAAGGACCCTGTTTTTATGACGTCGATCTCCAACACAGTGCGTTGCGAGACCTTCTCGTTTCGGGAGGTTGCTCGTGACGGCGCGGCACGCGCTGGCGAGTTAAAGTTGACCCACGGCACGGTGCAGACGCCGATTTTTATGCCGGTGGGCACCGTGGGCACGGTCAAAGCGATGCGCCCCGACGAGCTCGCCAGCCAGGTGGAGGCGCAGATCATTCTGGGCAACACCTACCACCTCTACCTGCGCCCCGGGCTCGATGTGGTGCGCGCCCACGGCGGGCTGCACCGCATGATGGGCTGGGACCGCCCGATCCTCACCGACTCCGGCGGCTACCAGGTCTTCAGCCTCAAAGATCTTCGCAAAATCCGCGAGGAAGGCGTGGAGTTTCAGGACCATATCTCCGGCTCCTACCACCTCTTTACGCCGGAGAAGGTCATCGAGATCCAGGAGACCCTGGGAAGCGACATCATGATGGCCTTCGATGAATGCCCGCCGGCCGGTGCTGAGGAGCGCTACATGCGCGAGAGCATGGCGCGCACCACCCGCTGGGAGAAGCGCTGCCTGGAGGCGCGCACCCGCCAGGACTGCGCCCTCTTTGGCATCGGCCAGGGAGGCACCAGCGAGCAGCTGCGCCGCGAGCATCTCGAAGAGCTCGGCCCCCTGCCCTTCGAAGGCATGGCCATCGGCGGCTTGAGCGTGGGCGAGGAGACGCAGGCGATGTACGACACCGTCGAGTTCACCACGCCGATGATGCCCGACGAGAAGCCCAAATACCTGATGGGCGTGGGCAAGCCCGAAGACCTGGTGGAGTGCATCGCCCGGGGCATCGATATGTTTGACTGCGTGATCCCCACCCGAAACGCCCGCAACGGCCAGTGCTTCACCAGCCGCGGGGTCGTCGTGGTGCGCAACGCCGTGCATAAAGAGGATCTTCGCCCGCTGGACCCGGACTGCGATTGCTACACCTGCCAGAACTTCTCCCGGGCCTACCTGCGCCATCTGCTTAAAAGCGGGGAGATGCTCGGCCCCCAGCTCTGCACCCTGCATAACCTGCGCTACTTCCTGACGCTGGTCGGCCAGGCCCGGGAGGCGATCGTCGAGGGGCGCTTTGAGGCCTTCCGCAAGCGCTTTCACACCCTGCAGGCCGAGGGGGGCTCGCGCTGAACCCGGCCCGGGGAGGATGCACGGAGGTCCTCCCGGGGGGCGCAAGGCGGCACCGGCGCGCGCTTGACCCGCCCCCGGAAGGCTGCTAATTCACAGCGTCCTTGCGAGCCGGAGAAATTGCCCTTTTGCTGCTGCCGGGAAATAAAACCCTCGCCGCGCCGGGCTATGGCCTCGCCATTGCCGCTGGCTCGAACCCTATTCATCTCTCTGCGGTCTGGAGACCTCGCCAATCATGCAAAACCCCGAACTTTTGATACTCGCGCAGGCTGCCGGCGCGCCGAACCCGATGATGAACCTGGTCTTTATCGGCCTGATGGTGCTGATCTTCTGGTTCATTGTGCTCCGCCCCCAGGCCAGAGAGGCTAAAGCGCACCGTGATTTTGTCGCGGGGCTTAAAGCGGGCGATGAAGTGGTCTCCGCCGGCGGGCTCTACGGCAAGGTGGTGAGCATCGACGGAGCCATCGCCCACGTTGAGCTGACCCGGGGGACGAAGGTCCGTTTTGACCGCAATAAGCTGCACCCGATCCCCGGCGCCGCCATCACCGCTGGTGACGCTGAGGCCGATAAGAAGAAGAACGACGACTGAGTGGCGGCGTCTCCGGACGCTGGCCCCAAGAATGTGTCCGGGTCCCGAAGATGGGGGGCCCGGCTCGCGAATTGACGACAGAGCGCGCGTGAACCCCCGGACCAGGACGGCCCGGGAGTCGGCGCGCTCGAACGGAGTTTCGGTTTTATGAAGAGCTCACTGTACCGCTGGGGAGTTGTTGTCGTGGCCTTTCTGGTCGCGCTCTACCTGCTGACCCCCACGATCATCGACTGGTCCGATGGCAAACTCGACGGCGCGCCTGGCTCGACCGATGGCGTCGCCTCGCTGTTTCTGGAGACCAACGAGGCCACCGGTCAGGTGACCTGGGAGGGCATCCAGCCTCTGACCCTGGGCCTGGATCTGCAGGGCGGGCTGCTCTTGCAGTACCACGTCTATGTCGACCGCGCCGTTCAGGACCGGCTCACGCGGATGGCGTCGGACCTGGAGGAGCGCCTGGCCCAGGAGAAGGAAGGCCTCGAGGTCGAAGCGGTCCACCCCCCGGGTGAGACCTACATCGACGTCACGCTGGCCGACCCGGCGGATAAGGATCTCTTCACCGAAGAGTTCATGACCTTCTTCCCCAGCATGTTGCTCACCGACACCGGCAGCAACACGATGCGCCTGGAGATGGACCCGAACTACATCGACGAGACCAAAGACTTCGCGGTGACCCAGGCCATTGAGACCATCCGCTCGCGTATTGACGCGCTGGGTGTGGCCGAGCCTTCCATCACCCGCCAGGGCATGAGCGACATCGTCATTCAGCTCCCGGGTATTCAGGAAGAGAACATCGAGCGCGCCAAGGAGCTCATCGGCCAGACCGCGCAGCTGCGCTTCCAGATGGTCGACGACGACGGCACCAACCAGTTCTTCGGTCAGTTCCGTGGCCAGCTCCCGGCAGGATTTGCGCTGCGCAGCATCGACGGCGGCTACTTCTCGGTGACCCACCAGAGCAAGGACGCGCTCAAGGAGTTCTTCGCCGGCCGCGCCCCGGACGACCGTGCGATTGGCTACCAGTTCCACCCGGTCTATATCGACCGTGAAAACGGCGTCATCGACGAGCAGCAGTCCTACTGGAAGACCTACCTGGTCTACCGCGAGGCGGAGCTGACCGGCGATTACATCCAGGACGCCCGCGTGGCGGTCGACCAGCAGTTCAACCGCCCCTACGTCTCGCTGAACTTCGACGCCAAGGGCGCCGAGCTCTTCGGCAACACCACCACCGAATACACCGGCCAGCGTTTCGCCATCATGATGGACGACGAGGTCAACAGCGCGCCGGTCATCAACGAGCCGATCCTTGGCGGTCGCGCCCAGATCACGCTGGGTTCGATGCAGTCCTACACCGAGATTCAGAAAGAGGCGCAGGACCTGGTCATCGCGCTGCGCCACGGTGCGCTGCCCGCGCCGATCGAGCGTCAGTTCGAGACGATCGTCGGCCCCACCCTCGGTCAGGACTCCATCGACTCCTCGATGCGCGCGCTGATGGTCGGTAGCATCCTGGTCATCCTCTTCATGCTCATCTACTACCGTCGCAGCGGCTTCATCTCGACGATCGCGCTGACGCTCAACCTGGTGCTGATCATGGCCGGCCTGGCCGCCATCGGCGCCACGCTGACGCTTCCGGGTATCGCCGGCATCATCCTCACCGTCGGTATGGCCGTGGACGCCAACGTCATCATCTACGAGCGCATCCGCGAGGAGCTGGTGGTGCGCAAGAAGCCCATCCGCGTGGCGGTCAAAGAGGGCTTCGACCTGGCGTTCTCGGCGGTTCTCGATGCCAACATCACCACCGGTATCGCCGCGCTGGTCTTGTTGCAGTACGGCACCGGCCCGATTCGAGGCTTTGCCATCACCCTGCTCATCGGGATCGTCTCGACGCTCTTTACCGCCGTCTACGTCACGCGCATCCTCTTCGACGACTGGATGCAGCGCAGCAAGAACGACACGCTGAGCATCTGAGCGAGGCCCCTTTTACGCGAACGCGCCGCCTGTCGACTTGAGTCGGCCCCGAGGCGGCGCCCTCGAATAGCAGTGAGACACCCATGAAGATGTTTCAAATTTACCCATACGATGCGCAGAACGACATCATCGGCAAGCGCAAGATCGCCGGGATCATCTCGATTATCGCGATGATCGCCAGCGTGGTTCTGCTGGTGACCATCGGCCCCAAATGGGGCATCGACTTCCGCGGCGGCACCGAGCTGATCATCAAAGTCGACCCCAGCGTCACCGACGATGAGGTGCGCGAGGCGGCTGCCGGCATCGGCCTGACCGATGCCTCGGTTCAGCGTTACGGCGCCGAGAGTGAGGGCCGCTTCATGATCCAGACCCAGGAGGTCTCGGTCGTCGATGAGGTCAAGGTCGAAGAGATCCGGGGCGCGCTGGAAGCCCTCGGTGACCTGGACGCGGCGCTCTGGAATGACGAGCAGCCCGACCGCATGGACCTTCGCTTTAGCGCCCAGAAAGATGTCGCGCAGATCGAAGAGGCCATCCTCGCCACGGGCCTCTCGCGGGTGACCGTGGAGACGGCCGGTCAGGCCGAAGAGGCCTTCTACTCGGTGCGTTTCCAGGATCTGCAGAACATCATCCGCGAGGGCTTCGCCGCAGCATTTGGCGAAAAATTCACCGAAGCCGGCGGCCTGGAGCGCCTGGAGACGGTCGGCCCTCGTGCCGGCGAACAGCTGCGTAACAGCGGACTGGTCTCCATCATCGTCGCCATGCTGGCGATCCTCGTCTACATCTGGTTCCGCTTCGACATCCGCTACTCCCCCGGTGCGGTCGGCGCGCTGGCGCACGACGTCACCATCGCGCTGGGCATGTTTGTCGTGCTGCAGATCGAGATCAGCCTGCCGATCATTGCCGCGGTCCTCACGATCATCGGGTATTCACTCAACGATACGATCGTCCTCTTTGACCGTATCCGCGAAGACCTCGACAACGCCGGCACCAAGCCGCTGATCGAGGTCGTCAACGAGGCGATGAACGAGACGCTCAGCCGTACCCTGATCACCTCGCTGACCACCCTGCTGGCGGTGACGATGATCGCGGTCATCGGCACCGGTCTGATTCAGGACTTTGCCATCGCGCTGATTATCGGCATCGTCATCGGTACCTACTCCTCGATCTTCATCGCCGCGCCTCTGATGGTGCGCATGGACGGCTATCTCAAGGAGCGCCGTAAGGCCCAGGCGCTGCTCGATAAGGCCGACGCCGATGAAGGTGCCATCGTCTGAGGCCATGGCCTGACGCGCACATCGAGAAGGTCCGAGAGCCCCACGGCAGCTGCCGCGGGGCTCTTTTTTTGAGCGCTGAGCCGCAGCGCAAGCGCTGCGCGATGAATGACGTTGGGGGGAAACTTTGTTAGGCTCAGCGTCGCCCGGCGCGCCTTTTTAACGAGTGACCCCGCGCGCCTCTTTATCGCGTAAGCCGCAGGCCCAACGACCATGGAACAGACCTCACCCGAATGGGTTGTCACCCGAGCTCAAGATGTCAGCGCCGAGGCGCTGGCCGGGGAGCTCGGCGTGCACCCGCTGACCGCACGCATCCTCTTGCAGCGCGGCATTGGCGATGTCGACCAGGCCGCGCGCTTCTTGAACCCCTCGCTCAAGCAGATGGCCGACCCTTTTGGCATGAAGGGCATGGAAGAGGCCGTCGTCGAGGTGCTCACCGCCATCGATCGGGGCGAACGCATCATGATCCACGGCGACTACGACGTCGACGGGGTCTGCAGCGTCGCCCTGCTCTACCAGTTCTTGCGCCAGCTGGGCGCTCAGGTGGAGTACACGATCCCCCAGCGCGACCAGGACGGCTACGGCCTCAATGCGCGCAGCGTGCGGCGCTTTGCGGAGCAAGGGGTCTCGCTGGTCATCACGACCGACTGCGGGGTCTCCAACGTCGAGGAGATCGGGCTGGCCCGGGAGCTCGGGCTCAAGGTGGTGGTCGTCGATCACCACACCGTGCCCCCGGTGCTTCCTCCGGCCAACGCGATCTTAAACCCGCTGCAGCCCGGCTGTGACTTTGCGTTTAAGCAGCTGGCCGCCGTGGGCGTGACCTTCTGCCTTGTGGTGGCGCTGCGCGCCACATTGCGCGACCACGGGGTCTTTCAGCATATCCCGGAGCCGGACATCCGCGAGTACCTGGACCTGGTGGCGCTGGGCACGGTGGCCGACGTGGTGCCGCTGGTCGATCTCAACCGCATCTTTGTGCGCCACGGGCTTGAGGTGCTGGCCGGGCGCCGCCGGGCGGGCATCTCCGCCTTGATGGAGCGGGCCCGTGTCGACCAGGGGCCCATCTCACCACAGACCATCAGCTTTCGGCTGGCACCGCGGCTTAACGCCGCCGGGCGTATGGGCGATGCCTCGATCTGTGTGGAGCTTCTGACCACCGAGAGCTACGCCCGCGCCATCGCTCTGGCCCGGGAGCTCGAAGCCCAGAACAAGGCTCGCCAGGGGCTGGAGCGGGAGCTTCTGGAGCTGGCCATCCCCCAGGCCGAGCGGGAGGTGGCCCTGGGTCGCCAGATGCTGGTGGTGGCCGGTCGCGGCTGGCATCGCGGCGTACTGGGCATCGTCGCCAGCCGGCTCGTGGAGCGTTTTCACCGCCCGGTGGCCATGGTGGGTATCGATGAGGAGGGTGTGGGCAAAGGGAGCGTGCGCAGCATCGAGGGCATCAACGTCATCGAGGTGCTTCGCTTCTCCACCGATCTGCTGGAGACCTTCGGAGGGCATACGGCCGCGGCGGGCCTCTCGCTGCTGGAGAAAAACGTTGAGGCGCTGCGCGAGCGCCTCGATGAAGGGCTCTGCCGGGGGCTGGAAGGTCGCGTGCTGCCGCAGCGCAAGCTCACGATCGACTGCGAGGTCTGCCTGGGTGAGCTCGACGATCGTTTCGGGCGAGATTTGAGGCGCCTGGGGCCCTTCGGTACGGGAAATCGGGAGCCTGTGTTGCTCTGCCGCCAGAGTCAGGCCTCGCATGTGCGGGTGGTGGGCAACAACCACCTCAAGGCGAAGTTTCGGGGCGGCGGAAATGCCCTCGACGGCATCGGGTTCTCTATGGCAGAGGAGGCCGCGCTGCTCAATGTGCCGGTCGCCGTAGCCTTCGTTCCCCGCTTTGCCACCTTCCGCGGGCGCACTCGCCTGGAGATGCATATCCGCGGCCTGCGGCGCGCCGACGAGCGCTGCCCCGACCGCGTGCTCACCCCCTGAAAGATCTACCCCGGTTCTCGCTATGCCTCGTTACCGACGCCCTCGAAGGCGTGCGCCCAACTGGCGCGCCGCCGCGGTTCAGATCGCCGTGCTCACGCTGATGCTCGTGGCGCTGCTCTCGTTTAAGGATGTCATCGGCACCGGGACGACCGCCTTTGTGGAGTCACTGACCGCCGAGGACGTGCGGGTCGCCGCCCCTGAGGCGACCGGAGCTGAGGCCCCCGGAGCCAACGCGCCGGGCCGGGCGGATCAGGCGCAGGCCGACGGCGATACGTCCGACTCGGCCGAAACTGCCGACTCGGCAGACCTGGCAGACCTGGCCGAAACTGCCGACTCGGCAGACCTGGCCGATACGCCAGACTCCCCGGGCAACTCCGACACCGACTGAGCGCATCGAGCATCGCCTCGAATCTCCTAAAACGCGACAACGTGGCACAGTCGATGCCCTGCCCCCCCCACCTCAGCGTGGTAATTTGCAACAGTGCATCGCATCGCCCCCCACCTGAGCGTGACATGTTGTCATAGTCGATGCCCTCGCCACCCACCTGAGCGTGGTGTTTTGCAACATGCCATCGCTTCCAGCGCGCTTTTGGCCCGCTGAAGGGCATCCGGCATCGATCCGGACCCGGGTGAGCCCGATGTGGCACGATGCCCCCCCCTCATGCAGACATGGGACGCGATCGACGATGACCGACCGGTCAGCCCTACCTTGACCGCAGAGCGCCTTTTCGCGACGGTGGTAGCGTTTCTTACGTCGATGATTTGGGCGCCCTGCCCGTCGCTTCAAAGGCCTGTGCCATGCGTGTCTGCCGTCTTCTCGTGTTCTTGAGTGTGTGGGTGTTTCTGGTGAGCTGTGGAGGCGACGAGCCGCAGCTGGAGTGCAGCGAGAGCGCGCCCTGTGAGCGGGGCGCCTGCACCTCGGAGAACGTCTGCGACAACGCGCCGGTCTGCGAGCAGCCTCAGGACTGCCTGGAGGGGTTCAACTGCATCGATGGCGCCTGCACCGACGCGGAGGCCGGCCTCTGCGAAGGCGTCAGCTGCGCGCGGGGCATCTGCGACCCCGAGAGCGGCCAGTGCGTCAACGACGTGGCGTGCAGCTCGCTGACTCAGGAGACGGCCTGCCTGGAGGCGCACCTCTGCGTGGAGGGGAGCTGCGTGAGCGAGGCGGATTTCTGCGCCGGGCTGGGCTGTGAGCGCGGCACCTGCGCGATCGACGAGCGCGCCTGTGTCAACGCCGAGCGCTGCGACGGGGATGACGCCCGCTGCCTGGCCGGGTTTTACTGCGCCGACGACGCCAGCTGTCAGCCCAACGTCTGCGACGACGATGGCATCACGTGTGCCCGGGGCGTCTGCGATCCGGCCTCCGGGGAGTGCGTCAGCGCAGAGGCGTGCCAGGCGCAGTCGGAGTGCCTCGACGGGCTCTGGTGCGTCGAGGGCAGCTGCGAGGCACCCGAAGACGCCTGCCGGGGGTGCGCGGGCAACCAGAGCTGTGATGTGGACGGGGCCACCAACGCGCTGATCTGCCGTGAGAACGTGCTCGGCTGCGAGCGCTCGGTGGACTGCCTCGACGGGCGGGTTTGCCGCGCCGGGCGGTGCGCGCCGGTTGAGACGTTGAGCTGCCTTCAGGACGGCTATGAGCCCAACGACGGCACCGACGAGGCCACCGATCTGAAGAGCGCGCAGTCTGATGGTGGCGAGGTGCGGGCGTCGGTCTGCGCGGGCGATGTGGACCGCTTCACCTACAATGTGCAGGGCCAGGGGCTGATCCGCGGCGTGGCGATCTTTGAGCTTCGACTCGTTGCAGAAGACCTGGGCGCGGGCCGCCTCGACGTGCGTCTGCTTGATCCGAATGGCGACGAAGTCACCCGCGCGCAGAGCGACGATCAGGGTGTGGTGCGGCTGGAGAAAGACGTGCGCGCCTTTGAGCTGGGAGTCTACAGCCTGGAGGTCCGTCAGGCCGAAAGCGCGCCGGCCTCCGGGCTTCGCTACAGCCTTTACGGGCGCTTTGTCGAAGAGAACACCGCGGCGTTCTGCGCCGAGGCCGAGACGATTGAGCCAGGCATCCACCCCGGCGACACCACCGACGCCCCTCAGGGCATCGAGGCCGGCGAGTGCCTCGACGCAAGCTCGCCGGCCCGGGCGTACCGCTTTGTGCTGGAGCGTCCGGGGCGCGTGGTGTTGAGCCTGCGCTCGAACTCGAGCGCCGCGCTGGGCCTGGTGCTGCGAGAGGGGTGCGATCGCCCGGACGGAGCGCTGGCGTGTGCGCTGGCGGAGGAGGTCGTGGCCGGTGAGACGCTGGAAATGACCCTGCGCGAAGGGGTCTACCACGCCATTGTCCAGGGGGAGACGGCCACCGAGCGCGGCGCCTACGACCTGACTCTATCCATCGAGGAGCTGCGCTGCACCCCGGGCCAGAGCCGTTGCGTGGGCGATGATCAGGCGGAGGTCTGCCTGGAAGACGGCACCGCCTTCGCGCCGCAGAGCTGCGAGCAGGGCTGCTCCGCCCAGACCGGCGCCTGTGAGGTCCGCGAGGGCGACCGCTGCTCGGCGGCCATCGACGCCACCGGCGGCTTTGAGGGGGCGGTGAGCTGGCGCGATGTCTCGCCAGACTACGATCCGGGCGCAGCGAGCTGCCTGCCGGATAACGCCGCGTCCCGCTCGACCTCCGAGGCGGACTCGGTCTACCGCGTCACGCTCGGCCCCGGGCAGGCCGTGGAGGCGTGGCTCAGCAGCAACGTCGCCAATACCTCGCTCTACGTGATGGAGAACTGCCAGCAGCCCGCCGCAAGCTGCCTGGCCGGGGCGGATAGCCGCCAGGCCGAGCTCAACGGGCGCTTTGAGCAGAGCGTCGTCTACGTCAACCGCTCCGCGGTGGAGCGCACCGTCTTTGTGGTCGCCGACAGCGGTGAGGCCCAGATCGCCGAAGAGGCCCCGCTGCGCATCCTCGCCGGCAACGTGATCTGCGAGCCGGGCGCGACCCGCTGCGACGGCGACAGCCTGCAGGTCTGCAGCCCCTCGGGCGTGGCGTATCTGACCGAGCGCAGCTGCCCCTTCGGCTGCCAGGAAGCCACCCTTCCCGACGAGCTGACCCGCTGCGCGCCGATGCAGAACGACGTATGCAAGGGGGCCGTGGCGCTTCGCGACGGCTCGATCTTTGAGGCGTTGATCGACGACTACGCCTCCAGTGTGGGCGCGCCGGGCTGTGACGTCGGGCTCGAAGGCCCCGGCGCGCTCTTCTATGCCGATTTACAGTCCGAGCAGGTGCTCGACCTGCACCTCGACGCGCAGTTTGAAGCGGCGATCGAGGTGGCCACGCGCTGCGATGATTTCGCCGGGAGCTGCGCCGCCTCCCAGCTCAACGCGATACCCGGGGAGCAGGAGCTGCGCTTTGTCGCACCGAGCTCCGGCCGCTACTTCGTGCGTGTTGGCGCGCAGCAAGGGGCGGCCGCCGGCGCGTTCACCTTGAGCGCAACGGTGCGCTCTCCGAGCTGCGCCCCTGGCGAGCTTTTGGGCTGCGTCAGCCCCACCGAGCTCGGCTTCTGCGACGCGTTTGGCCAGCCCCAGACCTACGCCTGCGTGGGCGGCTGCGACCAGGGCGCGTGCGCTGAGCCTTCCGGCGATATCTGCGCCGACGCCCGCGTGATCGACGTTGGCGAGCAGGTCACGGGCGACTTCCGCGGCATCAACGCGCTGGATCTGGGCACCGACGCGGTGGGCAGCTGCCAGCTCGACGCGTCGGGGGCCGGCCCCGAGACGATCTTCGCGGTCGACGTGCCCGCCGGGCAGCGTCTGGACGTCGAGATCGCCTCGGAGAACGCGTTTACCCTGGCCTACCTGATGACCAACTGCGAGGTCGCCGCCAGCTGCCAGGACGGCAGCGGTCAGGGCCGCGACCACACGCTCTCGTATGTGGCCGGCAGCAGCGATGAGCGCGTCTTCGTGGTCGTCGACCGGGTGATCGGCGCGCCGAGCTCCTCGGAGTTTGAGCTGACGACCTCCTTGCAAACGCCGGGTTGCGCGATGGGCGCGGTGGCCTGCATCGACGACGCCACGCTGGGGGTCTGCGACCCGTCCAACTTCTATGAGCCCTACCGCTGCGAGGGGGGCTGTGTGGATGGCGCCTGCGCTGAGCCCCGCGGGGACATCTGCCAGGACGCGATCGTGCTCAGCGATGGCGAGTCGGCCACCGGCACCTGGGTGGGAAGCGACAGCCTCAACCCCACCGAGGGTTGTGACGAGGTGGCCGGAGAGGCGGTGGGCGTCGACACGCTCTACGCCGTTGATCTGCAGGCCGGCGACGTGCTTCGGGCCGAACTCGACACCACCGCCACCACCGCCCTGCTCTACCTGGTCGACGGTTGCGCCGGCACCTCGAGCTGCGTGAGCGCGGCGTCCGCAGCCGATGACTTCTTGTATCACGTCGCCGAGGAGGCCGAACGCGTCTACCTGGTGGTCGACCGCACGGTGGCAAGCCCCCTGACACAGAACTTTGACCTCTCAGTAAGTGTGGAGCCCCAGGTGTGTACGCCTGGCACCCAGACCTGCCGCCCGGATGGGGCGACGCTGGCCTACTGCAACCCGTACGGCACCTACGACGAGTACCGCTGCGGGGTGGGATGTGCGGAGAGCGCCTGCACCTTCCCCACCGGGACCTCGTGCTGGGAGCCGGTGCCCCTGACCGACGGGGAGGTCGCCACCGGCGATCTTGTTGGCGAGAGCGACTTCGATCTCGGCAACGATCCACCCGCCGCCTGCATCGGAGGTGGGTACAGCCGGGCAACCCCGGGGGCCGATCGTTTCTGGGAGTTAAGCTTACGCGCCGGCCAGACCCTGACCGCTTACTTCGAGAGCCCGGCAGCCGACGCCACCCTTTACGTGCTCGATGACTGCCGCAGCCCGGCCGGCTGCCGCGCCCGCAGCCAGACCAACGGCCGCCGCGGCGAGCTGCGGCTGACGGCGGAGCAGGACGAGACGATCGTGATGGCGCTCGACCGCACCTCCACCTTCCCGAGTGGGAGCGCCCCCTTCACCTTCTATTACACCTTGGAAACCGGCCCCTGCGCCATCGGCGCCCCGGTGTGCGTAGGCGACGACGTGCTCGCCTACTGCGACGCGCAGGAGCGGCGCCTGCGGGCCATCCCCTGTGAGAGCGGCTGCTCCGAGGGCGCCTGCACGGTGCCCGGTGGCGATATCTGCCAGGACGCGATCCTGATCGGCGCCAACACCACGCTCAGCGGCGACTTCTCGGGCACCAACCACATCGATCCGCCCGAAGAGCAGGCCGGCCAGTGCGACGTCGGGACCGGCGGGACCTCCGGCGTCGATACGATCTACGCCATCGATCTGGAGGCCTCCCAGGTGCTTCGGGCTTCGCTTACGTCGTCGGCCTTTGGCGAGACCCTCGCGATCCTGGAGAGCTGCGACCGCGGCGCCAACGCGTGCCTGCGCTTTGAGAGCGGCTCAAACCCCGACCTGGAGTTTGTGGCTCCCAACGCCGGGCGCTACTTTTTGGTGGTCGACCGCACCTCCACCTCCTCCACCACGCTGACCTTTGGTCTTGAGGTCGAGGTGCTCGACCCGCAATGCACCCCGGGTCAGGAGCAATGCTCGGCGGACGCCAGCGCGCTGGAGCGCTGCGGGGCCAATGGCCTCTGGGAGAGCTACCCCTGCTCGGGGGGCTGCGCCGACGCGCGCTGCACCGCCCCCGATGGCGCAAGCTGCGCGGAGGCCATCGCCCTGACGAGTGGCCAGGTGGTCAGCGCCTCCTTGGCCGGAACATCCGCCATCACGCCGGGCACCGGAGAGGTGGGCCAATGCGACTTCGGCTTTAACTCCGGCGCGGGCCCCGAGGGGGTCTACACCGTCTCGCTGAGCGCTGGCGAGGTGTTGCGCGCCGAGCTCAGCACCACCCTGACCAGCGCGCTGCTCTATGTGCTCGACGACTGCTACGACGCCTCAACCTGCCTGAACAAGCTGGCCGACGCCGGGCCGGGCACCCTCTACTTCCAGGCCCCGGAGAGCGGCACCTACACGCTGGTCGTCGACAGCCGATTTGCCAGCACCACCGCCGACTACACCCTGGCGGTCGACGTGCAGTCGCCGGGCAGCTGCCAGCCCGGCTCCACCACCTGCGCCGACAACGACCAGAACCTCGCCATCTGCAACGCGCTGGGCGTCTACGATTACATCGGCTGCGACGGAGGCTGTGTGGATGGCGCGTGCGTCAATCCCACCGGCGACCGCTGCATCGATATGATCGACGCCACCGCCGGCGGCACCTTCAGCGGCGGCTGGGCCGGCACCGTCGACATCAGCACCCCGGAGAGTCAGGTGGGCCTCTGCGACTTCGAGAGCCGCCCCCCGCGCGGTCGCGACACCTACTACCGCGTCTCGTTGCAGGCCGGTGAGGTGTTGCGCGCGAAGATGACCACGACCAACGCCTCCGCCCTGCTCTACCTGCTGGAGAGCTGCGGCCAGATCGAGAGCTGCCTCTTCGCCGAGCCCAACCCCCGCGACAACGAGCTCTTCTTCGTGGCTCCCGAAGCCATGGAGGCGGTGCTCGTGGTCGACACCACCAGCAGCTGGTCGAGCAGCGCGACCTACGAGCTGACCATCAGCACCGAGGTCCCCGGCTGCACCTACGGTGCGCGACAGTGCAGCGCCGATGCGGGCTCGGTGGAGGTCTGCAACGCGTACGGTGTCTGGGAGTCCTTTGACTGCACGGGACCTTGCCTGGGCGGTTTTTGCGAGGTCCCCTCGGGCGATATCTGCCTCGACGCCATCGCGCTCAACCCGGGCGATGAGTTCTCCGGGGAGTTCATCGACTTCAGCGCGCAGATCGACCCGCGCGACGCGGACTGCCTCTACGCGCAGGCCACCGGCGGCGCGGGGCGAGATGCGGTGTTTGCGCTGGACTTAAACGCCGGCGACATCCTGGAGGCCAGCGTGGTCAGCCCGGTGAGCAACCTGAGCCTCTATCTGCTCGGCGACTGCCAGCAGTCGGTCGATGAGGCGTGTGTGGTCGGTCGCACCCGCACCTCCCGCGAGTCGTTTACCATCCCCGAGAGCGGCACCTACCACCTGGTCGTCGACACGCCCTACACCTGGTCGAGCGGCGCGTTCACGCTGCGCACCAGCATTGTCAGCGGCGGGGGCATCTGCCAGCCGGGCCAGCCCTACTGCCAGCCGGACGGCCAGACCCTGGCCTTTTGCAACGATCGCGGCACCCAGATCGACGCGCTGGTGACCTGTGAGTACGGCTGCGACCGCGGGCGCTGCGCCTCACCGCCCATCGAGGAGCTCAATGACAGCTGCGATGTGGCGATGGTCATCGATCAGTCCCAGCGCGTCAGCGACACGCTCACCCGCTTTAGCGACGCACTCACCCTGCCCTCGTCGAGCTGCACCGGCATCAACAGCTACGGCAACGACGCGTTTTACGCGGTGCCCCTGGAGGCCGGTGAGGTTTTGAGAGCGTCGATGAACGTGACCAGCGGCTCGGCGATGCTCTACCTCTTTGAAGACTGCGCCGACGCCGAGGCCTCCTGCCAGTCGGCCAGCGGTATGGGCACCCAGAACGTGGTCGAGTACGCCGCCGACAGCGCGCGCACCGTCTACGTGGGCGTCGATACGACCTTCTATGCGTCGGTGTTCTACACCCTGGATTTTGAGATCGGTCAGGCCGAGTGCGTGCCCGGCCAGAACGTCTGCGAAGACGGCGACACCCTCCAAGTCTGCGATGGTCTGGGGCGCTATGAGGAGCAATCCTGCTACTTCGGCTGCGCGTCGGGCGCCTGCCAGCCGCCTCCCAACGACAGCTGCGCCGAGGCCATCGACGCCACAGAGGGCATCGGCTTCGTGGCGGACCTGGGTGCCTACACCCCCCTCTACTCGCCGCAAGCCGCTTCGAGCTGCACCGGCAGCGAAGAGCTCGGACCGGAGGCGGTCTTCTCGGTCGACGCTCAGGCCTATGAGCGCATCATCGTGGCGATGCTCTCCGATCAGGCGGACCGCTCGCTGTGGATCAGCCAGGGCTGCGCGATCGAAGGCGACGCCGGCGGTGAGTGTGTTGCCGGCGTGCGCGGCTCGGCCGCCGGAGAGGTCCAGATCATCGAGTTCCTGGCGCGCGAAGCTGGCCGCTACTACATCTACGCCGACGCCGGCGCTCCGGCTGCCACTGGCGAGTTCAGCGTGGACATCTGGGTGGAGAGCCCTCAGTGCCAGGCCGGTGAGACCGCCTGCGTCGACGCACAGACCCTGGGCGTCTGCAACGACGAGCGCAGCGGCTTTGTCGACTACGCCTGCGAGGGGGGCTGCGTCGAGGGCGCCTGCACCTCCCCGCGCGGCGACATCTGCGATGATCGGATCACGCTCTCCTCCTCCGGCACCACCACCGGCGATCTGGCCACCCTCACCAACACCCTCAACCTGGCCTACCCCAGCTGCACCGGATTCGACACCCCGGGCCCGGAGGCCCTCTTCGAGCTGACGCTTCAGGCCGGCGAGGGCGTCGACGCCGTCGCCCGCAACATCGAGGGCGCTCAGGCCGACCTTGCCCTCTATGTGCTCGACCAATGCGGCGACGCCGAAAGCTGCCTCGCCGGCCAGGATGCCTTTGGCGGGGTCGATGAGACGCTGAGCTTCACCGCCCCGGAGAGCGGCACGTATATCCTGGTGGTCGACAGCTACGACGCCGAGACCGCCGGACGCTTTGAGCTGGAGGTGTCCTTCTTCTAAGGCTCTCACGACGCCTGGGACGCGATGCGTTTTATGCGCTCCGATGCGCCGGCGAGGGATCGCCGGCGCAATTTTTTTCCAGCGCTTCTTTACAAAACATCACATCACCCCCTTCCCCGACCTCGCGCCCGAGCGCACTTTCGCTGCGTACTACGGTGGGATCGGCGGGATCGCGTTACGTTATTCCTGTAAAAATACGTCAATACTGCAATCCCCTTGACATGGATATTCAATTTCCTCATCGTATTCGACGCGACGTATTCCCGCTAACATAGCGAAAGTTAAGTGTTTCACAGGTTCTCTGGCGAGCAGGCTTCCCCCTGCTCGGCGATTTGTGGTCACAGGCGCACCCTTTACGTGAGGAGTCAACATGCAGCGGCCCCCCCTTCGGAACTGGACCCCGGACGCGCAGAATCTGCGCCGGTGGTTCACGCTCGTGATGCTGAGCAGCTTCACGCTTTTTGCCGCAGCCTGCGGCCCCGACGACGACCCCCAGGTGACAAACCTCTGTGAAGACGTCACCTGTGAGCGTGGCGTCTGCGAGGCCGGTGAGTGCGTCAACGCCGGCGAATGTGCCATCGACGAGGACTGCGTCGATGGCTTTTTCTGTGGCGACGAAGGCGTCTGCCAGGAAGCCAGCTGCGAGGACGTGACCTGCGATCGCGGACAATGCTCCGAGGCCACCGGCCGCTGCGAAAACGCCCCGGCCTGCGCCATCTCCACCCAGGACGAAGACTGCCTCGACGGCTTTGTCTGCGCCGAAAACCTCTGCGTCACCGAAGAAGCCTTCTGCGAAGAGCTCGCCTGTGACGAAGGGCGCGGGGTCTGCTCGGTGGAAGAGCGCGCCTGCGTCAACGCCGAGAACTGCGAGGGCTCCGATCAGAACTGCGCCGACGGGTTCTTCTGCGCCGAAGACAACACCTGCCAGGCCAACCTCTGCGACGAAAACGACGAATGTGCCCGCGGCGTCTGTGACCCCGCCAGCGGCCAATGCGTCGACCCGGAAGTCTGCGCGGAAGCCGACGACTGCACCGATGGCTCCTTCTGCGTGGCGGGCAGCTGCCAGCCCGAGGCCGACGCCTGCGCGCCCTGCGAAGGCAACCAGATCTGCGATTACGACGCCGACGCGCTGAGCGTGAGCTGCGAAGAGAACCCCGCCGGCTGCTCCAGCGCCTTTGACTGCGCCGGCGACCGCGCCTGCCAGGGCGGCATCTGCGTCGACCCGGTGGCCTGTGTGCCCGACGCCCTTGAACCCAACGACGACGCCGAGAGCGCCACCGACCTGGCTCAGGCCGAAGAGGGCGTGACCGCCGCGGGCATCTGCGCGGCCGATGTCGACGTCTTCACCTTCAACACCCTGGGGCGCGGCCTTGTGCGCGGCACGCTCGTGGTGGACGTGCGCACCGCCTCCGAAGATCGCGGCCTGGGCCAGCTCGAAGTCGCCATCTTCGGCGTCGACGGCGCCGAGCTCAGCCGCCAGACCACCAATGAGGTGGGCGTGGCCTCCTTCGCCCGCCTGCGCAACGCCGCCCAGATGGGCGTGCACCGCATCGAAGTTCGTGACGCCGGTGAGGTGCGCGACCCGGGCGTGCGCTACGAGATTTTTGCCGACGTGGTGCCCGAAGCCGTCGCCAACGTCTGCGCGGCCGCCGTCCTGCTCGAAGACGGCGACACCGCCAGCGGCGACACCTCCGACAGCACCAGCTTCCAGATCCAGCCCACCTGCGCCGAGGACGGCAGCACCGCTGGCGAGCGTATCTTCACTTTTGAGGTCGAGGAGCGCAGCCGCGTTGAGCTCAACCTCCGCCCCTCCTCGATGGTCGAGCTGACCCTCTCGCTTCGCACCACCTGCGAGTCCGCGTTCAGTGAGCAGGCCTGCCAGTTCACCCCCGGCGCCGGTGTCATCCAGCGCATCCGCCAGACGCTCGCCCCGGGCACCTACTTCGCGGTGGTCAAGGGACCGGCCAACAACACCGGCGGCGGCTTCAACATCGACCTGAGCATCGACCCGCTGATCTGCTCCCCGGGCGCGGCCGTCTGCCTCGACGAGGGCACCTCCCGGGTGTGCAACGCCCAGGGCACCGGCTTTGAAGAAGAGACCTGCCTCGACGGCTGCGTGGCCGAGAGCGGGCTGTGCGAGCGCCCCGACGGCGACACCTGCCTCAACCCCATCGACGCCTCCGCCGGCTTCAGCGGCATCATTGACTGGGCCAACTACGAAGACGAAGTCAGCCTGGACGGCGGCGACGTCGAAGCCGGCGAGAGCTGCCTCAGCGTCGCGCAGAGCTCGCGCACCTTTGGCCCCGAGGTCGTCTACTCGGTGAACCTCCCCGCCGGCCACGCCCTGCAGGCCAACCTCATCAGCAACAGCGACCACGCCGCCCTGCTCGTCGTCGAAGATTGCGCCGACGCCGACCTGAGCTGCCTCGCCGCTCAGGTTGACGCGACGGAACTTCTCGACGGGCGATTTGAGCAAGAACTCGTCTACACCAACGAGACGACCGGCATTCAGAACCTGCTGGTCGTCGCGTCGTCGTCGACGACGCCGACCGGTGACTCGGAGATTCACATCACCTCGGGTGAGGTTGTGTGTACGCCCGAAGAAACCGCTTGTGACGGCGATGCCTTTGTGCGCTGCAACGCTGCGGGAATTGAGTTGGAAACCGTGCGCGAGTGCAACTTCGGGTGCAATCCAGACGCCGTCCTCAAGGAAGCTACCGAGACCGATCCGGAAGAACGTGGTCCCGCCTGCAACCTGGGCACCAACCAGGTTTGCCGCAACGCCATCGATATTCTCAATGAGGGCGGCAGCTTTGAGGGCGAGATTCTGGACTACACCAACGACCTCGACCCGGACGACAGCGCCAACCCCACCGGCTGCACCGGCCGCCGGGCCACCGGGGGTGACGCGACCTTCTTCGTCGACGCCTCCGCCGGCGACGTAATCACCGCGCGTCTCAACACCGAGTTCGACGCCTCGCTGTGGATCACCACCGACTGCAGCCGCGCCGCCGAGCGTTGCCTCGCGGGCAGCGACTCCGGCGTGGCCGCCGAAGAGTTCGTTCAGCTGACCGCGCCTCAGGACGGCCGCTACTTCATCATCGTCGACTCGCAGTCGGGCGAAGAAGGGCTCTTTAACCTGGAAGCCACCGTCGCCCTGCCCACCTGCACCCCCGGCGAGCTACTGGGCTGCGCCGACGCCGACACCCTGGCCTACTGCGGCCCCGAAGGCGCCCCGGCCAACTTCGCCTGCGTCGGGGGCTGCACCGGCTCGACCTGCAACTCGCCGCGCGGCGATGCCTGCTTCGACGCCATCCCGGCCGCCGACGGTGACGTCTTTGCCGGCTCCTTCAACGGCCGAACCAACACCCTGGAGATTCCGGGTGAAGTGCTCGGCGCCTGTGACTTCTCCAACGCCGACGACACCTTCTACGCCGGCGACCCCGTGCTGGGCCCTGACGCCATCTACTCGGTGGACCTCGAAGCCGGTCAGGCCCTGGAGGTCGCCGGTGTGAACAACTCCTTCAGCGGCGTCTACTACATCCTCACCGAGTGCGGCGCGGCCGAGAGCTGCGTGGACAATTCCGTACGCGGCGAAAACCCCAGCCTGGTGCACTTCGCCGAGCAGGATGAGACGGTCTACGTCGTGGCGTCACGCTACAACCAGCGCACGAGTGCCTCCGAAGGCTACGTCCTCAACTTCAAGGTGGTCGACGTGACCTGCACCCGTGGCGAGCGTCGGTGCATGGACAGCGTCACCGCCGAGGTCTGCACCGCCGCCGGCTACTGGGAGAGCTACGACTGCCCCACCGGCTGCACCGATGGCGTCTGCTCCAGAGCCCCGGCCAACTCCTGCAACACGGCTCAACTTGTGACCGAAACCAGCACCTTCACCAACAGCTTCGCGCAGCTCGAGAACGCCACCGAAGAGCGTTTGCGCGACGCTCCCGAAGGCTGCTTCGACGAAGTGACCTCGTCCCTGGCGACCAGCGGTCCTGACGCGTTCTACGAAGTGCGCCTGAGCGCCGGTGACAAGCTCGATGTCCAAAGCTCCGGCGGTTCGCACTACCTTTACGTGCAGAGCACCTGTGGCGAGCTCAACTCCTGTCTGGCGAGCAACGCCGGCGCATTTACCTCGCTCAACCAGAACCTGACGTATAAAGCCGAGCAGGACGAGACGGTCTTTGTGGTGCTGGATACGTCCATTAGCTCCACCAGCGATTTTGAGGTCTACTTCGGCATCACCCCGACCGGCACCGGCTGCACCACGGGCGACGCCTACTGCATGGCAGATGGCGAGACGCTGGCGGTCTGCGACAGCAACGGCGACTACAACGCCTACCGCTGCACCGACGGCTGCGCGAACGATCGCTGCGGCACCCCTGACGCGCGCATCTGCGAAGATGCGGTGATGCTGACCGCCGGTCAGACCTACCGCGGCGACTTCAACGGAACCGCGTCGGTGCCCCTTGACCTCGCGGCGCAGGGCCAGTGCGACTTCACCTCACTCGTTGGCGAAGCCGAAGACTACGGCGACTGGATCACTCGCGTGCACGCTGTCGACGTTCGCCAGGGCGAGCTGCTGACGGCGAAGCTGCGCAGCCGTGCCGACGACTTCTTCATGTACATCACTGGCGAGTGCGGTCAGGGATCTGCGGCGTGCGAAGCGCTCTCGGCCACGGGCTACAGCCCCGAGGTCAGCTACCTGGCCGACCAGGACGAGACGGTCTACGTGGTCGTCTCCCGCGCCGATGACGCCTCCAGCGGTTATTACCTCCTCGATGTCGCTACCCAGACCCCGGGCTGTTCGCCGGGCACCTCGCAGTGCCTTGCCGACGGCCGCACCCTGGGGCGCTGCAACGATGAGGGCGTCTTTGATATCTACCCCTGCGAGGGCACCTGCTCCAACGGCGCCTGCGACCAGCCGGTGGGTGATGCCTGCTTCGACGCCATCCCGCTTGTCACCGGCCAGCCCACTACGGGCACCTTCATGGGCACCAACCAGATTGAGCCCGCCGAAGGCGAAGCCGGAAGCTGCGAGTTCGCCAACACCTTCGCTGGCCCGGAGACCATCTACAGCATCTTCGTGCCCGCCGGTCAGGCCCTGACCGTGGAGCTCGATACCCCGGTCTTCGGCGCCTACGTCTACATCCTGGGTGAGTGTGGCGAGGCCAACTCCTGCATCGCTCTTGCTCGCAACGACCGCGAGAGCACCACGACCTTTGTGGCCGACCGCGACCGCACCGTTTACGTGGTGGTCGACAAGACCGGCGCGGTGATCGACGAGCGTGAGTTCACCCTCACCGCCGACTACCAGACTCCGGAATGCACCCCGGGTCAGCAGCGCTGCAGCGGTGATGGCACCTCGCTTCAAATCTGCAACGAGTTCAACTTCTTTGAGACCTACGCCTGCAACAGTGGCTCCTGCTCCGCCGGGCGTTGTGAGACCCCCAACGGTCAGAGCTGCCAGGACGCCCTGCCCCTGGAACTCGACCAGATCACGACCCTGACTCAGGGGTCGGTTAACTGGCTCGACTCCGGCGACAGTGATTCGGGTGCCTGCTCGATCTCCGGTAGCAACCCCGTGGGCGAGGCCTACCGCTACGTTGACCTCGAAGAAGGCGATGTGCTCGACGTTGTCGTCGACCGAGCCACCAACTTCTTTATGGAGCTGATGATTCTGGAGGACTGCTTCGATCTGAACAGCTGCCAGGTCTCCGATGCGCTCTCCACCTCAAGTGGCGGAGAAGTCCGCTACGTCGCCGACCGGGCTCGCCGCGTCTACGTCGTCCTCGACGATGACTCGGAGTGGGGCTCGCAAGAGCTCTACGCCACCGTCACCCCGGCGGAGTGCTCCGAGGGTGAGCGCCGCTGCAACACCGAGAGCGGCAACATCCAGGTCTGCAACGAGTTCGGCATCTATGAAGATGACTACCAGTGCGACGGTGCCTGCACCGAAGCCCTGACCTGTGAGACCCCGAAGGGCGACCGCTGCTTCGACGCGATTCCGCTGCCCGGTGACGGCGTGGCGGTGAGCGACAACGTCTCCGGCCTCTCCAACGAGATCGGCTTCAGCTCCGGTGCTTACGGTGCCTGCACCTTCGACCACAGCGCCACCAGCGGCTACGACCGCATCTACTCGGTGCAGGCCTCGGCCGGCGATGTGCTGCGGGTGAACTACAGCACCACCGACACCTCGAGCTTCTTCTACGTACTCAGCGAGTGCGGCCAGATCGAGAGCTGTCTGGCTAACGGTCACTTCCGCGCCGGTGCGAAAGACGTCTTCATCCCCATCACCGAAGACGGCACCTACTACATCGTGGCCGACCGTCAGTCCTCCTCGACGAGCACCAACTACAACCTGGAGGTTGAGATCACCCAGCCCGACTGCATCGCCACCGGCGTCACCCGCTGCACCCCCGACGGCACCGGTGTCGAGTACTGCAACGAGTACGGCGTCTTGGAAGTTACGGACTGCAATGGCCAATGCGTCAACGACCGCTGCGAAGCGCCCACCGGCCAGACCTGCGGTGACGCCATCACCGTGGTTCCCGGCCAGGTCTACACCGGAGACTTCAACGGGCAGAACAACCTGGGCGCCTACAACACGGCGAGCACCGGGGTCTGCGAGTTCTCCTCGACCAATGAGACCCACGGTGCGGACACCTTCTACGAGGTGAACCTGCGCGCCGGCGACGTGATGCTGGTGAACTTCACCTCCAACGCGTCCGAGGGCATGGCCTACCTGGTGGAAGACTGCCGCGACATCGGCACCTGCCTCGCGCAGGGGGTTTCGTCGGGCACATCCAGCACCCCGCGCGGCTTTGAATACATCGCCGAAGAAGACAAGACCGTCTTCATCGTGGTGGACCGCCGCGCTACCAGCCTGAGCTCGAGCACCTACGAGCTGAGCGTGGATCTCACCGCGCTCAACTCCTGCACCCCGGGCGCGACGAGCTGCTCGGCGGATGGAAGCTCGATTGAGTACTGCGACGATCGCGGCATCCTGCGCTCCTACGCCTGCGCCACCGGCTGCGTGGCCGGCCAGTGCTCGCCGCCGGAGGGCAACCTCTGCTTCGACGCCATCCCGGTGACCAGCGGCGAGACCGTGGATCATGAGCTTGCCGGCGCTACCAACTCCTTTGAGTTTGGCGTCAACTCGGGCTGCTACCTCTCGGAGCGTTTTGAGCCGATTGGCCCGGACCGCGTCTACAGCATCGAGCTCACCGCCGGCGACCGCCTGGACGTGGACTTCGAAACCTCCTCGTCGTTCAACGCCGACAACATCCTGATGTACGTGCTCGACAGCTGCACCGGTCAGGTCGACGCCACCTGCCGCACCGCGGCCTTTGGCAACTGGGATCTCTCCTTTGTCGCCGACCAGTCGCAGACTTACTACGTGGTCGTCGATGAGCTGCGCTCCAGCCCCTCGACGAGCGTCTCGCGCTCGCTGACCTTCAACGTGACGCCGGCGCAAAATGGCGAGGTCTGCCTGCCGGGTGAATCGCGCTGTGAGGGTGGCACCGTGAGCATCTGCAACGCTCAAGGTACCGGCTTTGATACCCAGGCCACCTGTGAGTTCGGCTGCGAGCGCGACTTCTGCGCGGGTCCGGCTGAACCCAACGACACCTGCGCCGACGCCCTGCTCATCAGCGGTCCGACGGTCATCTACGATGACTTCAGCGAGTTCGAAAATGACTTCGGCGGCTTCTCCAACCGCTGTGGCAGCTCCTCGGCCTCGGGTCGCGACGCGGTCTACCGCCTGGAGATGGACCCGGGTCAGATCGTGCGTGTGCGGGCTCGCTCGACGCGCAACACGGTCGAGCCTCAGGTCTCTATCGTCGAAGACTGTGAGAATATGGAGGCGTGCCTCGCCAACGACCGCAACGAGCCCGACGCCCGCGCCGAGTTCTTCTCGGCCACCGGCGGCACCTACTACGCGGTGGTCGACGGGTCCTCCAGCCTTCAGGAGATGTACATCGTCGAGTTTGACTTCGATGTGGCCGAGTGTTCTCCCGGTGAGCAGGTCTGCCTGGATGCGACCACCCTGGAGTTCTGCACCGACACCGGCGTCTTCGACACCGTGGAGTGCCCCCTGGGTTGCTCCAGCGACGCCTGCAACCTGCCGGCGAACAACACCTGCGAGGGTGCCATCGACGCCGGCGAGGGCCTGGAGCTGACGGTGGATATGGATGACTTCACCCGCAACTACGACTCCGACCTGGGCAGCGGCGTGGCCTGCACCGGACGTCAGGGTGACGGCCCCGACATGGTCTACTACGTCGACGCCCAGAAGAACGACGTCATCAACGCCACCACCGGCAACTCCGACTTCTGGCGCGTGCTGTGGATCACCACCGACTGCTCCGACCCGGCCACCATGGCCAACGAGTGTGTCGCCGGCACCAACGCACGCTTCAGCAGCGACGCCTCGCTGAGCTACCGGGTCCCCACGGCCGGTCGCTACTACATCATCGTTGACTCCTACGACTCGGTGCTCGACGAGGTCACCGGCACGCTGGACATCGACATCAGCGTCGACCGTGCGATCTGCCAGCCCACCGAAGGCTTCTGCGATGAAGACGGCAACCTCAACTTCTGCGCCGCCGACGGCTCGGGCTTCATCACCCAGACCTGCGCCTCGGGCTGCGCGGACGGGGCCTGCACCCCGCCGGTGGGCAACGTCTGCCCCGACGCCGTACCGCTCACCAGCGGCGTGGCGTACGTCGGTGATTTCGCCAACTACACCAACCACTTCGACCCGGGCTACGAAGGCTGCACAGGCTTCGACGCCCCCGGCGCCGACGCCGTCTTCTCCATCGCCCTGGCCGCCGGTGAAACGGTGACCGCGACGGTGAGCAACGTCGCCGACGCGACCAACGACATGGCCCTCTACCTCATCAGTGATTGTGGTGATGAGCGCGCCTCCTGCCAGGCCGGCTCCGACCTGCCCGGCGAGGGCGCGGAGAGCGTGACGTTTACGGCCACCGAAGCCGGCACCTACTACCTGGTGACGGATACGTGGATCGAAGGCGTCACGGGTCAGTTCGAGATCACCGCGACGGTGAACTAAAGGTTGGTGCCCTCCCCTGCCGCATGAAGGCGTGTGGTGGGGGGAGGTTTGGGCGTGAAAGCGTGTGGTGCGAAGAGGCTGGAAGGAAGAGCGGTCTCTTGAAGTAAAAAAGCCCGATCCCTGTGAGGGGGTCGGGCTTTTTGTGCTTCAGGCACAGCCCACCACGCGGGCCAGGCTGCCGTCGGTGGTGCGCAGCACCGTCCCGACCTCAAGCTCCCCCATCGCCACATACTCGCCGCGCGCCGGCACGAAGAAGGGATGCTCGGGGGTGCCCGAGATGGTGGTGGGTTCGGCAGCGCCGGCGGTGGGGGCGTAAGCGACTCGGAGCGCTTACCTGCCGATCTGGCTGGCGAGATCGCCCACTCAGGAGACTTACCTCCCGATCTTGCTGTCGAGATCGCCAACTCAGACGCCTTACCTGCCAAACTGACGTCTCGAGAACGCCAACTAAAGAGCCTTACCTGGCGATCTGGGTCGCGAGATCGGCGACTAAGCCGGCTGACCTGCCAGACTGGCGTACCCAGAACACCAACTAAGGAGGCTTACCTCCCGATCTTGCTGTCGAGATCGCCAACTCAGAAGCCTTACCTGCCAGACTGACGTCTCAAGATCGCCAGCTAAGGAGGCTTAGCTCCGGATCTGGATGGCTCGATCGGCGACGAAGGAAGCTTACCTGCCGATCTGTCGCGGTGAGTTCGTCGCCTGAGAAGCTTACCTGCCGATGTCGCCGACCCGATCGCCAACTCAGCCTTCCGAACTCATAGTTACCGGGCCTCACCGTACCGCCCCCAACCGTTGCGACCTCCTCTCTCGCGTCTAGCTTTCGCCCATAGAACTCGCCAGTTTCCGGCACTCTCAGACCAGGAGAATACGATGCCCTACGAGCGAAACGCAGACCTTCCGAAATCCGTGCGCGATAACCTCCCGAAACATGGGCAGGAGATTTATCGCAAAGCGTTTAACAGCGCTTGCGATCAGTACGAGGAGGAGGAGCGCGCCCATAAGGTGGCGTGGTCGGCGGTGAAGACGACCTACGAGAAGTCTGACGGGGAATGGAAGCGTAAGGACTAAAGTGGCGCCCCCGGGCAGTCACGCGATAACCATCGTTATGACAACTCATCGACACACCTCCCTCGCCAAACGTCGGCGGCGCGCGTAGCGTGGTCGTGATTCGAGGCGCCTTTCCGTGCGCCGCCCTGCCCTCCCCCCCCTGCCCTTCATTTATGCCACTGACTCGTCGCACCTTCCTTAAACAACTCGGCACTCTGGCGCTCGCTGCAGGCACCGTGGGCGCGGCGGACCTGCTGCTGGTCGAGCCGGGCTGGCTGGAGGTGACCGGTCACCGCGTGCGGGTGCCGGGCCTGGCCAGGCATCTGCGCGGCTACCGCGTGGTGCAGGTCACCGATGTGCATATGGCGGGTTTTGGCGCGCTGCACGAGTCGATGCTGCGCGCCATCGACCGCTTTGATCCCAACCTGATCGTGCTCACCGGCGATATCATTGAGCGGGGCAGCGAGCTTAACGACTTTGACACCCTCTGCGACCACCTCATGCGCACGGGGCGGCGCGTGGTGGCGACGCTGGGAAACTGGGAGCACCGGGCGGGGTTCGGGGTGGAGGCGATCGCGCAGATGTACCGTCGCCACCGCATCGAGCTCTACGTCAACGAGCACCTCACCTTGCCCGGCGGTGTGGTGCTGGCCTGCACCGACGACTCGAGCTTTGGTCAGGGCGACATCCTCAAGACCTGCCGAAACCTGCCCGCGGGCGACCTTCGTCTCCTTCTCACCCACGCCCCGGGCATCCTGGAGCCCTACCCTGTGGGCGCGCCCCGCTTTGACCTGACGCTCGCCGGCCACACCCACGGCGGCCAGGTGCGCGTCTTCGGCTTCGCGCCGGTGCGCCCCCCGGGGAGCGGGCGCTTTGTGAGCGGCAGCTACCAGACCGAAGCGGGCCTCACCTACGTCAGCCGGGGTATCGGCCTGAGCACCCTGCCCATCCGCCTGGGATGCCGCCCCGAACTTGCGTGTTTTGAGTTCGTTGAAGCCTGAAGACGCGTTCGGCGGATCCGCGCGTCCAGAAAATCAATCGCTGACCTGCTCCACGATCAGCACCCCCTCCGCCACCCGATACCCCACATCATCGGTCACGATGACGTCTCCCAACCCGAGATTCCGCAACATTCGCACCGTGCTGTAGACACGGTTGGCCGCGGAGCGGGGCTCGATGTGCTCGCCGGGCCAGCCGGCAGCGATTACGGCGTCCATATCGGCCGAGGGCTCTCCGGCGCGGGCACGCTCAATGAGCGCGAGCAGCAGGCGGCGCAGGGGCGCGCGGCTGGAGAGGTCGATCGGCTCCCCATCATCGAGGCGCACCGTGTCGCCCCCTTCGCTGACGCGCAGCATGTGCTCGGGGCGCTCGTCGGGCAGCGCGAAGCGCCGACGAGTGGCGCTGGCGAGCTGAAAGGCATGACGCATGTAGACGGTGACAAAGGGGTCTTTGAGCCGGGGCTTCAGCGTCTCGAGCTTCTCCATGGCGTCGTAGAGCATGTGGAAGTCGCCCTGCTCCAGGTGCCAGGCCGCGGCATGAAGCTCAAGGCAGGCCTGCCAGGTATTCGCGAGCATGATCCACCGGGGGTAACTCGACGGGCGGCGAAGCTCGCCGGCCTGGCTCAGCGGTTGGATGCACTCCGGGAGCTGCGCGCGCGCCTCGACGATCTTCGGATCTTCAGGCGACTGCGACACACGGTAGAAGAGTTGGTACGCAGAGATGATCCCCACATGCACCTGCGAGCCCACGCGCTCGGCACGCGCCAGAGCCCGTTGGCTGATCGCGGGGAACGCGTCGGTGTCGCCGCGCTCCCAGGCGCAGAGGACGGCCTGATTGTCGGCGATGAGCGCGCTGTAGTCCTGCGCGTGGGCGTCGCAGAGGCTGATGGCATGGTCGATCAGCTCGCTTGCCTCCTCCACACGGCCCGCCGCCATCGCATAGGTTGCCCGTGAGGATGCGTTGCGGGCGCGCAGCACAGCGAGCCCCATCTGAGCGCAGCCTCGGTCGAGCTCGGCGCTGATCGCCAGGGCCCGGTCCATGTCGCCGAGGTAGTAGTTCAGGAGGGCCTGATAGTAGGTCAGGTTGAGCACATTGGTGCGGTAGCCATGGGCCTGCTGGGCGTCGATCGCCTCGCGCAGCACACCCAGCGCCGCGCCGGTTTTGCCCTGCTCATGAAGTGCGACGGCCCATCCGACGCTGATGCGCGCGCGATAAAAGATATGCGTATGTTGATGGCTGGCCTCGTAGGCCACGCGCAGGCGTTGCACCGCCTCGTTGAGCATCGCTTCGGCGTCGGCTTTGTCGCGAAAGTACCCCAGGCGCGCGCTGTTGAGCTGGTAGCGTCCCCGCTCATGCTCGAGGTTGAGTTCGACAAATGGCTCTCCCGGCGTCTCGGAGACGGAGAGCAATGCTTCCCCGGACTCTCGCATCTGCCCCAGGTCCGCGAGGATCAGCCCCCGCTCCAGTATCACCTCGGCAGAAGACGGGCACTCCAGGCGGCATTCGACCTCGTCGGCGTGATCGCCATGATCGGCGATGAGTGATTGAGAGGTCTCAACGGCCTCCAGCGCGCTGTTGAGCCGACCGGCGGTGCGCAAAATCCGCGCGCGAATCAAGGCCTCGCGCGCGCTCATCGGGAGCTCCGGGTGCAGCGCACGAATCGACTCAAAACGCTCCAGATAAGCCCCCAGAAGCCCCCGCACCTCGAAGGTCGGGAGCATCGCATAGAGCAGCCGCCGCGCTCGCCAGGGAGCATGAGGGCAAAGGCGATCGACCGCCGCGCTGAGGTTGGTCGAGGCCATCAAGAGCCGATGAAGTGCGCGCTCCCCCTGCGGGCCACGAACCCGGCCGTCGAGCTCCGTAGCGAGCCGCTCGTAGTAGTCGCTATGTCGCTCCGACGCGTCCTCCAAAAGCTGCGCGTCGACATGTTCGCGGCCATAGTCCGCAATGCTCTCCAGCAGGCGAAAGCTCAGCTCGCCACGGGCTTCATCGTGACGGGTCTCGACAAGCGATTTCAGAACAAGCGACTGCAGCACATCGCCGACCCAGGCCTGCTCGTCGCCGGTGTGCACGATGGCTTCCGCCGCCTCCAGGTCGAAGGGGCCGGCGAAGACCGCACACTGGGAGAGCACTCGCCGCTCAACCTCGTCGAGGAGCTCCCAGGACAGGCCGATCGCCTCGCCAAGCGCGCGTCGGGAGCGCTCCCCGGGTCCGTGAGCGGGGCGCAGGATCTGAAAGCGTTTCTCCAGGCGTTGCAGCAGCCCCTCGGTGGACACGATCGTCTGCCGGGCGGCCGCCAACACGATGGCCAGCGGGAGATGGTCCAGGCGCTCGAGCAGAGCGTCGAGGACGCCCTCAGGAACCGCCTGGGGATCGTAGCCCTGGCGAGCGCGCTGTGCCGCGTCCACAAACAAGGCGCGCGCATCCTCCGGCGACAGTGGTGAGAGCTGAAACGCCTGCACCGGCGCATCGGGAAGCACCACCCGCGAGGTGAGCACGACGCGAAGTTCGGCGCAGTCCGACACCCGTCGGAGAAGCGCATTCACATCGGAGGCGACCCGGTCCGCATCGTCGATGACGAGCAAGAGCCGCCCTCGCTCCCGCAGCACGTGCGCGATTTGTTGGAGAACCCCCTCACGCTCGAACTCCGTCACCGGTGCCAGCCCTAACGCATGCACGAGCGCATCGAAAAACGAGGCGCCGGGGCGGGCCGCCCGGGCATCGACCCATGCGACCGGAGCGGGCGTCTTCTCGGTGGAGGTCGCCCAGCGCTCAGCCGCACGATCCGCAAGATGGGACTTGCCCACGCCGGGTGGGCCGTACACCGCCACACGCGCAGCGGGCTCCTGCAGCATCGTCACGAGCGCTTCGGTCTCACGCGCTCGAATCATCGTATGTGGTGCTCTGCTCGTGTCGGATGACGTGGTCATCTCCGCTCCCGTGACTGCGGCGCGCCCCTGCTCTCGGTCCCCACAGCGCGTCCTGAACGTCGAGCGCGCATCATACGCCATGGCGATGCGCAGGCAACGGCGCCTCGCCGCGCGCCGAAACAATTCGAGGACCGCACCCCTGATTTCAGGCGATTGCGCGAGATTTCAGACGAACTTCAGTGGTGTGTGACTCGGCCCTTTGCTAGCGCTGGGGTAGGAATAAGCTGGCCGCATGACCTGAGACCGCCGAGGCACCGCATGAAGCGCAAGTACCCTGTAGGGATTCATCTGATATGTCTAACGCTGGCCTGTTCCCTGCCTGGCACCGGGTGCGGCGACGTAGCGGACCGCCCCCTTCCCTCCTCAGACCGTGCCACGCCGGATGCACCGCAGCATCCCCGATGCGCCGAGACTGAAACCGACTGCGACGACCGTGCCACCACAACCTTTCAGGGGCGCTATCACGAGATCTTCGTCTCGAGCGACGCCAGCGCGATCTATGCCGTGGGGCGTAGCGACGATGAACTCCGGCTCTTTCGCGCGCCTATCGCCTCGACGCTGATCTGGGAAGACCTTCCCCTTCCTGAAGCGATGGTGCACCAGACCGGGGCGCACCTTGCATCGATCTATGAAGCTGACGATGCGCTCCTGATGGCGACGCGAGAGCACGGGGCCTGGCGGCGTTCGGCGTCAACCGGCACCTGGGCGCGCTTTCATCCCGAGTTTGTCCCGGAGCAGGGCCGAATCACCCGCATCACGTCGCATCAGGGGCACCTTCTGGCCTACGTGGTCTACACGCCGCAGGTCGACGAAGCCTCGACGACGAGCTCGCAGCCTCATGTTCAGGTCTGGTCGGCACCCGCCACATCGCGGCTTGAAGGCGATTGGGAGTTGAAGCACGAGGCGGTCCACATGCTCATCGACTACCTGCCTCAACACGCCACCACGGTGCGCTCCACGATGTACGGCACCGTCGAGATCGCCCAATCACCGACCAGCCCCTGGGAACAACTCGACGAGCTCTCGGGTCACGCCAACCCGCGCCTCGCGGCGTGGGGCGAGGGCCTGGCGGTGGTGAGTCAGGCCGAAGTCTGGCGAAGCGATGCTGATTCCCGGCGTTGGGAGAAGGTCAGCGACACCGGCGCCTGGGACTTCGCCCGCGCCGGCGACAACCTCGTGCTGAGCCACCCGAACCAGACGTTGACCATGCTCCACCCTGACGGCCAACACCAGGCGCTTCCGCCGCTCCCCGGTGACCCTCATCGCCCCGCCGAAGTCGCCGCCAGCGGCGACGCAGTCTTCGCGACCGCCTACGACGCGTTCGTCTACCGGCTCGCCGCTGATGGCAGCACCTGGGAGCGGCTCTCGCCCGGTGTCGATCAGAACACGGTCCGGGATTTCAGATAGATCGGCCTGAGCTCCGCATCGTTTCAGGGGCTTTTCGTGGGAACTCGCCAGGGGGCTTGAGAGGCTTGATGCAGGTCGGGAGGTTCCCGGCCCGGTCTGTTCAAGACCTTAAGAACTCGACACGTTCCGAGGAGTTCCACGATGCTTACCCCAACGCTTGATCCACGCTCCGCCCTGCCCGGCCGATCCTCGCCATTGCTCGTCACGTTGATTCTCGTGGGCTGGCTGGCGGGTTGCGGCAACGACGAGGGCAGCCCTCCCGATTCGCCTTCGTTGGAGATGAACGAGCCGGATGTCGAGGTCGACCCCGACACGTCCGCCCCTCAACCTGACGTTGACCCGAGCGACCCTCGATCCCCCGATCAGACGCTGCGCGTGCTCCACAGCACGCACGCCTGGGGCGCTCCCCGGGGACCAATGGGAGGCGACTTCGCCGACGTGTGGTCGACCTCCCGAGGCTACTTCGCCCTGGAACGCGGCGCACACCGCCCGGCTTCGCTCTGGTACTCCGAGGAGGGCCGCGCCTGGTCGCAGGTCGCCACCTCGCGAGATGTCTCTGCGATTCGAGAGGTCATTGCGCATGATGGCGAAGTGTACGCCTTTGGCGCCGACGTGCTCGCATCCGACGATGGCCAGTACTTTGAGCCCATTGAGATCGACGGCATCAACGCCGTCGATGTTCTGGCGGCTCGCATCTTCGAGGACGCGCTCTACCTGAGCCTGCGAACGCCCGGCTTCACCTCACGCATCGTGCGCCTCGACGCCGAGGGCATCACCACGGTTGCCGAGAACCTGCCGGTGCTGGCCAGCGACTTTATTATTGACGGCAACCGCCTGCTCGTCACCGAAGGCAGCTACCACGGTGGCGTTTATACTGGCGAGTTGGGCTGAGAGGTCTGGACGCCCGCGCACACCCCTTCGCACCTCGTTGAGGGAGGGCTCGATCTTCACCTGACCCCGCAGGGGTATCTGGCGACCTCCTCAGAGGGGGTGTGGTTCTCGGAGGATGGCGCGAGCTTTGAGACGACGCTTGGCCAGCACGCTGCTCAAGCCGCCATCGCCCACGACCGGCTCTACTTCGGCACGCTGGAACCCTGGGGCTACGTAGCCCACGTCGATCTTGAGGCGCTTGCTGGTGACGCCGCCAACGCCCACGTCAGCTACCTTGAACCCATGCACGTCGACGGCTTCCAACTCGTAAGCGATGGCAGCTCGGTGGTGGGCGCGGCGATGGGCGCCGGACTTTTTGCTCATGATCCTGGCAGCGATCGCATGGTCAATGTCAGCCCGCTTCGACGAGCACTTCAGGAGGTTGAGAGCGCCGGGGGAGGCGCGTGGGTGGTGGGCGATGGGGAGCTCTTCGTTGCGGAAGATAACCTGACGGAAAACCCGATGTGGGTGCACCTCGCCAGCGACGAACATCAGTTTGAGCGCATCGCGGCGCTGCCAGGGGCGCTCTTCACGCTGACCCGCGACAACCTCTTCGTCCCCCTCTTCGATGACGGCTCTCAGTGGCGCATGGGCCAGAGTGTGGCGCTGGGCAAAGGCCGCGCTTCGGCCTTGCATGTGATCGGCGACGAGGTCTGGGCGGGGTTTGCGCCGGTGACGCTCTACGGTGAGATGGACATCGCCCTCCACGGGGGCGGACTTTTCGTCGCGGATCGTTTTGCGGAGCGCCCCACCGACTGGTCGCAGCCTGACGGCGGGCTCCCCGACCTTGCGCCGGGCCGTGGCACCCCGCCGGTCTATGCGCTCTTTGCCGACGAGGTGCAGGCGATCGTTGTGGGTCAGGGCGGCATCTTCCTCCAGGCCGACGATCGGTGGGTTGCCGCCAGCGATGACGCCGGCCTGAACGCCGACGCGCTGCACATCGGCCAGGTCTGGCTGGCCGGCACGCCCGGGGGAATCTACCTGGCGACCACCACGCAGAGCGGCAGCGAGCTTCGACGCTCCCTCGATGGCGGCAGCACCTGGGAGTTGGTCCGCTCGGGCTCACCACTGGGACGCATCACCACGATGGCAGCCCTGGAAGGCGCCTTGTTAATCGCCAACGAGAGCGGCGTCTTCAACATTAGCGCAGACGGCATTCTCATGCCCCTTGGCGCCTCCTCGCCAGCGGGCAGGATCGAGGCGTTGACCGTCAACGGATCGACGATCCTGGCCGCGGGGAGCCACGGCCTTCAGTCCATTGAGCTCGAGTCGTACTGAGTGAGCTCGTCGCCGAAGGGCCGCGCAGTGTGGGCCCTTCGGTGATTTGGGCTAGTCATCGCCGGAGATTGTCTTGCCCTCAGATGGCGAGTGTTTTGTGAGGTCGCGCCACAGCTCGTTATCGATCCACCCCATCCGCCCGAACCCCGCGATAAAACGCACGCGCTCTACGCCCAACCTGTAAAAGTTGAAGTCGGCAAAGCCCACGTAGCCCTTCGCCTGCGGGTGCACCTCCAGATAACGCGCCCTGGCCTCCTGCGCCTTATCGTCGGCCAAAGGCTCGATGCGCCCCTGAAAGCTCGCGCGGCCCCGCTCCAGAACTTCGCCTTTCCCTTCCGTGGCAGCGACCACCAGCGAGACCCGGTCGTCGGCGCGCAGGTTTCGGGTATGCTCGGCCAGATCGCTCAGCAGCAAGAGGAGGTCCCCCTCCTCAAGCCCCGCCACATCCACCACCGACGCGTAGGGGAACCCGTTCTCCGCGCTCAACGTCGCCAGCACACCGTGGCGGGCGTCGCGCAGCAGCGTGCGGGCCTCCTCGGCCAGCTCATTAAGCGCGCCTGCTTCCTTCTCCCTCACCATCTCATAACCTCCTTACATCGGGGCAACCCGGGCTCAACCCTTACCTTCACGTCAACGCGTGGCTGCGACTTTCGCACCTTCGGCCGATTCGCTCGCCACGCCCTCCTGACCTTTCACCTTCGACTGCAAGGGGAAAAAGTACACCACGTAGACCACAATGAAGATCCACAGTGGCGAGAGATCGAGGAACGCGGCGCCCGCGAAGAAGAAGATCAGCAGATGCATGCGAACCACGTTCGCGTAAGGCGCCATAGGCTCGAAGTGACGGACGGAGTGCAAAAGCCGCTCTCGCTCGCCAAACGCAAGCATAAGCACAAAGGGGAGCATCGAAGGCAGATACGCCCACACGAGCTGCGGCGAAGGCTCCTCGGCCAGGGGCAAGAACGCCCAGACGAAGACGGCGTGGATGGCGTGAAACATCCCGAAATGAATGCTGAAGAACACGATCATCGCCACCGCCTTTGCCACCCGAAAGAGCGGACCCGGCACCCCATAATCCTCGATCGGCTCCGGCCAGATGGCGTCGTGAAGGATCATCGTGAACAACGTGCCGCCCCCCACCAGCAGGCTGGCGAGCCAGAGGCTCCACACCAGCTCCTCGGCGCGCCACTCGCTGTAGAGCGCCAGCCCCAACCCGAACGCAAACGCCAGGAGATCCATCACAATGGTGCGGAAGGGTTTCAGCCGCAGCGCGACAGCGTTCATGCGTGCCTCAGAGGTCAAAACGTACGTCGAAATCGCCAGATCACAGCCACCATAGCGCCAGATGCGCCTCAGTACGACGCGTGTTCGCGGGCAATGCATCATTTATAGCGCCATCGACTCAGAGGACACTGCCCTTTGGAAGTTCTTCCTCCGGAGGAAGTTCGTCCGGCAGCAGCCGGCGTAAGAAGAGCTCCGGCTCCTTCGGCGGCGGCAAGTCCGGAGGCGGCGGGGCCGGCTCCAGCTGGTAGACTCGCCAACCCACGTCATCCCCACGTGCCCCCCGACGCTGAGCCGCCCCCACCCGAGGGCGGCTCAGCGCCCTTCAGGCTGCGCAGCGCCTTCCTCACCTGAGCAGCACATCGCGGGGAATGCCACGGTGTTCAAACCGTTTTGAACACGACCGAGATCGTGGTAATCCCTCCCCGATCCGGGCCGCCTGCGCGCGCCCTCGAAACGACGCCGAGACGCCATCTACGTGCTCGGCCTCATCTGCATAATGACGTTGCCAGTGGAGCTGTTGCCATGATCTCCGACATCTTTGATCCCGACGCCTGGGCCCCCGTCGAGGGCTTTGACTTTCAGGACATCACCTACCACCGCGCGGTGGACCAGGGCACGGTGCGCGTGGCCTTCAACCGGCCCGAGATCCGCAACGCGTTTCGCCCCCAGACTGTCGATGAGCTCTTCACGGCGCTGGAGCACGCCCGTCAGTCGGCCGACGTCGGCTGCGTGCTCATCACCGGAAACGGCCCCTCGCCAAAAGACGGCGGCTGGGCCTTCTGCTCCGGCGGCGACCAGGCCGTCCGCGGCAAAGATGGCTACCAGTACGCCGGTCGAGAGCTGGCTGACGACCCCGTCGCCCGCGCCCGCCTCGGTCGCCTGCACATCCTGGAGGTGCAGCGCCTGATCCGCTTCATGCCCAAAGTGGTCATCGCCGTGGTGCCCGGCTGGGCGGTCGGCGGCGGCCACAGCCTGCACGTGGTCTGCGACATGACCATCGCCAGCAAAGAGCACGCTGTCTTCAAACAAACCGACCCCGACGTCGCCAGCTTTGATGGCGGCTACGGCTCCGCGCTGCTCGCCCGCCAGATCGGCCAGAAGCGCGCCCGCGAGATCTTCTTCCTGGGCCTGAATTACAGCGCCGACGAGGCCTTCCAGATGGGCATGGTCAACGAAGTCGTACCCCACGCCGAGCTGGAGAAGCGTGCGCTCGAGTACGGCAAGCTCATCAACTCCAAGAGCCCCACCGCCATGCGCATGCTCAAGTACGCCTTTAACCTCCCCGACGAGGGGCTCGTCGGCCAGCAGCTCTTCGCCGGCGAAGCCACCCGACTCGCCTACGGCACCGAAGAGGCGCAGGAGGGGCGCGATGCATTTTTGGAGAAGCGCCCGCAGGACTACACGAAGTTTCCCTGGCATTTCTGAGGTTGAGGGCGCCCCGACGCGCCCGTTCTTCCAGGCTCATTGAGCCCCGGTGTACCCGATGTCCACCCACGCATCCCAGCAACCCGCGGACGGCTCCGCTGCGCGCCTGCGCCTAACATCGCAGATTGTCGGGGACGATCTCTGCCTGGCGGAGATCTTTGAACGTGCCCGCACACGCACCCGGGCCGTTTATATGCGCCTTCCGTTCAGCGAGGCTGAAGGTGGCGACGAACTCGTGGGCCTGGGATGCGCGTGGGAGGCCGTCTTCGGCGACACAGACGAGGGGAGCGGGTTTGCGTCCGCTCACGAGGCTTTGCGCGCGTTTGATGCGATGGAGGGCGATGTCGCCGATGCGCGCCTCTTCGCGTATGCCGCGTTCGATCCCCCATACACTTCACAGGATGACCCCACCTGGAGCGCGTTCAAGCGCCGGGCCCTCTACCTCCCTGAGCTCGTGCTTGTGCGCAGCGGCTCACAGCTCGTCGCGCTGACGGCGCACGGAGACGACGAGTCGCACACCGTGCTCGCACAGTGGCTGGCACGCCTTGGAGACGCTCCCGGTCCTGACCAACGCCCGGAGCCTGCCGCGCCGCGGCTGCCTCGTGATCTTCAAGACGAGGAGGCGCGCTTTACCGCCAACGTCTCCAACTTCGTCGCACGTGCGCGCGATACGTCCTCGATCCTCGAGAAGATCGTCTACGCCCGCCGCGCGACGGTTGAGCGCTCTTCTCCTGTGGCACTCGACCGACTCATCACCGCGCTCAACGCCGAGTTTTCCGCGTGTGCGACCTTCGCGCTGAGCCCCCACCCCGGCGCTCCGACCTTCATCGGCGCCACCCCCGAGACGCTGGTGAGCGCCCACCGGGGCCAACTTCAGACGATGGCGCTCGCGGGCACCACCCGGGGGCGAAGCACACCGCAGAGCCCGGAGCGCGCCGCAGCCGAAGAGGAGCTCCTGCGCAGCGCCAAAGATCGCCACGAGCACCGAGTCGTTGTCGACATGATCACCTCCAGCCTGGCTCGCCACGGGGCTCGGCCCACGTGTGACGAAACCCCGCGGATCCGACGGCTTGCCAACGTCTCGCACCTCGAAACGCCGATTCGCGCCGAGCTCACCAAATCCTTCGGGCTTCTGGAGGCCATCGACGCCCTGCACCCGACGCCCGCCGTCTGCGGTCAACCGCGTCAGGCGGCCCGCGAACGTATCGCCGCCGAGGAAGGCTTTGATCGCGGGCTCTACGCCGGCCCCTTCGGTGTGATGACCCCTGCCGGCGAAGGACGCATCTTCGTGGCGCTGCGCTGCGGGCTTGTGCAGCACAAGCGCGCCCTGCTCTTCGCCGGCGCGGGCATCACCGCCGAGAGCGACCCTCAGATCGAGTGGGCCGAGACCCATCAAAAACTCGCCGCGCTGCATAACGCGCTCGCCAGCGAGGACGCGTCATGAACACCGCACCGTCCTCCTGGCCCAACATCAACACGCTGTGGGCATACGCTCTGGTCGACGAGCTGGCGCGATGTGGGCTGAAACACGTCTGCATCAGCCCAGGCTCGCGCTCGACACCGCTCGTGGTGGCGTTTGCCAACCACCCGGACATCGACGACATCTCCATCATCGATGAACGCCAGGCGGCCTTCGTGGCCCTGGGGTTAAGCCTCGCAAGCAGCACACCCGTCGCGCTCGTGTGCACCTCGGGCACCGCCGCCGCCCACTACTATCCGGCCCTCTGCGAGGCTTCGAGCTCCGGCGTGCCTCTGATCGTGCTCACTGCGGATCGCCCCCCTAACCTCCATGACACCGGCGCTCCCCAGGCCCTGGACCAGACGCGGCTCTTCGGCACTCACGTGCGCTGGTTTCACCAGGTCGCCGAACCCGAACCCACCTCGGAGAAGTTGCGTTACCTGCGCGCGCTGGCCTGCCGCGCCTACCAGCGTGCAGGCGGCCCCGACGCCGGCCCGGTACACCTCAACCTCCCCTTCCGAAAGCCCCTGGAGCCCACTGCACTTCCGGAGGGCCACCGCGACGCGGTGCCCGCTGCGCTCGCTGCAAACGCCCCGTACGCTGTCGCGGGACGCCCCGACAACACGCCCTACCTGCGCACACCGCCCACACAGGCCGTCCTCGATGACGCCACGAGCGACACGATCGCTGGCCTGCTCGCGAACGCGGAGCGCCCCCTCATCCTGGCCGGCGCCGACCACCGGGGTAACGCCTACGCCGCCGCGCTGATCGAGCTCGCACAGCGGCTGGGCGCGCCCCTCATCGCCGAGCCCACCTCCGGCGTGACACGTCACGCCGAGCTCCACGACGCCCCCCTGCACTTCGGCGACGCGATCTTCGCAAGCCCTCTGATCGCGCGTCTCGGCAAACCCGACCTCGTGCTGCGCACCGGCAAAGCCCCCCTGGGTTGGGCGGCCGCCCGGGCGGTGAGAACCTGGCCCCTCGCCACCACGATCCTTCTCTCGCCAGACGCCGACCCCTCCGATCCCGATCAGCTGGCGAGCTGGCACCTTAAGGCTGATCCCACTGCAACTCTGCGCGCCTTCAATCAACGCCTGAACGCGACGCAGAGGACCGCAACGCCCGGCGAGTCCCCCTGGCTCCACGCCTTCCGCTCAGCTGAAGCCGACGCCGAAGCGTCGCTCCAGACCGCACTGGAGCGCTTCCGCCTGGCACGCCCCGATGCGCCGCTCACCGCCCCGGAGATCTGGAGCATTCTGGGAGATCGGCTCCCGGAACACAGCGCGTTGATGGTCTCCAACAGCATGCCCATCCGCGACGTGGACGCCTGGATGGGCAGACGCCGCGCCCCGCTGCAGATCTTTTTTAATCGCGGCGTCAATGGCATCGACGGCATCGTCGCCACCGGACTCGGGGTCGCCCTGGCGCGCCGCGCCGCCGGCCTTGAGGCGCCCACCATCATCGCGCTGGGCGACGTCGCGCTCCGACACGATCTCTCCGCCCTGGCGCTGGCACGAGAACTCGATCTTCCCGTGCTGGTGCTCGTCATGGACAACGAGGGCGGCGCGATCTTCGACGAGCTCCCGATCGCCGACTTCCCCGACGTGCACACCCGACACTTTCTCACCTCCGCGCGCGCCGACGTCACGCGCAGCGCGCCCTCGGCCACGCGCCTCGTCGAGGCGACCTCGCCAGACGACTTGGCCAGCGCGCTGAAGGCCTACACCGACGCTCCAGCCTTTCAGGTGCTCGTTGCGCGCAGCGACCGCGAGGTGGACCGCGACCTGCGTGCCGCGCTCCGCGCCGACGCCGCAACCCACATCGATCACGGCTCCCAGGGAGACCTCTCATGACCTCCTCCTCCCCCTCCACGCTTCACTCCTGGCTTTTGGCCTCGCGCCCCAAGACACTCGCAGCGGCGGCGGTCCCTGTTGTGGTCGGGAGCGCGGTGGCCTACGGGCAAGACCTCTTCGCGCCCGGTCCGGCCCTCGCTGCCCTGGTGGGCGCCGGGCTCATCCAGATCGGCACCAACTTCGCCAACGACTACTTCGACGCCAAAAGCGGCGCCGACAATGAAAACCGCCTCGGGCCCACCCGCGCCGTTCAGGCCGGGCTGCTCACCCCCAACGCCATGAAGTGGGCCACCGCCCTGACCTTTCTGGCCGCCGCGCTCGTCGGCCTCTACCTCATCGGCATCGGCGGCTGGCCCATCCTGATCATCGGCATCGCCTCCATCCTCTCCGGCATCGCGTACACCGGCGGGCCTTACCCGCTGGGTTACAACGGGCTGGGCGATCTCTTCGTCTTCATCTTCTTCGGCCTCATCGCCGTCACCGCCACGCATTACGTGCAGGCGCTGAGCTTTTCGCTCGAAGCCCTCATCGCGTCGATCCCCATCGGGCTCCTCTCGACTGCGATCCTCATCGTCAACAACTACCGTGACGTCGACACCGACCGCGTCGCCGGCAAAAACACCCTCGCTGTGAGACTCGGAAAGGCCGTCACGCGTAAGCAATACGCCGGTGTCGTGCTCGCCGCCTATCTGGTGCCCGTGGTTCAGGTCGCTGCGGGGCTCTCCCAGGCCTGGGTGCTCCTGCCGCTGGTAAGCCTGCCCCTTGCCATGAAGTGCATCCGCGCCCTGGGCGAACTGGAAGGCAGCGCGCTCAACGCCTTGCTCGCCAGAACCGCAGGTCTGCTCACCGTCTTCGGCGTGCTCTACGCCATCGGGTTCGCGCTATGAACGACGCCATCCTCACACCCCTCTTCGAAGATCCGCAGCTCTCGTGGGAGCGCGTCGAGCTCCCCCTGATGGTGCCCATTCGCACCAGCTCGGCGACCTACGAAAAACGCGACGTGCTCGCGTTGCGGCTGCGCGCGACCGTCGCCGGCGAGCCGGTGGAAGGGTTCGGGGAATGCTCGCCATTGCCGGAGTGGTCGGCGGAGACGATCTCGGAGGTTGAGCTCGCGCTGCGCGGGCTGACCCGGAACCCTGCGTTTCAGGAGGGGATCGGCCTCGCTGCAGAGCGCCTCGACGCCGCCCTTGGCAACCTGGCTGGCATGCCCACCCTGCGTTTTGGCATGGAACTGGCCATGCTCGACGCGCTCGCTCGTCAGCGGCGCGTCCCGCTGGCCACCCTCTTCGCGGGCGATGCGCCTGTGGATCTGACCTACGGCGTCCGCCTCCAGTCCACCCACGCTCTGGACCCGCCGGCCATCACCGCCGGCCGTGTCCGCGTCTCGGTGGGAGACAGCACGCGCGCCGCCAAGTTAAAAGTCGGTCTCGACCCGCTGGAAACCGACGTCGAGCGCATTCGATTGGTGAGGGAGAAATGCCCCAACGCCGCCATCCGCCTCGACGCCAACCGCGCCTTCTCTTTCGAGCAGGCGCTCGCGTTCGCCGAGGCGGTCGCCCCCTTCAACATCGACTTCCTCGAAGAGCCGGTCGCCTGCGAGAGCGTTGAGGAATTCGCCGAGCTCAGCGCGAAGAGCGCGGTGCCTATCGCCGCCGATGAGTCCTGCACCCCGCCCTCCTTCGCCCGCGAGCTCATCGCGGCCCGCGCCGTCAATACGCTCGTCCTCAAGCCGATGAGCCTGGGCGGGCTTCTTCCCACCCTCGAGCTCATCGAGCTCGCCGAGCGCGCCGGTCTGCGCGTGGTGATCAGCAACCTCATCGAGAGCGCGATCGGCCGCAGAGCCGCCGCCCACCTCGTCGCAGGCAGCGCTCACTTCAAGGCGCTCGAAGGAAGCCACGGTCTCATCACAGGCAACTGGCTCAAAGAAGACCTCGCCAGCGAACGCGACAAAAACCTCGGCGGCACTCTGCGCCTCGACGACGCCCCCGGGCTGGGGTTTGTGCCCCTCCCCTTTGCCTCCGGCAAGGAGTCGCCGTGACCACCGTGCCCATCGCCTCCCAATGGCTGGACACCGCAGCCAGAGAGCACCCCGAACGCCTCGCCATTGTGGCGGGAAGCGTCTCGCTCACCTACGCTCAGCTCCACACTCGAGTCGTAGAACGCGCCGGTCGCCTGGCCGGAGCGGGCATCGCCCCGCGCAGTCGCGTCGCGCTCATCGCCGAGAACAGCCTGGACTGGCTGCTCGCGGCACACGCCATCCTGATGTCCGGCGCAACCCTGGTGCCCCTGCATCACCAGGCGACCGCAGACGATCTCCGCACGCAACTCGACATCGTGCCCGTCGGCCTCGTTCTCTGCGGCGACCAGGTCGACCTCCCCGAGGGGCTCGACACCCCGATCGCCCCGCTGAGCAGCCTCCACCACCTCACACCCGAGACGGTGAACGCGCGCTCCTTCGAGCAAAGCCCCGCCGCAGAACAACGCGTTGAGACCGAAGAGACCCTCGTCATTCTTTTTACCTCGGGCACCACAGGCACCCCGCGCGCCGTTCCTCTGAGCGCCGCGAACATCTACGCCAGCGCAATGGCTTCCGCCGAGCGCCTGGGCTGTGAGGACAACGACCGTTGGCTCTGCTGCCTGCCGCTGTGCCATATGGGCGGGCTCGCCACGATGCTTCGCTGCCTGATCTACGCTACGACCCTGGAGCTCGCTGAAGACGCCGACGTGAGCAGCATCGCCTCGCTTCTGACCACGCGCCCGATCACCCTCTTAAGCCTCGTGCCCACGCAGGTGCACCGACTACTCGCTGCGCACTCCACCCCCCTGAAGACCGCCCTGCGCGCGGTCCTCGTCGGCGGTGGCCCGGTGGATGCACAGGATCTTCGTGCGGCGCGCGACATCGGCCTGCCTGTGCTTCCCACCTACGGGATGAGTGAGGCCGCAAGCCAGATCACCACACTCCCTCTCGAGGCCCCCCGGGATGCGTTAGATAGCGCCGGGAAGCCGCTCTCCGGCACCGAGCTCCGCATCACCCTGGACGATGGCTCAATCGCCGCGCCAGGCCAACCCGGCGCCATAGAAGTGCGCGGCCCCACGCTCACCCGGGGCTACCTCAACGACGACGCCGCGCCGCTCTTCGATGATGAGGGCTGGATGCGCACAGGCGACGTTGGCCACCTCGACGCACGCGCTTACCTCTACATCCATCACCGCGCCTCCGAGCGCATCGTCTCCGGTGGTGAGAACATCGATCCCACCGAGGTCGAACGCGTCCTGCGCGACCACCCTGCCATCGCAGACCTCGCCATCTTCGCACTCGACCACCCGGAGTGGGGCCAGCAACTCTGCTGCGCGCTTGTGCCCGCACACGACCCCATCCGACCGGCCAAAGATCACCCTGCGGCAACGATCGAGCACATGGATACGCCCCTGGTCCAGAGCCTGCGCGAGCACTGTCGCAGCCGCCTCGCACCTTTTAAGATCCCCCGGCGCTGGTTTCTCACCGACGCCATCCCCCGCACGCCCAGCCAGAAGGTGCGCCGTCGCAGGCTCGCGGAACTGGCGACGCGTGTCGGTCAGTAAATCCCCCCTTAGTCGTCTTACCCCCTGAGGTCACCCTCATGAGCACCGCCGATATCACTCCCACCCTCCCCTCCTCTTCCGACCCCGCCTCCGTCGATCCGCGCCTGCCCCGCACCGGTCGCCGCAAAGACGGCTCCCGTCACGTCGTGCATATTGGCGACGTGCCTTTTGGCGGCGAACCTTTCGTGGTCATCGCCGGCCCCTGCGCGGTGGAGTCCGCCGAGATGATCTCGCGTGCCGCGGAACGCGTCGGGAGCCTCGGGGCCAACGTCCTGCGCGGCGGTGCGTTCAAGCCGCGCACCTCCCCCTACAGCTTCCAGGGACTGGGGATGCCCGGCATCGAACTCTTGCAAAAGGCATCCCGCGACCACGGCCTGCCCTTTGTCACCGAAGTCCTCTCGGAGTCCGATGTCGAGGCGATGGCCGAGCGCGTTGACGCCTTTCAGATCGGCGCCCGAAACATGCAAAACTTCGCTCTCCTCGAAGCCGTCGGTCGCACAGGGCGCCCGGTCGTCCTCAAACGCAACTTCGGTGCCACCCCGACCGAATGGCTCCTGGCCGCCGAGCACGTCGCCCGCGCCGGATCCGACAAGATCATCCTCTGCGAACGGGGCATCCGCTCCTTCGGCGATGAAACCCGCTTCACCCTCGACTTAGCAGGCGCCATGTGGGCGCAAGATGAGAGCCGCCTGCCCGTCATCGTCGACCCCTCTCACGCCATCGGCCTTCCCCACCTGCTCAAGCGCGCCGCCGCAGCGACCCTGGCTGCTGGACTCGACGGCCTGATGGTCGAAGTGCACCCCGATCCCTCCCAGGCTCGCTGCGACGCCGATCAGGCCCTGACCCCGGACGACTTCGAGGCGTTGATGGCCCACCTCCAGCGATTCACTGTGGAGCGCCCGCTGCTCGCACCGTGATGATGACAGCGGCCTCGGACGTTTTCCTTATCAGGCGACGACGTCCCGCGCGGGCAGTAGCCCTTTCGACAAGCTGACACACCGGCGGCATCGCTGGCGCACCGCATGCCGCGCTTACACGCCGCTCCAAAACTCGGAGATCGCATCGGCCACCGAGCCAGGTGCCTCCAGGTGCGCGTTATGCCCGGCCGCCTCGATGATCCGCACCTCCCCGCCACTTCGATGCGCCGCGCGCTGAGACATCGCCGCATAGCGGGCGTCCAGCTGACCTGCCAGCCACATCGTCGGCATCGACAGCTCCGAGAGCCGCGACCACAGGCTCTCCTGCCGTCCGGGGCTCGCCGCGGCGATGACGCGCGACAACGCCTGCACATCACCGCGGCTTCGCTCCCTCACCATCGCCTCAAACCCCGGGTGCGCCCTCAAGCTCTCAAAGAGCTCCAGCTGGTACCAGCCCGCTAAGAATCGCTCCAGCCCCTCCTCACGCATCGCTCGGGCTCGAGCGTCATCGAGCCGCGCGCGCTCCGCGCGCTCCTTCTCCCCTTCAATCCCCGGACTGGCCGACTCCAACACCAGCGTGCGCACCCGCTCCGGATGCCGCATCGCAAGCAACATCGCCACACGCCCCCCCATCGAATACCCCAGCACATCCACCGCCTCGAGCTCGAGATGATCAAGCAGGCCAACAACCTCCTCGACCATCGCGCCGATCGTCATCGGCGAACTCCTCAGCGCCTCAACGCTGCGGCCATGACCGGGAAGATCCACCCGCACGCACCGACGATGCGCGCTCAGAACCTCACACAGAGGACCAAAGTCTCGACTGCTCCCCATAAAACCGTGCAGAAAGACCGCCGTCGGCAACCCGATCTCAACGTCGTTTCCTGACTCAAAATGAATCACCGCACCATCCTCACCGTACTTTGTTGCTGAACCTCGCTCGCTCGACGCAGCGACCGCGTCTCGCAGACTCTGGCAAACGCGCGGGCTTCGCGCTAGCGTCTCGCACCGTATGCCCGCCGCATCCGCTTTGATCTTCTTGCCTGAGACTATGGATATGCTGCTCTTCCGATCCCGAACCACACCCCCGGCTGCGTGCCTCATGGCCTTCGCCGCAGCCTCGCTCCTCGGTGCCTGCACCGCCCCCGCTCAAAACAGCTGCACCGACGAGCGCGACTGCTTCGAGGGAGAGATCTGCGTGCAGAACATCTGCGCGCGCACCCTCGATGATCCGGACAGTGGAGCCGGACAACCGGATGCCGACACCGACGCGCCCGACACCTCGGGCACACCCGACTCAGGGGACGACACCGACACCTCCGAGCCCGATCCGATCGACGCCGGCAACGACAGCGACACGGACGCCACCATCCCGGACGCCGACGACGAGCACGACGTCGGCACCTCCCCTTGCGACCCTAACCCCTGCACAGAGCCGGGCCGCAGCGTCTGCACCGTCGAGGGCCAGGACGCCGTCTGCAGCTGCGATGAAGGACGCGTCGATCGCCTTGATGTCTGCGTACCCTTTGCCTGCGAATCCTCCGGACCTGGACCCGTCGTCGAGTTCTCCGGCGCTCAGGCCAGTCGACAGGATGTCGAAGCCTCGGTGGTCTGGGCCGACGACGCCTACCTCATCGCCTGGAGCGACGACCGTGCGTCCTCCAATCAATCTCCCAGAATCTACGCCGCACGCTTTGATCGCGAGGGCAACCCACTCGGCCAGGAGCTCCAGCTGACCTCCACCCCCGGAGGTTCCCACATCTCCACGACCAGCCTGGTCAAGGCCGACGATGGCTACGGGCTCATCTGGCGCGATGGCCGCGGTGGCCCTGGCCGAAACGACGCTTACTTCCAGCGTCTCGACGACGCCGGTCAGCCGGTGGGATCTCCCCTTGCCTTGACCGATGGCATCTGGGCCGACCGCGTCGCGCTGACCTGGACCGGTAGCCATTTCATCGCGCTCTGGACCCGCGTGTCTGAAGCCGAGGCGGCCGTGAACCTCGCGACGATCACCTCCAGCGGCGAGCTCAACGGCACCCCCGTCAACATCGCGACTGACACCCCCTCCGGCTGGGCCAACCTCGCCTGGAGCGGCTCCTCGCTCGGTGTGGTCTGGCGCCAGAACATCGACCCGGATGGCTACTCGCCGCGCACCTTCTTTCAGACATTTGACGCAGATCTTGATCCCCTCACCACCGAGCCCGTGCTGGTAGGCGACGGCACGATGCGCTCGCCAACACTCACCTGGACCGGCTCCCATTTTGCTGTCGCCGGAGATAACAACGGCTACCACGCCACGCGTCTCTACCAGGCAACCTACGATGCCAACGGCCAACCCGTGCGCGAGGCCGCAGAGATCACGTTCGTAGGTCACGAAGTTCACGGATTTAACGCACTCTGGAGCGGTCAGGACTACCTCTTCTTCTGGCGCAGCAGTCATATGATCCGGGGCCAACGCTTCAGCGAATTGGGAGTGGAGTACGACGCCTCCTTCGAGCTGATGGATTACGGCCGATTCCCCTGGCACCCCGCTTCCACATGGGACGGTGAGCGCGCCCTGGTCGTCTGGAATGTTGGCATCGGCGATGACGGCGAGGGCTATCCCGACCATTACCGCTTCGCGATGCGCACCTACTGCCCGGAGTAAGGGCGTCACGCACGTTCCACGACAAAAAAGCGCCGGCTCCCCCTGAGGGGACGCCGGCGCTCGTAGTGAACGGCATCCTCGGTGAGGCCGTCCTCCGTGTCATGCGTCGCGCGTCTACTTCAACAACCACTCATCAATGAGCATCACCGAGCCGTGATGGCGCTCATCACCGGCGTTATTCGCCACGAGCACCATGTACTCGCCAGGCTCCAGGTTGAGTACGGTGGGCTCGGGCGCCAGCTCCGGGTCCGACTCATCCCAGGTGCGAATGAAGGCAAAGGGCTCCTGGTTTTCGATCTTCGGAAGCTCATCGGTAGAGATCACAAACACGGTGTTCTTACCCCGAACCCCGCGCAAGACGTAAGCGTACCCCTCACGCGCCTCAAACGTCGCACCGCTGGCCTGCCCCGGCCCCAGAAAGCCCGTAAACTCTTCGATCGTCCCCTCATGGTCGGCGACCGTCGCCAGCATCCGCGGGGTCGACGCGATCTTCACCGCCAGATAGTTGTTCACATCGGTGCCTGACGCCCCTCCCAGGTTCTCCAGATAGGCATCGTAGCTCCCGCGCGGAAGCTCCTCGCGATCCCAGCCTGCCTCCGGCCCCACAAAGCTGGCGTCGTTAACGGTCATCACGACCCGCTCATTCTCGGTGTTCTGCACCTCGTTGAAGCCGCGCAGCTCCCGCACCACCAACAACTCCACCGGGGTGGAGAGCTCATCGAGTTCAAAGGGCGTACGCAGCGTCGTCCCCACCGGAAGCGACAACGCCACCCGGTGGAAGTCTTCATAAAACAGCTCGATTGGCGCATCTTCGCCGCCGTCGGGCGCATCGCCTCCGGCATCGGCGTCATCGCCGGCGTCCTCCTCCACATCCTCTTCAGGATCGCCCCCCACGTCCGGCTCCACACCACTGTCCTGATCCTGGCCACCTCCCGCATCATCGGGAATGTAGATCGGAACATCGCTCCCCTGCGGCTCGCCACACCCGGCGCACAACGCAGCTGCCAGCAGGACCGCCGGCAGACCACGGCGACTCACATTCATCATCCACATCATCGTCTCTCTCTCACTCCAGAATCCGAACCTTTAATTTAGGGTGTCCAGACAAAGGGTTGATCGGTCGGGGATTCGCCGCGCACCGCTTCCAGATGCTCGACATAATCTTCACCCAACGCCACGGTCCCCATTTCCCCACCGTGTTGCCCCAGGATGAAGGTCCGCTCCGCCGGGATGCCTGCCTCGGCATACGCGAAGATGTCGGTCGTCGCGTTGCCATACGCCATGACGATCTCGAAACCCAGCTCCTGCAAATAGGCCAGGTACGCCGCCTTATACGCGCCCACCCCGGTATTATTCGGAAGGGACTCGGCATTGGAGCCCGTCAGACGAAGATGGCCATGCGCCACCCCCTGATCTTCGAGCCACCCCCGACTCTGCTCGGTCAACCAGTAGGGCCGCCCGGTGATGTACACCAGCTGATACCCGTGCAGCTCATTGCGCACCCTGGTGATATCCACCGCCCCGGCACGCGCCTCCGGTACGAAGTCGCCGTCGAGCAAGGGCTCAAAGAGATCGTTGAAGATGTCCTGAAAGAGCTCACTGTCCGACGTCGTGAGCGTCGCATCAATGTCAAAGACGATCAGCCGCGTCTGCTGCGGAAACACCCGCAGGTAAGAGCGCACCGCCGTGTTATCGCCCATCACCCGCTGCACCAGCGCATAGGTCCCCACCGGCGGCAAGGCGTCCGGGGCCAGCGTCAACACCGCGCGGCCATCGCTATCGGTCAGCGCCTCCCCCACCCGCACGTACTCCCCGGAGCAATCGTCCATCCAGATCTCAATGCGTTCGCCCTGAAGATCCTTGCTCGTCGGCCCGTAGGTGAACTTCCCGGTGATCAGCGCTTCGCGCTCCGGATGCGTGATCACATCCTGCGCGCTATGCCAGGCGTCCAACGCCGCGATCGCGCCGCTGCCAAAACGCTCCCAATCCACCGTCTCCCCGAAGGTCGGCAGCGGCGCCTGGTTGCAGAACGCAAGCTCCGGCAACTCCTCCCCTCCCTCAACGTCCTCGATGGCCGCATCGGGCTGCGCTCCCGCATCCCCGACATCACTGACCTGCGCGTCCGCATCCGGCTGAGCGACATCGGGCGTCCAGGTCTCCGAGGTGCTGGCGGACGTCCCACAACCCATCAACAACGCGGCCAGCAGCGGCGCGCAGACAGCTCCAACTCGACAGGGGCTAGACATAGACTTCCTCCTTCATCCTGGATCGCTCGCAGAACTCGAACATCCTAACCGGGCATCTTCAGCGCACAGGCTGGCCAGAAGCACGCCGCTTTTCAAGTGCAAACTACCGACGCGTTTGGCGCGTCGGACATGGCGACCACATTTATCCCGCGGGTCACACACGTGCCTTTGCCCTCGGGACCACCATGCCTCGCGAACACGCGCCACAGCCCTTGACCTTCGATCCGAAGGTCCCCGGAGAGACCTTCTGGGCCTACTTCGACGCGACGCCTAACCCCATGAAGGTCCTCAATCTGGAGGGGCGCATCCTGCGCGCCAACCCGGCCTTCTACGCCTACCTGAAGTACGATCACCATCAGATCGTTGGAAAGACCATCTTTGAGTTCATGCACGACGAAAACGTGACCGAAGCCCGTGAGCACCTGCGCCAGCTTGTCTCAACCTCGCCGCCCCCTTTCATCACCTCGGCGCGCGGCAGCTACTACGCGCGGCAGTTCATTACCGAGCGACGCTACAAACGTGCCGACGGTGAACACGTCTGGGCCAACCTCTACCTGATGGTCCTCTGGAACCCCGACGGCTCCTTCCGCCACGTGCTGGGCGAGATGGTCGACATCACCGCACAAAAGCTCGCCGAGCAGTCCCTGCGAGACCGCCGCCGCGAGATTCGCGCCATCCTGGAGACCGCCAGCGACGCCATCATCACCTGCAACGCCCACGGAATCATCGAGATCTTTAACGACGCCGCCGAGACCATCTTTGGCATCACCGAAGAACGCGCCAGGGGCTGCCCTGTCATCACGCTTCTCGACGCCCCCATCGACCAGGCCCGCGCCACACTTCGCTCCATCGTTGACCGCCTCGATAAAGCAGGAGCGTCGGGCCGTGCCTCGATCCACCTTCAAACCCGTGCTCGTCGCTTCGATGGCAGCGCGTTTCCCGTCGACATCGGTGTGGTGCGCACGCGTATCGGCGAAGATCTTATCTTCACCATCATCGCCCGCGACCAGAGCGAGCAGCACCACCTCAAAGAGCGGGTTCGACGCACCGAACGCATGGAGGCCTTCGGACAGCTCGCCGGCGGTGTCGCTCACGACTTCAACAACGTGCTCACGATCGTGCGCAGTTATGCCCAGATCATCAAAGATCACACCTCCGCACACGACGAGCGCACCGAGCTCCTCGACAAGATCCTCGCCGCAGCTGACCGCGGCGCTCGTCTGACCCGTCAGCTCCTCGTCTTCAGCCCGGATCCCTCTAGCGAGCGCAGCCGCATCAACCTCAACGACGTCGTCGCCGCCCTCGACTCCCTCTTCCAGAGCGTGATCGAAGAGGACATCGACCTTAACGTCGACCTCGCCAACGAGCTGCACCCGATCGACGCCGACTTAAGCCAGATGGAGCAGATTATCCTCAACCTGGTCATCAACGCCCGAGATGCGATGCCCGATGGTGGCGCCCTCACCGTGCGCACCCGCAATGAACACATCAGCGAGGAGGACCGCATTGGCCCGGAGCGCCTGGATCCCGGAGACTATGTGGTGCTGGAGGTGGAAGACAGCGGAGAGGGCATGAAACAAAAGCTCGTCGATCGCATCTTCGAGCCCTTCTTCACCACCAAATCGGCCGGCACCGGGCTGGGGCTCTCCACCGTCTACGGCATCGTCAGAGGTCACGACGGCGTGATCCACGTCGACAGCACGCCGGGCCGGGGCACCCGCTTTACGATCCTCCTCCCCGCCTTCGATTCACCCCACACCGCCGAGTCCGATGTCGCGCCTTCTCCGGCCCCCGGTGAGGCCCCCGGCGCCGCGCCCCTTGCCGACGTTGCTCACCACACCATCCTGGTCGCCGAAGACGAGGTCGATATCCGCGACGCCTTAACCCGAAGCCTTCGCGACGAGGGATACACGGTACTCGAGGCCCGCGACGGCCGGGAGGCCCTCGAAATCGCCGGGAAGCTCGACGGCACCATCGATCTGCTCATCACCGACATCGTTATGCCTCACCTCAGCGGCTGGGAGCTCGCCGATACCATCTCGGAGATTCACCCCGATGCTCACGTGATCTTTGTCTCGGGCTACGCCGGCAAAACGCTCCAGCGAAAACGTCTGAGCAAACACGACGTTCGTTTCACCAAACCCTATGACCTCAGCGATCTCAAACGCGTGGTCGCCCGAATGCTCTCGGGGTCATCGCACTCATGAGCCGGCGCGACGACGCCCTGCTTGCCCCTCGGGCTGGATCTCGGGTAACGATCGGGCCTCCTGAACCGAGGCCCATACGATCTTTACGGGAGCACGCGATGACCACGACGATGACCATCTGGCACAACCCTCGCTGCAGCAAATCACGACAGACCCTGGCCCTGCTCGAAGAGCGTGGAGCCACAATCGACGTGCGGCGCTACCTCGACGACGCACCGTCAGCCAGCGAGATCCGTGACGTGCTGGGCAAGCTCGGGCTCAAGGCGGGCGAGCTTGTGCGCAAGAAAGAGTCCCTCTTCAAAGAGCTCAACCTCGCTGACGCCAACGACGAGGCTCTCATCGACGCGATGGCCGCCCATCCCAAACTTATCGAACGTCCGGTCGTGATCACCGGCGCCGACGCCGCGATCGGCCGGCCACCGGAAGATGTGCTGCGTCTGCTAAAGTGATGCCTCGCGCCTGACTCCCGACACACGCGCCCCGAGAGACGCCATGACTTCACCGAAGATGAGCGACGATGCGGTCCAGAAGGCCACCGGCCACGCCTGGAGCCACTGGTTTGACCGTCTTGACGCGCTGGATGCCACCTCAATGAGCCACAAAGACATCGCCCACCACCTGCATACCCGCGAAGGGGTCTCGGGCTGGTGGGCGCAGTCCATCACCGTGGCCTACGAGCGCGCCCGCGGGATGCGGGCAGTCGGAGAGACCACCCGCGGCTTTCAGATCAGCAAGCAAAAGACCTTCCTCCCCGACGCGTCCCGGGCCTGGGAGCTGCTGACCTCCGCCGAGGGGCTCGCTGCATGGCTGGGGGCGGGCGCGCCTCAATCCCTTAAGGAAGGGCAGGCCTTTGCGCTCGATAAGGGCCTGCGCGTCGAGGTCCGCCGTATCCGCCCCGGCGAGAGCATTCGGCTGGGCTGGAACCCACCACAACATGACCCAACACAGGTGGTCATCGCCTGGGTCCAGACCAGCAGCTCGGGCAAGGGAACGATCGCCTTTTCCCATGAGAACCTCCCCGACGCACAGGCGCGAGAAGAAGCCCGCTCACGCTGGGCCGACGCGCTCAAAGCGCTCCACACCATTGCTCGTGAGAGCCCATCGCGCTGAACCTCTTCGCCACATGACGTGCCGTTTCCGATGATGATGTATGCCTGAGCCCGGCCCCCAGACCGAGTCCGACTCGCCAGATCCTTCCGCGGAGCGCTCGTCGCGTCCGGCACGCACACGCAAGCAAGTCGCGATCTTCATCGTCGCGCTGCTCCTTGTGGTCGGTTGGACGCTCTTCTTCATCTACACCGAGCCCGAGGCCGTCATCGCGTGGATGGGCGTCGAGAACAGCTATCTGGTCGGCTTCTTGATCTCGGTCTTCGGCGCGCTGGGCTCCGTCACCCCCTTCTCCACCTACCCGGCGGTCTACGCCATGGCGACCACCGAGGTGAACCTCGTCATCCTGATCCCCCTGGTGGCTATCGGGTTGACCCTTGGCGACGCCCTCTTTTTCTATTTCGGCGTCACCGCCCAGAGCGTGATGCCCCGATGGTTGGAGAACTGGATGGAGCGCGTCTGGCAGTGGCTTCAAACCAAGCCGGAGATCTTCCTGCAGATCTTTATCTTCCTCTATGTCGGCTTCTCCCCCTTTGCCAACAACCTGCTGACCGCTCCGCTGGCCATGGCCGGCTACCGTTTCCGCAAGATCGTCGTCCCCCTGACCCTGGGCAACTGCTCACTCCCCATCGCGGCGAGCTACCTGGCGACCGTCAACGCCTGATTTGATGCGAAGATCCGCCCCGCAGACCTTGACACCTTTGAGGGAGGCGTCCACCATCGCCGCGCTCGAAATCGCGACGCAACCTGACTCTAGGATATCAGAATGAGCAAGCACCCCGACTTTCACCAGTTTCGTCCCCACCCCTGGCATGGTCTCACCGTGGGTGAGAACGCCCCCGAGGTCGTCAACGCCTACATCGAGCTGACCCCCTTTGATTCGGTCAAATACGAGATCGACAAAGAGACCGGCTACCTTCGGGTCGACCGTCCCCAGCGCTTCTCCTCGCAGCCGCCGACCCTCTACGGCTTCATCCCGCGCACCTACTGCGCCGACCGCGTGGGCGAGCTCTCGCTGACCACCGATGAAGGGGACCTCGATCCGCTCGACATCTGCGTGCTCAGCGAGCGCCCCATCACCCGCGTCGAGCTTCTGGTCAGCTGTCGCGTCATCGGTGGCCTGCATATGGTGGATCATGGCGAAGCCGACGATAAGATCGTGGCAGTCCTTGAGAACGACACCGTCTGGGCCGACGCCCGCGACATCGGCGATGTTCCCGAAGTTCTTATCGAGCGCTTGCGCCATTATTTCCTGACCTACAAGATGGTCCCTGGTGAGACGACATCCAACGTCCAGGTCGATACCATCTACGGCGCCGCCCACGCGCAAAAGCTGGTGCGTGCGGCCATGGCCGACTACCAGGAACACTTTGGCAAGTAAGCGCCGGGACGCTCCCGACGCGACACTCGGGAGAGAGACGTGCTTCGCACCCCTTCAACGCTACTCGCACTGGCCGCGCTCAGCCTGAGCGCGGCCTGCTGGCCCACCAACGCCCCCGTCCTGGGGCTGGGTGAGGCCAGCCCTTCGGGAGGCCCCCGGGTCGACTTCGACCTCGATGAGCGGCCCTTCCCCGATATCCCCTTCCCCAACGACCTGGCCACCCGCGCCGACGCCTCAAGCCCCACCGGCAAACGCCTCAACGTCTCCACGCTGGCAGCCAGCGCCGCCGAGGCCAAGGTCCGCAACGCCATCAACGAGCAGACAGGCTTCGCCGTCTTCGCGCCGATGCACGTCTCCTTCGACGCTCCCCTCGACGTCGCGAACCTCGTCACACGCCATCAACAGCTCACCCCCGACTTCGCCGACGACGCCGTCTATCTGGTCAACGTCGATCGCGACAGCGCCAACTTCGGCGAGGTGGTGCTGCTGGATATGGGCCTTGGGAACTTCCCCATTACCCTGGAGCGCGCCAACAACTACTTCTTACTCGACCCGCGCGCCGACGATCGCAACCTGCTCTTCGAGGAGACCGCCGAGCAGGCCACCGGCCCCGGTGGTGAGTTTACCTGGGAGGATGACACCGACGATGACGGTGAGCTTGACCGTCCCAACACCCGCACCCCGGAGGGCGACCCGCTCGCGTTTCGCGAAGTGCTGGACTTCTATGAGCGCGAGACGAACACGCTGATTCTTCGGCCGGTTAACCCGCTGGAGCCCGGCACCACCTACGCCGTCGTGCTCACCGACGCGCTCACCGGCGAAGACGGCCGCGCCATCGACAGCCCCTTTGAGAGCGTCAACCATCTCGACCAGAGCCAGGCGCTGGAGCCCCTGCGCGAGCTTCTCCCCGAGCGCTTCCCCGAACGCTTCGATGAGGATCTAAGCCAACTTCGCTTCGCCTGGAGCTTCACCACCCAGGTGCCCACCGAGGTTCTGGAGGGCGTGCGCGCCGGCCTTTATGGACACGGACCTCTGGCCTGGCTCTCAGAGCGCTTCCCCGCCGAGTTTCTGGCGGTTCACAATGTCAAATCCCCCGACGCGTCCGAGCCCATGACCTTTAAGCTCGACGCACTCCTCTCCTTCATCGTGCCTCTGGCCAGCGAGCAGCTCGGACCGGCCGGTACCCGCGCCATCGAAGAAGCCTTCGAGGACGTCGACTACGTCGTCAGCGGCACCTACCTCTCGCCGCACTTCCTGATCGATCCAAAAGGGCTCGCGCGGCAGGGCAATGAGGCCAACGACGACGCGCTCTTTCAGATCGACCTGGCGCGAGGCCGCGCCGAGGTTCGCCCGGCCGAAGTTCATTTCATCTGCACGGTGCCCACCTCTGAGGGCTCCCGGCAGGCCCCCTTCCCCGTGATCATCTACAGCCACGCCATCGGCTCGACGCGTTTTGAGATGTTGGCCTTCGCCGGCGCGATGGCGAAGTTTGGCTTCGCCACCTGCACCATCGACGCCGCCGGCCACGGCCTGGAGGTCCCCGCCGAATTCCGTGGACTTCTCGAGGGCGTTGGCGAGAGCGAAGGGCTCGACAACCTCGCCAGCGTCATCGGCCTGCACCGCGCGCGCGACATTAACAACGACGGCGCCACCGACTCCGGGGCCGACTACTTCTCGGCCGACGTGCTGCACTCCCGCGACATGATTCGCCAGACGACCATCGATCAAATGCAGCTCATCCGCATCCTGCGCAGCTTTGATGGCCAGCGCCGCTTTGAGGCCGCCGACCCCGAGAGCGACTTCGCCCGCCGCCTCCCCGAGCTCCTCGCCAGCCCGGACCAGGATGGCGACGGCAACATCGAACTTCTAGGTGACTTCAACGGCGACGGCACCGTCGACTTCGGCGGCGATCGCCCCTACGCCGCCTGGGGCACCTCCCTGGGGGGCATCCAGGCCACGGTGCTCTCCGGTATCGAGCCGACCATCGTCGCCGGCGCCTCCAACGCCGGCGGCGGTGGGCTTCTCGACATCGCCACCCGCACCACCATCGGCAATGTGCGCAATGGCGTGATTCTGCGCATGATGGGACCGCTGGTGATCGGCCGCCCGGTCGAAGACGGCGCCCGCACCCGGCTCGACTGGCTCTTTCCTCAGGGCGACAGCTCCGTCTCGTCACCCATCGCGCTTCTGCCAGCCCTCGAAGATGGCGACCGCGTGGTGGTGCGAAACCTCACCCGCGAGGCCAATCCCAACGTCCCCGACGACGAGGCCTACGCGCAGACCTACGTGCGCGAGGGAACCTTCCGCGTGGGCATCGCCGCCGACGCGCTCAGCGCCTCGGCCCGCCGCGCGCTCATCGGCTTCGACAACCAGATCGGCGTCTACGAAGACCTGATGGGGTGTAAAGAAGTTCAGACCTGCGGCCGCAACAACTGCGACGCCGGCCAATACTGCAGCGAAGACGACACCTGCGAGCCCCTCGCCGGCTGCTTCTCCGCCTTTGATCTTCAGCGCGTCTCTGAGAGCGACCCGGAGCGCGCCCGCCTCTTTGAGCACCGCGTCGTCGAGGATCCCACGCGCCTGGGCGACCCCATTGTCATCGAAGTCTATAGCGGCGACGGAGAGCTCAAGCACAGCATCGATAAGCTCGGCTACACCTACACCTCCCAGAACCTCTATTTCCCGGCGGGCGCACCTCTGGCCGCCCCGGCCGAGGGCTGGGGACTGCGCCGTCAGACCCCGCGTTTTCGCAGCTTCATGGGGCTCTCACAGATGCTCCTGGAGCAGGCCGACCCCGCCGTGTTCGCCTCCCATTTCGTCGGCAACGCGCTGCGCTACCCCTACGAGCGCGAAGCGTTTCAGTCGGGCGATACCAACTTCCTGACCATCGGAACCCTGGGTGACCAGGTCGTCCCCATCAACGCCGCGCTCGCCATCGCCCGCGCCAACGGCGTGCTCGAAACGCTCGCGGAAGATCCTCGCTACGGGATGCCCGAGAATCAGTTCCTCATTGAGAACTTCGTCTACGAGGGCATCGCCACACTCAACCGCTTCCCCTCCCACCCCGACACCCTCTTCGACCCGGACAACCTCGACGAGGGCAAGTGGCGACGCACCGACCAGCCCGATAACGACGATCCCAAGCCCGTCGCCGAAGAACCCCTCCGCGCGACCCTGCAGACCGACTCCGGCATCAGCGCGCTGCGCCTGGGCTACCTCGATCCCCGAGGCACCCACACCTTCAACGCGCCTAACCCCGACGCGGCGTTCGATATCCACACCTTCCTCACCAACCAGGTGGGGTGGTTCCTCGCCACCGGCGGTCAGAGCATCTCCGATGACCACTGCCTCGAAGAGATGTCGATGGCCGGCTGCGAGTTCTTTGATAAACAAGATTATGACAACCCCCTTTAACGGGCTGCGACGCCGGCCAACCCGCGCCGGCGCCTCCCGGGAGCACCCCTATGACTTTTGGTATCTTTGAAGCCTACCCCGACGTCGAACCTCAGCGCGGCGTCTTCTGCAACCGCACGCTCAACATGCGCTCGATCAAGGCCATCGGCTACGACATGGACTACACCCTGGTCCATTACCACGTCGACGCCTGGGAGGGCCGCGCCTACGAGCACATCAAGTTACGCCTGCTCGCCGCCGGCTGGCCCGTCGAAGATCTGCACTTCGACTCAAACTGGGTCAGCCGTGGCCTGGTCATCGACCTGAAGCTGGGTAACGTCGTCAAAGCCAACCGCTTCGGCTATGTCTGGCGCGCCGCCCACGGCACCGAGATCATCCCCTACGCCGAAATGCGCGAGGCCTACACCCGCACCCTGGTCGACCTTAACGATCACTCCCGCTGGGTCTTCCTCAACACCTTCTTCTCGATCTCGGCCGGGGTGATGTACGCCCAGCTCGTCGACCTGCTTGACCGCGGCGTGCTCCCGGAAGTGCTCGGCTACGCCGACCTCTACTGGCGCGTTCAGGAGGTCCTGGACGCCGCGCATATCGAGGGGGAGCTCAAGGCCGAGATCATGGCCAACCCCGAGGTCTACGTCGATCGCGACCCCGAGGTTCCCCTCACGCTGCTCGACCAACGAAACGCCGGCAAGAAGCTTGTGCTCATCACCAACTCGGAGTGGGCCTACACCCTCTTCATGCTCAACTACACCATCGACCCCTTCCTCCCCGATGGCGTGACCTGGCGCGAGATCTTTGACCTGGTGGTCGTCTCCGCGCGTAAGCCGGCGTTCTTCTCCGGCTCGGCCCCCATTTTCGAGGTGGTCAACGACGAGGGGCTGCTCAAGCCCTGGGTCGGCAAGCTCGAAGAAGGCCGCGCCTACCTCGGAGGCAGCGCCTCGGATGTCGAAGGCGCGCTGGGCATGTCCGGCGATGAGATCCTCTACGTGGGCGACCACCTCTTCGCCGACGTCAACGTCACCAAGAGCGTGCTGCGCTGGCGCACCGCCCTGGTGATGCGTGAGCTCGAACAGGAACTCTGCGCCATCGAGGCCGCCGCCGAGAACCAGGTCGAGATCCGCCGCATGATGCTCGAGAAGGTCAAACTCGAAGACGACTTCTCCACCCGCCGCCTGGCCCTGCAGCGCCTGCGACAGGGCTACGGTCCCCAGACCGACGCCGACCCGGAAGCCCTGGAAGCCGAGATGTCGCGCATCCGCGAGCAGCTCGTCGACCTCGACAGCAAGCTCGCCCCCCTGGTCATCGAAGACGGCGTCGCCTTTAACCCCACCTGGGGCTACCTGATGCGCACCGGCAACGATAAGAGTCACCTCACCCGCCAGGTGGAGCGCTACGCCGACATCTACACCTCCCGCGTCTCCAACCTGTTGCGCTACTCCCCTTTTATGTTCTTCCGCGCCCCCCGCGGCAGCGTGCCCCACGATCCGGGACATCCCTGAACAACCGGCTCAATCTTCGTGATGATGCTTCGGTCGCAACCGCTCCCCGGCCTTCGCCAGCACCGCCTGCGTGAGGCCGGGGGTGTGGTAGGCCAGAAACGTGGCGATCTTGCCATGACCGGTGATCACGGCCTCGCGTTTGCGCGCGGCGATCGCTTTCAGCATCTGACGCGCGGCCTTATCGGCAGGCCACATCAGCTGCGTTGGTCGGCGATCTTCCCAGTCCTCATGAACCTGGTTCTGGTTATCCACGCGGTTGATGTCGCTGTGCACAAACCCCGGCTGCAAGAGCGTGCAGCTTACGCCGGTGCCGGCGAGCTCGGCGCTGAGCGACTGGGCCATGCCACGGACGGCGAACTTCGAGGCGCAGTAGGCCGCGTTTCCCGGAATCCCCAACGTCCCGGCCACGCTGCCCATCAGCACCGCCCTTCCCGTGCTTGCGTGCAGATGCGGCAGGGCGTAGCGCAACGTCATCGCCGCCCCGGTCACGTTCGTATCAAACTGGCGGCGCCACTCACTGGCGTTGAGCGCCTCCAACCTCCCGCCCACCGAAAACCCCGCGTTGGCCACCGCCACATCCAGGCCGCCAAAGCGCTCGACGATGGCCTCCACGGTCGACTCCAGCTCGCCGACCTTTGTCACGTCACAACCGAGTGCCATCGCCTCTGCGCCCTGGCCGGCAAGCGCGGCGACCACCTCCTCCAGCGGGCCCATCCGGCGGCCGCTGACCACCACGCGGGCGCCCTGCCGGCCAAACTCCTGCGCCAGGGCCGCCCCGATGCCGCTCCCGCCCCCTGTGATCCATATGACCTTTGACTCGAAGACCTCAGCCATCATCGCATCCTTTTGTTCTTCGCGTTGACACGTTAAAACTCACGCTCTGCTGCGCGCCATGAGGCGCCACAAACCTTGTCTCTTGAGATGCGCCATGGTCACCGATCCTCGCCAGACCGTCAAAGATGCCTCCGTGCGCTCCTGGGAGTGGGTCAAACGCAAGACCTTTAACCCGCTGCCCTTCTACCGCCGCGCCTGGGAGATCTTAAAGCTCGACCCCTGGGTCTTCGCCTGGAAGATGCTCGCCGACCTCCTGGGGCGCGCCGCAAATCTGGCGCTCCTGGCTGTGGTCGCCGCGCTCGTGGCGCTCGACCTCCAGCGCTTCGCCGCCGGCGGGGGGGCGCTCTCACAGTGGCTGGATCGCTTCGGGGCCATCGCCTCCAGCCCGGCCTTCATCGCCGGCATCACCGGCGCGATCTTCTGTGTGGCCATCCTCGGCGCCGCGCTCGAAGCCCTGGTCACTGGCGGCATCTGGGGCATGCTGGCGGCCGGCCTGCGTGATGAACCCATCGAGAAGCTGCGCACCTTCGGTCGCGTCGCGCTGCGCCGCTTTCCGGACGTCTTCGCCCTCTTTCTGCTTCGCTTTGCCGTGCGACTGGTCACCATCTGCATCGCCGCAGCCGTGGCGATAGGCCTGGCCAACGCCTTTGCCTCCCCGGAGTTCGCAGCCCTGGGGACCTTCGGAAAAGCCCTGATCGTGGCGCTCCCTGTCAGCTTCATCATCAGCTGGTTCGCGCTCACTCGCCTGGTCCTCGAAGTCATCGGCGCGCCGATGATCATCGACGATCTGGGCCTGGGCGAAGCGGTGCTCGAGGCGGCGGCCTTCGTCCTTGAGAATTTCTGGGCGATGTACCGCCTCTTCATCTACGCGCTGGGCCTCTTGCTGGTCCCGCTGGGGCTCTACTGGGTCGTGCTGATGGTTCAGAACTTAGCCATCACCTGGCCTGCCCTCGCCGCCCCCCTGGCGCTCCTGCGTTTCGCTGGCGAGGTGCTGATGTGGGCGTCGATCAGCGTGCTGGGCGTCTTGTTCTACGGCGCGGTGTTCGCGTTCTACCGCAAAGACGACCAGTTCGTAGAGGAGGAGGAGCGGCGCAGCGGCGCGCACCTCGCGGTCGGCTCCCCGCAAGCGCCAGACGGCTCGACCCCGCCCACCTTTCACGAAGGGGTCACCCTGGCGGAACTTCTCCCCGAGGATGCACCGCATCGCTTCGCGATCGATGAACTGCTCCCCGACGAGCCATCGCCCACCCCGGATGCCACCGAACCCGAGCGCCCGTCCACCGAAGACGCGGCCACCGAAACGGGGCGCAGTACAGCTCAATCCGCTCAGGAACACCCCAGCGAAGCCCCTGGCGGCGACACCGCGTCGCAAGACGCATCTGGCGAGAGCTCCGACGCCTCCCCGGAGGAAGCACAGGGCAGCCAGGACGACGCGAGCCACGACGCCCGGTCCGAGGACGATCTGCCCTCGGACCCGCGCTAGCGCTGCGCCCAAAGCCCCCCTCAAAGCGCCTCTTCCCCCCTCGGTGTCACGTTTCTCTTCGTGACGCGCACCGAATTTCTTGGACGCAGGCGCGTCTCCTCCTATGCTGAAGCCCGCACCATACAAGGCTGAGCCCCTCTTCGGGCACTTTTCTCCGCCGGAGGGTTGGACTTTTATTACAGTCTCCTTAAAATGATTCAGGAAGACTGGAAGTCTCTCGCTCGTTAAGTCTGCGGAAAGGCAAGAGAAGAGGTGACGTTTCAGTACCGCCCGGCCCCCGGCCCGGGCAACCGTATCGAGCACCGAAGGAGTCGCGCCATGCTGTCGGATCAGATCATCTACGACGAACTCAAACGCCAACGCGAACACGACACCAGCTGGCAGCCGGAAGCTCTCCGACTGCCCCTCCACATCCCCCGGCACCACGATACCCCCGATGAGCATGACGAAGACGAGACCGAAGAGTCCTCGCGCGGCGTGATCATCATCGATATGAATGATGGCTACAGCATCATGACCTGAACGCGCTTGAGGAGCATGTCTAAACCGGACGCCCCCCTTACTGCTGGCGCCGGCGCGCTCCACCGATGTGTAAAGCCCCTCCGAAGCTTCGGAGGGGCTCTTTTTTTGCCCGGAGCGCGCCCTGCTCCCCAAAAGTTTGAAGCCCCGGCTTGCCCCGCACCCGATCGCGACGCATACATAATGGCGAGTCCAACACCGCATGCGCCACGAGGAAGAGATGGGAGAGTCGATCAGCGCCACCTGGAACGAAGTCTTTGAGAGCCGTGGGATGGAACTCCACCCGGCCCCGGCCCCGCCGGGCTCAACGCCTGGCACCTCCTGGCACCAGGGCCTCGCGGCCTTTGAAAAGCATAGCTTTGTTCGACTTCTGATCAGCGAGGACGGTGAGCAAGCCACGGCCTTCGTCGAGCTCGCCGCCGGCCCTCCCGAGGGGCAGGAGACCCGCCTGGCCAACGCCGCCTGTCAGTGGCTCAGCCGCGCAACCCCGGCGTCGTGGGAGCTCGTCTCGGCGGAGATGCCCGCGAACCTGCGCGCGACGCTCGCGAATGCCGACGCGCTTTACGCCTCGCTCGACGCGCTGCTCGCGTTTATGGCGCGGGCCTCCGAGGTGAATAGCGCCAACGGGTGGCTCACCTTCTTCGGTGCTTCTGGCGTGCCTCCGAGCGCGTCCGTCGAGGAACAACCCTCCGCTGCAGCAACGTCCGGCTCGCCCTTTGAGACCATTGGACAGGGTGACACCACCCCTCCGAGTACCGACGGCGCCACCGCCAACGCGGCGGGCGCTCAGCGTCTGGAGGTGATCGACAGCGGACAGGGAGCGCTGACGTTGAACGTTCATCTCAGCCATGTGCTGGGTAGCGCCGAGTCGCAGCGGCTGGTCCACGCGCTCTCCCATTTCCTGCACGCGCGCTACGATGTTCAAGCGCAGCAGGCCGCCGATCAATCATCGCCCCACACGCTCTCGCTGGCCATCGAGCCCGAGCGCTACCTGGGCAGCAGGCGGGAGCTCGCCAGCGATCTGGAGCGCTTCTGCAAGCGCCTGGGCGACTACATCGCCGCCGGTGGCGACCTTCAAGACTATCTGGGCATCAATGAGGTCGTGCTCCCCTCGCCGCGACCCACCACGTCCTCGGCCTCTCGACCTGCCCCGGTGCTCGACACCGCGTCGCCCTCCCACCATCGAGCGTCCGAGAGCGCCGACAGCGGTGTGGTCTTCGACCTGAGCAGCGCCAGCGCCTCCACCGCCCGAGAGCTTGTTCAGGGTGACTTCACCGACAGCCGCCTCAAACGCGACGACGCGCAGACCGCCCTGGTCGACCTCGTCTTACGCCACCCTGGCTACTCCGAGCGACGCATCAACCAGGTGCTCACCATCCTCCTCTCCATCGACTACGCCGCCGCCGAGCGGCTCGCCGAGAGCGCGCCCTGCGTCATCGCCTGGGGACTCTCCCGCGATCGCGCCCTCTCCTTCAAAGACGTGCTGCAAAGCGCCGGTGGCAAGGCCCTGCTCGTCGAGCCGGGAACCTTTGGCGAGTCTTGAGTTGTAGCGGCGCTCTCAGCCGGAGATGAGCGCCAGAACGTTGCGCAGCATGGCCAGGCCCGCCGGGCTCAGGATCGACTCGGGGTGAAACTGAACCCCGTGCGTCGGGTGGGCCTCGTGCCGGAGGCCCATCACAAACCCGTCTGCCCAGGCGTTCGCCACCAGCGGCGACGCAAGTGGCGCGCGCGCCACCAGGCTGTGATAGCGCGCCATCGGCAACACCTCATCCATCCCTTTAAAGATCCCACTGCCATCATGGGTAATGGCGCTGGCCATACCGTGGCGCGGCTTTTCGCTGCGCACCACCGGCGTGCCGAAGACACGCGCGATCGCCTGGTGGCCGAGGCACACCCCCAGGATGGGCACCTGACCGGAGAGGGCCTCGATCGCCGCCTCGCTGACGCCCGCATCCCGCGGATGCCCTGGACCCGGTGACACCACAAGCGCTGAAGGGCGGGCCTCCAGCAGCGCAGAGAGCGTGATCGCGTCGCTACGCACCACCGCCGGCGTCACCCCGGCTCGCACCAGCCGGTCGGCCAGGTTGAACACAAACGAGTCCCTGTTATCCAACAGCACCACCTGCCCCGGGGCGCGGAGGGCCCAGTCATTTGGGTCGCGTCGCGTCCAGCGCATCACAAATCCTCAAGTAGCACTTTAATCTTGGCAATCTGCCCCAACGCGAGTTCTCGCCCGTCGATCGACCGCGCCTCCTGCACGCCAACCCCTGTCGATACAAGCGCGATCGCCCTGGCACGGCTCAGATCTTCATGTGTTACTTCAACTTCCTCAACCCTGCGTCCGCGTTGTGACGAACACTCCAGTAGCACCTCACGGGTGACGCCAGGCAAGATCCCCCGGACTGGAGGCGTGACCCACTGGTCCTCAAGAAGCACCAGAAGGTTGGCCGCGCTGCACTCCCCGACGCGCCCATCCGCACTCACACCCACACCATCGTCAGCGCCGAGGAGCTGGGCGCGGCGACGCAGCTCCACCGATCGCAGCCAGCTTGTCGTCTTATGTTCCGCGAGCGCGTCGTCGGGCAGGTAAAACCCGGGCATCGTGACCAACGTGACCGGCTTCGCCACAGGCAAACCGGGCCGCCACCGACCGCAGACCTGCCCGCTTCCCCCAAACGCAATCCCAGGGTCACGACGGCTCACCGTCACCCTCCAGAGGCCCTCTCGCCCCTCTGGCCTGGCAAGCAGCGCGCAGGCTTCCTCAATCTGCGCGGCGTTAAACCCCAGCGCGGCGCCCGAGCGTCGCAGCCGGGCGCAATGACGCGTCAGAAAACGAACCTCCGACGCCTCCACTCGCACCGTCTCAAAAAGTCCGTCGCCGTACAGAAAGCTGCGATCATCCCTCATCGTCCACCTCTTCGGCGACCGCTGCGCGGTCGGCCGGGCTTCCCCCTCCTTCCACGAGGATGCCAAGCGCGTTGAACAAGGGGCGAGCTTTCCAGCGGGCCTCCTCCCACTCGCCGGCCGGGTCGGAGTCGGCGACCACCGCACCGCCGGCGCCGTAACGCACCCGATGCCCGGTCAGCGTAGCGGTGCGGATCAACACGTTGCTGTCGAAGTTGCCGTCGGCAGACCAGTAAAACATTGAGCCCGTATACGGACCGCGGGCGCTGGCCTCATTCGCGGCGATCCACTCCATGGCGCGCAGTCGCGGCGCGCCGGTGATGCTCCCTGCGGGAAAACACGCGGTCAGCACATCGAGCGCATCGGCACCTGACGCGAGCCGCCCTTCGACCGTCGAGATCAGATGATGCACCGAAGCGAAGCTGTGCAGGCCACAGAGCTCGCTGACCTCCACGCTCCCGGGCTCGCACACCCGGGTGAGATCGTTGCGCATCAGATCGACGATCATCACATTCTCAGCCCGATCTTTGGCGCTGGCGCAGAGCTCTGCGGCCAGCTTAGCATCCTCCTCGGATGACGCGCCGCGGGGGCGCGTCCCTTTGATGGGCCGCGTCTGCACCCTCCCGCCTTGCCGAACCTCAACGAACTGCTCGGGGCTCACCGACGCGATCGTGGTCGCCCCGGCTCGTACCAGGCCGCCGTAAGGTCCGGGCGCCGCGTCGCGCAGGCGTCGGTAGAGCTCCCAACCGCCGGCCTTCCACGTCGCGCCCCACCGCTCGCTGTAGTTGACCTCAAAGAGCTCCCCCTCAAAGATCGCCTCCACGCCCGCCCGCACCCCGCGCCGGTACACCTCCCCCTCGACCTCGTGGATCGCCACGGGCCGACGCTCGGCCACGTCGATCACCTCGGGCTCAGAAGCCTCCCCCGCCCCCTGCGCATCGAGCCACGCCATCGCCCCCTCAATCCACGCCGGGGTCCCGCTTGCCCACCAGTCGCCCTCGTGATGGTCGAAGATCAACGCGCCCTCAAACGCTCCGACCCAGAGCAATGGCGAGTCATCGCGCGGCAGCTCCGCTCGAAGATCATCGAGGTAGGCGCCGCACTCGTAGCCCCAAAACCCGGCGAGCCCTCCGCAGAACGGAAGCCCGACGGACGCCGTGGAGGCGGTGTCCTGCCCGTGCGCCTGACGCATCCAAGCCGGCACATCCTCCACCACACGCCCGGAGGGGCGCTCGACGATTCGCCCGGAGCCCACCGGCGACTCTTCCAGCCAGCAGCCCGGATCCCACATCAGCATCGACCAGCGAGCATGCGCCGACGCGGTGATCTGCGAATCAAAAAAAAGCACGTCCCCGTCGACACTGGCGAGCACGAGGCGCGCAAGGTCCACTGGGGACGTGCTCAGGTTGAGACGACGCGACATGGCCACACTCAGTTGCCGCTATGCCTCAGGATGATCTCCACGCGATCGTTATTTTCAGCGTCATCGCTGAAACGCACGCGCTCCTGGCCAAAGCCCTCGGTGGAGATGCGGGAGGCGTCGACGCCCCGCTCCACCAAAAAGTCGCGCACGCGGTGAGCGCGCAGCTGCGAGGTGGCCAGGTTCTCGGTCACGTTACCTCGGCGCTGGGTATACCCCTCGATCTGAATCGAGAACTCCTCGTACTCATTGGTCAGGCGCGCGAGCACGTCGAGCATCGCGTCGGTGTTCGGGCGGAAGTTCGCCTCCTGCGGCACGAACATACGTGCCATCACGATACGAATGCCCTGGTACTCTTCTTCGGTGTAGGGGCCGCCGAAGTTGTCGCGGGCCTTCTGCCGCAGCACCGAGATGCGGTTCTCGGGACGCATCTTCTCGACCATCTCCTCGTGGATGGGGCGCGCTGTGGATTCCGCCTCTTCAAAGAGCTGCACCGCGAAGTTGACCTGCTGCAGGATGGTGCCGGCCGCGCCGGGCTGGCTCTGCAGAAGGGAACGCGCGTTGCTCAGCTGAGACTCGGCCCGATTGAAGACCGCGCGGCTGCGCTCGTACGCGTCGGCCTTGTACTCCAGCGCGGCTGCACGCGCGGCCTCGGCGGCCTCAATGCGCGCGTTGACCTGCTGAAGATTCTCCGAGGTCGTGTCCGTGCTGGCCGCCTGGGCAGCCTCAAAGGTGCTCTCGCGGCGAGAAGCATCCGCTCGCCGGCGGGCTTCCTGCTCCCGCACCGCCGCGCGAATATCACTGTCGAGCTGTTGAATATCCCGGGCCAGCGCGTTGCGGCTCTCGTTGGTCGCGCGCAGCTCCGGGTTCACCTCTTCAATCTTTGCGTTGGCCGCTTTAAGGCGCTCTGCGGCCTCGAACTGCGACGCCACCGCCACCGCGGTGCGGTAGCGCAGCGTGCCCAGGATGGCGTACTCCCGAGAGAGCTCGTCACGGCGCTCCTCACGGGCCTCCTCGGCGACGCGCCGCAGCTGACGGGCCTCCTGATGGTAGCGCGCCGCGTTGGGAATCTCGCGCAGCTCCTGAGCCGCCGGGTCCTGAAGCATACGCTCCAGCTCCACGAGCTCATCGGACTTCGGGCTCGGGGAGCACCCTGTGGCCAGCATCATGCTGGCTGCCCCCGCCGCCCCCAGGGCGATTATCTTCCCAAACCTGTTCTTAAGACTGCCTGACATCTGACTTCTCCCGGGCTGAATCGTTCGGGTCGTTTCTCAAGGTCGAAGGGACTCGCGCTATCACCGCGAGACGCGGTTAAGCTCTTCCTGGAGCTCCGCCTTACGCCGCTCCAACGCGCTGATCTCCGACTGCAACTCTTCGATCTCGGCGCGCGCCTGATGGTAGCGCTCCTCCTGACTCTCGGCGCTGGCGTCAATGTTGCCGGCCTGCACAAGCGCCCGGACCATATCCAGCCCGTACTCCACCCGCCGCATGCGCATCGTCACCGCCTCCTGCTGACCATTAGCCAGCAGCACCTCGGCCTCCTGGAGCCAGCCTTCGATCATCTCGACGTCGCGCGTGGCGACCTCTTTACGATCGCTGGACTCCAACTCTTCGAGCTGCGCGCGAAACTCCCCGATCTGCTGACGGCTGCGCTCCGGATTGTTGGCAAACCCGAGCTGGGCGACCAGCGTCACCGCCGCAAGAACGGCCACCCAGAGCATCTTCTGCCCCACTGCTCTCATCTCGCTCTCCTCGTACACGTCGTGTCGTTGGGATTCCGTGATCCTTCAGCTCTTATACCGATTCGACAGCAAGAAGGCTACCGCCTCCCGGGCGCTCTCATCGCAGTACCCGTAGCGTGACTTCAGGTTGTTGAGCGTCGTCTCCACGCTCTGGCGCTCCGAGCTGCTCAGCGCGCCATCTTCACTCTCGAAGTAGGTGAGCAGGTTCTCTTCGATGCGCTGAATCTGACGCTGGCGCTCCTCGAAGAAGGCCTCCTGGAGCGCCTCGAAGAACATCGGAAAGATCTGCTGGTAGTCGACCTTCATGCCCGGGTTATCGATCGAGAACGCCGCGATCGACGTGATAAGCCCGCGGCGGAAGTCTTCCGGATCTTCCTCGTGGTTGATGGTCTCCTCCATCTCGGCCATCAGCTCCTCATCGGGCTTCTCGTACTTGCCGGTGATGCGGTTGTAGACCTTCTCGCCCTTGAGCCACTGGCTGACGTGGTCGATGTAACGCGTAAAGAACTCGCCATACTGCTCTTCTTCGACGAGGCCCATCGCGCTGCGGATCTCGAGGTCGATGATGTCCAGGTAACGCTCCCGCACCACATCGATGAACTGATCGTGGCGGTAGTAGGGGCCATCGGGCTTCATCTGCAAAAAAGGGAAGACGCTGGGATCGCGCACCAGCTTGCCCATCTCCTCAAACACCGCCAGCGGTGAGAGTGTGGGGAAGCGCTCGTTCTGGCTGGCGTTGAGCAAGATCATCTTCATCTCGCGGGGGCTCGCACCGTAGCGCCCTTCATAATCGGCGCTCCCCTCCCCCTCGGCCATCAGGCGAGGCACGATCGACTTGAGCTCCCGCGCGCGCTCCGGCCCGATGTTGGAGGGGACGCGGCCGTGGGCGTAAAGGTCGGCCTTCTCCAAAGGGGAGAGCCTGCCGACGATGTCGCGAATCGTGGCGCTGTACTGATCGGCCTGCGGACGCTTCAGCCGCGTGAGCACCGCCCACAACGCCGCCACAAAGGTCGTGTGCGGCGCGATGCGCTTGGTGAAATTCACGCTGGCGATCTGCTCGCGGTAGATGATCTCCTCGACGGTGTAGTCGAGCAGATACGGCACCCGCACAAGCTCCACCCGACCCTTAAAGGAGGAGTAGTCGGCGGTTTGCTTGTAGGCGTCGAGGTAGTCCTCGTTGGCCGTCGCCATCATCACCGTGTCCAGGTGAAGAATGCGGTTCTCCAGCGACACGGTGGCTTTCTCGCTGGTGGCCAGCAGGTATTTGTTGAAATCGGGGTGACGCTTAAAGAGGTCGTCGTACTCGATGATGCCGCGGTTGGCGTCGACGAGATCGCCGAAAGGCTCGAAGATCGTCTGGTTCTGCAGGCTCGCCGGAAGCGCCGAGAGGCTGCGATCGACGGTGAGCTGCCTGAGCCCGGCGTCCACCCGCATCTGTGGCTCGACCGTGACGGCCCCGGCGCGGTAGCGGCGGCTGATATAAAAGCGTTCCACCTGCACATGCTTCATCACCCGGGCGAAGTCGCCTCGGTATGCCGTCAGGAGCGCGTCGAAGATCTGGCGGTTGGTGTGGCTGAGATCCCCGCGGAGGATCGTGTCGCTGAAGGTAAAGGGAGCCTCCCCCTCCTCCTCGCTCTCCCCGTCGAGCCGCTCGCGCAGCGCGTCGCTGTCGTTGTTGTCGCTGGGGATGATCCACTCGTCCACGAACTCCTGAAGCAGCGCCTGGCGCTGCTTGAGCGGGATCAAAAGCAGCGGGTGATCTTTAAGATCGCTGGAGATCTTCGCGTCGATGTCCTCCTCGTCGAGAAACGCGAAGCTCTCCAGGGTGGACGCATCGACGGTGCGGGTCTGGTAGCCCCCGAACCCGATGGAGCTGCCGCGCGCGAGCTTCTCGGTGGGGAAGATCCAGTTGAAGCGGTAGAGCGCGCCCTCCTCAGTGTGGGAGTAGTGCTCCATCGCGCGCATCACCGTATCGACAAAGGTGCTCTTGGCACTACCGTTGGGGCCGTGAAGCAGGATCAACTTGTTGACCTTGCCCTCGCGCACGAAGTTCTCGAGCAGCTTAAAGACCTGCTCCTGGGTGCGCTCCTGCCCGACCAGGCGGTTACGCCCCTGATCAAAAGGCGTGTTGAAGAGGCCAAAATGCGTCACCTCGCCCCAGAACTGCGGCTTGGTCTCGCGGCCGAAAAACTCAAAACAATCGCGCACATACTGCGCGCTGCTGCGAGCGTGGCGCCGAGGGTGCTGCGCAAAGGCTTCCATAAACTGCGGGAAGCTCATGATGCGGTGGTTGTCCTGAAAGTCGTCCTGGACCTCGGAGGCCACGCGCTCTAGCAGATCGTTGCTCGCCATCATGATGTCCTTTGCCTCAGATCAATAATCTGGCCCCACACCCAACCGCCTCTCTCGCCCGAACACGCGGCGTCAGGAGGCCTGGTCGGCCTGCTGGACCTTCACCGTAAATTGAAGCGCTTCGTCGCGCAGAATGTCACATCGGTCGTCGTTGCACACGCTGAAGTTCCCCACCGCGTTGAGCGTGTAGTCGCCCGGTTGCTCGGCGGTAACCTCCAGCGGAATCGTGGCGCGCGCCTCGCTGAGCTGCAACGCCTCGCGATTCAGAACTGTGGTCCCAAGGCGCAAACCTTCAACCTCTTCAAACGTGATCTTCCAGGGATACTCCAGGTTGATCTTGAGGTTGGCCCCGGGCACCACCCCGAGGTCCACCTGCGAGGCGGTGCCGGCGACGATCGCCTCGGAGGGCGACTCCACCCGGTAATTGGAGGCCCGTGTCCGCGAGCCAGATGAGGCCTGCGCAGACGCCCCCGCCAGAGGTTCCGGCGAGAGAGGTTCAGCTTGCTGTGGCTCACAGCCCATCATAGTGGCGCTGGTTACAAGGGTGAGCGCCACCGCGCTCTTTGCCAGAGAGATTTGCATCATCATCCTCAATGAAGTTTCGCGTCTGCCGCCCCGAAAGCGAGGCGGATTGTTCAGGGGAAGGTCCGGCGCAGGCGCCCGTCCAGGCGGAACGAGCCGCACACCTCGGGCCATTCCATGTGTTGTGGCGCGAGCCCCTCTTCGCGACTCGCCAGATGAGACAGCACACCCGGCGCCACGCTTGTTCCCGGGGTAACGCTTGTTCCCGGGGGTCACGCCGCTTCATGCGGGAAATTCGCGCCCGCGCCCCCCTGTTATCTGCGCTCCGGGGGTTCTCTGGCAAGCCCCTGCGCTTGCGCCGGGCGGCTGTGGGCTGCATGCTGAAGAGCGATTCACCCGCTTGCCACCTCACCTTCTCCATCGCGAAGCCATTATGGCCCAAGAGTCACGTCGACAAACCCGGTCGTTTATGACGCCGGCATCACGCGCCCTTCGGGAAAAGCGGCTGCGAAAACTCTTCGACAACGCCCTCTTCCAATACGGCGCGTTCGCCATCTTTGTGGCGGCCGTCGTCGCCATCATGAGCGGCGGTATGGAGAGCCGCGATCGCAGCATCACCGAGGACATGATCGGGCAGGTGGCGCCGGTCACGGTGCAGGCCACGCGCGACTTCCCCTTTGTGGAGCGCGACGTCGTGGCCTCGGAGCGCCTTCGCGAGGAGGTCGCGCTGGCGGTCCCCTCGGTCTTCGACTGGCAGGAGGGGCTGGGCGACGCGTTGCGCGATCAGGTGAGCACGGCGTTTAGCGAGATGCGCGCCCATCTGGCCGAGGTCGCCCGCGCCCGCATGCTCCGCGAGGACCCCGAGCGACTGGAGCAACTTCAGAGCAGCGCGTCGACGCCGGCGTTGCTGGAGCGCCGTTTGATCAGCACCCTCTCAACGTCGGAGCGCGTGCGTGCGGCCTTCGAGGCGCGCGACGAACACTTTGAGACCCACCTCAACACGCGCGTGCCCGAGCAAGACTTCGAGGTGCTCGCCAGGCAGGGCTTCCCCCTGGACGCGGAGAACGCCATCGCGGCGATCGTCGCCGAGGTGATGTCGCGATGGATCGTGAACAACCCGCTGCGTATCGAGCGCGAGCGGGATAACGGCGTGTACCTGCGTCGTCTCCGTGGCGAGCAGTTCATTCTCGAGTACCACGTCACCGATCTCGATGGTCGCTTCATCGGGCTGGAGGCCATTCCCCGTCAGGTCGAGGAGGCCGCGCGACGGGATCTTATCGGCATCAGCGACCAGGAGCTTCGTCAGGCCATTTTAACGACGGCCTCGGCGCTGGTACGGCCTAATACCACCTACAACGAAGCCAAAACGCTGGAGAAGCGACGCGCGGCTCGCGACTCGGTGGCCGACCAGGTCATCAGCGAGGAGTTTCGGCGCGGGCAGATCCTCATCGACCGCGGGCACATCATCACCGAGCGGCACTACCGCATCGTGCAGGAGATGCTGGAAGGCGACGACTCCTTTCAGGCCACCCAGGTGCTCACGGGCGTGGCGATCTTCAGCCTGCTTTTGCTCCTCGTCTTCTACGGCTTCGGCCGCCGCAACATCCGCAAGTTCCGCCCGCAGCCGCGCGATATCGTGTTTATGGGTACGACGCTGCTGGTGATGCTCCTGATCACCCGCGTGGGCGTCGCGCTGAGCGCGGCGCTCGCCGAGCAGATCGCCGTGATCCCGGCGGAGGCCTGGTATTTTGCGCTGCCGGTGGCCGCCGGCGGCATGCTCATTCGCCTGGTGCTCGATAGCGAGCACGCCGTGATCTTCACGCTCTTGTTCAGCGTGCTGGTCGGCGTGATCGCCGACAACTCCCTCTTTCTGGCCGCCTTTACGGCCATGGGCACCCTGGTGGGCGTGACCACCGTGCAGCAGGTCAAGCACCGCATGGCCCTGATGTGGTCCGGTCTGGCGGTGGGCGTGGTCAACGCCTCGGCGATCATCGCCTTTTTGCTCCTTCAGGGCGAGCTGCTGCAGGTCTCGGCGATCTCGCATATTGTGCTGGGGTTTGCCGGAGGCGTGGCCTCGGGCTTCTTCATCTCGGCGGTGCTCCCGCTCTTTGAGGCGGTGTTTGGCTACACCACCGACATCAAACTTTTGGAGTTGGCCAACCTCAACCACCCGCTGCTGCGCGAGCTGGTGCTGCGCGCGCCGGGCTCCTACCACCACAGCATGATGGTCGGCTCGCTCTGCGAGGCGGCCGCCGAAGAGATCGGCGCCAACTCGCTGCTCTGCCGCGTCGGCGCCTCCTACCACGACATCGGCAAGGCCAAGAATCCGCAGTATTTTGCCGAGAACCAGAAGCTGGGCGAAAACCCCCACGATAAGCTCAAGCCCAACATGAGCGCGCTGATCATCAAGGCGCACGTCAAAGACGGCCTGGATATGGCCCGCCAGCACCGCCTGCCGGTCGAGATTCAGGACTTCATCGTCCAGCATCACGGCACGAGCCTCATCGCGTACTTCTACCATAAGGCCAAGCAGGCCGAAGATCCGGACATCCCGGAGGTCGATGAGAAGGACTTCCGCTACCCCGGCCCGCGCCCCCAGAGCCGGGAGACGGCCATCTGCCTGCTCGCTGACGGCATCGAGGCCGCCAGCCGCGCGATGCCCAACCCCAGCCCGGCGCGGCTCAAGGGCCTTGTGCAGACGATGATCAACAAGGCCTTTACCGACGGGCAGCTTGACGAATGTGACCTGACGCTGCAGGACCTCAACAAGATCGCGCGCGCCTTCACCCGAATTCTCACCGGGATCTACCACCATCGCCCCGAGTATCCGGGGGGCAACAAGCGCGAGAGCGACAAATCCACCGACACCGGCGAACGCGGTCGTAAGACCCGCACCACCCGGCCCAACGAATCCCGACCGGCCGAGCGCAACAAGACGCCCACGCCGGCCGCCGACGCAAGCTCCGAGGTCTGGGAGATCGACGAGGATGCCCGGCCTCAGGACCCAAAGGACGACGATGCCCGTCGAGATCATGACCATGGGAAGCGCACAGGATCATCCCCAGGCCGAGGCGATCGCTCAGACGATAACTCGCGCCCTCGCGACGACCTACCGCGCCTTGGAACTTCGTGACCCGGAGCTCTCGGTGGTGCTCACCGATGATGAGGAGATCCGCCAGCTCAACCGCCAGTGGCGCGGCGAAGACCACGCCACCGACGTGCTCTCCTTCCCTCTCTATGAGGCCGACGAGATCCCCGATGATCCGATGGCGCTGGGCGACATCATCATCAGCCTGCCCTACGCCGAGCGCCTGGTCGCATCCGAAGAGCACCGCCGGCGCCTGGCTGAGGCCGCCGGTGTGGCGCCGCAGGAGCTTCGCTGGACGCTTATTGACGAGGTCGCCTTCCTCTTCGTGCATGGCCTCCTCCACCTCATCGGCCACGATCACGCCGAGCCGGAGGAAGAAGCCGAGATGCGCGCCGAAGAGCGCCGCGTCTTCGCGCTGATGCTCCCGATGCTTGAGTCCTCCCCTGCCCCCTCCTCCCCATGATTCAGTACCTCGACGATTACACCGCCGCCTGCCCCGCATGCGACCGCGCCCGCTACACCATCGGCGCGCGTGGCGAGGTCGCCCACGCCGAGATCTGCCAGGATTGTTTTAAGGTCTGTCCGGCCTGTCAGGGCCAGGAGTACACCTACGAGGTCAACGAGAAGGGCTACGAGGTCGCGCGCCAGTGCACGGTCTGTGGCGCGCTCAAGCGCCGCATTCAGGCCTTTAACGACGCGCGCGTGCCCTACCTCCACCGCCGCGCCACACTGGAAGGCTTCCGTACGCACCGCGCACGCCAGGGTGACGCCGGCGCCGGCGACGCCATCGGAAACCTGCCTCGGGTGCGCCTGCGCCTCTTTCACTGGGCCAAAAACTTCACCCCCGGCGAGCGAGGCTACCTGCTTCATGGCAGCGTCGGCACCGGCAAAACGCATCTTCTGGCCGGCACCATCCGCCACCTGACCCTGGAGAAAGGCATCAACGCGCGTTTTATCGAGTTCACCCACCTCTTGAGCGCCATCAAAGAGGGCTTTGACCAGGGCCGCGGCGAGACCAGCATCCTGGGCCCCCTCTCCGAGGTCCCCGTGCTGGCCATCGATGAGCTGGGCAAGGGACGTAACACCGAGTGGCAGCTCTCGATCATCGATGAGATCATCTCCAAGCGCTACAACGCCGGGCTGACCACGCTCTTTACGACGAACTACGACGTCCGCGAGAGCGCCTCGAACACCCTCGATGTGGGGAGCCCCGATTTTCGAAAGATGGCCACCGCCGCGACGCTCTCCGAGCGCGTGGGCGACCGTGTCTTCAGCCGACTTCATGAGATGGCCGACTTCGTGCACGTCGACGCACCGGACTACCGGCGCGCCGAGGCCCAGCGTCGCTAAAGACCCGTGATGTGATGGTTGGAACGACAAAACGCCCCGGCACGTCCGTGCCGGGGCGTTTTTACGACCGCATCAACGATTCAACCTCGACCAGCGCTCAACTCGCCGCGCGCAGGTGCACGAGCAACGCCGAGATCGCCGCCGGGGTGACCCCGATGATGCGCGAGGCCTGCCCGACGCTGCGCGGGCGCACCTGGGTGAGCTTCTCGCGCACCTCAGTGGAGAGCCCGTGCACCGCCTCGTAGTCGAGCTCGGCCGGGAGCTCCTGCGTCTCAAGCTCGCGGTGGCGCGCAACCTGCTCGAGCTGCCGGTCGATGTAGCCCTGGTATTTGACCTGAATCTCCAGCGCCTCGCTGGCGATATCATCCAGGCGCTCCAGCTCGGCGGTGAGCTGCGGGGCGAGCTGCGCGCTGAGGCGCTGGACCATCTCCAGGGTGACCTCGGGGCGGCGTAGAAGTTCTTCGAGCGTCGCGCCATTTCCGAGGCTGCCAATGCCCACCTCCGAGGCCAGGCGCTGGTTCTCGGCCGAGGCCCCCACCATCTGCCGCTTCATCCCCTCCAGGCTGGCCTCCATCGCGTCGCGCTTGGCGCAGAATTTTGCCCAGGCCGCGTCGTCCAGAAGCCCCAGCTCGCGGGCGTGGCCGGAGAGGCGCAAATCGGCGTTATCCTCGCGAAGAAGCAGGCGATACTCCGCGCGGCTCGTAAACATCCGGTAGGGCTCATCGACCCCGCGGGTGACCAGGTCGTCGATCAGCACCCCGATGTAGGCCTCGTCCCGACCAAGCACGAAGGGGCCTTCGCCGCGCAGCTTACGCGAGGCATTGATCGCCGCCATCAGCCCCTGGGCCGCAGCCTCTTCGTAGCCGGAGGTCCCGTTGATCTGCCCGGCCAAAAAGAGCCCCTCAACCGCGCGAAGCTCCAGGGTGTGGTCGAGCTGCACCGGGTTCACAAAGTCGTACTCCACCGCGTAGCCCGGGCGCACGATCTCGGCGCGCTCCAGACCGGGCACGGTCTTCAAGAAGGCCATCTGCACGTCAAGCGGCAGGCTGGTGGAGAGCCCGTTGGGGTAGACCTCGACCGTGTCGAGCCCCTGCGGCTCCAGAAAGACCTGGTGGGAGGTTTTGTCGGCAAAACGCACCACCTTATCTTCCAGGCTCGGGCAGTAGCGCGGCCCCACCCCTTCGATCACCCCGGTAAAGAGCGGAGAGCGGTCAATCGCCGCCTCAATCACCCGGTGGGTCTCGGCGTTGGTCTGGGTGATGTAGCAGTCGACCTGCTCCATCATCTCGCGCTCATGGTAGAAGCTGAAGCGGCGAGGCACGGCGTCGCCGGGCTGCGTCTCGAGCGAGGCCCAGTCGATGGTACGGGCGTCGAGGCGCGGGCAGGTCCCCGTTTTGAGGCGCCCCATCTCCAGGTTGAGATGCCCCAGGGTCTCGCTCAAGCCGTAGGCGGCCTGATCGCCGGCGCGGCCGGCCTTAAAGTTGTCGAGCCCCACATGGCACAGGCCCTTGAGGAAGGTGCCCGTGGTCACGATCACGGCGTCGGCCTCGTAGAGCACGTTGAGCCTGGAGACCACCCCGGTCACCCGCGGACGACCGCCCACGTCGACCACCTGAAGGTCCTCGACGCTGCCCTGCTTGATGTCGAGGTTCTCGGTGTTCATCAGCTTCCACTGCATATGCTTGCGGTAGGCCGCCATATCGCATTGCGCACGGCTGGAGCGCACCGCAGGCCCCTTGCTCGTGTTAAGCCGCTTGTAGTGAATCGCCGACGCATCGGCGATCTCACCCATCACCCCGCCGAGCGCGTCGACCTCCCGGGCCAGATGCCCCTTGGCCACTCCGCCGATGGCCGGGTTGCAGCTCATCTGCCCGATGGTGTCCACGTTCATCGTGATCAAGAGCGTGGCGTGGCCGCGTTTGGCCAGCGCATGCGCGGCCTCCGAGCCGGCGTGGCCGCCGCCAATGACAATCGCGTCGTAGCGTTTGGGATTTTTCAACATCGGGTGCTCTCGTTGCAAAAAGGGGGGGCGTCTCTGGCGTGGGCGCGCAAGGATTTCGCAGGCGACCAGCAGGCCAACCTATAAGGAATCGCAGGCATTTCTACAAGCGCGCCGATTCCTTCGGGCGTCTGCATCTTCCACGCCCAGGCCCCTCCCGACAGCGGCCGAGCCTGACCTCGAGTTCTCGCTATCCCGATCGTCAACTCAGCCCCCTTACCTCCGCTTTTCGCTATCCAGATCGCCAGCTCAGCCTTCTTAGCTCCGCTTTTCGCTATCCAGATCGCCAACTCAGCCCCCTTACCTCCGCCACTCGCCATCCGAGAACGCCAGCTCAGCCTCCTTACCTCCGCTTCTCGCTATCCAGATCGCCAACTCAGCCCCCTTACCTCCGACTCTCGCTGTCCAGATCGACAACTCAGCCTGCTGACCTCCGCCTCTCGCCACCCGAGAGCGCCAACTCAGCCTCCTTACCTCCGCTTCTCGCTATCCAGATCGCCAATTCAGCCCCCTTACCTCCGACTCTCGCCATCCAAGAACGGCTACTCAGCCTCCTTAGCGCCGCTTCTCGCTATCCAGATCGCCAGCTCAGCCCCCTTACCTCCGCCACTCGCTATCCAGATCGCCAACTCGGCCCCCTTACCTCCGCTTCTCGCTATCCAGATCGCCAGCTCAGCCTCCTTGGCGCCGCTTCTGGCTATCCAGAACGCCCACTCAGCCTCCTTAGCGCCGCTTCTCGCTATCCAGATCACCCACTCGGCCTGCAGGGCTTCCCACATCTGAAGATCGAGAACGTTGGACAAAAAACCCCGCGCTGACTTAGCTTGCGACCAGTATCGCTGTGCGCCTTTGAAGTGAGCGAAGTTATGGATCTGCAACTCCACCTGCTGAACCCCCAACAACGTCAGGCCGTCGAGCATATCGGGGGGCCGCTGCTGATCCTGGCCGGCGCCGGCAGCGGCAAGACCCGGGTGATCATCCACCGCATCGGGTATCTGCTGCAGCAGGGCATCGCGCCCGGGCATATCCTGGCGGTGAGCTTTACCAACAAAGCCGCCCAGGAGATGCAGGAGCGCGTCGCGCACCTTGTGGGCCCGGGGGCGCGCGAGATTTACCTGTCGACCTTCCACAGCCTGGGCGCCGACATCCTGCGCCAGGACATCGACGTCATCGGCTACAAAAAGCCCTTTACCATCCTCGACCAGGGCGACCAGCTGGCCGTCGTCAAAGACGCGATGGCCGAGCTCCAGCTCGACCCGAAGATGGTCGACCCGCGCAACGTGCTGGCGCTGATCAGCCGCGCGAAGATGGCGTTCTGCGATCCGGAAGAGGTCGAGGAGCTGCGCACCAATCCGCTCCTTCCCTTCGCGCAGCGTATCTTCCACCGTTACCAGAGCGCGCTCCGGGGCCTGAACGCGGTCGACTTCGACGACCTGATCTGCCTGCCGGTGCGTGTCTTTCAGGCCAGCGAGGAGACGCGGCTGAAATGGTCGCAGCGCTTTCATTTCGTGATGGTCGACGAGTACCAGGACACCAACCACACCCAGCTCCTCTTTCTCGATGAGCTGGTGCGCGACCACCAGAACATCGTGGTCGTGGGCGACGACGATCAGTCCATTTACGGGTTTCGCGGCGCGGTAGCCGAGAACATTTTGGAGTTTGAGCACCAGTTCAAGAAGTGCCGGGTCATCAAGCTCGAGCAGAACTACCGCTCCACCAACACCATCCTCAAGGCGGCCAACGAGCTCATTGCCAACAACTCCGTGCGCAAAGAGAAGGCGCTGTGGAGCGCCAACGGCGATGGCGAGCCTATTTTGTATGTGGAGTGCGCCCACGAGCGGGAGGAGGCGGAGTTTGTGGGCGCGGAGATCGAGCGCGTCAAACTCAACCTGGGCCTTGAGTACGACGACTTTGCCATCCTCTACCGCGTCAACCCGCAGGCGCGGCTCTTTGAGGAGGCGCTGCGCGGCTTTCGCATCCCCTACACGCTGGTCGGCGGCACGGAGTTCTTTGATCGTAAGGAGGTCAAAGACTTCCTGGGCTACCTTAAGGCAGCGCTCAACCCCAACGACGAGATCAACGTGCGGCGCATCGTCAACGTGCCGCCCCGCGGCATTGGCCCCACCCTGCTGGAGCGTATCAGCGACCTTGCGCATGAGCGCGAGTGGGGCTTTGCCCAGGCGCTGGAAGAGGTCGCCGGCGATCCGGATCTGGTTCACGGCATCGGGCCGACCAGCGCCTCGCACCTGAGCGAGCTTGTGCAGATGCTCAAGTCCTACCGGGCGCGTTTTCGTCAGGCGGAGAAAGACGGCACCTCGCTCACCGAGGTCGGCCGCGCCTTTCTCAAGCGCACCAAACTCATCGAGCACGTGCGCAACACCGAGAAAAACCCCAAGATCGCGCGCCGCAGAGTCGATAACCTCGAAGACCTCCTGGGCTCCATCGCCACCTTTGAGGAGCGCGAGGGGGGCACGCTGGAGGGGTATCTCAACCGCATCTCGCTGGACCGCACCTACGACAACGGGGAGGAGGAGAAGGCGCGCGGCGTGAAGATGATGACGCTGCACTCCTCCAAAGGTCTGGAGTTCAAAGTCGTCTTCTTTGTGGGACTCGAAGAGGGCTACATGCCGCACGAGCGCAGCAAGACCAGCGAGGACGGCATCGCTGAGGAGCGACGCCTGGCCTACGTCGGGCTCACCCGCGCCAAAGAGGTGCTCTATTTGACCTCGGCCGCCGAGCGCACCCGTTTTGGCCAGAAAGAAGAGCGCGAACCCAGCCGCTTTCTCGACGAGATTCCGCTCAAGCTACTCAAGACCGTCAGCGCGGCAGGGGCGAGTTCGCTGAGCGCGAAGCGCGAGGACCAGAACATGCGTTATCTGGCAGCGTTGCGCTCGGCGATCTTTGACGATTGATTCTGCCAGCCGCCTTGCAGAATTCGCGCAGGGCAATCGCAAAGTGGGTCCCCACCACCCGCCACCGTAGGGGGACCCCTTGTGGGTCCCCGCCCTGGGAGTTAGGGAGGGGCACAAGACCCCTCCCTACTTTGCGGTTGTCCTGAGAATTCACACCCGAGCCCTTTCACCTGCCCCGGCCATCCGCTAGTCTTTCGGCCGCGACTGCCCCGCCCACAAACTCCGCCTGAGCGAGGCCCGTCGCGCCTACTCTGTGTGAACGTTGATGCGACGTCGGGCCCTCGCCCGACTTAAGAGGTACATCATGATCCGGCGCCTTTCTCCCTCCCCCCTTCTTCTCGCCATGGCGCTCGCTCTTGCGGCGTGCCAGGACTCTCAGACGCGCCCCGACCAGGCCACTGCCAGCGCGCCGGTCAGCGAGGAGCCCGGCCAGGGCGCAACAGGCAAGGAGGAGCCTCGCAACCTGCACGCCGAGCTCCGCGCGCTTTTTGGGGGGTACGAGTACGTCCCCACCCGCGAAGACCTCATGCAGGTGGGCCCGGCCGAAGAGGTGGTGCCGGTGCTCCTGGAGCTCTACCGCTCCGAGAAGGTCAGCCCGCACCAGCAGCATCACGCGCTGCGCGCGCTGCAGTTCTACCCGGAGCACCCACAGGTCGCGCGCACCTACGAAGAGGTGATTCGCGGCGAGGAAAGCAGCGACCAGGAGCGCCGCGTGGCGGTGCGCGCCTACGGCCGCGCCTTTGGCGACCAGGGCCTGGAGCTGCTCGGCTTTGCTCTGGCGCACCCCGACTACCACACCCGCGCCTCGGCGATTGCCGCGCTGGAGCTCACCGGCAGCGAGCGCTCGCTGGAGCTGCTTCAGGCCCGCCTGAACGAGGAACCCGAGACTGAGTTGCAGGCCGAGATCAAACGCATCCTCGACGACGCCGGCAAAAGCGAGGCCACCCGATGAATCGCGCTAATCTGCCCCGACTTATAGCGCTGCTCGCCACGATGGCCTCGGCCACCGCCCTGAGCGCCTGCGTGCCCCAGGAGCCCGCGGACGAGCAGCCCCTGATCGTCGTCGATGATGATCCCGATCCGACGGACACCGACGCCGGTGGTGACGAAGACACCTCCCCGCAACCCGACGTCGACGAGGAGCCCGAGACCGTCTGCACCAACGCCTGCTCCAGCGCCAACGACGGCCAGTGTGACGACGGCGGCACCGGCGCCCTCTTTGAGAGCTGCGCCTACGGCACGGACTGCGCCGACTGCGGAGAGCGTCCGGTCATCGAGGAGCCGGACCCCGATCCCGATCCGGAGCCCGACCCCGAGCCCATCTGCACCGACAGCTGCCAGTACGCCAACGACGGCGAATGCGACGATGGCGGCCCCGCTGCGCAGTACGACGTCTGCACCTACGGGACCGACTGCGGCGACTGCGGCTCGCGTGACGCCCGTCGCAGCTGCAACTCCAACGCCGAGTGCAGCGAGGGGCGCGTGTGCAACGCGACCGGCCAGTGCGTGAGCAGCCAGGGAGCGTCGTCGATCGAGTTTGTGACGCTCACCGATTTTCAGGCCACCGCCCAGGATGTGTGGGACTCGGAGTTTGAGGTCGGCGGCGATGTGCGCTCGGTCTCCTTGATTGTGGAGATGATGACCCCCTCGGCCACCGCCTACATCTGGGAGGTGGGCACTCCGCAGAACACACTGCTCTACGACATTGAGCGCTCCGAGCAGTCCTTGATGAAGCTCAACCCGGTGACCTACGGCGGGCAGATGGGCATCCTGCTGCCCAACTCGCCACAGTATGCGCTGAGCGCCGGCACCTACCGGGTGCGCCTCTGGACCGAAGACACCTCCCGGGTGCGCGTGCATGCGCTGATCAAACGCGGCCCGCTTAACCCTCAGGGCGGCACCCTGCCGGTGACCTTCTGGTTTACCGACCAGGACTACATGGACGCCTCCGAGGCCCAGCGCAGCACAGCGTTCCAGGAAGGCCTGGAGGTCTTTCGCCAGATCTACGCCAACATCGGCATCGCCATCGGCCCGGTACGCTACCGCGACGTTGAGGGCACCCTGGGCCGCCAGCTCGCGGTTCCCCAGGACGAGGTCGTCTTGTGCGAGGGCATCCGCCAGGTGGCCACCGAGGCGGACCTCTCGGGCATCAATCTCTTCATGATCGACCAGGCCGCCGACCAGAGCTTTTTAGGTATCTCCTGCGGGTTGCCCGGGGCCTCCACGCGACCCGGTGTGGCGCGCGCCGGCGCGGCGATCGCGCTGGCCTACCTGGACTTCTCCCCGGAGATCTTCGGGGAGACGGTAGCCCACGAAGCCGGTCACTACCTGGGGCTCTTTCATACCACCGAGCGCGACGGCGCCAGCCATGACCCGCTGGATGACACCCCCGAGTGCCCGAGCAGTCGCGATAGCAACGGCGATGACTTCGTCAGCCCGGAGGAGTGCATCAACCTGAGCGCGGACAACACGATGTTCTGGACCTCGTTTAGCCAGGGCGGTCGCCAGACCACGCTGACGCCCCATCAGCGTTTTGTGCTGATGAACAACGCGCTCATCGAGACCTACTGAGCCTAAAAGGCCGACGGGCGCTTCCTCTCCGGGGAGCGCCCGTTTTTCTGGCCAGGGCAATCGCAAAGTGGGTCCCCGCCTCCTGCCACCGTAGGGGGACCCCTTGTGGGTCCCCGCCACCCGCCACCGTAGGGGGACCCCTTGTGGGTCCCCGCCACCCACCACCGTAGGGGGACCCCTTGTGGGTCCCCGCCACCCGCCACCGTAGGGGGACCCCTGGTGGGTCCCCGCCACCCACCACCGTAGGGGGACCCCTTGTGGGTCCCCGCCACCCGCCACCGTAGGGGGACCCCTTGTGGGTCCCCGCCACCCACCACCGTAGGGGGACCCCTTGTGGGTCCCCGCCCTGGGAGTTCGGGAGGGGCACAAGCCCCCTCCCTACGGATTGGGTGGGTTCTCCATAAAAAGTCTTGTGAGACGTTGCGATTGCCCTGTTTTCCTGGCCTGCCTGGCTTGACAAGAGGCGCGCTGGCCCCGAAAGTTCCCCGCCACCCGAGCACCCGCCCGCGAGCTAAGTCGTGGCGCCCGAGGTGTTTCTCACTACAGTTTTGTTCCGGCGCGCTGTCCGGGGGGCCATCTCAGTGCGCCTCCCTTACCCTTCCCCGGATCATGTATGTACGACGCGACACTTCCTCCCCTCAAACAATTTGCGTTTCTGCCCGACTTTCCCGACCACCTGGCCGAGCTCGAGGAGCTGGCTGAGGCCGAGGATTGGGAGTATCGCTTCACCGACAGCGACTTTCCGCGTCCCATCCTCTACTCCTACATCATTCACACCTTCAATCGCATCGAAGAGGAAGGCAAAGTCGTCACCACCGACGACAACACCGGCGCCTGCTTTGATACCGGCCTTGTGACCGAGCACCAGGAGCCCATCTACGCGATCTTTGGCGACAACAAGATCCCGGATCGCCAGCCCTGGTACTTTCAGGGCTTTGTGCGCAAGGGCGACACGCGCATGAACCGCTTTCCCACCCTGCCCGACATCGCCAGCTATTTTGAAGATCCCACCGACGTGGTCTTCGATCCGCGCATGGAAGTGCGCAAAAACATTGAACATATCATCGCCGAGAACCGCGAGCGCCTCCCCGAGGAGTTCGATGGCATGGGCGACTTCCAGCTGCAGACCCTGCTCACCGGCGGCTTTGAGAACGCGCTGGGTCGCGTGCGTCGCAACTACCGCATCGCAGTGCCGCAGTACCATCGGGGACGCATTCAGCTGCTCCTGCCCCTGTGCTTGAGCCGCCCCTCCGAGGCCGACCTGGCCGCGGTGGTGGAGCGTCGCGAAGGCTACTACCGCGTGGCCACCTGCCTGACTTTGGATCAGGCCTACTCCAACGCCCGGCTCATCGGGCGGCTGGATGATAACTGGCTGCGCACCTGATGGCGCACCAGCAGGCTTGAAAACGACGAAGGCCACCTCCATCCAGAGGTGGCCTTCGTCGTTTTGAATCGTAAAACAGGTTGGCGTTTCAGACCGTTCCTGAGTCTTTAGTCCGCCTTGGCGATCACCCAGACGGCGTGAACGATGCCCGGCAAAACGCCCAGAATCGTCAGGATGATGTTTATCCAGAAGGCCTTGCCGAACCCGACGGTCAGAAAGACGCCCAGGGGCGGGAGAAAGATGGCGGCGATAAGTCGGATTAAGGACATCTACAGCTCCTTGTCGCGGGTGCGAAACACAGAGGTGGTTTGCGCCGGCGCGGTGCGCCAGACATGGCGCAAAGGTAGGCGCGCAATCCGCAGATGCAATGATTCATGATTAAAGCTCAGCCCGCCTTCTTGCCCACCCCGTCAAAAAGCTCGCGCAGGTAGCGCCCGGTCACGCTCTTCTCCACCCGGGCGACCTCCCGGGGGCTTCCGCTGGCCACGAGTTCGCCGCCGCGCGGGCCGGCCTCCGGGCCTAAGTCGATGACGTGGTCGCAGCGCGCGATGAAGTCGATGTTATGCTCGACCGCGATCACCGTGTGACCGAGCTCGACGAGTTTGCGCAGCGCCACCAGCAGCACGGCCACATCTTTGAGGTGCAGGCCGACGGTGGGTTCATCGAAGATAAAGAGCACCGGGTCGGTCTCGCCACGCTTTCTTCCATCGGCAATGTAGGTCGCGAGCTTGAGACGCTGGGCCTCGCCACCGGAGTAGGTGGCCGTGGTCTGCCCCAGACGCAGATACCCCAGCCCGACCTCCAACAGGGGCTTGAGCTTGCGTTGGAGCGCGGCGTGGCCCTCGAAGAAGTCGACAGCTTCGAGCACGGTCATCTCAAAGATCTGATCGATGGTCTTGCCGCGGTAGTACACGCCGAGGACTTTGGGGCCAAAACGCTTTCCGCCGCAGTCGTCGCAGGGCACCTCCACGTCGGCCATAAAGTGCATCTCGACGGTGACCGTGCCGGTGCCCTGGCAGACCTCACAGCGCCCGCCGGAGGTGTTGAAGGAAAAATCGCCCATCGTCAGCCCCAGCCGGCGCGCGTCGTGGGTACCGCTGAAGATCTTGCGAATGTCGTCGTAGGCCTTGGTGTAGCTCATGGCGTTGGAGCGCGAGGAGCGGCCGATGGCAGACTGGTCCATCATCTCGACCTCGGCAAAGCCCTCCAGGCCCTCCAGCGCGTCGAAGTGGCCGGCTTCGACCCCGCCCTGCCCGCGCAGGCGTCGCCAGCCGTTGAAGAGCACGTCTTCCATCAGGGTGCTCTTGCCGGAGCCGCTCACGCCGGTGATGGCCGTGATGCGCTCATGGGGGATGTCGACGGTGAGGTCTTTGAGGTTGTGATGGCGCGCGCCGATGATGCGCACAAAACCGGGGATGTCGGCGGTGGTCTGCGGCGTCATCGCTTCACAGGCCGAAAAATCCACGCGCGCATCGAGATCAAAGCCTGTGAGCGGGCCTTCGTAGGTCAGCTGCCCGCCGCCCTCCCCGCCCACCGGTCCGATCTCAAGCACGTGGTCGGCGCCCAGGATGATCTCGGGGTCGTGCTCGACCACGACCACGGTGTTGCCCAGGTCGCGCAGCCCCCGCAGCACCTCGAGCAACTTCTCCGAGTCGCGGGCGTGCAGCCCGGCGGTGGGCTCGTCGAGCACATAGAGCGTGTCGGTGAGCGCGCGGCCCAGGCTTGAGGTCAGGTGAATGCGCTGCATCTCGCCACCACTCAAAGTGCGGGACTGGCGGCCGAGCTCCAGGTAGCCCAGGCCCACCTCGTGCAGGTAGAGCAGGCGGTGGGTGATCTCAGCGAGCAGAGGCTCAATGCGGGCGCGCACGTGGGGGGCGAGCTCGACGATGTCGAAGAAGGCCAGGGCCTGCTCGATGCGCATCTCCCAAAAATCGCTGATGAGGCGGCCGGCAAAGCGCACGTTGCGCGCGTCGGGGTGAAGGCGCGTGCCCTCGCAATCCTCGCAGGTGTCGTAGCCGCGGTACCTGGCGAGCATGATGCGCACGTCGGTGCGGTGCTGCTTCTTCTGCAGGGCCTTGAAGAACTTTGCGATGCCCGGGTAGCCCTTGCCGCCAAAGCGCACAAAACGCTTATGCTCCTCGGCCAGGTCACCGTAGGGGATGTCGATGGGGATGCCCGCGTTGCGGCAGGCTTCCATCATCTTTTTATGCTGGGTTTTGTACTTCGGGGTCTGAAAACAGGCCACCGCGCCGTCTTCCAGGGTCACCCGGGGGTTGGGGATGACGCGGGCGTAGTCTACGCCCATCGTTTTGCCAAACCCGGTGCAGGTCGGGCAGGCGCCCACCGAGCTGTTGAAGCTAAAGAGCGCCGGCTGGGGCTCGACCATATCGCGCCCGCAGCTGTTGCAGCGAAAGGCCTGGTCGAAGACCCGCGGCGCCTCCTCAGTGCGATGTTCAAAGACCTCAACGCGCCCGCGGCCAAGCCCCATCGCGGCTTCGACGGCCTCGGCGATGCGCATGCGCTCGTCGGCGCGAAGCACCAGGCGGTCCACGACCACCGGGAACGCCTCCATATCGAGGAGGTTCTCGACCCCGCTCTCGGTCACGTCGATGGTCTCGTGGTCGATGTAGAGGCGGCGGTAGCCCTGGCCAACGAGGTGCTCCAGCAGGAGCGCGCGCTGGGAGGCTTCTTCAGGGGCGACACGGGCCACCAGGATGAGGCGCGTGCCCTCCTCCAGCTCATTGAGCAGGCGGTCGACGACCTCGGCCGGGTTGTCGCGGCTGACCTCAACCCCGCAATCCGGGCAGCTGGTGACGCCGACGTGGGTGTAAATCAGGTGAAGGTGATCGTCGATCTCGGTGACCGTGCCCACGGTGGAGCGGGCGTTGCTCACCTCGTTCTTCTGACGCAGCGCGATGGCCGGCGGCACGTTGCTGATGGCGTCGATCGGCGGACGAGGAAGACGCTGCAGGAACTGTCGCGCGTAGGTAGAGAGCGACTCGGTGTAGCGGCGTTGTCCCTCGGCGTAGAGGGTGTCAAAGGCCAGGCTGCTCTTCCCCGAACCGCTCACCCCGGTGACCACGGTGAGGCGGTTATGCGGGATGGTGCAGCTGATGTGCTTGAGGTTATGGGTGCGAACACCTTTGAGACGGACGGCGTCCATAGACTGCGCTCACGGGTACGGAAGGGAATTCTGACGAGGCACGTCCGGCACTCGGGCGCGCTGATACGGGCGGCTAACGGCTCAGGTCGGTCACAGATTCCAGCGTCTGACGCTCGGTGGCGAGTTCCACCGAATCTCCGCCCTTGGCAGCGGCCTCTTTAAGCTCAGCGCGAGCCTGAAGAGGCTGGCCGAGCTGAATGCGAGCGTGAGCCAGCAGGAGGTGCGCGCGGGCCTGCGCCACCGGATCGCTGGAGGGCGCTTCAGCCAGGGCGCGCGAGGCGTAGGCCAGCGCCTCAAAGGGGCGCGCCTGGGTGACGAGCGCGCGCAGGCGAAGCTGCACCAGGCGCGCCGGCCCATCGACGACCTCGTCCTGGTAAAAGGCCGAGGCCTCCGACTGCAGGAGGCGCTCCAGCTCTTCGAAGTGGCCCACGTTGAGCAGGTAGTCGCCCAGACGGACCAGCACCTCCAGACGCTCCACCGGGCCGGGGGCAGCCGTGAGCTCTTCGCGCAGCGCGGCTTCCTGCTCGGGAGCCGGCGTGGCCAGCGATGTGGCGAGCTCGTTGATCAGGCGCAGCCGGCCCTGCTCAAAAGGCGCGAGCTCCGCCGCGTGGTTTTGCAGCAGATGGTTGGCGAGGCTGGCGCGGTAGGCCAGTGAGGCCTCCGGGTTGCTCAGCGCCATAACCAGAAGTCCGCGTGTGGCCTGGGCTTCAAAGGCATCAGACTGGGCGCAGCGCTCCAGGTGGTAGCGGGCCGCTGGCGTGTCCCCGGCGTAGGCCGCGACCTCACCGGTGAGGCAGTGGGAGCGGTCACGGAAGCCAAAGAGCGCGTCGCCGCGAGCGTGCACGCGTTGCAACACGTCGATGGCGCGGGAGGTCTCATTGAGCGTGAGCAAGAGCGGCGTGAGGCGGCGCGCGATCTCGCGGGCCGCCTGCCGATCGTCGCCCCGCGAGCTCTGCGCAAAGAGCGCGTCGAGCGTGTCGACGTGGCTCTCGAGCTCCTCAAGGGTCCCGGCCTGACGGGCGGCGACCTCCAGCACTTCGGCGCGGACCATCGGGGCGACCTCGCTGGCGAGCTCCTCGAAGATCGCGAGCGCGCGGGCGGTCATGCGCCGCGCCTCATCCGGCACCCCCGCTCCCAGGTGGGCGCGGGCGGTGAGCGCGAGCGTTCGCGCGGTCAACACGCGCCCTCCCTCACTGATCGCGATCGTCGTCGGCAGATCATCGAGGTCGCGGCCAATCCGCTCACCGAGCTCCTGTGCCACCGCGAACTCACCACGGGTCAGCGCGAGCTCCAGAGCGAGGAGTTTGACCGAGATACGCTGCAGCTCACCGAAGTCTTCGGCCTGCTCCAGGGCCTGGACCTGAAGATCGGAGCCGAGCCGGGAGTTGCCCCGCATGACCTCGGCGTGGGCGCGGTAGAGGTTGACGCGCGCGGCGTGCAGCGGGCTCTCGGGGGGCTCGAGCATGGCGAGCGCCTCGAAGCGGCGCGCCTGATAGAGACGTTTCGCGAGCGCCAGGGAGGCGTCAAAGCCGGTGGTGCGCTGGTACTGCTGGCGCGCCGCGCTCAAAGCGCTCTCGCCGAGCGAGATGGCGAGGCGATCGAAGCCCCGCAGGTCAAAGGAGTCGGCCAGCTGCAGGAGCACCGCCGGCGCGTAGCCCCGCTCCAGCGAGGCGTTGAGCAGCTTAAACGCCTCATCGAGTTGGGCGGCGACGTCTTCGGGTCGATCGGACTCCACGTCGATGGCCGCGCCCAGCAGGAGCGCCTGGCCGTGGGTGATGCGCCAGGGGCCGGTGCGCGGCGCACGCGTCTGGATAAAGTCGAGCGCCTGGCGGGCACGACTGAGCTCGCCGCGTTGCAGAAAACGGTAGGCCGCCCGAAAGAGCGGCTCCACGCTGGCCGGCTCGGCGAAGTAGCGCCCGGCGACGCTCTCGCAGAGGTGGGCGAGCTCGGAGGCGGTGCCCTCCTCGCCAGCAAAGAGGGTCTCGGCGCAGATGCCCGAGAGCGCGCCATCGATGCGATCATCGAGCAGCGCCAGGGAGCTGCGGGCGCTGGCGCGCAGCACCGTCTCGCCAAGCTCCACGACCTCGCGGCCGCCGTAGGGGCGCGCCTGGTAGCGCTCCAGCGCAGCGAGCAGCAGGGCATCCCAGGCACGCAGGGCGCCGGCGCGGGCCTGCACATCGGCCCAGGCGCGCTCCCCAGGGGTCGGTGCGCCTTGCAGCTTCAGAACCATCTGCAGGGCGCGGGCCATCATCTCCTGCTCGGGTCGGCGAAGCGCCTGATGATCGCGCTCCCAGCGGCGGTACGCCCGGAGCGCGGCGTCGTTGGCCCCGTTCACATAAAACGCGTAGGCCGCGTCGAGGGCGAGCTTGCTCTCCAGGCGCTGGCTGCCGGCGTCGGCAAAGCCCTGGCGCGCAAGCTCCATGAGCTCTTCGGCCTGCTGAACCTCGCCATATTTCAGGGCGATCAGAGCGCGGATGCGAGCGATCTCACCGGCGCGCAGGGGATCTTCGATGCGCTGGACCTCGACATAGGCGCGGGCCATACGGGCCTGCGCTCGCTTGAGCCCGCCCTCGCGCCCGGCCCAGATCGAGGCCAGCGCGCCGAGCTGGTAGGCGCGCGCCCGGCCAAGTTCGCGTTGGGGAGAGGGCCAGCGACCAAAGAACGACGCGGCACGCTCGGCATAGATCACCACCGCGTCCCATTGCCCTTCATAGGCATAGGCGCGAGCGATAGCGAGCGCGGCGTCGGCGCCAAACCCCTCCACTCCGAGAGCGGTCTGGCGGCGAGCCCAGGCGCCGTAGCCCGCGGCGGCCTCCAGGTCGCGCAGCCGAAGCTCGGCGCCGCGCGCCGATCCGTCGACATTAAGCCCGGGGATCTGCCGCAGCATGTAGGCCGCCTTCAGCGGGTGGCCCTGGTACAGCGCCACCAGCGCCTGCAACGCCAGCCGACGGTGGGCGAGCGTGGCGTTTGCGCCGATCCGAAACCCGGACTCAGCAAAGGCCGGACGTTGGGAGGCCGGTCCAAATCCGGGCGCCAGCGCCCCGGAGCTCAGCCCGAGCATCAGGTCGTCGCCGGCGTCGGCGATCAGCAGCTCCGCGCCGCGCCCTGCCCCGACCTCTCGCAGCTCGGCCATGGTGCGCACGTTGTGTGTGCCACCGCTCTCCACCGCCTCCAGAAGCCCCTCGGTGGGGATGCCCATCGCGGTGTAGGTCGCCACCCGGGGCCGCGCGTCGCTTACAGGCCCCTCGACCAGCACCAGGTAAGGCCCCTGCCCGGCGTCAAAACGTTGCGTGGCCTTATGCACACCGCGAGCGTCCACCTCCAGGGTGCCCACGATGCGCTCGGCCAGGCTGGCTTGAGCGTCGTGGCCGGCTGCGCGCAGGACCACCGCGCTCTCGACGCCCTCCGGGAGCGGCCCCACCCAGCGGATCTCTTCGCTCTGACCGCCGGCCCACAGTCCGACCGTGCTCGCCAGGAGCTCATCGTCGAGGCTCTCGGCAAAGCGCACCTCGGGGTCGCCGACCATCGCCAGGTTAAACCAGGCCACGGGCACCTCGGTCAGCGCCAGCAGCTCGCCACTGCGCTCCCCGGTGGGGACCACCTCAAAGGCGTGCACCACCTGGTGATGCGTCACCAGCGCGTAGCGCTGCAGGGGCTGGCCCTGTGCGGCGACCACAAACCAGCGCCCCGAAGGGTCTTTGGTCAGCGAGGCGGTGGCCTCTTTAAAAGGCGCTGCGGCCAGCTCGCCCTCCACGCGCACCACGTCACGGCAGCCGCCGAGCAAAGAGACGGCGACCACGCCGCAGAGCGCGGCGCGAGAGAGGCGCGCAAGCCAGCTCATGCCGAGACCTCCTCGCTGCGCTCGGCATCGGGGGGCGGCGAGGCCGGCGATGAGGACGGGGTCGCGGGGCTGGCAGCCTTCTCGGAGGTCGCGCCGGCTTTGGCCCCTTTGACGCGCTCGCGCCGCATCGGCTCGTCGATCAGGTGGCAGGCCACATAGTGGCCCGGCTCGGCCTGCTCAAAGCGGGGCACCTCCATCGCACAGCGCTCCCAGGCGTAGGGGCAGCGCGTGTGGAACACACAGCCCGAGGGCGGATTCAGCGGGCTGGGTACATCACCCTCAAGCACGATGCGCTGGCGGGTCTTTTCCACCTCCGGGTCGGGGATGGGCACCGCCGAAATCAACGCCTCGGTGTAGGGGTGAAGCGGGTTGTCGTAGATCTGCCGCCCGTCGGCCAGCTCCGCCATCTTGCCCAGATACATCACCGCGATCCGGTCGGAGATGTGCCGCACCGCCGCCAGATCGTGAGCGATGAAGAGGTAGGTCAGGTTGAACTCGTTTTGCAGATCCTCCATCAGGTTCATGATCTGCGCCTGAATCGAGACATCGAGCGCGCTGATGGGCTCGTCGCACACGATAAAGCGCGGCTCACAGGCCAGCGCGCGCGCAATCCCGATGCGCTGGCGCTGCCCGCCGGAGAACTCATGGGGGTAGCGGCGGATAAAGCGCGGGTCGAGCCCGACGATCTCCATCAGCTCCTGGACCCGCTCTCGCGCCGCCTTGCCGCTGGCGAGCTTATGGACCTTGAGCGGCTCGGCGATGATATCGCCCACGGTCATCCGCGGGTTCAAGGAGCCGTAGGGGTCCTGGAAGATCATCTGCAGGTCGCGGCGCAGCGGGTGCAGCTCGTTCTCCGGCAGATCGCAGAGGTTCTTGCCGTCAAAGACGACCTTGCCCTCGGTGGGCCGGTAGAGCTGGATGATGGAGCGACCCGTCGTCGACTTCCCGCACCCCGACTCCCCGACCAACCCCAGGGTCTCGCCTTCATAGATATCGAAGCTGAGCCCGTCGACGGCACGCACCCGGTTGACCTCCCGGCGCACCAGCGCGCCGCGGTAGACCGGAAAGTGCATCTTGAGATTTTCGATCGTTAAGAGCGTCTCTGCCATTACGACCTCCCTTCGGCGTCGAGCTCGGCCAGCATGGATTCGTTGATGGAGCCGCGTCCCGCGAGCTCCTCGACCCGGGTTACCCGGGCGGTGGTGGCCTTCGAGCCCAGGCGAGCCTGGTAGACCTCGGAGGCGCGCCAGCAGGCCGAGCGGTGGCCGGGGGCGACCTCAAAGAGCGGCGGCCGCTCGCGTGTGCATTTGGAGACCGCCCAGGCGCAACGCGGCGCAAAGGGGCAGCCGGGGATCGGTTTGGAGGTATCCGGCGGACGCCCTTCAATGGGAATCAGCCGCTCCTCGTGACCGCGATCCAGGCGCGGGACGCTCTTCAGAAGCCCCACGGTGTAGGGGTGCCCCGGGCTCTCAAAGAGCTTGTCGGCGGCGGTCACCTCCATCACGCGCCCGGCGTACATCACGATGATGCGGTCGGCCATCCCCGCCACCACGCCCAGGTCGTGGGTGATGACGATGACGCTCGTGCCCAGGTCGCGGCGCAGATCTTTGATGAGCTCCAGGATCTGCGCCTGAATCGTCACGTCGAGCGCGGTGGTGGGCTCGTCGGCGATCAAGAGCTTGGGCTCGCAGAGCAGCGCCATGGCGATCATCACGCGCTGGCGCATCCCGCCGGAAAACTGGTGGGGGTACTGGTCGATGCGCTCGCGCGGCCCCGGGATGCCCACCTTCTCGAGCATGGCGATGGCCTTCTCGCGGGCCTCCTCCTTGCTCAAGCCCTGGTGGGTCTGCAGGGGCTCAATGAGCTGGCGGGAGATCTTCAAGAAGGGGTTGAGGCTCGACATCGGGTCCTGCCAGATCATCGAGATCTCGTTGCCCCGGATGCTGCGCAGCTGCTTCTTGCTCGCCCCGAGCAGGTCGCGCCCGTCGAAGGTCACCTCGCCACCGGCGATGCGGCCCGGCGGTGAGGGGATCAGCCCCAGAATCGAGATCTGGCAGACGGACTTGCCCGAGCCGGACTCACCGACCACGCCCACGCACTCGCCGCGCTTAATCTCAAAGCTCACCCCGTCGACGGCGCGAACCTCACCATCGTCGGTATCGAAGTAGGTCTTTAAGTCGCGGACCTTTAAGAGCACGTCGTCGGCGTGCTCGGTCCGGCTGGTGTCGTCACTCTTCACGTCAGTCCTTACGCAACTGCGGGTCGAGCGCGTCACGCAGCCCGTCCCCTACGAAGTTCAAGCTCAAGAGGGTGATCGCCAGCGCCGCCCCCGGGTAAATGATCAGCCAGGGGGCCGTCTCCATCAGCTGACGCCCTTCGCTGGCCAACGCGCCCCAGGAGGTCATCGGCGCCTGCACGCCCAGCCCCAGGAAGGAGAGGAAGGCCTCTTCCAGCATGACCGCCGGCACCGTCAGCGTGGCGTACACGATGATGGGGCCCAGCGCGTTGGGGATCAGGTGGCGGAAGATGATGTTGAATTTGGAGACGCCGATGGTCTGGGCGGCCTCCACAAACTCCTGACCTTTGAGGCTGATGACCTGCCCGCGCACAATCCGCGCCATCGTCAGCCACTGCACCGCGCCCAGCGCGATGAAGAGCAGAAAGATGTTCTGGCCAAAGACGACCATCAAGAGGATGACCAGGAACATAAAGGGCAGCCCGTACATGATGTCGACGACGCGCATCATCAGGTTGTCGACTTTGCCGCCGACAAAGCCCGCGGTCGCCCCGTAGCTCACGCCGATCACAAAGGAGACGAAGGTCGCCAGAAGCCCCACCGCAAGCGAGATGCGCGCCCCGAAGAGCATGCGGCTAAGCAGGTCGCGGCCGAGCTGGTCGGTGCCCAGCCAGTTGCGCTGCGGCCGAGGAAGGCCCTCGAACTGCTCGGGGGTAATATAGCCCTGCCCTTCGGTGTCCATGCGCGCCAGGATGTCGCGGGCCTCCCCGCGGCTGACGATGTCGACCAGACGGCCGGCGTCTTCAAAGTGCAAAAGGCCCGCCTCGTCGGCGTCGCAGGCGAAGATGTCCGGGTGGTCGATCGGCGCCATATTGCGCTTGATCGAGGACCACTGTCGGCACGCCGGGATGAACTCGGTCGGCGAGGGCATCGAGAAGGGAGCCGCGGCATATTCGTCGTAGTTGAGCGCCCCGTCGCCGTCGCGGTCGATGCGCTCAAACTCCCAGGTCTTGTACGCCAGCTCGATCTCGTCGGCGTTGACCCGGCCGTCGCCGTTGGCGTCGATCTTCTCAAAGGACCAGACCTCTTTGCTCAGCCGCCCGTAGTGGGTCGAGGGCACGCTGTAGGAGCCCGGGGGGCGCGGCACCACGTAGCTGTGCTGCTCCTCCTGGGTAAAGCGTGTGCCGTACTTGACAAAGAGGGGGTAGAAGATGGCGAAGCTCGCCATGATCGCCACGATGATCAGCCCGCCCATCGCCGCGCGGTTCTTCTTGAGCCGGCGAAAGGCGTCTTTCCAGAGGCTGGTGCCCTCGACCAACTCGTCCTTCGGAGGGGTTGGCTCGGGGGCTGCGGAGGCAGGACGCACATCGCCGTCGCTGCCTGTGGGGGGAAGATTTGCCGTCATAATTGCTCTCTCAGTCGTCGTAGCTGACCCGCGGGTCGAGCACCGTGTAGAGGATGTCGACGACCAGGTTCAAAACCACCAGCAGCGAGGAGTAGAGGATGATCGTACCCAGCACCAGGTTGTAGTCCCGGTTGAGCGCCGAGCGCACAAAGTGGGTACCCACGCCGGGAAGGTTGAAGATCTCCTCGACCACCACCGAACCCGTCAGAAGTGCCGCAAAGGCCGGTCCCAGGTAGCTGACCACCGGTAACAGCGCGCCTTTGAGCGCGTGGCGCAAGACCACGATCTGCTCGGTCAGCCCCTTGGCCCGCGCGGTGCGAATATAATCCTTGCGGATCACCTCCAGCATGCCCCCGCGGGTCAGGCGCGCGATGTAGGCCGCGTAAAAGAGGCCGAGCGTGATCGAGGGCAACACGCTGTCCGACCAGCTCTCCCAGCCCACCGCCGTGAACCAGCCGAGCTTGAGTGAGAAGAGCATGATCAGAAGCGGCCCCAGCACAAAGTTCGGGATGCTCACCCCGACCATCGCCACGGTCATCACCCCGTAATCCGGCAGCGTGTTCTGCCGCAACCCGGCAATCAACCCGGCCGGCACCCCGATGAGCAGCGCGATCAAGAGCGCCTGAATACCCAGCTGAATCGTGTAGGGGAGCGCCGCGCCCAGGGTCTCAAGCACCGTGCGGTCGGTGACCATCGAGCCGCCCAGGCTGCCCTGGAGCAGCGTGGCCACGTAGATCACGTACTGCGTCTCGCTCCACTCCGAGAGGGGCAAGACCTCAATCGGGCCGAGCACCAGGCTTCCGGACGACTCCCAGTACTGGCAGCCCTCCAGAGGGGTGAGCGGCGGGGGGTTATGCACCGGAAAGATCGGGCGATCGAGCGCGTGCTCTTTGATGCAGGCGCAGGCGTTGGCCTCGCGCTCCTGCAGACAGGGGTTACTGGGGGCCTGGCGGGTAATCCACAGCGAGAGGGTGATGATGATCAGAATCACCACCACCGAGCTGAGGAGGCGCCGGATGATAAAGCGGGTCACTGCACTCTCCGCGTTCGTCCTGAGGGGGGAGCGCCCGACCAGGCCGGTCGGGCGCTCATAAAAGCGGGCCGCGTCGTGGAAGGGGCGCAACGCGCCCCTTCGGACGGGTTACTCGGAGGCTTCCGTGCCTTCGGCCGCCGGGGCCTCGGGCAGGCTCATGTATTTGAGGAGGTGGATGTCGCGGTTATGAGGCTCAAAGCCTTCGAGAAAGCGCGAAACCAGCACGTTGTTGGTGTAGTAGTAGACCGGAATCACCGGGCCGCGCTCCAGCACAATCGCCTCGGCCTGGGCCAGAAGTTTCATGCGCTGCGCCGGATCGCGCTCGGCACGGGCCTGGTTAAGCAGCGCGTCGTACTCCTCGTCGCTCCAGCCGGTGTTGTTGTTGCCGTTGCCCGTCTCCCACATGTCCAGAAAGGTCATCGGGTCGTTGTAGTCGCCGATCCAGCCGGCGCGGGCGATCTCGTAGTTCATCGAGGAGACGTCCTGCAGGTAGGTGCGCCACTCCTTGTTCACGAGCTGAATGTCGATGCCCAGGTTGCGCTTCCACATCGACTGCACGGCTTCGGCAATCAGCTTGTGGTTCTCATCGACGTTGTAGAGAAGCTGAATGCGCGGGAAGCCCTCCCCATCGGGGTAACCCGCCTCCGCCAGCAGCTCTTTGGCCCGGGCCACGTCATAGGTGATGCCCTCGCCAGGCGACTCGTAGCCGGGCAGGCCCTGGGGCACGAAGTGGTTGGCCACGGTGAAGAGGTTGTTCATCGTGTCTTCGACCAGCGAGCGGCTGTCCACCGACATCGCCAGCGCCTGGCGCACGCGGTTGTCGGTCAGCGGGCTCTCCTCGTCGGTGACGTTGATGCGGTAGTAGTAGGTGCCCAGCATCGGCTCCTGCATGTAGTCCGGGTGGGTCAGAAGCCCCGTGATCTGCGCCACCGGAAGGCTCGTCCCACTCCAGTGCAGCTCGCCGGTACGATACGCGTTCACCGCGGCGTTGGTGTCCTGGATGATGCGGATGCGCGCCTGATCGAGCGCCACGTTGGCCTTATCCCAGTAGTTCTCGCTCTTCTTGAGCAAGAGATCCTGCTGCTCGCGGTAGCTCTCCAGCTCGTAGGGGCCGTTGGTGATGATGTTCTCGGGGCGAGTCCAGTCGTTGCCTTTTTCTTCGACGAGATCCATGGGGACCGGGAAGAAGGTGTAGAAGGCCACGAGCTCCGGGAAGTAGGGGGTGGGCTGGGTGAGCGTCACCTCCAGGGTACGGTCGTCAATCACCTTGACGCCGACCTCGCTCCATTCCGTCACCTCGCCCTTCGAGAAGGCCTCGGCGTTCTGAATCACCCACATAAAGCTCTGGTAATCGCTGGGGAAGTCGGGGGTGAGCACCCGGCGCCAGGAGCGCTCAAAATCACTGGCGGTCACGGCCTTGCCGTTGGACCATTTGGCGTCGTCGCGCAGCTTAAAGGTGTAGGTGCGGCCGTCTTCGCTCAGTTCAAAGGACTCCGCCACACCCGGCACGACGAGCTCGCTGGCGTCGTCGAGATCTTCGGTGGTCGGGCCGGGCATCATCAGGCCCTCAAAGAGATTGAAGGCGATGCGCCCCTCCGGCGCGCCGCTCATCCGCCCGGGATCGAGGGTCTGGGGGTCGGCAGCCACCGCGAAGGTGAACATGTCGGCCTCGGAGCCGGCCACGAACTCGGCCTGGCCGCCTCTGGCCTCTCCCTGACCGCCGGCGGCGGGCTGCTTCTTGTCGCAGCCCCACACGCTCAGCGCCATCGCCCCCACCAGCGCGCCTGCCAGCGCGCGCTTGCCCATCGTCTTTGCGGAAATCATCACCATCGTCTCAACCTCGGCGCCGTTGCGATTTGACTGAATTTTCTCTCAGTTAAGCGGGCTTGGTTGTACTGGCAGCGGGCCTCGGGTGTCAATCCGGCGGTGTGGCTGGGTGTCGGAACACAGGGACTGTCGACGCGCGGACGTTTCGGGCATTGCTGGTGCCAATGCTCCATCGAGGTCTACGATGCCCCCTCCTGACACCCGACATCTCAGGGGTGACCCCTGGACCGACGCCCGACTCTCGAGAGTTTTTGATGATTTTGATGATTGTGATGATTGTGATGATGAAACCCAGACGCCTGCCCCACGCCTTATCCCGCACGATGGCGTGCCTCGCCATGACGCCGTGGCTGCTCGCCATGCTCGGCGCATGCGCCCACCCGGCGCCCCCTCCTGCCGGAGACGCCGCGGCCGAGTCAGAGTCCGCCGAGGAGCGCGTGGAAGACGCCCTGCTCTCACCGTGGGTGCTCTCACCGGATGTGCTGAGCGACCCGACGCGCCAGGGCCTGCTTGAGGCGCGCTGTCAGGATGGCGAGGTCACATCCTGCATCTACGCCGGTGCGCTCGCTGAACACTGGGAGTCGCTGCGCAGCTACTGCGCGATGGGCGCCCACGATGCGTGCGCCATCCTGGGCACCTACGCCCCCTACGACGCGACGATGGCCGACGCCCATGAGGCCGCCGCGGCGCATATCCTTTATCGCACGTTGACGCTGGCCAGACCCGCCGATGCGCCGGGGGAGTTGGACACTGACGTTCGGCAAGCGCTCTACGACGCCACGGTTCACACCGACGACCCGTTGATTCGCCGTCAGATGAACTTTTTTGGACATCGCGCCCTCCTCGGCCGCTGCCAGGCGGCGCTCGACCGGCTCGAAGTCGAGCCCGGCAATCAGGACGCTGCTGCGATGGCCGGAAACCTCTGCGGCTACGCGCTCGACGCCATGAACGCCACCTCCGTCATGGTTGAGGACGATGCGTTTACGGTGGCTGCCCTGGCCGAGACCTCTCGCATCTACGGACGCCTCGCCAGGGCCATCGACGCGATGCTGCCCGCCAACGCCGCCCGCGCCTCCGGTGAAGCGGCCGACGCCGATGAGCGGGTCGCGCAGTACTATGAAAACTCCGACGAGGCCTACGCACGCGCAGCAGAGGTCATGAAGGCGTGTAGGTGCGGGCACTGGGCGTTGATCGAGGATTTTGTTCGCTGAACACGATCCGAACATGTGGCCCGACGACTTGTCGCCTGAACGTGCCCCCCCACCCGAGGTGGGGTCGAGGCGATGCCTTATCAAAAAACACCCACCCGAGATGGCGTCGGGGTACTCTGGGAGAGCGCGAGCCTCCGGGGTGGTCACGGAGGCACCGCTCGCCATAAGATAAGGATCCCTGCCACACGACCTCATCCGCGCTTCGGATGTGCCCGCTCCCATGTCTCGAGATGCCATGATGATTTTGGAAAACCGCCTCACCCTGCCCTCCATTCGCACAGCCAATCGTATCGCTTTTGCGACACTCCTACTGACAACACTGGGTGCATGCTCCCATCCCACTCCGGCTCCAGATACTCCGTCCACGGCGAACACGTCGTCCCAGGCGATTCCGTCTGACGACCGCGTGGAACCCCAGGCGATTCCATCTGACGAGCGCGTAGAAGAAGTAGAAGAGGATATCCTGACCGCCTGGGTGCTCTCCCCCGACGCGTTGAGCACGCAAGCTCGGCAGACGCTTCTCAATACGCGCTGTGAGCAAGGAGACCCTCAGGCCTGTATCTACGCCGGCGCTCTCGCTGAAGACTGGGAGTCGCTGCGCAGCTATTGCGCTCAGGACCATCAGGACGCCTGCGCAATTCTCGGAACCTACGCGCCCTTCGATGACGCAATGGCCAACGCCCATCAGAAAGCCGACGCTTCAATCTTCTACCGTATGCTCACGGCCGCCTGTCCGGGTGACGCCAACTGCGAGGAGTATCGTGACGCCGTGCAGGCGCTCTATCGTGAGGCCCGTAGCGACGCCCCACCTGCCGACGCAGAGTCGTCAGAATTTTTGACTGCTTTGGAGGGAAACGCCTACGAGGAGTCCTTGTGGGCTGACGTTAATAATGACGTCCTGCGCCACATCACTTATTTCGATGCGCGCTCTGCCCGCGATCGCTGCCACGCAGCCCTCGACAACCTTGAGGCGGACCCAAACCACCGCGAAACCGCAGAGCAGGCTGAGCTTCTCTGCCGAGTCTCCCTCACTATCGCGGTCTCTGCAGTTTTAAATGCCACAGATGACGCCCTCGCCGTGGCAGAGTTCGCGACGGCGTCTCGCCAGCTGGGTCATCTCGCACGGGCGATGCGCGCCATGCGTCCCACTGAGGTTGCCGACATCTTCAACGATGAGTTTACGCTGCGCGGACTTGTCTACAATGAGCCAACAAAAACTGAGGGCTTAGCCGCCCAGTATGAGCTAGACGCCAACAAAACCTACGAACGTGCCCTGGAGGTCATGAAGGCGTGTGGGTGCGGGCACTGGGCGTTGATCGAGGATTTCGTTCGCTGAACACGATCCGAACACGTGGCTCGACGACTTTTCGCCTGAACGTGCCCCCCCCCGCCCGAGGTGGGGTCGAGGCGATGCCTTATCAAAATACACCCATCCGATGGGGGGTCGAGGCGGTGCTCGAGGCCTCCAGCTCTCATTTTATGCGAGCCGAAGGCCCCCCATTGTGCCAACCTGTCACACCCAGCCCCCCCCCGGGCTGATGCCTGGTCAAAAACACCCCATCTGGATGGGGGGCCAGGGCATTAGCTGTGCCAACCTGTCACACCCAGCCCCCCCTTTTCCGATGGCATGTCGCAAAATACCACATCCGATGGGGGGTCGAAGGCGATGCCTTATCGGAAAACACCCATCCGATGGGGGGTCGAGGTGGTGCTCGAGGCCTCCAGCTCTCATGTTACGCGAGCCTGAGGCCTCGACGATGCCAACCTGGCACACTCAGCCCCCCCTGTTGGCGAATTTTGGTGAAAAAGACCCCATCTGGATGGGGGGGGGCAGGGCATTAGCTGTGCCAACGTGGCACACTTGCCCCCCCCTTTTTCGATGGCATGTCGCAGAAAACCACAAGCAATGGGGGGTCGAGGCGATGCCCGATGTGTTTGCGTCACGTCTTGGCGGATTCGGGGGGGATGAGCAATGGCCTGCACCTGTGTTTCGAGGCGGGGAATCGTCAGAACGCTCTTGCCGCAGGATCTGGCGAGCCGAAGCTCTGGCGCGTCACTGCCCGCGAGGCGGCCCGGTTGGCAGCCCCCCTTCGGTGGTGATAGACCTGCAGCCCTGTTGGTAGTGCCCGATGATGCGCTTTGATGGCGCATGAGCGTTGACTCACATTTCTCGAATTTTTTGAAAACGGAGATGGCATGACCTCGTACTCGATGGCCTCCGCCCCCTGGCGCGCGGCGCTTGTGGCGGCCGGCGCGCTGGCGCTGAGCCTGACGCCCCCGGTGGCGTCCCCTGCCCTGGCGCAGGACTCGCCAGACCCCGGCACGTCGCAGACGGTGGAAGCCGGCGACCTGATGGAGAGCCGCACCCTGGAGAACGGTCTCGATGTGATCGTGATCCCCGACCCCACCCTGCCGATCGTCACGATCGAGCTGACGGTGAAGAACGGCGCCTACACCGAGACCGATGAGCTCAACGGGTTGAGCCACCTCTACGAGCATATGTTCTTTAAGGGGAACGCGGTCATCCCCAACCAGGAGGCGTACCTGGAGCGGATGCGCGAGTTGGGGATCGTGTTCAACGGCACGACCAGCAGCGAGCGGGTCAACTACTTCTTTACGCTCCCGGCGGCCAACCTCACCCCGGGCCTGCAGTTTATGTACGACGCCACCACCTCACCGAACTTCGATGAGGCGGAGTTTGAGCGGGAGAAGCAGGTCGTGCTTGGCGAGGCCGACCGGGCCGAGTCGAGCCCCTACTACTGGCTCAACCGCGGGGTGGAGCAGCTTTTGTGGCATACCTACCCGGCGCGCAAAGACCCGCTGGGCTCGCGTGAGGCGATCGTCAACGCCACCGTCGCGCAGATGCGGCGCATGAAAGAGCTCTACTACGTGCCCAACAACTCGGTGGTGATGGTCGCCGGCGATGTGGAGCCCGAGGAGGCGTTTGAGGCCGTCGAGGCGGTGTTCGGCCAGTGGGAGCGCGCCGAAGACCCCTTTACCATTGAGCCCGTCCCGCCCCACCCTCCTCTTGCCGACGATGGCTACGTGGTGGTGGAGCGCGAGGTGCAGGTGCCGGTCTTCCAGTTCAACTGGCATGGCCCCTCGGTCGGCGAAGATCCGGTGGGAACGCACGCCGCCGACGTGCTCAGCTACATTTTGAGCCAGCCCACCAGCCAGTTTTATAAGGCGCTGGTCGACAGCCAGCTCACCCTGGGCGCCTCAAAGAGCTACTACACCCAGGCGTTTACCGGACCGATCAGCCTGACGGCGCAGGCGCTGCCCGAGCAGTTCTACGCGGCGATGGAGGCCGCGCTCGTGGAGGTCTCGCGCTTTGCCGATCCGGACTATTTCACCGACGCGCAGCTGGAGGCGGCCAAGACCATCCTGGCCGTGCAGGAGATCTACGGTCGCGAGCAGACCAGCTCCTTTGCCCACACCGTGACTTTCTGGTGGGCGGTGGCCGGACTGGACTACTACCGCAGCTACATCGCCGATCTGGAGGCGGTGACCCGCGAGGATATCGCCAACTACGTGCGCACCTACATCCTGGACCAGCCCATGGTCGTGGGGGCGCTGGCCAGCCCGGAGCAGATCGAGAGCCTGGGGCTGAGCGAAGAGCGCCTCCAGGAGGTCGTCGAGGGCGTGCGCGCTCGACTGGAACATGAATCGAGCGACGCGAGCGATAGCGCTGCAATTGAAGGAGGCCAGTGATGATGAACGCTTCGAACCTTTGGATGCGCTCGTGTGTCGCGCTTGGCGCGGCGGCCGTCGTGGCGGCCTGCTCCGGTGGCGCCCCCACCCCGGATGAGACCCCGAGCGAGACGACACGCTCCATTGCCAACGCCGATCGCCCCATCCCCGAGCTGCGCGAGCTGAGCTTCATTGAGGGATCCCCGGAGATCACCGAGCTGGAGTCCAGCGAGACGGTGCGGGTCACGCAGGTGGGCGCGCTCAAGGTGATCCACCGCATCACACCGGCCAACCAGGTGGTGGTCGCGCGGCTGATCACCGAGGGCGGTCAGGCCGGCCTCACCGAGAGCATCGCCGGCATTGAGCGCCTGGCGCTGGGCGTTGCCGCCGGCGGCGGCACGATGTCCACGCCCAAAGACGCCTTCAACGCCCGGCTTGACGGCGTGGGGGCCTCGGTGGGCTCCTTTGCCGGCGCGGACTACTCCGGGATGTCGATGCGCTCGGTGGTGGAACATTTTGACGTAACCTGGGAGCTCTTCACCCAGGCCGTGCTCGAGCCGGCCTTCCCCGAGGAGGAGGTCGAGCTGCAGCGCACCCGTCAGATCGCGTCGATTGAGAGCATCAAAGACGATCCGGACGCGCTGGTCGGCGAGGCGGTGGGCAACCTGTATTTCCGCAACCATGCGTATGAAAATCGCCAGATCGGTACGGTGGACTCGGTCAGCGCGCTGACCACCGAGGAGCTCAAAGCCTGGCAGCGCGGGCTGCTTGAGCCCGAGCGTATGCTGCTGGTGGTCGTGGGCAACATCGACCACGATCTTCTGGTCGAGCGCGTCGCCGAAAGCTTTGGGCGTCTTTCGCCCATGGACAGCGAAGCGCCGGGGGTGGCTGAGGTCGAGCACACCGAGCCCGCGCTGGAGGTGATCGCGCAGGAACTTCCCACCAACTACATCATGGGCTACTTCGAGGCGCCGGCGCTCAACGAAGCCGATTATCCGGCGATGCTGCTCGCCACGCGTTATCTGCGCGATCGCCTCTTTGAGGAGGTCCGCACCCGTCGCAACCTCACCTACGCGGTGTCTGCGGGCATGGCCTCGCGCAAAGAGAATTTTGGTTACCTCTACGTGACCGCCACCGACCCGGCGGCCACCCTGCCGGTGATGTTTGCGGAGGTGGAGCGGTTGCAAGACGAGATGGTCAGCGACGCGGCCCTCGAGAAGATCCGCAACGTCTTTTTGACCGGCCACTACATGAGCCTGCAGACCAACGCGAGCCAGGCCGGCATGCTCGCCGACCACGAGCTTCTTGGCGGTGGTTGGCAGGAGGCCGACGCCTTCCTCGACGCCATCAACGCGGTGACCCCGGCCGATATCCAGCGTGTGGCGCAGGTCTATATGAACGACTACCAGTTTGCGGTGGTCGGCAACCCCGAGGCGGTCCCCGGGGAGCTCTTTGGCGTGGAGAGCGATGAGGTCGAAGCGGGCCAGACCGAGGAGGTGGTGGGCGAAGAGGCCGATACCTCTGACGAGTCCGCTCCTGCGGAGGCCGAGCCCGAGTCCTGATGTAACACTTTAAAAACAAGCGCCACCCCCGACGATGACGGGGGTGGCGTTTTTTGTTTTTTTTTCGCTTTTGTTTCATGCGCTTCGACGTCTCCCCCTCCCCCATCGTGCCATGCCTTTCTCACCCGCTCATGCCATCCGTCAGCGCGTTCCGCTGGGACTTGATTCGCCCTCATCGGCCGACGTGCTCATCGACGCCACCGCCCTGGACACCGGTCACCGCGACCGGGGCATCGGGCGTTACGTTCACGGCCTGGTTCAGGCCATGGGTGCGCTGGAGCCTTTGCCAGAAGCGGCGCTCCTGAGACTGCACCCCGACGCTTCTCCTCGGCTTTTGAAAACCAGCAACAACGCTCAGGGGCCTTCCGACGGCGATCTTGCCACGCCGTTTCCAACCTGGACGCTGCGCCGCCCCCGCACCACCCACCTCGGGCGTTTTCTGGCCAACGAGCTCCGGCTGGCCCGGGAGCTGCGCCGCTCGGGCGCGAGGCTCTACCACGCCACCGAGCCCTGGTCGGCACCGGTGGGCGCAGGCTTTAAGACCGTGATCACCTGCCATGATCTGATCCCCCTGCAGTTTCCCGAGCATTATATGGGCAAGGGGCATCGCTACTGGCAGGTGTATCACCGCTACATGAGGCTTCGGGATCGCTGGCGGCAGCTCGACCATATCATCGCGATCAGCGAGGCGACGGCCAGTGAGTTAAAGCAACGCCTTAAGGTTTCTCCGGAGCGCATCACGGTGGTGCCCAATGGCATCGATCACGCCCATTTTAAGCCGGCAACGCCCGACGCCATCGAAGATCTGAAGCAACGCTTTAATTTAAGCGGACCGCTGGCTCTCTACCTGGGCGGCTACGATTTTCGCAAAAACACCGCGCTTTTGATCCGCGCGCTGGCCGAGCTCCCCTCCTCCACCGAGCTCACGCTGGTGCTGGCCGGGGGGGGCAACGAGGAGACGCGTGCGTCCCATGATGCGCTGGCCAGAAAGCTCGGCCAGGCACATCGATTGCGCTGGCCGGGCTTTGTCGATGATCGCGACCTTCCGGCGCTCTACGGCGCGGCTGATTTTTTCGTATACCCCTCCCTGGCCGAAGGGTTTGGGCTGCAGGCGCTGGAGGCGATGGCGTGTGGCTGCCCGGTCATCGCCAGCAACCGCTCCAGCCTGCCGGAGGTGGTGGGCGATGCGGCGCTTTTGGCCAACCCGGGCTCGGCCTACGGGTGGGGGGTGTCGATGAGCGCGCTCTTGAAAGACCAGGCACTTCGCGCGAGGCTGCGCGAGGCCGGGCTCCAGCGCGCGCAGAGCTTTTCCTGGGAGCGCTGCGCCCGAGAGACCGCCGCGCTCTATGAGCGCCTGCTCTCCTCCCAACCCTGAGCTGTAGACGATGACTTCTTCAACGATGGGGCTTCCTCCCGGGGCCCGGGTGGCCTTTGTGGCCGACCAGTTCGCCGACGCCCCGCGCACCCCCGATGAGCCCTACCCCGGCGGCGCCGAGCTCACCGACGCCGCCGCGCTGGAGGCTGCGCCGGTGGCCGTGAGCTGCCTGCGCAGCGCCGAGCTTGAGCCGGAGCAGGTTGGCGAGTTTGATCTTTTGATCCTGGGAAACACCGAGGCTCTGGGGGCAAAGCAGGTGCAGGCGCTGGCCGCCCACGGCCGCCACGTGCTCTTTGAGCATGACCTGCGCCTGTGCCGCTGGCGTGGCAATTTTCCATCCGCCCCCGACCGGATGCACCGGCTGGGCGCGACCTGCACCTGTCCGCACCCGGTGGCGCACGCCCTCTTTGACTCGGCGCTGGGCGCGATCTTTTTGACCGAGAGCCAGCGCCGTCACTACGCCAGAAACCCTTATTATAAAGGTGTGCCCTACGCCGTGCTGGGGAGCTCGCTGATGAACCGCGCGTTTTTCAGCGAGGTAGACCGCCTGCACGCAGAGGCCAAAGAAAAACAAGAGCGCCGGGAGCATCGCACCACGGTCTGTTATTCGGGCTCGGCGTCGAAGGGTTTTGAGGAGGCGCGGGCCTTCTGCCGGGAGCATGGCGAAGACCCCTTTGTGATCCGCCATCTTCGCCCCGAGGAGGTGCTGGAGGTCCTGGCTCACTCCAGAAACTTTGTGTACCTGCCCCAATCCTTTGAGGCGGCCGGGCGCATGCCCCTGGAGGCGCGTTTTCTGGGAGCACACGTGATCACCAACCGGGTCACGGGCATCGCGCAGGAGCCCTGGTGGCAGCTCGACGATGAGGCGGCGCTGGAGCATGTGCGCCGCGCCCCGGAGCGCTTCTGGCAACACGTGGCGCGTTTCTACCAGCGTCCAGCGCGCGCCGGGCGGCCGGCAGAGACGCTGGCCGCACTCACCATAAAAAGCGCGGCGCGCCGCCCCCTGGCCAGCGCGCTCGCGGCAGGTCGTGCCGCCCTGGAAGCCTCCCCCCTCTACCCCAACCTCGGCCTGGCCGCGCAGACCCTGGAGCGCGCTATGGCGCACCATGAGCGCGCGCTGGCCCCCCTGAATTCTCTGGAGCTTTTATGACCATGCTCGTCACCGGCGGCGCCGGCTATATCGGAAGTCATGTGGCCTGGGCGCTGATCGACGCCGGCCATCAGGTCGTCATCCTCGACAACCTCTCCACCGGCGTGCGCGAGAACATCCCGCCAGCAGCCGAGCTCATGGAGGGCGATGTGGGCGACGCGGCCCTGCTCCGGAAGATCTTTTCGGAGCACAGCATCGAGGCGATCCTGCATTTTGCGGGCAGCATCGTGGTGCCCGAGTCGGTCGAAAATCCGCTCAAGTATTACGATAACAACACCGCCCGCACCCGCACGCTGATCGAGGAGGCGGTGCGCGCTGAGGTGCCCCGCTTTATCTTCTCGTCGACCGCGGCGGTCTACGGCTCCCCCGACGAGCTCCCGGTGACCGAGGACACCCCGGCGCAGCCCATCAACCCCTACGGGCGCTCCAAACTGATGACGGAGTGGATGCTCAAAGACGTCAGCCAGGCCCACCCCCTGAACTTCGTAGCGCTGCGCTATTTCAATGTGGCCGGGGCCGATCCGGCCGGGCGCACCGGGCAGTCCACCCCGCAGGCCACGCATCTGATCAAGGTGACCTGCCAGCTGGCCACCAGGCAGCGCGAGTCGATGGCGATCTTTGGCACCGACTACCCCACCGCCGACGGCACCTGCATCCGCGACTACATCCACGTCAGCGATCTGGCCGACGCCCACCTGCGCGCGCTCGATTATCTGGCCGAGGGCAACTCCAGCGCGATCTTCAACTGCGGCTACGGCCACGGCTACTCGGTGCGCGAGGTGATCGAGGCGGTGGAGAAGGTCGCCGGCACCTCGCTCAACGTCCGCGAAGAGGGCCGCCGCGCCGGGGACCCCGCCGAGCTCATCTCGGACCCCGCGCGGCTTCGGGAGGCCACCGGCTGGATGCCCCGCCACGACGACCTGGAGGGCATCGTGAAAAGCGCCCTGGCCTGGGAAGCCAAAACCTCCCCCTGATCTTTTCAACCAGAAAACACGAGCGAAGCTGTGGTGGGGAGGGGGTCTGGGGCTTTTTGCTCAAACACGCACCTCCCCACGATCTCAGCGGGTCGCAAGAGCGTCGAGACGTTCCTTTAAGCGATCGTTGAGCTTTTCAATCGAGAACTCCGCCTCGACGATCGCGCGTCCTTGCTGGCCGAGCGTCTGCCACAGACCAGGATCTTCAAGCAGCGCTTCAAGGTTTTGAGCCAGCCCCTCCACGTCGCGCTCCTCGGCGATGAGGCCGGATTCCTGATGGCGTACAAGCTCCGGGATGCCGCTGTGGCGCGTGCTCAAGACGGGCATCCCCGTGGCCAGCCCCTCCATCAGCACGACCGGCAGGCCCTCTTTATCACCGTTTTTCGCGGTGACGCTGGGGGTGAGCAGGATGTGGTGATCGAACAGAAGCTCAATAATCTCATCCTGATGTTTCCAGCCTAAAAACTGCACCGAGTCGCCCAGCCCCAGCGCGTGCGCACGGGCTTTGAGCTCGTCGCTTAAGGGCCCGTCGCCGGCGATATGGTAGCGCGCGTCCGGAAAACGCTCGCGGACCCGGGCGAAGGCCTCCAGCCCGTAGGCGATGCCCTTCTTTTCGACCAGGCGCCCGATAGTCAGCAGGCGCACCTCGCCATCGGCCTCGGGCCGGCGCACCTTGAACTCAAAACGCGTCGTGTCGATGCCCATCCGGTGCACGGCGATCTTCTCGGGGGGCGCGCCCAGCTCAATAAGCCGCTCTTGCCAGTGCTCGCTGATCGGCAAGAGAAGCTCCGCGCCCTTAAAAAGCTCGCGGTAGACGCCGGGGCCGCGCTCGATAGGAAAGACGCTCATGTCGTAGCCGTGAAAAAAGACGGCCAGTTTGCCGCGCAGCGCGCCCATCTCCCTCAAGATCTGGCACTCGCGGCCCAGGTTGCCGAAGTGGCAGAGCACCACATCAAAGGGCTCCAGTCTGCTTAAGTGCGCGGCCTTGACCATCAGCGAGGCCGAGAGGCTCTCGTCGTGGCGGCGAGCGGCGTCGATGCCTTTGAAGAGCCCCGGGAGCAGGCGGCGTTTTGAGGTGTGCAGGAGCGCGCGCGCGCCGTCGAGAGCCTGCTCTGTTGCCGGGCGCCCGTGGCGTGTCCAGTAGACGGTGCGCTCCAGCAGGCCGTAGCGCGCCACATCCGGGTGCACCTTCTCGGCGCGCGCGGGCGGATCGGCCAGGATCGTCACCTCGCAGCCCCGATCGATAAGGCCGGTGATCTGGTTGAGCACAAAGGTCTGACTTAAGGCCGGGAACTGCCCGGTAACGATGGCAACGCGCATACAGCCTCCTGGGTGAATCGCCAGCGCCTACCTACCAACCCGACCGTCGGTCGCAAAGCCCAAAGCGGGGGCTTTTGAGAGATCCGGCGATCGCCGCAGCAGCAAAGGGCGAGCCTGCAGAGGGGGAACTTTTTGCGAAAAAGACGTTGCCAGGCAACTGAAAAGACCTACAGTTACTGAACACCTGTAGCGCGCCTGCAGGTGATGCGGGGTGGCCTGATAAGGCATGCCCGATGTCGTGTTTTTCTGCTGATGGAACACCTTAAATGAATGGGGTCGTGTGATGGCCAGCCTGATATCGCTTCCACATATTCAACGCGCCACCGATCTGGAGCGCCCCGAGCATGAAGCACGCTGGGAGCTGAGCACGCTGAAGGGAAAGCTCAGCGAGCTGAGCGGACAGAGCGCCGCCGGGGTCTCGGTGGCGCTGCGCCTGATCGCCCAGACGCAGCAAGGCGGCGAGCCTGCGGCGTGGATAGGGTCGACCTCGCGCTTGTTTTATCCGCCGGATGCGGTGGGCTGGGGCATCGACTGGGAGGCTTTGCCGATCATCGGGCTGGGCGACGCAAGGCAGGCGGCGCGCGCCGCCGATAAGTTGCTGCGCAGCGGGGCGTTCGGGCTGGTCATCGTCGATCTTCCCCCTCGCGCCTTTGTGCCCGCCCCTCTTCTGGGTCGGCTGATGCACCTGGCCGAGACCCACACCAGCGCGCTGCTCTTTCTGACCCAAAAATCCCCCACCGAAGACTCGTTAAGCTCGCTTATCGCGCTGCGCGCCCAGGCCAGCTGGGCGAGCGTTGACGCGCGTCGGCTGCGCGCACGGCTCGACATCATCAAAGACAAGCGTCGCGGCCCCGGCCACCAGCACCTTGAGGATTATCATGGACCGCTGGGCCTGCATTAACGCCGCCGACTTTGCGTTGCAGGTGCTCTTACGCGCGCATCCGGACTGGCGCGAGGAGCCGGCCGCGCTTCTGGATCGCGATCACCCGCAGGGGAAGCTCGTGGGGCTGAACCTGGCCGCGCGTCAGGCCGGGCTGCGCTCCGGGATGCGCTACGGGGAGGCGCTGGCGCTGATCCCGGCGCTGCGCGCCGGCACCATCGCCACCGAGGAGGTCGAGGCGGTGGCCGAGGCCATCGCCCGGGCGCTCTGCGACTACGCCCCCCAGGTGGAGCGCCACGAGGAGATCGCCGGGCTCTTCTGGCTCAACGCTTCGGGGCTGAGCAAGCTCTACCCGAGCTGGCGACTGTGGGCCGAGCCCCTGCGCGACCGTTTGATGGAACGCTTTGAGATCCGGGTTACCCTGGTGGTGGGCTTTCGCAGAGCGCTGACGTATGTGATCGCGCGGACATCGCGAAGCTCCGGGGCCTTTGATACGCCGGAGGCTGAGGCTCGGGCCGCGGGGAAGGCCCCCTTGAGCGAGCTCGACTTAAGCCGCTCCGACCGCGATCTTCTGGCACACCTGAACCTGCGCACCCTCACCGATCTTCTGGCGCTCCCCGCCCGCGGGCTGGAGCGGCGCTTGAGCCCGGCGCTGGTGGAGCTCTACCACCAGGCCCGCGGCGATCGAGAGCTTCCCATCCGCCCCTTTCGCATCGAGGAGCCCACGCAGAGCTCGCAGCATCTCGACTACGCCGAGCGCGACACCCACCGCCTGCTCTTTTTGATCAAGGGGCACCTCCACCCGCTGCTGCAACGTCTGGAGGCGGCTAACGACAAGCTCATCGCGCTCGATCTGCATTTTGAGCTGGAGCGCCACCCCGCGATCACCGAGCGGGTTGAGCCGGCCCAGCCCACCCTCGACGCGCTCACGCTCTCGGACCTGATACGCCTGCAGCTGGAACGTCTGGAGCTTCCGGGCGGGGTCACCCAGATCACATTGACCGCGCATAGCGAGAAGACGCGCAGCGAGCAGCTTCGTCTTTTTCTGGGGGGTGACGAGCCGCCTGCGCGTGACATGGAGGCTGCCAATCGCGCGCTGGCCCGCCTGCGCGCGCAGTTTGGCGTGGAGGCGGTCCAGCGCGTGCGGCTGCGGCAGGCCCACCTGCCGGAGGGGCGCTTTCTCCTTGAACCTTTTGACGCGCTGCCCCTCCCCGCCCCCTCCTCGCGCTCGAACGCATCGCACGCGGTGCGCCGCTTCTACCCCACCCCGCTGCGGCTGCGCGGGCTCCCCCCCGCCCGCGATCGCGAAGGCCCCCACACCATCTGCGGCGGCTGGTGGGTCCGCGAGCTCCACCGCGACTACCACCTCATCGCCACCCACGATCATCGCCTGATCTGGGTCTTCTACGACCACCGCCGCCACCGCTGGTACGTGCACGCCGAGTTCTAAACTTGCCACTGGCTATGACCTACGTCCCCCTCTTCAACAAATCCAACGGATCCTTCCTCGAAGGAGCAAGCCACCCCGAGGAGCTCGTCGATCAATGCGCCGAGCTCGGCCTCCCGGCGCTGGCGATCTGCGACCGCGACGGGGTCTACGGAGCGGTGCGCGCCTTTCAGCGCGCCCGGCAGCTCGACCTCAAGCTGATTGTCGGCTCGCAAATCACCCTCGACGACGGCACCACCATCATCCTTCTGGCCCAGACGCGCCGGGGCTACGCCAACCTCGGCGCGCTGATCACCCGGGGGCGGCTCCGCTGCGAGAAAGGCAAAAGCCAGGTCCGCTGGCAGGAGGTCGCCGAGCACGCCGACGACCTCCTCGCCCTGTGGGGCGGCCCGGAGAGCCTGCTCTGGAAAAGCGAGCGCCCCGACCACGTCGCGTCTCTGCTTGGCGAGGCCTTTGGAGATCGCCTCTACGCCCTGATCACCCGCCACCAGACCGAAGATGAGCAGACCCGCGAACCCCTTATCTTCGCCAGGGCGGAGCGCTACGGCCTGAGCTGCGTCGGAGCCACCGAGGTGCTCTACCACCGCCCCGAGCGCCGCCCTCTCCAGGACATCCTGACCTGCATCCGCCACACGACCGAGCTCTCCAAGGCCGGCAACCTACTGCGGCCCAACGATCTTTATACCTTGACCCCTCCAGCCGATCTGGCGCGGCGCTTCGCCGACCGCCCCGACCTCCTTGAGCGCACCCTGGAGGTCGCCAGCCGCTGCACCTTCAGCATGGGTGAGCTGCGCTACTCCTACCCGATCGAAGCGCTCCCCGAAGGTCACACCCCCGACTCCTGGCTGCGCGCGCTCACCCTTAAAGGCGCACGCCAGCGCTACGACGGCATCATCCCCACAGAAGTCCTCGCCCAGGTCGAACGCGAGCTGGGCATCATCACGCAGCTCCAATACGCCGGCTACTTTCTGACGATGAAAGAGATCGTGGAGTTCTGCCGCGCCCAAAACATCCTCTGCCAGGGTCGCGGCTCAGCGGCCAACTCCGCGGTCTGCTTCTGCCTGGGCATCACCGCCGTCGACCCGGTGCGCATGGGACTTCTCTTTGAGCGCTTCATCTCCCCGGAGCGCGCCGAGCCCCCCGACATTGATCTGGACATCGCCCACGAGCGCCGCGAAGAGGTCATCCAACACGTCTACGCCCGCTACGGACGCCAGCGCGCGGCCATGGTCGCCAACGTCATCCGCTACCGTCCCCGCTCTGCGGTTCGCGATGTTGGCAAAGCCCTCGGACTGCCGGAGGCCCTCGTCGACAGGCTCGCCCGCCTTCTCGGCCACCGCGGCCAGCTCGGCGCCGAGACCTGGGAGCAGGCCGAGCTCGACCCCACCCTCCCGCTGCACCGCCACCTGGAGACGCTCACCAACGCCATCCTCGACTTCCCTCGCCACCTCTCCATTCACCCCGGCGGCTTCATCCTCGCCGAAGAGCGCGTCAGCGATCTTGTCCCGGTCGAAAACGCCTCGATGGAAAATCGCACCGTCATCCAGTGGGATAAATACGACGTCGAGGCCCTCGGCCTCTTTAAAGTCGACCTTCTCGGCCTGGGCGCGCTGACCATGATCGACCGCGCTTTCAGACTGCTGGAGCGCCACCACCAGCGCTACCTGGATCTCGCCAGCATCCCCACCGAAGATCCAGCCACCTTCGACATGATCTGCCGCGGCGACACCCTGGGCGTTTTCCAGATCGAGAGCCGCGCGCAGATGGCCATGCTCCCGCGCCTCAAGCCCCGCACCTACTACGATCTGGTCATCGAGATCAGCCTGGTGCGCCCCGGCCCCATCACCGGCGACATGGTCCACCCCTACCTGCGCCGCCGTCAGGGGCTTGAGCCCGTCGACTACCCCCACGAGAGCCTGGTCCCGGTGCTTGAGCGCACGCTCGGTATCCCCCTCTTTCAGGAACAGGTCATGAAGTTGGCTATCGTCGCCGCCGACTACACCCCTGGCGAAGCCGACCAGCTTCGCCGCGACATGGCCGCCTGGAAGCAACACGGCCGCATTGAGCGCCACCGCGAGCGCCTGATCACCCGCATGATCGAGAAGGGCATCGAGCCCGACTTCGCCGAACGCGTCTTTAGCCAGATCCAGGGCTTTGCCGACTACGGCTTCCCCGAGAGCCACGCCGCAAGTTTTGCGCTTTTGGCCTACGCCACCTCCTGGCTGCGCTGCCACCACCCGGTGGTCTTTGCCGCCGCCCTGCTTAACTCCCAGCCCATGGGCTTCTACAGCACCTCCACCATCGTCGAAGACGCGCGCCGCCGCGGCGTGGAGGTCCGCTCCATCGATGTGCACCTCTCCGAATGGGACTGCACCTTAGAGCCCACCGACACCCCACCCTTTGACTTCGCGCTGCGCATGGGACTTCGCCAGCTGCGCGGCTTCTCGCAGCAGGCTGCCGAACGCCTCATCGATGCCCGGCGAGACCGCCACTTCGAGAGCGTCGAAGACCTGATGCGCCGCGCCAACCTCGCCACCAACGACCACCAGCGCCTGGCCCGCGCCGGCGCCCTCTCCAGCATCGGGGTAACCCGCCGCCAGGCCCTCTGGGAGATCACCGGCCGCCCCACAGAGCTCGACGCCCTCTCACTGCCGATCGACGTCCGCGACCCCGCCCCCACCTTCCAAAAACTCAGCCGCCTGGAGGCGATTGAGTGGGATCACCGCACCTCCTTTCACAGCACCCGCGGACACCCCCTCCAGGAGCTCCGCCCTCTGCTCAAGGCTCAGGGCCTCCCCTGCGCCGAGCAGCTCAACGCCCTGGCTCATAAAACACGCGTGCATTTCGCTGCCCTGGTCATCTGCCGCCAGCGTCCCTCCACCGCCTCCGGCGTTGTCTTTATGACGCTCGAAGACGAGACCGGCCTGGCCAACATCGTCATCTACCCCCGCGTCTTCGAGCGCTTCGCCGTCCTCGCCAGAACCACACCCTTTATCGGCATCTCCGGCACCATCCAACACGAGCAGGGCGTCACTCACCTGATCGCCGACCAACTCTGGCGCCCTCGCCTGGAGAGCGGCCCTCCGAAGGTGCGCTCGCGTGACTTCCACTAAGTGCATCCCCCCTTCCATGCCCCCGGGGCCCTCCCCTTGATCCTTCGACCTCAACTCGCTACAAGTCACCCCGCAGGCTGCAGCCCGGCCTCCCTCCCACCCCTTCACCCCACCAAGTTCACACAGCCGTGACAGCAAAAGCTCCCCGCTTGCGCTACACACTCCCCGTTCACCCGCGAGCCAGTCGTGCTCCCTTGATATGAACTCCGACTGAGATTTCGCTACCTTATCACCAGCAAAACGCGTCGCCCTACGGAATGACTCACTTGAGGTATCTCCCCATGTCGCATGCCCGGTCCGTACGCTCACCGCTGCTCTTTCCTCTCACACTGCTGCTCGCAGCCTCACTGGCCCTTGGTGCCTGTGGCGACGATCCCGAACCCGAGGATCGTCCCGACGTCGAAAACGACGCTGGCCCCGATGCCGATGTCGGCCCTGACGCCGACGTCGATCCGGATCCCGACGCTGACGTCGACCCCGACCCGGACGTCGACGTCACCGACCCCACCGATCCCCCCGAAGACGCGATCGCCTGCGACGAGCGCATGCCCGCTCCCCCCACCGGTGAGCGCTGCATCGTCATCCCCGGCAGCTCCGACAACATCCTGATCCGCGGCACCATCCTGGCCGGCGGCGAAGTCTACCACGAGGGCTCCCTGCTCCTCGATGACCAGAGCCCCAACCGCCAGATCACCTGCTCCGGCTGCGGCTGCGCCGATGAGCCCGAGGCCCAGGACGCCACGATCATCTCGTGTCCCACCGGCGTCATCTCCCCCGGCCTCATCAACCCCCACGATCACATCACCTACTCCCTCTCTCGCCCGCAGCCCCATGGCGAAGAGCGCTTTGACCACCGCCACGACTGGCGCCGCGGCCTTCGCGGGCACGACCAGATCGACACCAGCCCCGGCTCCGACAACAGCCACGAGGGCATCCTCTATGGCGAGCTGCGCATGCTCTTTGGCGGCGCCACCAGCATCGTCGGCTCGGTGGGAAGCGGCGACGCCGACGGCATGCTGCGTAACCTCGACAACACCAGCTACACCGAAGGTTTGAGCGGCGTCGACGTCCTCTACCGCACCTTCCCCCTGGGCGACGTCAACGGCACCCTGCGCGCCTCCGGCTGCGACTACCCCGGCATCGACGACGAGAGCCGCCTGAGCGCCGGCACCTACCTGCCGCACGTCTCCGAGGGTATCGACCCCGAGGCCCAGAACGAGTTCCGCTGCCTCTCCGGCGCCTCCGGCAGTGACCTGATCCAGGACAACACCGCCATCATTCACGGCATCGGCCTCTCGGCCCGCGACGTCGCCCTGATGGCCCAGCGCGGCTCCACCCTTGTCTGGTCGGCTCGCACCAACATCGACCTCTACGGCAACACCGCCCAGGCGCCCCTCTTTAAGAAGTTCGGCGTCCCCATCACCCTCGGCACCGACTGGTCGGCCAGCGGTTCGATGAACATGCTCCGCGAGTTGCAATGCGCCGACTACCTCAACCGCCTCTACTTCGATGAGACCTTTACCGAGCAAGAACTCTGGGAGATGGTCACCGCCAACGCCGCCGACGCCATGGGCGCCGGCGACCAGATCGGCCGCCTTGAGAACGGCTACATCGGCGACATCACTATCTTCGACGGCACCGATCGCCTCCCCTACCGCGCGGTCATCGACGCCGAAATCGCCGACATCGTGCTTGTGATGCGCGGCGGCGAGCCCCTCTACGGCGACGCCTCGCTCATCGAAGATCTCGTCGAAAACGAAGAGCTGGCGGGCTGCGAGATGATCGACGTCTGCGAACGCGACCGTCGCCTCTGCGTCGAGCTCGACGCCGGCAAGTCCTTAAGCGACATCCGCTCCGCGGTCAGCTCCAGCGCCTACGAGCTCTTCTTCTGCGGTGAGCCCGAAGATGAGCCCAGCTGCATGCCCTTCCGCCCCAACGAGTACACCGGCCTGACCGACACCACCGACACCTCCGGTGACGGCATCCCCGATGCGGTCGACAACTGCCCGGCCTTCTTCAACCCCATCCGCCCCATGGACGGATCCACCCAGGCCGACACCAACGGCAACGGTCTCGGCGACATCTGCGACCCATGCCCCTTAAGCGAAGATCCGAGCTGCACCGGTGTCGACCCCGCCGATCTCGACGGCGACGGCGAAGCCAACGAGACCGACAACTGCCCGGTGCACTACAACCCCGGCCAGGAAAACACCTCCGGCGATGAGTTCGGCGACGCCTGCAGCCCCTGCCCCGAGACCTTCCTGGGCGACGGCGCGGCCTGCCCCATCTCCATCTACGATCTCAAAGACGGCACCGTCGCTCCCGGCGCCCGCGCCACCTTCGAGGGCGTCATCGTCACCGCCGTGGCCGAAGGCGTAAGCTTCTTCGTCCAGGTCGACCCCGCCTCCGACGACTACGAGCGCGCCCAGTACAGCGGCATCTACGTCTACAACGCCGGTGGCAGCGTGGAGCCCGAGGTCGGTGACCGCATCAACCTCACCGGCTCCACCTCGCTCTTCTTCGGCCAGATTCAGGTCGCCAACGTTGAAAATATCGAGATTCTTGAGAGCGACTACCCGCTGCCTGAGCCGGTTCTGGTGAACACCTCGGCCATCTCCAACGACGGTAGCCTTCAAGAAGCCCTCGAAGGGGTCCTCGTCCGCGTCGAAGACGTCATCGTAACCGACAACACTCCGGACCCCGGCCCCGGCCAGGGTGACAACGCCTTTGAGTTCGTGATCGACGACCAGGTGCGCGTCAACAACCTCATCTACACCATCGATCCCAGGCCCGAGGTCGGCGACGACTTCGCCAGCATCACCGGCGTGCTTCGCTGGGCCAACGAAAACTCCAAGATCGAGCCGCGTTCCGAGCTCGACATCGTCACCGGCCCGCCCTTCCTGGCCACCCTCGACCCCTCTCCCCTCTTCGTTTCGGCCGACGGCGGCACCACCACGCTGACCCTCGCGCTTAACCGCGAGGCCGAAGCCGACACCACCATCGACCTGAGCTACGCCCCCGAAGGCGTCGTCACCGGCCCGGCCAGCGTCGTCATCGACGCAGGCCAGCTCGCCGTCGATGTGGAGCTCAGCTCGGTGACCCCCGACGCCGAGACGACCCTCACCGCCACGCTCGATGACGTCACCCTCAGCGCGCCGATCTTCACGTACAACAGCGCGAGCGCCCGTCAGCTCGAGTCCTTCTCAGCCTCCACCCAGACGGCCTTCATCGGCGACCAGGTCCAGTTCGATCTCGCGCTCAACATCCCCGCAGGCGACGCTGGCGCGACGGCGAGCATCGAGGTGCTCCCGGTCGAAACCACCCTGACCTACCCGGCCAGCGTCACCATCAACGCCGGCGATCGCAGCGCCAGCTTCTCGCTGACCTTCGATGAGGGCGCCGGCGACTACACCGTCGAAGTCACCCTCGGTGGCGACACCCTCAGTGTTCCGGTCACGATCGCCGAGCCCCCCAGCGAGTTGGCCGAGTCGTTCACCAACTTCGACGGCCCGGGCAACACCTACGGCTCCGGCAGCTTCGAGGCCGACGCCGGGTTTACCTGGAACTACACCGGCGGACGTCTTGTCGACGGCAGCACCAACGCCGATTACGCCATCGACGGCACCGGCTTGATGTTCGGTGGTGGCGGCGACAAGTCGCTCATCGCCGAGGGCATCGAAGGCGGCATCAGCTCCATCCGCTTCGACATGATGAAAGCCTTCACCGGCGGCGCTAACCGTCAGGTCGAGGTCTTCGTCAACGGCGCCTCCATCGGCACGTCTCAGGTCTTCGGTAACGCCAGCGGCGCCGACCCCACCATCGTTGAGTTCTTCGTCGAAGACATCAACGTCTCGGGTGATTTTGACCTGGAGATTCGCTCGATTGCCGGTGGTCAGGTCACCATCGACAACCTCGTCTGGACGGCCTACCTCCCCTGAGGCGACCTGCCGGCCCGCCATTCCGGCGGGTCGGCACGACCCACAGATGAATGCTTCTTCAAAAAGGTCGCGCGAACATCGCGCGGCCTTTTTTTGTATTTTTGTACCTCAAAAACCATGAAACCATCTTGACAGCCCACCACATCATTGAACACGTTCATCTTTCCTGGCCCTACCCTCTCCTCCATCTTTTTACGCCGACTCTCCTATGTCCGAACTCACTCCCAAAGCCGAGGAGACCCGCCAACGCATCCTCGAAGCCGCGCTCTCCCTCTTCGAGGAGCAAAGTTTCGACACGACCACTCTGCGCCAGATCGCCGCCCGGGCTGATGTCAGCCTCGGACTCGTCTACCGCTACTTCGACGCCAAAGAGTCCTTCGTGCTCGCCCTCTACGAGCGCCTCTCGCACGCCTTCGAAGCCGCGGCTCGCGACCACATGCCTGAAGAGCGCTGGCCGGAGCGTTTTCTCTTCTGCCTGCGCACGAGCCTGCGTGTGCTCGGCCCGCATCGGGACACCCTCCGCAGCATCACCGGCATGTTGCTCAAAGATGCCAGAGATCTTTACCCCCCCGAGAACCCCTTCTCCCAGCAACACGTGCAATCGGTGTTTCGCGAGGCCGTACTCTATGCCCGCTTCGCTCCCGACGAGGCCCAGGCGACCCAGCTCGGTCGACATCTCTACCTGATTCACCTCGCGGTCGTGCTCTTCTGGCTCGTCGATCGCACCCCCGACCAGCAGGCCACCGCGCGCCTCCTCGACCAGATGCAGCGCTGGATGCCGATGCTCGCCATCGCCGCGACCACGCCGGTCTTCCGCGAACTCGCGGATGGCATCGCCGACGCTGTGCTTGGCCCAGAGCCAGAGATCTAACGCCACTCCGATCGTCCATCTGCCACTCCCAAGGGGGGAGCCGCCACCCCTGGCCACCGGTCTCACGCGTTTGACGTCACGAGCCACCAGGACACCCACGCCCGCAGGCAGTCCTCCCAGACCCTTTATCCATAAAAATCACACCAAACTCTTGACTTCCACGCCAAAAATGAACATGTTCACCCCCGTAAAGTGAACATGTTCATAAACAGTGCGCGACTCTTCCCCGGGAGGTCTCAGATGCCCGAACTTCACACCCCACACGGCCACACTCGCCACAGCTGGACGAAGATCGTCTGGCTCTACCTGATGCTCACCCCTTCCCTCCTGCTCGGGTGGCAGGTTCTCACGCTGGAGCGCGCCCTCATCGCAGCAGGCCTGGGCCTGCTGACCCTCTGCCTGGGCCACTCCGTCGGACTTCATCGCGGCATCATTCACCGAGCGTTTGAAACCTCTCGGGCCTTTCGCAACGTGCTGGTTACGCTCTTCATCCTGACCGGTCTCGGGGGTCCCCTCAGCTGGATCCGCCTCCATTACGTCCGGGACTACTGGCAAAACCAGCCCGACTGCCCGGACTACTTTGCCTACCGCCACGGCATCTTGCGCGACTTCTACTGGAATCTGCACCTGCGCTACGTCCCCACCCAGGCCGAGCTCGTCGAGATCCCGCGCGAACTCTCCGAGGACCCCTGGCTGCGTTTCTTTGAGCGCACCTGGCCCCTCTACACCCTTGTGCTGGCCGGTCTGCTCGCGCTCATCGGTGGGTGGGAGCTTGTGATTGTCGCGCTTTGCATGCGCATTAGCGCCGGCATCCTTGGCCACTGGTTCGTCGGCATCGTCGCCCATAAATGGGGATACATGCGCTACGCTATCGAGGGCGCCGCCGAAGAAGGCCGCAACACCTTTGTGCTCGGGCTGATTTCGTTCGGGGAGGGCTTTCACAACAACCACCACGCCTACCCGAGATCGGCGCGAATGGGCCACGCCTGGTGGGAGGTCGACCTGGGCTGGCTTGCCATTCGCGCCTTTGAGCGCCTCGGCCTTGTCTGGAAGGTACTGGCTCACGACCGCCCTGACTCCGGAGTCAAGCCCGCTGCGCGTCCAATGCCCACAGTCTGGCGCATGGGATGAGCGCAACGCCCATCACTATCGTCTCGCTCTTGTTAGTCTCCCGAGCAACGCTTCTTTGCCCTGCAATGAGGTTCACATGACACTCTTACTGATTCTCTTCATCGTCCTCGCGACGATCGGGGCCTTCGATGTCGGCTACTATCACATCCTCAAACTTCGCCTCTTCGAGCGCCCGGAATGCAAGCACGAGCAAATCGCACATACCTGCCGTGGCCTGCTCTTTACCGGGATGCTCGCTATGGTGGCCTTTGGGGCCCCGCGCGGCGGGTTTGCGACCGCGCTGCTGGTGCTCTTCGCGATTGACACGATCAACACCATCGTTGACACCTTCGTCGAGCAAGACTCCCGTGCCTCGCTCGGGGGCCTGGAGCGCGGAGAATACATGACCCACGTCATCGGGAGCGTCTGTATCGGCGCAGCAGCGATGTACGCCCTCGTGACGCTCTGGCCGCATCTGGGCGAACCCTCTGCGTTCGTGCCCTACTCCGGAACCACAGCTCAGCTGGCCCTCGGCGTTCAAGCGCTGCTCGTCCTTACCGCCGCTGTCGTAGCGCTGGAGTTGGCACTGCATATCCGCTCCCGGACCAGGCCCGCGCGTTCCAACAACGCACAGATTTTATTCCGGCATTGAGAAAGAAAGTTGCATCGCGCACCCTTCAGCGCTAAGACTCCACCGGCGGTCCGCTGTTTCCAAACTCGATGGGATATCCTCTCATGGCCATGACCTGAATTGCTCCCGACCGCTCTAATTTGCGATGGTGTTGACTGTGTAAACCCGGCCCTCGCCGGGTTTTTTTTGATCCACCATCCGCCCTCACAGCCTCTTGTGAGTTGACCGCACCGCGGATCCTCTTGCTATGCTCAGGAGGTCTTTTTGAGCCTACCTGCACAGGCCCCTCGCCGATGAACGCCAACGACCACGCGCGCCCTTCTGATCCGCGATCCTTACGCGATCCACGCGCTACCGGTCGCCTCAGCGCCTTGACGTCACCCTCCGACCTTGTCGGCCCTCCCCTTCCTCGTGAATCCTCCCGGACCTTCAATCGCCGCCTGGCACTCGCCTATATTCTGCTAGCGGCCCTCTGGATTCTCGTCAGCGACGCGCTGGTCAACGCTATCTTCACCGCCCCCGCCTCCCGCGAGCTCGCGCAGACGCTGAAAGGCCTCTTCTTTATCGTCGCCAGCGGACTGCTCCTCTACGTCTTATTGCGCCGTCACCTCGTCGCGCTTCACTCCGTCGAACGCCAGCTTGTCACCCGCGACGCTCACATCGGCCGCATCATCGACACCATGGCCAATGGCGTCGCGCTCCTCGACCTTCAGGGCGCGCTCGTCGACGTCAACCCCGCCCTCTGCCGACTTCTTCACCAACCCGCCGACACGCTCCTCGGCACCTCGCTGGGCCCGCTGAACCATCTCGACAGCCGCGACGCCATCTCGCTGAACCACGCCCTGGAGAGGTCTCGCTCCAACGGCAGCTTCGCCGCCGAGCTCGCCTACCCCATCCATCACGACCATCACGTCGAAGTTCACCTGACGCTCGCCCCCCTCTTTGACGACGACGGCCAGCTCACGGGCTACGTCGCCGACTTCCTCAACATCGGCGATGTCCGCCGCGCCGAGGCGCACCTCGAAGGCATCGGCGCCGTCACCGAAGAGCTCGCCAGCGAGAGCGACATCGCCACCCTCGGCGACAAGGCACTCCGCGCCGCCTCCGAGCTCACCGACTTCGAACTCGGCGAAGTAGCCCTCTTCACGCCCGAGACATCGACGTTGAGCGTGATCTGGAGCCGCGGACTACCCCGTGGGGACGACGATGCCTGCGACCTGACCTTCGCAACGCATCTCGTCGAGGCAGGCACCTTCGCCTCGCGCCAGCTCCCCGACATCGCAACCTACTACCGCAATCAGGGTGTCCGCCGCATCGCCGGCGTCCCCATTGTGCGCGACGAGAAGAGCTGCGGCGCACTCATCATCGCCACCCGCGACGAGCAACGCCAACTTACGCCACGCCACATCACGATGCTCAACGCCGTGGCCCGCCAGCTCGGCGTCGCTCTGCACCGCCACGCCCTCCTGCTGGAAGCCCGCACCTCCGAGGCCCGCTTCCGCGACGTCATCGACACCGTCCCGGACATCCTCTACCGCACAAGCCTCCCCGACTTCGCCACCACCTTCATCAGCCCGGCGACCGAGCGCCTGCTCGGCTACCCCGCCCGCGCCTTCTACGAAGACACTCAGCTCTGGCGTTCCCGCATCCACCCCGACGACCGCGAGGGCATCAGTCGCACCATTGAACACGCCATCGCCTGCGACGAGACCTACGTCGTGCGCTACCGCAGCATCCACCGCAACGATGAGCGCACCCGCTGGTTCGAAGACCGCGGCCACGTTGAACGCGACGCCGATCACAACCCGGTGGCCATCACCGGCGTGATCTCCGACATCACCGCGCAGAAGATCGCCCAGGACCGCCTCACCTTCCTCGCTTACAACGACAGCCTCACCACCCTCCCCAACCGGCACGGCCTCCTCGAAGCCATTGAGGCCCACATCGCCCAACACCCCGACGCCAGCGCCGCCCTCTTCTACGTCGACCTCGACCGCTTCCACCTCGTCAACGATATCCTGGGCCATGACGCCGGCGACGCGCTGCTCCTCGACGCCCGCGACCGCCTCCAGTCGCTGATGCCCCCCGACGCCATCCTCGCCCGCATCGGCGCGGATGAGTTCGTCGTCTTTATGCCCTCTCCAGAAAACGACTCCCTGGAGTCGCACGCCCACACGATTCAGAGCGCCTTCAGCCGCCCCTTCAGCATCAAAGGCCAGGACTCCTTCTTGAGCGCAAGCATCGGCATCGCCTCCTTCCCGCGCGACGCCACCGACGCCACCACCCTGCTCAAGCAGGCCCACCGCGCCCTCTCCCACGCCAAAGACACCGGCCCTGCCAACTTCTCACTCTACGCCGGCGAGCTCGCCGAGCGTCAGCAGCGCCGCCTCGCGCTGCAATCCCAACTTCATGGCGCCGTCGAACGCGGTGAGATTCGTGTGGCCTACCAGCCCATCATCGATCTTCACAGTGGCAGCATCACCGGTGCCGAAGCTCTGCTGCGCTGGACCAACGCCGAGGGACACAGCATCTCGCCGGCCGAATTCATCCCCGCTGCCGAAGAGTCCGGCCTGATCGTCCCGCTCGGCGACTGGGTCTTGGAGCGCGTCTGCCGGCAAATCGCCCTGTGGCAGGGCGCGGGCCTCGACGTCTCAGTCGCCGTCAATCTCTCCCCACTCCAGTTCCTGCGCAGCGATATCGTCGAGCGCATCCTCGCCGCGATCGCCAACGCCCACATCCCCGCCGACCGCCTCGCCCTGGAGCTCACCGAGTCCGCCATCCTCGCCGACCCTGAGCACACCGCCCGCGTCGTGCGCCAGCTCCGCGAGCATGGCCTGCGCGTCGCCATTGACGACTTCGGCACCGGCTACTCGTCACTGGAGCGTCTCAAGCAACTCCCGGTCCAGACCCTTAAGATCGACCGATCCTTTGTCAAAGACCTCCCCGGAGACGAGCGCGACGCCAGCATCGTGCGCTCCATCGTCACGCTCTCACAGAGCTTCGCGATGCATGCCCTGGCCGAGGGCATCGAGACCCGCGAGCAGTGGCGACTGCTCCGCACCATGGGCTGCCACTACGGCCAGGGATTCTATTTTAGCCCGGCCATCACTCCCGAGGCGCTCTTCCAGAAGGCCACCACCCCGCCGACCTGGATTCAGCAGACCGAGCCCGTCTAACGCACTCATTTTTAGAGTGATCCCCGGCTCAACAAGGTTTTACGCGAACCTCATCGCCGCCTTGACCACCGACACCCCCTCGGTATACTCACGGCTAACCTACAGTATAAGCTCAGCAGGCAGCGACGTTTTCTGCCCGCGCAATGCTTCGCTGCTGCACTTGCACCTGGATTTACGTTTGCGCGTCCTACGACGTGCCAATTCACCACGAACAACACGTCGCTCGCGGCGCGTTGCGGAGGAAAGAGATGATGGGAAGCTACACAACAAAGTTGCTCGCGTTGCTGGCCGCCGGCGGCCTCTCGCTGACAATGGCCTGCGGTGAGAGCACGGTAAACGTGCCCACCGACGAAGATCCTCGCGATCACGAGCAACCGGACATCCCCGGCACCAGCCGCCTGGAGCACGTTGAGCCCTGCGACGCCGCACAGCTCGCCTGCACCCGCACCCTGGCGGTCGAAGACTCGGCCACCATCTCGGTGCGCCTGGTCGACGCCGACGGAAACCCCATCCGCAACGCCATGGTGGGTTTTGCCCTTGAGACCGTGGTCGGCGCCCAGGGCGCGACCCTCTCGGCGGCCAACGACATCACCGATGACAACGGCATCGCCTCGACCACCGTGCGCACCGGCGGCGACCCCAACACCGCCACCGGCACCATCCGCGTCGAAGCCACCGTCGATCAGGAAGGCGTCAACGCCCTCGAATTCAACATGGGCATCAACGCCAAAGACTCCGCCTCCTACATCGTGGAGTACGAGCACGCCGGCTCGGCGGTGCTCGATTCCGTCGAGACCCTCTTCCTCCCGCCCACCGTCACCTGTGACGCGGCCGAGGAAGCCTTCAACCGTGATGGCCTCTGGCCCAGCGCCGACTTCGTGCGCAACGCCACCGTCAACGCCGACGGCTCCATCAACGACGTCATCCTGCCCTCGGTCGCCAACAACACCGCCTACACCATCATCGGCTCGGCGATTCAGAACGTCGGCACCCGCGAGGTCAGCGTCGCCGTTGGCTGCTCCGAGAACAACCCGCCCGTGCAAAACGGCGTGAGCACCGTCGTCGAGATCGAGCTCTTCGACTACTTCCCCACCATCGCCGGCACCTACCAGGTCACCCACGCCTTTGACCTGCGCAGCGGCCTTCCGCCTTCAGTACGCGAAGTCATCGACCTCATCGGCACGCTGGCAGAGAGCCCTGCTCGTTTTGTCCTGGGCTGCCCGGCCACCATCGACTACTGCGACGGCGGCACACGCGGCCTGCTCGACTTCCTGCTCGACTTCGCCGGTGACTCGCTGGGGAGTTTCGCGGACACCCTCCGTGACTTCCAGAGCAACGGCACCTTGATGGCGCTGGCCCTCGACTTCCTCGATGACGCGATCGAAGGCTTCCTGCCGCCGTGGGCCGTCGATGGCCAGCAAATCATCGGTGATGTCGTCAGCATGTTGGAGGCCTTCGTCGTCGAAGGGTCCATCATCATCGACGAGCAGCCCGTCATTGATCTGGCCAGCGGTCAGGCCACCGCGGTGCTTCTCCCCGAGAACAACCGCCAGCTCTGGAACGACATCGTCCTGACATGGAGCCGCGGCTGTGAAAATCAGTCCGCCTCCTGCTCCGAGGTCCGCATTCGCTCCTTCGACGTGGGCGAGAATGGCAGCGCCGTCTTCGGCAACTTCGGCGCGACCATGATCGGCGCCACCGCTCTGGAAATCGACAAGCACCCGCTCACCCTTCAGTACGGTAACCTCATCCTCGCCGTCATCGAGAGGGTCCTGCTCCCCCGCCTCTTCGCCGACGCCCCGACCCCCATCGACTCTCTGGAGGCCATGCTCGGAGAGCTCATCGACTGCGAAGGTCTGGCTGATGAAGTCTCCAATCCCGGCCAAACCCTCTACAACGCCGTCGTGCAGGCCTGCGAAGTGCTTCAGGACGAAGCGGCTGACACCGTCCGCGACTACGTCAACGACAGCCTGGTCGCCGACTCCAGCGACAACTTCCGCATCGGCACACCTACCGGCGAGCCCTGCGAGATCTACCAGCCTGCCGTCTACCCGCCCGGGGCCTCGGCCAACAGTGGCTGGCCTGGCTACCCGCTGCCCTTCATCCAGACCCTGGGCACCCCCGAGCTTCGCTGCAAGTGGGAAGCTGAGTTCCGCTTTAGCACCGAAAGCCAGCCCTCCATCCTGGACGGCACCTTCTACGGAAACCGCTCCGACAGCGGGAACTGAACGCATCACACCCACAACCTCCCTTTTCGGGAGGTTGTGGATCCAACAAAAAAGCCGGCCCTCTCGGGCCGGCTTTTTTGTTGGTGGTCATAAGATAGTTATGAACCTGGCGCTCAGCTCGGAGCGCCCTTAACCTCAATCCCCATCTGACGGCAGGTGAACAGAAAGACCTCCATCTCCACCTCACCAAGATGCTCCTGGGGAAGCGCCTCGAGGATCTCACTCCAGCTCAACTCGCCCTTTTCACGCCCGCGGCGCAGAAGCTCGCGTTTGTTATCGTGGTAGGCGGTTTTTTCGGGGTTCGACTCAAACTCGTTCTGCTCAACCATAGGACACTCCTTTAGGGCGAGCACTGCCTGCAGATCGTCATCTCGACAGCACTCCAACTGTGGACCTGGGCGAACATAATCACCGCCCCCCGACGTTCAATGTAGCTCAATCGCCCGGGGCCGCACGCTCGGTGACCATATCCGCCGCGCCCAGGCCCAGCGCCTCATAGAGCTCGCCCAGCAGGTAGATCGACCCGAAACACAGCACGAGCTTGTCCTCACCGCACGCGGCGATGGCCTGGCGCAAACACCACCCGGCATCCCCCACACCACGCAAGAGCCTCTCGGGCACATGCCGGCGCAGGCCCTCCTCACCGAGCGCGCGGGGCGTGTCGATCGCCGCCGCCCAGACCCCCACTCCCAGCTCCGAGAGCAACGCATTTAGGCCTTCCTGCTTCTTATCTTCGAGAGCCCCCCACACCACCGCCCCGACCTCCTCGGCACTTCCTCCATCAAGCTCCGCGCGCAGCGCCGCGATCCCCGCCGGGTTATGCGCCGCATCCAGCAGCAAACGCGTAAGGCGCCCATCCGCACCAACAACGTCGCGTCGCTCCATCCGCCCCGGCCACCTCCAGCGCCTCAACCCTCGTTGTGTGGCCGCGTCATCATGGTCATCGCCCAGGAACACACGCGCCGCACAGCGCGCCGCCACGTGATGCCGTCGCGCAACCCACGACTGCTCCGCCCCCGCGACATCGTCCTCCGCCGCAGCCAACCTCGGCGCGTAGCGCGGCCCCGCCGACGCCCGGGCCCACAACACCTCAAACGCCTCGACGTGCTCCTGCTCACCGATCACCACCGGCACCCCCGCGCGCATTACCCCGGCCTTCTCTCCGGCAATCGCCTCCAGGGTATCTCCCAGATACGCCTCATGGTCGCGATCGATGGTCGTAATAACGCTCAACGCCGGCTCGATCGCGTTGACCGCATCCAGACGCCCTCCCAGCCCCACCTCATAGATGGCGACGTCCACGCGCTGCGCCTCAAAAAGGCGTGCTGCCATCAGCGTCGTAAGCTCAAAGAAGGTCAGCGCTTCGTCCCCCACCCGCTCCACATCGCCGTAGCGCGCGTACACGTCTTCCAGCACCGGCAACACCTGCGCCGGCGTCAGCGGCACCCCGCCCACCCGAAATCGCTCCTCAAATCCCACCAGATGCGGGCTCGTATACAACCCCACCCGCAGGCCATGCGCCCCGAGAATTGCACTCAGCGATGACGCAACCGTACCTTTACCGTTGGTACCGGCCACCACGATCGCCGGCGCGCAACGCTCCGGATGCCCCTCGGCCTCCAGCGCCGCGCGCATGCGCTCCAACCCCAGCTTAATCGTAAAGCGATTCTGCTCAAAAAGTCGTCGCTTCAACGTCTCCCAGCGCTGCGAATCGTTCGTTGCATGACTCAATGGAACGCGAAGCGATCTTGCAGCTCCAGATAACGCAGGTAGCGGTCATACGCTTCGCCATCCAGAATCTCGAAATAACCGCGGCGGTCGATGAGGATCAGCTCGTCGCGCACAAGCTCATTGAGGATCTGCTTAACCTCTCCGATCTCCAGCGCGAGCACGTCGGCCAGGTTCGCCGGAATCGGCGCCGACTCCCCGGCCCCCTCCACGCGCTTGACCCGCTGGGTCTCCGCACGAAGCTGATGCAGCACCCGCGCCTTATTGGTGCGCAGCACCAGATTCGACACGCGGTACTGAGCCTGAGTCAGTCGCTGAGTCAGCTTCTTAAGCATCCGCAGAGCGATATCCGAGTTGCCCTTGATCATCTCCTCGAACTGCTCGGTGTCGACCTGAATCACCGACGCATCGTCGGTGACCACCGCACTCACCGGGCGGCGCGGTTCACCAAGCATCGCCAGCTCGCCGCAGAACTCGCCAGCGCCGAGATCTTCGACCACCACCTCGGTATCGTGAATCCGCTTGGTCAGGCGCACGCTCCCAGACTTGATCACGTACATCCGGTTGCCTTCCTCGCCTTCCCGAAACAAGACCATCCCTGCGGCGCACTGACGAACACCTTTTTCACTCACGAGCTACCCTGACCGATGAAGGAAGTTGAAAAGCCTGCGGATTCACGGGCACCGGCGCGCGTCTCAGCGCGCTAACCGTCCGCTATGACGCCACGTTAAAAGCACCTCGCGGGTATGTCGAGCCCCTTCAAACCCCTGGCTCTGCAAGTACTCCAGGAGATGAAATTCGAGCGTTTTGACGTCCTCGAAGGTGTCGACATCGTACCAGAAGCCCAACAAATCCGACAAGAGACCCGCCTCGCTGGCGCGCTCCCAACTCTGCGCGAGCACCGACTCTGTACTCCAGGCGACACCCTCAAAAATCACACCCTCCGCCCCCGGGCCCCCGGAGACACTCGGGGTGTTGACTCCCACCAGGTAGTACCCCCCGTCAAACGATGGTCCCCACACCACATCGCGACGCTGGAGCACGTCAAACGCCAGATCGAGATGCGCCTCCGAGAGCGTCGGTGAGTCTGTGCCAACTATCACAACTCGCCCCGCCCCCCGCGCTCGCGCCTCCTCGATCGCACGACGCATCCGCGCGCCGAGGTCGCCCTCTCCCTGCTCCACCCTCTGGATGTCGAGGCACTCAGCGGCCTGAAACGTCATCGCGTCATCGTTCCCACTCCAGGCCAGCGTCGCGCGGCGATGCTCCTCTTGAGCTGTCCACCCGCCAACCAACTCCAGCACATCGGCGACAAACGCCCGGTACAACACCACGCTCTCATCTTCGCTGAGCGCGGGCTGCAACCTCGTCTTCACCCGCCCGGCCACCGGCGCCTTCGCAAAGATCACGATCTCATCATGCGCATGCTCAGCCATCTGCTCCTCCTCTGCGACCGGGATCCGAGACCTCCAGAGCATACTGCGCAAAGAGCGTGTAGAGGATCTTATAGCTCGCCAGCGCGGTGCCCTTCAGCGTACCGGTGATCTTCGAGACCCCCACCCGCTTGCGATAACTCACCGGAACCTCCACCGCACCGATCCCCCGGCGAGCGGCTTTAATCTGCATCTCGACGGTCCAGCCAAAGTCCTCATCGCGCATCTTCAGCCCCTGCAGCGCCTGCCAGGTGATCGCGCGAAAAGGCCCCAGATCAGAGAATCGATAGCCGTACATGAGCTCCATCAACACACACGCCAGCTTGTTACCGACGACTGCCTGCACCAGCAGCGCCCCCTGCTCCTGCGCACCCAGAGTTCGACTGCCAATCACGAGCTCGGCCTCCCCTTTCAAGATAGGTTCAACGACCCGCGGAAGCTCGGAGGGAAAGTCGCTAAAATCCCCGTCGAGAAACACCACGACGTCGGGCGGGTCCTCAGCCAGATACCGAAGTCCGCGCAGGCACGCCGCTCCGTAGCCCCGCTGAGGCTCCACGACCACCTCGGCTCCCCGCTCGCGTGCACGCTCCGCGCTGCGATCCTCGCTGCCATTATCCACCACGACGACCCGGCGCACCCACGTCCTGGGGATGGCATCGAGTACCAGCGGCAGGCTCTCCTCTTCGTTGAGAACCGGGATCAGCACATCAATCGCTGGAACCTCCGTCGGAAGCTCCACCTCGCGATGCGGCCACCACACACCTCCCCGCCGCATCGCCCCTTTTCCTTCATCCTCGCGTCTCAACGCCTCACCTCGTCTCGGAGTCACCCGGCGCAGCTCCCTGCCGCAACCCGGCGCATCCTAGACGTGAGACGCCCCACCCTCAAGCCAGGTCGCGCTCCACCACGCGACCCGAAGACGCCTCGCCCTCACGCGACCGCATCGCGCTCGGCCAGCCGCGCCGTCAACGCGATGAGGCTCAACAGATCCACCCGAGCTCGACGCTGCCGACCCGCCCGCGACTCATCGGCCACCCCGCCTTCCCGCGTCACGCCCAGCACACCCTGCTCCAGCGCCTGCAGACGCGACGGGCTCACCTCGATGGCCAGGTCAGCAAGCGGCTCGCTGTCCCCCAACGTGCTTAAACCGACACTTCGTGAGCGCCCGGCCGAACGCGCCTGCCACCAGGTTTCCAGCGACTCGACGTCCCCCTCGACCCACTGCTCCACGGTGAGGAAGTAGTCTTCAAAACACCCCACCGTGACCACCTCTCCGAGCACCTCATCGCGCACCCGGCTGACAAAGATCGCCTGCTCCAGCCAACGCTCCCCCAGCGCGGTGTAGGCCTCACCAAGCGTCACCTCACCGTGGGTGTAGTCCGGCGGGAACTCCCACTTCCGGCGCTCCTCTCGCTTCATCTGACGCTCCAGGATTGCCCCCAGCGAACGTTTCGGTCGCGCGATCTCGGCTGCTCGCTCTTGATTCTCGGTCTGCATCTTGACGCCTCCATCCGTGGATTCACGAAGATACCGCTCACTCGCTCAGTACTGAACAAAGAATTACTGCACATATCCACAGAGTCAAACAAAATGTGGAACTTTTGTTCAGGTATCGCGGCGTACAGCGTCACAACACGCCAAAAACCTCCCCGCTTGCGTCGTTCAAGCACAGGTCGAGCCCTGCATCGAACGCGCATTCCAGACAACGGCGCAGCCGAGACCGCAACACGCGGCTCGACGACGTACAACCCCGGAAACTTCTTGAATAAGGCGACCTTAGCACCACCCTCGCGCGGAAGCAACGCACCCGGCAGGGGCTTCCGCGCGACGTCAGTACTCGGAGATCTCGAACTCATAGGCCACACGGCGTCGAGAACTCACAGGCTCGCAGTTGCGCGTCGCCGGCTCGAAGCGCCACTGGCGGATCGCCGCCTCGGCGGCTTCATCCAGGCCAAAACCCAGCCCGTCGACCAGCTCCACCGATGACGCGCGGCCATCACGGCCGATGGTCACCAGAAACACCACCTGCCCCTCTACGCCCCGACGTCTTGCGAGCACGGTGTAGTCCGCCTCGACCTGGTTGAGCACTTTGGCCTCGGTGTCCTCACACCCCTCCGACGAGGCCGTGCCATCGCCCATACCCGTCCCTCGCCCGTCGCCACGCGCGTCCGGACGCGTCTTAATCTCACCAAAACGGTTCGGGTCCACATAGCGGTTGGTGATCCGACCGGAGTCAATGCCCTGACCGATCTTCATCGCGGGCCCCTCTCCCCCTTCCACGGTCGACTCCATCGTCAACCCTTCCAGGTGCACCGGATCCATCGCGCCAGCGGCCTCGTCTTCAACGTCTTCGGCTTCCGCCTGCGGTTCCGCTTCAGGCTCAGGTTCAGGCTCAGGTTCAGGTTCAGGTTCAGGCTCAGGTTCAGGCTCGGGTTCAGGCTCAGGCTCAGGCTCGGGTTCAGGCTCAGGCTCGAGCTCGGGTTCAGGCTCGGGTTCAGGCTCGGGTTCCGGTTCAGGTTCCGGCTCAGGCTCGACGTAATCAAAGTCGACCTCGACGAGCTCGTCCTCGGGCTCCTCGGCAGCCGGCTTGACGTTGAGCAGGGGCGCAAAGGTCACCAGCCCGAAGCCTGCGGCCGCATGGGTCAACAGCGTCAGAATCACGCCGACAACAACGCGGCGAGTGCGCTGACCGGCACCCACCCTCGACTCCTGCAGAGGATCGGCGAGGTGGTGCATCGGCTGCGGTTTCCTCGACGTCTCAGCGCTCACCGTCTGCCTGCTCTTCTTTGCGGTCGATGTTCAGGGCGAACTTCGCGATCCCGTTCAGTTTGATCGTATCCACAAGGTCAATCACCTTGCCGTACTCCACCTTCTTATCGGCAGCGATCACGGCTCGAAGCTCGGCATCTTCGCCGGCCTGTGCACGCACCTGCTCGGCGATGGCATCCAGGCTCAAGAACTCCCCGTCCATGGCGTATTGCCCCTCGGAGGTGACCTGAAACGCCAGGGTGGTGCTGACCTCCGCCTGGCCCGAGGCCGCTTTGGGAAGGTCGATCGGGATCTGCGACTGCACGATATACGTGGCCGTGACCATAAAGATGATCAAAACGACCAGAATGATATCGACAAAAGGCGTGATGTTGATCGCCGAGATGACGTCGTCGTCATCGCCTCCAGACATGCCTGCCATGACCTCTCCTTAACCTCAGTCATTGCGGCGCAGGTGCGCCAGCAAGGTCCGCGACATCAACTCGGTCTGCGCCCCGCTCTTCTTCACGCGCTGGCGAAAGACGTTGAACATAATGACCGCCGGAATCGCCACCAGAAGGCCCACGCCGGTGGCGACGAGCGCCTCCGAGATCGCCGCCATAACTTCCTGGTTGGCCTCCTCAGTGGCCTCCCCAAGCGCGGCAAAGGCTCCAATAATCCCCAGCACCGTACCAAAGAGGCCGATAAAGGGTGCGTTATTGCCGGTGGTCGCAAGCAGGCTGATCAGACGCTCATAACGCGTCCGCTCCGAGGCCATCGCCCCGTTCATAAGATCTTCAACCGCCTCGGGTCCCCGGTCCAGCCCTCGCATCCCAAAGAGCACCACGCGCGCTTCCATCGCGTCGTTGCCTTCGAGCAACTTCGCCGCGGCGTCGAAGTCATCCGCGCGGAGACGCTCCTCAAACTTCAGGCGCAGCTCATGCACGTCGACTTTGCGCTGGTAGAAGAAGCGCAACTTCTCGATCACCACATAGATGTTTGCAAAGCTCAGCAAAATCAGCAGCCACAGCACCCACTCTGCGCCGATCAGCGCGAAGTCCAACAAGATCTCGGTTAACATAGTCCTCTCTCAACGCCTCGGGGCGACTTCTTCAAGGGAGACGATCCGCACACGCTTTCTTCTCTAAGGTGCCTCGGGATACCATAGTGCCACGCGGATCGAAATCCGCAGGGGTGAAGATTTATTCACCCACCTGGAGCTGTCGAACACATTTGTGGAGTTTTCATGCATTCCCCCAGACCCCCGGCCCCTCCCGCCATGTCGCCGGCGATCGCCGTTGCCCTGGCAGGCTGCGCGCTTCTCGTCATCGGCGCCCTGCTCTGGAAGGCCTTCGGTCCTCCCCCCGAACCTCAGTGGGCAGGTGACGACACCGCCCAGGTCAGGAGCGGCCTGGACTTCCCCCCCTTGATCATCGACGCCGAGGAGCTGCAGCGGGCGCGCCAGGTGCATGACGAAGAGGTGGAGCTCTCCGCAGAACATCAAGCGCAGCATGAGGCCCTTCTCAACGCGATCAAAGATGCCAACCGCGCGCAGTTCAGCGACGCCGACCCCATCGACGCCCGCGCGCTTCAGGCCCGAATCGACGAGCTCAGCGCCTCATTGGTGCCGGCCACCGGCCCGCGCGGCTTCGTCCCGCTCGGCTCGTCACTCTTCGATGCCTGCGCCACCTCGCTCGAAGAGCTCCTCGCCGCGGTCCGACGCGGCGCGCTCACCCTGGAAGACGCGTCGACCGCTCCCGCGCTGCCCCGTTTTGCCTCCTACCGCGAGCACTGCGGCAACGTCGTCCCGGTGCTGCGAGAGCATAACCTGCTCACCGACGACGCCGTCTGGAAGACGCCATCCAGCCGCCTGATCTTCGACATCCTGCAGCGCTACCGCTTCGCCGAAATCATCCACACCATTCAGCCCACCCGACTGCAGATGGCGCCCTACGAATACGAGATGCTCACGCGCTGGCGCATCGAGGACGCCGAAGCCTTTGATGTTCGCACTCGCCGCCGCTTTCTCTCGCGTGTGAGCCCCATCATCCCCGACTACGACGTCGCCCTGGCCCATGCCCGCCTCGACGTTCACGGCAAGAGCCCCGAAGAGGCCATCCCCCGCTTTCAGCAGCTGGCAAGCGAACATCCCGACTCCGCGCGCTACCGCGACATCCTCACCGAGCTCCGCCGCAGCGCCGGGTTGCCCGCCCGCTCTACCACCGCGCCGGGTTCGCCCTGACTCACTCCGAACGCACCCGGTCTTTCGGGGGGATGAGACCGGGGTTAGGAACGCCCGAAAAAACTCCTCAAAAACCCGTTGACACCCCGAACCCCCATCCGTATACATGCTCCCCGTTGGCGCACCGAGCCAACCATCCCTAACCGGGGCCGTAGCTCAGCTGGGAGAGCGCGTGACTGGCAGTCACGAGGTCGTGGGTTCGATCCCCATCGGCTCCATACAATTTAACACCTGTTCCAAAACGGGGCCGTAGCTCAGCTGGGAGAGCGCGTGACTGGCAGTCACGAGGTCGTGGGTTCGATCCCCATCGGCTCCATATAAAGCATCAAATATCAAGGCGTCTCGCATTCATGCGAGGCGCCTTTTTCGTTCCAAGCGTTTCGTTCATTGTGCTCGGCGTCTCCCGCCTCGACGTGACCCCAGAGAAAAGCCCCCCGACGCGCGATGCGCCGGGGGGCTTTTTAACGTCAACTCGCTCCCGCTTTCTGACCTAGTCGCGCGTAAACATCAAAATGCGCAGGATGTACCAGAAGAGCATCCCGATCGAGCTGAAGAGCGCCAGCGCCGCTGCCACATGCTGATCGGTCCGATAGACATGCACCATATTCGAGGTCTGGTACACGATCATCGCCGCCGAGAGCCCGACCATCGCGATCGAGAAGCCCAGCCCCAGGTTAAAATCAAAGATCGTGCCGGCCACAATCGCCCCCAGCGCGACCAGGCTCCCAACCGCCAGCCCCACGCGCAGGATCGAAAAGTCCTTGCCCGTCACAAAGACCACCGCCGTCATCCCGGCAAAAACCACCAGGGTCAAGAAGGCCGCTTGCATCAAGATCGCCCCGCCGATCTGATACTGCGCAATAAGGATCATCGGCGTCAGCAAGATCCCGTAGGCCGAGACCCCGATCGCAAGTCCCAGATACTGCAGCCCTCGCGACTTCACGTTCAGCGCCATCCAGTCACCGAGCCAACTCGCGCCGATGAACAGCCCCAGCACAATCAGCCAGTTCGACGAGATCATGAACTGAATCGCCGGCTCGGCGAAGGGTGACTTCAAGAAAAGCGCGATGAACGCGACACACCCGAAGATCGCGCCGGCCAGGTGCATGTAGGTGCGGCGCAAAAAGCTCTGGCGCTCCTCGGGCATCGCGTGGCTGACAAGGCTCGGACCGCCGCTTGATCCATCGTATCCAAAATCCTGACTCTGCATCATTGTCCTCCGTCGTATCGTTGATGGATGGCCGACCGCCACCCGAGATGGTTGTCCACGTGCCGAAGCTCGGCGCTCATCTGGCGCAGAACCGGGCCGTGCAGACACTTTATTTCGCTGCTATGACGAGTTTAGACAACGCATACCACGTGACCGTCTCCGAGGGGAATGCCCGCGCGCGGCTCCGACGTTGTCCTCGCCAGACGCAGCGCTCACGTAAGCCCTCATCAGGCAACGATCGCATGAACCGACGAACCTTTCTCCAACTTCTGGGCGCCACAGGCCTCAGCCTCATGATCTCGCCGGCGGCGCTGGCCCTCGACGATCAGCATCGCGTGGGGCTGGCGCGCCTGCGCTATCAGGGCGGCAACGACAACCCGCGCCCCGGTGCCCTGCGCCGCATGCTCCAGGAAGTGGGCCGTCACACCAGCGTCGAGGTGAACCCGGAAGTGGCGGCGATCTGGGGCGAGCGCGAAGAGCTCTTTCTGCACCCGATGATCGTACTCGCCGGCGACCGCGCCTTTGAACCGCTGCCCGAAGAGGTCATCGAGAACCTGCGTCTCTATCTGAGCTCCGGCGGCTTCCTCTACATCGACTCCGCCGAGGGGCTCACCGATGGGCCCTTCATGGCCTCGGTGCGACGGGAGCTTCAGCGTGTCTTCCCCGACCGCCCGCTTCGCACGGTGCCCCGCGAGCACACCGTGCACAAATCCTTCTACCTCATCGACCGCCCGATGGGGCGCCTGGACATCGCCGGCAACTTCGAGGGTATCTTTGATGAGGAGCGCGCCTGTGTGCTGGTCAACCCCAACGATCTTCTCGGCGCGCTGGCCCGCGATGCCTTCGGCGGCTGGGAACACCAGGTCAGCCCGGGCGGCGACCGCCAGCGTGATATGGCGCAACGCCTGGCCGTCAACATCGTGCTCTACGCGTTGACCATCGACTACAAAGCCGACCAGGTGCACATCCCCTTCATCCTGCGCCGGCGCCGATGGCGCGTCGACTAAGTCCCCCGAAGGCCGGAAGCCTGCATGCTTGAACTCTCCAACTACAACACCCGCGATCTGCTCTGGTTAGGTGACTGGAGCCTGGGCTGGATCATAGCGCTGGGACTGCTGGGCCTGGCGGTGCTGCTGTTTAGCGCCTACGACCTGCGCGATATGCGCATGCATCGGCGCCTGACGCTGCTGGGGTTGCGCGCGGCCGTCTTCTCCCTGGCCGTGCTCATGCTCCTGGAGCCCGCCCTCGATCTCAAGCAGGTCTCCCGCGTCAAGAATCACGTCGCGGTGCTCGTCGACACCAGCCAGACGATGAACCTCAACGTCGCAGGTGAACAACAACGCCGCATCGACCGCGCACGCAACGCCCTTGAGGAGCTTCGCCCCACCTTTGAAGCCAGAAACGAAGATCACCACTTCGACATCTTCACCTATGGTGAGGCCCTGACTCCCACCACCCTTGAGGCCGCCCTGACCACCGAGGCGGATGCCACCGAAGCCGATCTCAGCGCCGCGCTTCAGGCGCTTCCCGAACATTACCGCGGCAAAGATCTCGGCGGCGTCATCGTCTTAAGCGACGGCATCGACACCGGGGCGATCGGCCGACGTGTACGGCGAGGCGAAGACCTCGACGAGGCCTCAAAAGAGCTCCTGGCCAGCCTCAAAGCACCGGTACACACCCTGGCCGCCGACGCCGACGCCGGCATGCGCGACGCGGCGATCTCGCGGGTGCGTCACGACGACTTCGCCTTTGTGCATAACTCGATCACGGTCGAGGTCGACCTCTTCTTCAGCGGCATTGACCCCCAGCCGGTCCCGGTGACACTGCGACGCGATGGCGAGATTTTGCAGTCCCAGAGCGTGCAGATCGATCCGGAAGAGCGCCGCTACACCGTACAGTTCGAGTTCGTCCCGCGTCAGATCGGCAAAGAGGTCTACACCGTGGAGGTGCCCCATTTTGAGGATGAGGCGTTGCTGGAGAACAACACCGAACACTTCGTGCTGCGCGTGATCCGCGACAAGGTGCGCGTACTTCAAGTGGTCGGTCGCCCCAGCTGGGATCAGCGCTTTCTGCGCCAACTTCTCAAGCGCAACCCCAACGTCGACCTCATCAGTTTCTTCATCCTGCGCACGGATGACACCCCTCAGCTGGTGCCCCGCGACGAGATGAGCCTGATCCCCTTCCCCACCGATGAGCTCTTCAACAGTGAGCTGGGAAGTTTCGACCTCGTGATTTTCCAGAACTTCAACTTCGGTCCCTACAACATGGCGCGCTACCTGCCCGCCATCGCCGATTACGTCCGTCAGGGGGGCGCCTTCGCCATGCTCGGCGGCGACCTCTCCTTTGCCAGCGGCGGCTACGCCCGCACCCCCATTGAGTCGCTTCTGCCGGTGGAGCTCCCCCCGGCAGGCCCCGGCCAGACCATCACCCACAGCGAGCATTTTTCGCCGCAATTGACCGAGGCCGGGGACCGTCACCCCATCACCCAGCTGGCCTTCGATCCGGCGCAAAACCGCGAACTCTGGGAGGCGCTCCCCGAACTTCGAGGCACCAACATCGTCACCGGCCCCTCCGAGGGAGCTACCGTCCTCGCCACCCACCCCACGCTGACCTACGGCGGCCAGCCCATGCCCGTTATCGCCGTGGCGGAGCGCGGCGAGGGCCGAGTGCTGGCGGTCACCAGCGACTCCACCTGGCGCTGGGGCTTTGAGCATCTGGCCGACGGTGGCACCCCGCGCGAATATCAGATGTTCTGGAACAGCGCGATTCGCTGGCTCATCCAGGACCCGGAGCTCAAGCTGGTGCGACTCGATGTTCACGCCGACATCGCCGCCCCCGACGCCCCCATCGACGCCACCGTACGCGTCTTTAAGAGCGACTACAGCCCCGCTACAAACGCCTCGGGGAAGGTCCACGTCAGCCATCGCCCGCTTGCGCAGCGCGGTGACGACAGCGCGCCTACTCTCCCCTCACGCACCGTCGAGTTTCAGACCGACGCCTCCGGAGAGCACGCGCTCGACCTCAGCTTTGACGAGCCTGGCATGTATCATATGGAGGTCGAGGTGGAAGGCCCAGGCGGCGCGCTGCGCGATGAGAACCTGGTGCTTGTCACGCCCAATGTCGCCCAACTTCGCGACATCGTCCCTCGCAACGCCCTGCTCGAACGCATCGCCGAACACACTGAGGCCGAGCACACCCTCCTCCCCGAGCTCAACGCCGCCCGGCTCGACTTCAACCCACCTCGCTTCGTCGAGATTCATCAACGACGGGTCGTGCAGCTCTGGGACAGCGCCCTGCTCTTTCTCATCGTGCTGGGGCTGCTCGCTGCGGAGTGGTCTCTGCGCCGTCGCTGGGGCCGGCTCTAGACCATCGCCGCTCCCGACGATTTCATTGAGCACACCCCATACGTGGTGTAGAGTAGCGACGAGGTCGCGTCCCGACCGCAGCACAGCAGGACTGTGAGGCGGCCCGGCTCGACCTCACCAGCCGTACGCGAGTCCCGGGTGTTGGCCTTGTATCAGCCCGCCCGCCCCATCCCAATCTCCGCGCAGCAGGTACCGTTCATGGGAGAAACCACTCCCGACGCCGTTGAGCTCAAATGCCCTGGCTGTGAGACGTACTTCCGACTCACCCCCAAAAAAGGGCGCCTCCCCACCGGGGATGTCCCCTGTCCGAAATGCTTCACCGAGATCTCGGTCGAGGATGGCCGCAAGATCTACCGCTCAGACTCGAGCGGAGTGGCATCCGAGCAGACCCAACGCACCAGCTCGGCGCCGGGCTTCGGAGTGATGTCCAAACGCCCCTCCGGAGAGGCGCTCAACGATGAGTCCGAAGACGCCATCGAGCGGCTGACGCGGCTCGCCGGCGACCTTCCCGGAGGCTCCAAAGCGACGATGGCCGGTCTTCCCGGCGGGTTCGCCAACCCCTTCACCCGGGGCGGGGACCTCGACAAGACCGCGGCGGTCGACGCCTCGGTGCTCAGCGCCATTGCCGAGCAGAACGGCAACACCACAAAGGGGCCTTTCGATAACCCACCGGCCCCGGAGCCTCCGGCTGAAGACGGGCTCGCCGAGAGCACCGACGCCGGCGCATGGCGCCGCGCCCACGAGCACCAAACCTCTCCGGGGCTCGATGAAGTCTCCGATGTGCTGGCCGCCGAGAAGTCGGCCAACGAGATCCAGACGCGCAAAACCGTCGATCTTACCCGTCAGAGCCGCGCCAACCCCTCCCAGCTCCGAGAGACCGCCGAGAACAAACGCGTGCCCCGCTCCATGATCGGCCTGCGTTCCGGAAAGACCCCCGACGAAGACACCGTCGAGGGCGAAGTCGGTCTCTCGGACGCCGAACTCAAAAGCCAGGTGCTCGCGCGCATCAAGAAAAAGCGCATGCTCACGCAGCCCGGCGACACCCCCGGCGACAGCTCGAGCAAGGCATCAGGGAGCACCAAAAAGCTCAAGCTCGACAAACTTCGCCCCGCCCTCTCCGGCGCCTCCGCCGCCGAGGATGACGCCTCCTCGGACGACTCCGACGACGCCGCCAAACCCTCGCTGGCCCATCTCTTCAAGAAGGCCCAGAAACGACGCACGAGCCAGGTTGGCGGCACCCCCGACGATCTGCCCGCGCCGCGAAGTGAGAGCCCCGCGCTCCCGCAGCCTAAATCCGCGCCGCCTCCCCAACCGGAGGCCGACTCCGCAACCCCTGGCATCGACCTGCAGGACAGCGAAGCCCGCGAGCTCGCCGAGCTCCTTCGCGAGGTCCCCGATGACGCCGCGGCCGACTCCGGCGCTGAGCCCTCGCCAGACCACTCCGGGCTCTTTGACGGCTTCGGCGCCCCCGAAGGAGCGTCCGCCCCGGGACGAGCACCGCTGCCCGGAATCTCGCGCGAGCGAGGCCAGGCCACCAGCCAGTCGATGCTCGCCAGACTTCAAGCCCGCCGCCGCGGCCCCAACGTCGACCCGATCGAACTGGGCGCAGCCGGCGAGAGCCGTGGGAGCGGGTACATCCGCCTGCCGACCGCCGAGATTCAAGATGTGCTCGGCCGTGGTCAGTACCGTCTGCGTATCGAAGACGTCATCTATGAACCGGTCGACGAGGCGGGCCTCACTCAACTGATCAAAGGCGGCGTGCTGCTGGGCGCCGAGGAGCTCGCGGAGGCCGACGGCGACTGGATGCCGGTCTCCGAACACCCCGTCTTTGGCGAACTTCGTCGAAAGATGGCCGCCGAGGCCCACGACGTCCTCTCGCGCATCGGCACGCCCCGCCGTAAAGCGCCCGCCCGTGAGCCCGCCACGCCGGAGCCTCAGGACGAGCCCTTCTCGCCGCCCCTTCCCGTCGACGCTTCGTCCAACTCCCTGGACTTCAGTCTGCTCGACATGGAGCAGAAGCGCGCTGACGCCGACGAGGTTTCGGCTGACGCCGTTGCGCCTGCCGAAGCGTCCGCGCCTGAGCTCGATCCCTTCATGGCGCTGGAAACCCCGGAGCCCGAAGCCAAGCAGCCGCAAGACGACATCTCCAACGAAGTCAGCGTCAGCCAGATCATCGAGGAAGACGACGAAGCCGAACCCGCCACTTCCCTGGCCAACGCAGGTCAAGGCAGCCTGTCCGACGACGACGAGGACCTCGCGTTCACGCCGGAGTCTGGCGATCCGCTCGCGGCCGCGCCCGCCTCGGACCATCCGCGTCAGCCGGAAGATACGAAGCTGCCTACGGCAGCGCCGGCCAGCATCTCCGCGGAACTCGACGCAGCCCCCGCGCGCAAAAAGTCGCGTGGCGGGCTCGTTGCTGGCCTTGCGCTCGGCGCAGGCCTGCTGGCGCTGCTTGGCGCCGGCCTCACCGCCCCCGGCCAGGCGATGATCGAAGACGCCACCGGCTGGAACCCCGCCTCCCTCTGGGCGAACTCCCCGAGCGAAGAAGCCCCTGCCCGCGAAACGCCGCCGGCCACCGAAGACCTCGAAGTTGCCGAAGCCGAGAGCGCTGCACCGGCCCAGCCCGAGGAGCCCGAAGCGACCGAAAGCGCCGCGGCCGACACCGCCCCCTCGCCCGATGAGCGCTTCACCGAGCTGACACAGCGCTGGCGCGCTGGCGAGGCGTCGGTCGAAGAGCTCGCCGAACTCGTTGATCTCTCAAGCGCCGAGCAGCGATGGTCGCTGACACGTCAGGCCAGCCTCGCTGCGCTCGCAATGGCCCCCGAAGATGAACGTTTTCTCACCGCGCGCAAGCGCGCCGTCGAGCAAGACCCGGAGATGGGCCCCTATCAGCCCCAGGTGCTCGACGCGTCCGCCGGACTGAACTTCGCCGGCAACTACAACGTCGACACCCACCGCGGCTGGATTTTCAAACTTCCGGGCTCGGAGGATGAGGTGATCTTCAAGCCCTCACGTCAGGGCTGGGAGGATGGCTGGCAGATGGAGATCGCCTCGTGGCGCCTCTGCGAGCTCATCGCCTGCAACTTCGAGATCATCAAGGCCACCCCGGCGCTGCTTCATGAAGACGCGCTGATCGCCGCTCTCGATGCGGCATCGGGCGACCTCGACACCGCCCAGGCGCAACAACTTCGCGAACTTTCCAGCTGGCAGCCCGGCGAAGGCGACGGCGCGCCGCGCGTCGTCCGCGGAAGCCTGGAGCGGCTGCCCGCATCGTCGCGCGCCCCCTTCCCCATTGAGTATCGGCCGCTGTGGATCGACTGGCTCACCGCCACCTCGTCGCCAGCCCCCCTGGAGCGCCCGCTCTCCGAGGAGCTCAACAGCATCGCCTCCCTTGCGGACGGCAAATTTCAGCAACCCCTGGTCGACGCCATCGGTCAGCAACCCACCTCCGAGGTTGCCCGAGAAGTCTCCAGCCTGCTGCTCTTTGATTACCTGACCAACAACTGGGAGCGCTTCTCCACCCGCGCCGAGACCTACGGCATCAACAACCCGGTCATCGGCGGCGGCATCGTCTCGCGTCATAACGGCGACGCCTTCCAGCCGCGTGCCTCCCGACGGGTTCAAGGCCGATTTGAGTGGACGACCCGCTTTAGCCGCAGTACGGTCGCCACGATCCGCCTTCTGGAGCGCGACGCGCTCGAGGCGGTCCTCTTCCCCGAAGCCGGGCCCGTCGACCGCGCACGCCTCAATGTGCTCTGGTCGCAACGCGAAGACCTCCTCAAGCGTGTCGAGCAGCTCGTCGCCCAGCACGGTCGGGACGATGTCCTCTACTTCCCCTGATTCTCAGAGCACTTCTGGCTTATGACAAAGTTCTATTACGCCTGCGATCCAACCCCGGGAAACTGGGGAGACACCTTTGCCCTCTGCAACGCCGCGGAAGTCGATCTGGAGCGGCTGGAAAACGCCCCGAAGATCGCCACGTTGAACCGCTGGCGCGTCGACTCGCCCAAAGGGTTCGGCTTTGTGCTGCACGCTCCCTCGGCGGTTGGCGAGGCCCTGGTCGACGGGTACGAGCGTGACAACGCAGAGCTCAGCATCACGCTTCGTGACGCCTGGACCCACGCCACCGAGCAGGCTCACGCCCTCGCCGCCAAAGCGATCCTCTTTTCGACCCCCCTGGAGTTTCGACCCGGTAGCACCAGCCGGGCGCTGATCGCGGCGCTCGGTGACGAGCTGGCCGCCGGCGCTGGTCGCCCCGTCATCTGGCAGGCCGAGGGCATCTGGGACGTCGAGGCGACCAGCGCCTTTGCCCGCGATCACCACCTCAGCCTGGCCTTCGACCCCTACCTGGCCCTGCGCGACGAGGTCGCGCTCGGTATGGGCGACGGCGCCTTTATCCTCAATGAGCGCGCCGGCATGCGTCGGGAGTTCGACCGCTATGATCTCGAGGAGCTCCTCGGTGAGATGCGCTCCTTCAACCGCGTCTTCCTGCTGCTGCGCGGACGCTTCCAGCGCAAGCACGCCGAACTTCTGCGCGACATCCTCGGCTAACCCCCTCAACACATGCTCCCTGAACCTCAGACAGGCCGCCTCCCCTTGGAGCGCGGCCTGTTCGTTTTGGCGTACACCCCCTCGACCTCGGCCGTTCATGCTACCCTATTCGAGTTAACACTGAAGCGTGCTCTCAAAGCCCAATTCCGGAAACACAACTTAGCAACCTCGCTAAAACCCATCAAATCCGTTGGTTAACGTCGAAAAAATGAATCCTAAGCGGTTGACACTTAGTCTCATTGGATGCACATTCCGCCTTGGAGACGCTGCAAAGTGATAACTTCGCTGAACAAATGAATTCACCTTCGAACCCCGAGGATTGTAATGAGTGTAAACTTTGGCGACGAGCTTTCGAAGTTTGAAAAAGCGCTGACCGAGAAACGCCAGGAGCTTGAAGTGCTTCGCAAAAAACGCGATACCCACAGCCTGCAGACCACCGAGGCCCGCAACGCGATCGAGCATCTTCGCGCGGCGTTGCGCGGCGAGGCCCCTCCCGGACGTGGTCGTGGCCGCAAGAAGGTCCGCGGCGTCAGCTCGCTTCCCGTCGACCCCGAAACGCAGCGCCCGCCCCGCGGCGCGCGTCGCCAGCAAATCCTCGAGATCTGCCGTCAGCTGGGCACCAAACACGAACAGTTCCGCACCGCCGACGTCCTCAAGGCGCTCGGGCGCATCGAAGGCGAAGTCACCGACGGCATCCGCAGCTACACCTACAGCGTCGTCAACACCTTCGAGAAAGAAGGTCTGATGGAAAAAATCGGCCGCGGCCGCTGGAAGTGGAACGGTTAATCAACCCTGCCTCCACGCTCTTAACTTTAAGGAATGATCATCATGACCGAATCGAACGAGATCCTCGAATCCGCTCTGGCCAGCGCCGAAAAGAAACTGCGTGACCTTGAAGAGTCCCAGGCCAAGCTCGAAGAAGACATCGAGCGCACCCAGCGTGAGATCGCCAGCCTGGAGAACGCCATCAAAACGTTCAGCCAGCTGCAGACCCAGCTCGACGGCTGAGTCCCCGCTTCAGCGCTGCACCACCGACGCCCGGTGAGCCCACGCTCACCGGGCGTTCTTCGTTGAAGCCCTGCTGGCACCGCCACGTCCGCCCCCTCGAAGTCAGGCTGGCCGCTGGATTTTCCAACCTCTTCACATTATGATGCATTCAACTGGAGCATCATGACCGCACCGCCTTCGCCTTACTGGGACATCTTGACACACCGACCGGTTAGTCAGGCACCGTCTCAGCCCTCTCGGCGAGTGTGGCGCGGACCTTGCTTTTACAATCCATAACGTTTCCGGATCCCGGCCTCTTCGTCGGCTCTCTCCGAATTCAATGAACCTGTTGCCTGAAACGCCCTGGAGGTTCTCCATGCTTTTTCGCCCTTCGTCTCCCGGCAGTGTCCGCCATGCGCTCTGGCTGGTGGCGCTACTCGCCGCAGCCTCTCTGACGGCCGCCTGTGGGGAAGTCGAGCTCAGCCGTGGAACCATCGATGGTCAGACCGCCCCCGGCCAATCCTCGCCAGACGACGACGCCGGCCCCGGAGACTCCCCGGATGTGGGCGCCCCCGGCGACACAGGCAACCTGGAGCCCGACGACGATGGCGTCGTCATGGTCCCCTGGTCCCATGAGATCTCCAACGAGCTGCTGGCGCAGGCCACCCTGGCGGAGGGCTCGATTTCGTTCCCGCTGGAAGGCAACGATCTCCTGCTTGACGTCGCCATCGCCGACATCATCTACAATTTCGACAGCGTCGATCCCGAGCCTTTCATCTACCGGGTTGAAGCCATCGAAAACACCCCGGAGATCATCACCTTCTTCGTCACCGACGCACCGCTGACCGACCTGATCATCAACGCCAAGATCAACGTCGATGGCAGCTCCAATGACGCGTCGGATACCGCCAGCCGCTCCCAGGGCCTGCAGCCCGAGTCCGGCGCCATCGGCCAGCGACGCCAGCGCATCGACGAAGATCAGTTTGAGCCCATTCAGACAACCGTCAGCTTCCCCACGGTCGAGGCGCGGGTCTGCGACAACCACTCCGGCGTCTCGGTGGAGGTTGACCTTTCCGCGGACGCCATTGAAGGCACGCTCGGTTCGGTAGAGCCGGGCATCGGCATTGGCGTCGGCGAGGAATGCCCGTCCAACACCATTGGCGGCCGCATGAAAGCGACGCCGACTCTGACCATCGACATCTACGATGTGGACGCCGCCCTCGATATCGACACCTCATGGTTCGGAGAAGACTCCAACATCAACGAGAACCGGTGCGAGTGCTTCGCCAACAACTACCCCAACTACAGCGTCTGCGGCATCCCGGCGAGCATGGAGGATGAGTACAAGCGCGGCTGCAACGGGCGGCTCAAAGAATTCCGTTTCCTGGTCAACGCCAGCTTCGTCACCGCGCTCACGGATCTGCTTCTGGAGCTCTACTACGAGTTTGAGTTCGAGAAGACGCTCTTTGAGGTCAACCTGGTCAAGATTCCCTTCGCTCTCGGCCCCGTCCCGGTGACGGCCAACGTCGACTTCCTGATCAAGTTTACGGCGACCACCGACGGCGGGCTCAGCGCCTCCTGGGAAGGCAAAAACGCGCCGGGTTTCCAGATGGATACGATGTTCGGCATCGAATACGTCGGCAGCGATTTCCGCGAGATCGAGCAAGAGCCTCTCTCTGAGCCCTATGTGATCGACGACCCCGATTTGCTGGGGCAGGTCAACGCGTCGCTCAAGCTCTCCTCAGATATTAAGTTTTCCGGGCTGATTCTGAACTTTGCCGGCGTCAACGCCACCCTGCCCAGCGTCTACGCCAAACTTGAGGCTGGTTTTGAGCGCAACTTCTCGACAGGCGAATCCGAATGCACGCTGGAGCTCTCCATCGGTGCCGCGGTCAAAGTAGGCCTGGAAGCGGACGCGGGCTGGCTGGGTGACCTGATCGGCATCAACACGTCGGTTGACTGGACGCTCTTCGATACCTGTGACGAGCCGGAGGGCAGCTTCCTGCGCAACCTCTGCTTCTACCGCGACTTCAGCGAGAGTCTCGATTTCCTCTGCCCCGAGCCGATGCCGGCGCGCATCAACCGGGTGCGGCTGCGCGTCGATGACCCGGAGTATCCGCCCGGCCAGAACGCCCCGGGCAGCGTGCCGGTCGATGCCCTCTTTGTGCAACGCGTTCCGGTGAGCAGCGCGCCCTACTACATCGCGCCGACCCGGATCACCGTCGACGGTGTGGAGAGCGCCGAGGCCCTGGAGATGATCAACGAGATTCAGTACCTGGCCTGCGACCCGGAGCTCTGGGAGGAAAAAGTCATCCTCTTCGACGATGAGGTCGTTGTGGATTACGCCGATCCCTTTGAGGCCGGCGACCTCATCCGCGTGCACCGCCAGGGCTTTAACCCCGGCGACGCCGCCAGTAACCCCACCAACCCTGACGACCAGGGCAAGCTCTGCGTGCCCAACGGCAGCTTCCACATCGACGTGGGTCGCAGCGACAAAGAGCAGTGGGAGAACCTCATCCTCAACGTGCATAACTCCAGCGACCACCGCATCACCGAGAACTTCCTGGAGCTCTTCGCCGAAGACGATGCCGGTTCTGTGGGCAACTAAGACCAACACCGCGTGATACGCAGCGAACCGCCGCCCCCTTCCGGGGCGGCGGTTTTTTTGTTCGCCCTCCCCGATTGCTCCCATCGCCTCACTTCGATAGCGTCTGGCCACAGGCCCACCCGAGCCCCGAGCCCGCCCGATGCCCTCTTCGATTCGCACCAACATCGTCTCCGGCGACCGCGTCATCCTGGCCCCCGAGCGCGCCCGCCGCCCCCGCGACCACAAGCTCATTGAGCCGGACACCTCACCAGGCGCCGCGCGCTGCCCCTTTTGCCCGGCCGAGCCCTCGCGCATCCCCGAGCCCATCCGCACCCGACAAAGCCCGAGCTTCCCCGAGCACGAGCACGCGATCACCGTCGTGCCCAACCTCTATCCGGCGCTCACCCCCGACGACGCTGAGCGCGCCTTCGCGCTGGGCCCCTACGACGCCTTCGGCGGCGTGGGTGCCCACGAAGTCGTCATCGAGGCCCCTGAACACATCGAGCACTGGGGCGAGCTCGACGCCTCGCACATCACCGAGATCTTCGTGACCTGGCAGGAGCGTCTGCGCGATCTGCGTCAGGACCACCGCATTCACGACATCATCCCCTTCAAAAACGTCGGACCGCGCTCCGGGGCAACTCTGGCGCATGCCCACAGCCAGATCCTCGCGCTGCCCCAGGTGAGCCCTCGCCAGCAGCAGCTGCTCGAACGCGGCCAACGCCACTTCGACCTGCATCAGCGCTGCGCCCTATGCGACGCGCTGCACTTTGAACTTCAGGGCGGTGAGCGCGTCATTCTCCAGGACGACGCGATGGTCGCCTGGGCGCCCTTTGCCTCCCGCGCCTCCTTCGAAGTCTGGATCGCCCCCCGCCCCCACAGCGCCGACTTCGCTGCCGCCTCCCACTCCGAGCTCGCCGCGCTCGCCAGGCTGACCCGCCGCATCCTTGAGCTCTGGGAGCTGGCCATCGGCCGCGTCGATCATAACCTCGTCTTGCACAGCGCCCCCTTTGCGTTCGCCGACAAAGCGTACTATCACTGGCACCTGGAAATGCTCCCCCGATTGAGCACCCACGGAGGGTTTGAGTGGGGCTCGGGCGCCTACATCAACGCCACCGCCTCGGAGGTGGCCGCGCGCCACCTGCGCGAACTGAACAGCTGACGGAAAATACGATGGATTTGAGCCGCTACATCAAGACCAAAGACACCAACTCCCAGATGGGCCGACGTCGGCTCAATGTGCTCTTCGCCTCCAGCGAAGTTGCCCCCTTCTCCAAGACCGGGGGCCTTGCCGACGTCGCCGCCAGCCTTCCTCAGGCGCTGGCACGTCGCGGCCACAACGTCTCCATCGTCACCCCCCTCTACAAGCACCTCGACCCGGCGGCGATGCGGCTGAGCCGTCGCCTCAACCCGCTGGAAGTTCCGCGCAAGAGCAAGAACCAGTCCAAGCTCGAAGTCACCGTCTGGGAATCTCGCCTCGACAGCGGCGTGCGCGTCTTCTTCATCGACGCCCCCGAGTACTTCGACCGCGACGGGCTCTACGGCTACGACGACCAGAGCTTTGACGATAACGCCGAGCGCTTTGCCTTCTTCAGCCGCGCGGTCATTGAGCTCGCCATCAGCTCACCGATGGCCATCGACATCGTCCACTGCAACGACTGGCACACCGGCCTGGTGCCGATCTACGGTAAGCACTACTACGCCGACGAGCTCGCCCAGACCCGCTACGTGATGACGATTCATAACCTGGCCTTCCAGGGCAAATTCGATGCGAAGCAGTTCAAAGCCACCGGGCTGCCGCGGAAGTACAACAACGATGGCGAGCTCCTCGACGCCAATGGGGATCTGAACTACCTGGCCGGTGCGCTTCGCTACGCGGACCTGATCACTACGGTGAGCCCCACTTACGCCCGCGAGATTCAGACCGAGAAGGCCGGCTTTGGGCTTCATGAGGTGCTCCAGGCCCGCAAGGAGAGCGTGCAGGGGGTGCTCAACGGGGCCGATTATGGCGTGTGGTCGCCCGACATCGATCGTTTCATTGAGGTGCGCTACACCGTCGAGACCCTCAACGGCAAACGCCAGAACAAAGCGCATCTTCAGCACAGCCTCGGGCTGCCGGTACGCCCCACCCTGCCCCTGGTCGGCATGGTCAGCCGCCTCACCGAACAGAAGGGCGTCGACCTTGTGGTGCCGGCCATTCGCTCTCTGCTCTCCGAGCTTAAAGATGAGCGCGACGGCTTCCAGCTTGTGATCCTGGGCGACGGCCCCGACAAGGTGCTCCAAGAGCTCAAGCAGCTCGAAGAGGAATTTCCGCGCCGCGCCCGCATCCTGGGCGGCCACGACGAGGCGATGGCTCACCGCATTCAGGCCAGCGCCGACATGCTGCTCGTGCCCAGCCGCTTTGAGCCCTGCGGCCTCACGCAAATCTATGCGATGCGCTACGGCACCGTGCCCGTCGTGCACGCCACCGGCGGGCTTGCGGACACCGTCACCGATCTTCGGGAAGACCCCGAAAACGGCACCGGCTTTGTCTTCACCGAGCACAGCGCCGACGCGCTGGCCGGTGCCATCGAGCGCGCCGGCTCCGCCTACCGTAACTACCGAAAGTGGCGCCCCCTGATGGTGCGCGACATGGCCCGGGATTTCTCCTGGCGCGAGTCCGCGATTCGCTACGAGGAGCTCTTCCTCGATGCGATCACCGCTGACTGATCGTACCTCCAGGCTCCGCTCGCCAGCAGCTTCTGGCTCAGCCCCCTCACGGGCTGAGCGCGAGCGGGGCTCCCCTCTCTCCATCGAATCAACTCACGGCATCTGTCCACGTCTCTCTGATCCGAGGTTGTGCCCATGACCACCAAGTCCAACGCCGAACGTCTCCAGGAGCTTAACGACGCCGCCGAGCTCGGTGGCGGCCAGGCCCGCATCGATCGCCAGCACGAAGCCGGCAAGCTCACCGCGCGCGAGCGCATCGACCTGCTGCTTGACGCGGGGACCTTCGTGGAGCTCGACAAGTTTGTGACCAACCGCTGCAACGACTTCGGCATGGCCGACCAGAAGATCCCCGGCGACGGTGTGGTCACCGGCTACGGCAAGGTCGACGGTCGCCTGGTCTACGTCTTCGCCCAGGACTTCACCGTCTTCGGCGGAAGTTTGAGCGGCGCCTACGCCGAGAAGATCTGCAAAGTGATGGACCTGGCCACCAAATGCGGCGCGCCGGTCATCGGGCTCAACGACTCCGGCGGGGCGCGCATCCAGGAGGGGGTTGCCAGCCTGGCGGGCTACGCCGACATTTTCTACCGCAATGTGCGCGCCAGCGGCGTCGTCCCGCAGATCTCGGCGATTATGGGACCCTGCGCCGGCGGCGCCGTCTACAGCCCGGCCATCACCGACTTCATCTTCATGGTGCAGGACACCTCCTACATGTTCATCACCGGTCCGGAGGTCGTTAAAACGGTGACCAGTCAGGAGGTCACCAAGCAGGAGCTGGGCGGCGCGCACGTGCACAGTGAGACCAGCGGCGTCTCCCACTTCGAGACGCAGACCGAGGAGGAGTGCATCGCCAAGATCCGCGAACTCCTCTCCTTTGTGCCCTCCAACAACGCCGAAGACGCCCCCTTCGTGCCCACCGACGACGCGTTTGACCGCCGCGACACCGCGCTCGACACCCTGGTGCCGGAGAACCCCTCAAAACCCTACGACATCAAAGAGCTCATCGGGCATGTGGTCGATGATGGCTACTTCTTCGAGGTTCAGGAGGCTTTTGCCCGCAACATGGTCGTGGGCTTTGCGCGCCTGGGCGGCCGCTCGGTGGGCATCGTGGCCAATCAGCCCGCCCACCTGGCCGGGTGCCTCGACATCAACGCCAGCCTCAAGGGCGCGCGCTTTGTGCGCTTCTGCGACGCCTTTAACATCCCGATCGTGACCCTTGTGGACGTGCCCGGCTTCTTGCCGGGCGTTGACCAGGAGTACGGCGGCATCATCAAACACGGCGCCAAGCTGCTCTTCGCCTACGCCGAAGCCACTGTGCCTAAAGTTACCCTGATCACCCGCAAAGCCTACGGCGGCGCCTACGACGTGATGAGCTCCAAGCACATCGGCGCCGACATCAACTTCGCCTACCCCACCGGCGAGATCGCGGTGATGGGACCGGACGGCGCGGTGAACATTATTTTCCGTAAGGAGTTGGCCGAGGCCGACGACCCCGTCGCCCGCAAAGACGAGCTCGTCGCCGAGTACCGCGAGACCTTCGCCAACCCCTTCAAGGCCGCCGAGCTCGGGTACATCGACGAGATCATCTTTCCGCGCGACACCCGCCCTCGCCTGATTCAGGCCCTGGAGATGCTCGAGAATAAGCGCGCGGAGAACCTGCCCCGCAAGCACGGCAACATCCCGCTCTAAGGTTTCAACTTCGCTAAAGCGAAAGCCGCGACCCTGCAAAGGTTCGCGGCTTTTTTGTTGCTCTGTGGCGCTATCAACATCGACCGTTACGTTACTTCCCCACCCTGGCAATGCTCCCAGGCGGCAGCGCAACACCCAACCCATGATCAAAAAAACGGGCCCCGATGGTTCGGGGCCCGTTCGTGTGTTTCTACACCTGAATCACCGGCGACTTAGCGCTCGGCGATCGGGGTGACGGCGCGCTCGGTGGCGCCGGTGTAGATCTGACGCGGGCGGTGGATGCGACCGGTCGGGTCGTTACGCATCTCGTGCCACTGCGCGATCCAGCCCGGCACGCGACCCAGCGCGAACATCACGGTGAACATCTCGGTGGGGATGTTCAGCGCGCGGTAGATGATGCCGCTGTAGAAGTCGACGTTGGGGTAGAGCTTACGCTTGACGAAGAACTCATCTTCGAGCGCGACCTTCTCGAGCTTCTTGGCGATGTCGAGGAGGGGATCGTCAACGCCCAGTGAGTCGAGCACGTCGTCACAGGCGGCCTTAAGGATCTTGGCGCGCGGATCGAAGTTCTTGTAGACGCGGTGACCAAAGCCCATCAGGCGGAAGCCCGACTCTTTGTCTTTGGCCAGACCGACGTACTTCTCAAAATCGCCACCGTCGTTCTGGATCTCTTCGAGCATCTCGAGCACAGCCTGGTTGGCGCCGCCGTGCAGCGGGCCGGAGAGCGCGCCGACGCCGGCCGAGATGGAGGCGTAGAGCGAGGCGTGGGCGCTACCCACCATGCGCACCGTCGAGGCGCTGCAGTTCTGCTCGTGGTCGGCGTGAAGGATCAAGAGCTTGTTGAGCGCCTGCTCGACCGCCGAGTTGATCTTCGGCTCACCGGTGGGCTCGCCCCACATCTGGTGAAGGAACTGGCCGGAGTAGCTCAGGCCCTTGGCCGGGTAGACGTAGGGAAGACCACGACGGTAGCGGTAGATGTAGGCCGCCAGCGAGTTCATCCCGGCGATGATGCGCAGGATGTCTTCCTCGGAGTCGCCGGTGGTCTCCACGAAGGAGCCAAAGGCGGCCATCACGGCACCGAGCATCGCCATCGGGTGCGCGGTGCGGGGGAAGCCCGAGAGGATGGTTTTGACGCCCTCATCGACGATGGCGTACTCCTCCAGACGCGCGGTGAAGCTCTTCAGCTCTTCGGCGTTGGGCAGTTCGCCCCAGATCACCAGATAGGCGACCTCTTCAAAGGAGACCTTCTCGGCCAGCTCCTCGATGGAGTAGCCGCGGTAGCGAAGGATGCCCTTCTCGCCATCGATGAACGTGATCTCGCTCTTGCAAGAACCCGTGTTGCCGTAGCCGCTGTCCAGGGTCACCGCCCCGGTGGTGCCCCGCAGCTTGGCGATCTCGATCGCGACCTCACCTTCACTGCCCACGAAGGTGGGAAGTTCGTACTCGTTGCCGTTCAGGGTCAACTTCGCTGTGCTCATTGACTATCTCCGTCGAAGACTTTGTCACTAAAACCAACAGTTATGCTTGCTTGCGCGGGCCCAAGGATAGGGACCAATTTTGGGTGCGCCAGGGCGCGCAGAGCGTAACAGCAATGCCCCCGATTGGGAAGGCGCCCTAAGCTGTTGAAACCATTGACATCGCCGCGTTGAACGCGGCGCGTCATTTTTGAAAACACGAGCGATTTAACGCTCCGCGTCACTCTCCTTCTCGGTGGCGTCCACGCGCGCCGGGTCGTCGGGCGCGCAGGGGATCTTGGCCAGCACAAACTTCAGGTTCTCGTTGTGCACCAGACAGGCCTTGCCCTTCCAGCGTTCGGGCAGCTTACGCTGAAACTCCCCGCGGTAGCGCACGTTCTGCATGATGGCGTAGATCGGCCCTTCGGTCTGCTCCTTCTTGTACTTCTCCCAGTCTTCATCGCTGCGGATAGGGATGACCAGGTTCTGGGTGTGGTAGACCTCGCCACGCCAGTTGAGGCGGTAGGCGATCACCGGCTCCTCACAGTAGGTCTTGCGGGTATCGGCCCCGGGCGGCGGCTCCACCTCGGTGCAGAGCTCGTAGTAGCGGTCCCAGAGCTGCTTCTGGCTCATCGTCGAGCTGATGGTCGGCATGTAGATGTTCAGGCAAAAGAACGCCATCGCCAGCGCGCCGACACCGGTTATGCCCAGCGCGACTTTGCGCACGCGTTCAGTTCGGGCAAGCCCCATCCCCAGCGCGCCCACCACGCAGAGGGTCACAATCGGCTTGAGCCAGGTCTGGAAGTAAGGGTCCCACTCCTCGTGGTTCCACTCACGCTCGTAGCGGTACGAGAAGAGGTTTTTGATCTGCTGGGGGTCGAGCACAAACTCCACCGCGATCACCGCCGCGATCACCGCGCCTACTCCGAAGAGCGCGCCGCCCAGGGGAAGGTCGCCGTCGAGAAGATCATCGATGGCCAGCGCCACGAGCATCGCCAGCGCCGGCACCACCGGGAAGATGTAGTGGTGGAACTTCGTGCTCGAGAGCGTAAAGAGCGTAAAGGCCACCAGCGCCCACATCAGCAGCATCAGGCTGGCGCGGCCCTCATCGCTGTTGAGTCGCACCTTATGGCCACCAAAAAAGCGGGCGATGGCCGCCGGCACAAAACCCACCCAGGGGAAGAGCCCGTAGCCCAGCCAGCGCAAAAAGTGCTCAAAAGATCCCGTGGTCAGCTGGTGCACGCCGCTTGTGAGACGCTTGAAGTGGTCGTGAACAAAGAAGCGGTTCCAGAAGCCCGGGTGGTGACGAATGAGCATCGCCGCGTACCAGGGGAAGGCCACCGCGATAAACACCAGCACGCCGCGCCAGAACTCCACCCGCTTCATCAGCGACCACTCCCGGGTGGTCAGAATGTAGAGGAAGAGCACCGCGCCCGGCAGCATGAAGCCCAGCAGGCCCTTGGCCAGAGTCGCAAGCCCGATGAAGGCATAAAAGGTGAGCATGTAGATGCGGCCGCGGCGCACCGTGGGACGCTCCAGCGTCAGGTAGAGCACGCCGAGCACACACGAGGCGTAGAGCGCAGCCTGAGTTGGCCCCCATACAAACCAGCCAAGAAGCGCGCGGGGGCGATCTTCGGAGGTGATCAGCACGCCGAGCAAGGTCGCAAAGAGCGGCGCCCAGGTCAGCAGCACCCCGACCAGCGCGATCTTCTTTCGGCGAGTGTGGTTCCAGACGAGCCCGGCGACGATGAGGAGGGCGCTGAGGATGAAGATCACGCCGAAGACGATCACCACCAGGTTGACCGAGTCGCCGAGCGCGTCCATCAACGCGTTCTGCGGGCCTCGCCAGCGCGAGAGGCCGATGAGCACGAGCGAGATCTGCGGGATGGTCAGCGCGCCGATCCAGCCCAGCCCCAGCGCATAGCTGAACTTGCTGGCCGGCAGGTCGCGATCTTTGCCAAAGGCCCCCATCATGAAGAAGCACATGCCCACGGTCATCATGCCCACAAAAGGCATATCGGTCTGGGCCTGCCGCCCGAGCATGAACCAGAAGGGGGAGCTCGCGAGCACCAGCGCCATCAACGCGCCGACACGGCGCTTAAAGACCGTGGCGCCAAACGCGTAGACCGAGATGATGCCCAGCGCGCCGATCAGCGCCACGCCCAGGCGCACGGCGAAGGCGTTTACGCCGAAAAGCTCCATGCCGATGGCCATCATCCACATCAGGAGGATGGGCTTGGAGTAGAAGTACGAGCCCTCGGTGCCGCCCTTGGAGTCGACCCAGTGGCTTCCCCACCAGGTGCTGATCCAGTCGTTTCGTTCGGTGATCTGGCGGCCCACCTCCCCGTAGTGGGTCTCCCAGGGGTCCCAGAGCCCGAAGCTGCCGACAAAGGGCAGCACCACGGCGATGGCCAGCAGAAAGACCCAGCCGTGGGTTTTGAGAAAGTCGGTCGGGCGTTGTACGAAGCCATCGAGCTCTCGCCACCAGGTTCGGGCGGGGGTGGCGTCGGGGGCGCTCTCACTCATCGGTGTGTCCGTCGCTGATATGCGTTGCAAGAAGCGCCCCAATTTTCGCCGGGCGCGAAGCCTGCGGAGTGTAGGGAAGCGGTCGAGGCGGTGTCAATCACGCCCGCCTGCCGGCCACGGGTCGTGAAGATTCGCCGATTCGCTTGCCATACCACCGCGCCGCTGCCTTTTCTTGCCCGGGAAGAGAAGCTGGCCTCTAATGCATTCTGCGTGGGCCGCCCGGATGCGGTGTCCCCGCAGGTTTACGCCAGATGTCTACGTCAGGGAGCAACACGATGGTCGGACGAATCTTCACAGCGATGAGCGCCATAGCGATGGTGGCGTTGAGTGCCTCGCCGGCCGCCGCGCAGCTCTACTCCTACGAGACGCCCAGCGGGGAGGTGCTCATCACCAGCGAGCGTCACCCGGAGTACAAACTTCTGGAGGTTCTCAGTGAGGGGCCCTCATCGCGTCGCCAGGCCCGCGCGTCATCGGGCACCAGCGCGTCGAGCAGCTCGACGCAGGCCAGCGAGGAGGATGCGCCGGAGGTCTCCCGCGCCCGGGAGCAGGCCCGACGCGGACTTCCCGGATCGTTCTCGGAACGCGAGGCCTATTTCGACGACCTCATCGAGGAGGCCGCGCTCGCCTATGACTTGCCTTTTGGATTTATCAAGGCTGTCATCCGGGTGGAGAGCGCGTTCCAGCCCCACGTGGTCAGCCACGCCGGGGCGATGGGCCTGATGCAGCTGATGCCGCGCACCGCCGAGTCGCTCGGTGTGACCAACGCCTTTGACGCTCGACAGAACGTCTTCGGGGGCGCAAAGTTCCTGCGCATCTTGATCGAGCGCTACGATGGGGATATCAACCTCATTCTCGCCGCCTATAACGCGGGCGATGTGGCCGTGCGTCGCTATGACGGCATCCCCTACCCGCAGACCCGCGAGTACGTCGCGTCGGTCTATTACTGGTATCAGATTTACTCAGCCCAAGCGGAGACGCCGTGAGCGCCTCAACCATTCGTCAAGACATCGTCAACATCCCCAACGTGTTGACGTTGATGCGCATCGCGCTGATTCCAATCGTGGCGATGTTCATCTATTACGGCGACCCGCTCAGCTGCGTGATCGCGGTGGTGCTCTTCGGGGTCGCCTCCTTTACCGACTGGGTGGATGGCTACCTGGCGCGCAAACTCAACCTGGTGAGCATGACCGGGAAGTTTCTCGACCCGCTCGCCGACAAGCTCCTGGTGATGACCGCGCTGGTGATGCTGATCCCGCTGGGGAGGCTCCCGGCCTGGATTGTGATCGTGATCGTGGCGCGCGAGATTTCCATCTCGTCTCTGCGTAGCCTGGCCGCCGGCGAGGGCTTGATTATTGCGGCGGGCGAAGGCGGAAAGTTCAAGACGGCGTTCCAGATGCTGGGGCTTGTGTTTTTGATCCTGCACTTCACCTACGAGGTGAACTACGGGATGGGCCCGGTGATGTTGAACTTCCACGCCATCGGCTTCTGGCTTCTGGCCATCTCGGTCTTCTTCAGCCTCTGGAGCGCCTGGGAGTACTTCTGGGGCTTTTTGAAGGCGATTGGCGCCCGCGCCGACGACGCCGCCCCGGCCGACTCCCGGGAACTCGCGCTTTAAGCGCACCGGACAGGCCCGGCGCCTCCACTCACAACACACCTTCTCCGCGCAGCGCGTCGGGCCCGACCAGGGCGACCGGCACGCCGAGCGCCTCGACCCTCGACGCGATGAGGGCGCGGTCGTCGGCCTCGGCGATCGAGAAGATCTCGCGGACACGCTCGTAATGCGCCTCAAAGGGGATGTCTTCGACGCCAAAGGCCGGTGTGAAGGGCGCGACCACGCGTGCGTCCACGCCTCGGCGCCGCGCCAGACGCACGTAGCGCTCCAGGGCGTCGACCTCATTGAGGCCGCACAGATCGCTGTAAATCACCAGCTGGAGCGGGCCGCGCCCCATCTTGAGCGCCTCTTCGAAGACGGCCTGAAGGCCGGAGACTTTGGTGCCGGCGCGCATCTCCGAGGGCGGTGGCAGCTCCAGGCCACGCAAGCGGGCGAAACGGCGCGCGTCACTGACCTGGGAGGCGATCACGCCGTGAGACTCCGCATCACTGGCCCAGCGGGCCAACTCCCAGGGCAGCTGGGCGCGGAGCCAGCGCCTTAGAAGGCGCGTATCGACCGCGGCCTCCAGCCCCTGCTGGCGCCGAAAATCCAGGCGCTCCTGAATCAGCAGATAGTCGGCGATGAAACGCTCCACGGCGGCCTCGTCCCAGGCGGTGCGCCCGGCATCAACGATGGAGCGCAGGCCCACGAGATGGCGCAGCATGCGCTGCAGGTGAGGCGCGCCCGAGCCGGCGTCAACGCGACCGAAGATGGCGTGATCGAAGGTCAACAGCGCCACCTCATCGCCGCGCTCAAGCGCATCGCGCGCCTGCTCGACCACGTGGTGAATCACCTCATCAAATTTGCGTCCCGGAGGCGTGCCCGAGCGCATCGACGTGGAGATGTCGAGGGCGAAGAGACGCCGGTGGGTGCGCTCGTCGTCGAACTCCCTGGAGATCAACCGTCGCTGGCGCACCGTCGCTTTCCAGGCGACGGTGCGCAGCGGGTCGCCCGGCTGGTAGTCGCGAAGCTCGCGCAGATCGGTGCCCGAGGCCGCCGATAAAGCCACCGCGCGCCGGGGCCGGGCCGCGCTGGCGAGGCGCGCCCGCGCGCGGCGCTGCGCGCCGCGCATCAACTTCGGAAAGACCTCCAAAACCTGAACACAGGGCAGATAGTCGCGCGTCTCCACAAGCCCCAGCCGCCCCCGGAGCACCACCTCAAAGCCCTGGAGGCTGGCGCGTCCGACATGTTGCGTGGTGAGCACCACCGGCACGCTGACCTTATGCCCGGGTGCCAGCCCACCGAGCGTCGGACCGCGCTGAACCAGGATGCCGCCGCTGGTGACCGGCTCCAGGGCCAACGCCCCCAGCCGATCGCCGGAGGCGTTGGAGACGCTGATAGGGAGCGTGTGCCGCTGACCGTAGCGGATGCGCAGCGGCCCCGGCGCCCCGTCGACGCCGAGCACCACCTGGCGGCGCTGCAGCGCTCTCGATTGTGTCAGGATCAGCATCATCGCCCCGAGCAACACCCACCAGGGCACCTGCCCCAGCAGCACGAGCACCGGCTCGCGCGCCAGCGCGCCGAAGATCGTAAAGAGCGCGCCGCTGGCAAAAAGCCACTTCCCCGAAGGTGTCAGATAGGGGCTCATCGGCTTATCCGTATCGCACGGCTTTCAGGGCGCTCTCCACCAGGTCCTGCCCGCGGGTTCCATCGAGCTCGGCGTCGGGATGAAGCACAATACGGTGAGCCAGCACGGCGACCGCCATGGCCTGGATGTCGTCCGGCAGCACGTAGCCTCGCCCCCGGATCAACGCGCGTGCCTGCGCGGCTTTGAGCAGCGCCAGGGAGGCGCGCGGTGAGGCCCCCAGGAGCGCGCGCGTGTCGGTGCGCGTCTGCCGCACGATGCCCAGAATGTAGCGCATCAGCTCATGGCTGATATGGACCTGCTCGACCAACCCGATGATCGCCTCGGCCTGCTCGGCGCTGATGACGGCTTCTACCGGCGCCCTGCTCTGCCGGTGCGTCTTGAGTACCTCAAGCTCCTGATCGGGTGTGGGGTAGCCAATGGTCAACTTCAGCAGAAAGCGGTCCAGCTGCGCCTCCGGCAACATGTAGACCCCCTCCTGCTCAATGGGGTTCTGGGTGGCCAGCACCACAAAGGGCGAGGGCAGCGTGTGGGTGACGCCCTCGATGGTAACCTGGCGCTCCTGCATCGCCTCAAGCATCGCTGACTGGGTCTTTGCAGGCGCGCGGTTGATCTCATCGCCCAGGAGCACGTTGGTAAAGACCGGCCCACGGCGCAGCTCAAAGGCGTTGGTGCTCAGGTTGGGCACGTAGGTGCCGGTGATGTCGGAGGGGAGCAGGTCCGGCGTAAACTGCACGCGCCGGAAGGTCGCGTCGATGGTGCGCGCGAAGGCCCGGCACAACGTCGTCTTGGCCACCCCGGGCACCCCTTCAAGCAGGATGTGGCCGCGGGCAAAGAGCGCCACGAGAAGCGCGTCGACCACCTCGGGCGGACCGATGAAGGTGGCGCTTACCTGCGCTCGCATCGCATCGCAGATCGCCCGAACCTCTTTGAGCCGCTCCTCCGCGATCGAGGCCGCGGCCCCATCCGGGGTCTGAACCTGCGGAAGGGTGGCCCCCTCAGCGGGAGACGTCGCCTGCGGGGCGCTCGAAGCGGGGGCGGCGGTGTTGGCGGGTGCGTCGCTCATAGTCGGCCTCTTTGCCCATCCAACCTAAGATCTCATGGGCATGTCGATGAAGTCGCGCCAGATCGCGGGCGCTGTAGTTGGCGTCATTCTCTAAAAAAACACGGTGGCGGGTCGGCGCGGTGGCCAGATGACTCAAGAGATCCTGAACAGCCTGCCGGCGCCGATCGCGTTCGGCCGGGGCCTGCCGCGCGCAGAATTGTTGCTCAAACCGTCGCGCCAGCTCGTCGATCGGCGGTCGGTGCTTGCTGGTCGAGGGCCACAGCCCCAGGGCATCCAGAAAGATCTCTTCAAAGACCTCTTTAAGGATCGCGACCGGCAGGGCGTAATTGACGCCGCGCGTGCCGCGGGAGAAACGCGCGAGGTTCCAGTCAAATTCAGTCTGCGGCGGCGCGAGCTCACTGCGCTCGCGCTGCACAAACTCACTGAGCCGGCGCGAGCGCTGCCAGGGAAGCACCGTCGCCAGGTAGGCCGCGCTCCCCAGAGCCAGCAAGAGCCCCAGAAAATAGAGAAGCTCCGTCTTCGCAAGCTCATCGAGGACCTCCCGCACCCGTTCGTTAAACGCATCGACCCGAGAGACCAGATCGTCGCCGGTGAGCCCCTGCGAAGACGGCGCGTCGTAGCGACCGATCTGGGTAAATGCGCCGTGAACCAGCCAGACCCGGCATCCATCGTCGGCGGGCTCGCACAGGTACTCGATGGTGTTGGCGAGCAGACGCTCGTTGTCGGCGATGGGCACCATGCCGTTGATCATCACGCTGGGGTCCGAGAGGACGATTGCCCTGCCCTCGCCAAGCGTCATATCGTAGACCAGCCCCCCGCCCTCATCAAAGCTCAGGACCGGGCCGCCCTCGTTGAGCAGGACCGCCGGTACGTTTGAGACCACCTCATTGACGCCTTCGAGCAGCGGATGTCGACCACGCGCGCTGTGGCGCGGCCAGTCGGCCTGACCATCCACGAAGCGTTGATGGGGAAGCGCCCCCACCCCTGGCGCGATGCGCCTCAACGAGAGCCGCTCCATCAGCGCGGCCCCCCCTCCAAAGTCGTCGGCGAGCAAGAGTCGCCCGCCATCGATGACAAAGGAGGCGAAAGACTCCGGGCTGAGCGTCTCCTCGGGGTAGACCACAACGATGACGTCGTCGGCCTCAACCTCGTCCCAGGCCAGCGTATCGGTGATGCGCAGGTCTGCCCCCTGCGCCTGGGTCAGCGCCACGAAACGCGAGAGGCCCTGCCAGTCGGTCGAGCCGGGTTCATAGTCCTGAGCCGCAGCGGTCGCGTCGAACGCGCACAGAGCCAGTAGCAGCACTGCGAGCCCTGCCGCGCGACGATGTCTCGTAGCGAGGCTCATGAGTCCCCCTGATGCAACGCGCCGCGCTCCGAGGCCACGAGCCGGTCGAGCTCCAGGACGATCTCGCGCACGCGATGCCAGATCGCCACATCGTAGTCATGCCCGCTGAAGTTGGTCTCCTCCACCGCGGCGGTAAGAAGCTTCAAAAGCTCCGCGGGGCGATCTTCGGCACGAAGCTGCGTCCACCGCTCCAGCGCATCGTGCCAGTCGAGGACGTGGTCGGCCGGCGATGCCTCGTGGCGGGAGAGCGCGTTGGCGATCTGCGCCGGTGTGAGGCTTCCCCAGAGGTCTTCGCCATGCGCGCGCTGAACAAGCCAGCGGTAGAGCTCGCGGATCTTCAGCGGGACGGGGCTCATCTTCAGGCGCAGGCGCCCTGCCCGACCGCGCTCCAGAGTGGCGCGTGCCTCGACAAAGCCTGCAGCGGTGGCGCTCAGCGTGGCGGGCGTGTTGCGAGTCAGGGCGAGCGCGTAGGCGCCGCCTCCCAACTCACGGGCGGGCGTGGTGGTCCCGTCGGTGTCCGTCAGGATGAGCGTCGCCCCTTCGATGCCGCGGTCGCGCCAGCGATCCCAGACCTCGACCACCAGGGTGGACGAGCCCGCTTCGCCCTCGCCGTTGTCCTCGCTGCGAACCTCGAGCTCGATCTCCTCGAGTCCGCGCGCCACATCTCGGGCCATCTCGTCGTCTACAGCGCGCGCCCGGGCGCGCCTGGCGCGCACACGCTCCCACCACGCCCGCACCACCACGCCAGCCCGCCGCGCCACGCCACGCCCGACCCACAACAGCGCAAGACACACCGCGACCATCGCCG
>NZ_VOSL01000043.1 GCF_007997005.1 Lujinxingia vulgaris | reverse complement strand
CTGCGCCGCGGCGACCTGCGCCGGCTGCGCGGCCTGGGCGACCGGCGGCTGCGCGGCGGCCTCGGGAGGGGCTTCTTTCTTAAGCTCTTCGGGCGGCTCCCATTGCCCGCTCTCTTTGAGCTCTTCGATGCGCAGCGCTTCGATCTTCTGGGTGCGGCGCTTCTCAACTTCTTCCAGGCGGCTCTTCTCGGCGGAGAGTCGAGCTTCGGCCTCGGCGCGCCGGCGAGCGTCCTCTTCTTCCTTACGGCGGCGCTCTTCCTCTTCGCGCGCGGCCATCTCGGCGGCGATGCGTTGCTGCTCGAGCTCGGCCTCGGTGGCCGTCTCATCCAGAATTCCTGCGAGCAGATCGCCGGCGTCGTCGTCGCTGGCCCACTTTTGATTCGCCACGGTCTTTCTCCTCAAACTCTCGGCTTAGAGCCGATCCACGTGAAGCTCAACAGGCGCCTCATCTCCAGCGCAAGCCCCCTGAGTATAGTGGCGGCAGCCGGGGGCGACAACCGCGCATCCACCCGGCGCTACAACCTGCAACCTGCCCGCCTCAGCGCTCAGCTGCGCATGTTGACTCGAAAGCGAAAGGGCCAGCGCCCGGCGAGGGTAAAGACCTCATCGTTGCGCAGCACATGCCGGGAGATCTCGCGCTCATCGACGTGGGTGCCAGTCGCGCTGAGAAGATCGATGAGCAGGACCTCACCGATCTCCAGCGGCAGGATCATCACGTGCTCCGGGGCGACCGCGTCATCGGGAATCACCACGTCGCAGCGCCCCGGGTGCCGGCCGATCTTCAGCCCGGCGCGGCGCAGGAGGATCCGCCCGGGCACAAGCCTGCCGGAGAGGTCTTCGAGGTAACCGAAGGCGCGGGGCTCGGGAAGCGGCGAGGGCTCGGTGGGCTCAAAGCAGCGCGGGTCACCGCCGCGTGAGCGGCTGGCCGCGGCAGGGCTTGCGTCTTCGGCTCGCTCGCGCTGGATGGCCACGCGGCAGCGGCTCAAGGCGGCCTCCATCTCGCCGGCCGAGTAATAGCGCTCGTCGGGCTCTTTGAAGAGCGAGCGCATCACCACCTCGACCAGGCATTCGGGAAGATCGTCGCGCAGCGTGCGCGGATCGGCGGGCTGCTCCTGCTCAATTCGCTTCATCAGCGGGTAGCCCTCATCGCCATCGAAGGGCACCTCGCCGGTGATCATCTCATAGAGAGTGACGCCCAGGCTGTAGAGGTCGGCGCGGTGGTCGACGGTGCGCGGGCTGGTGAGCTGCTCGGGAGCCATATAAACCATCGTGCCCACCAGGTCGCGGCTCTCGGTCACGCGCGCGTTCTTGCTGCCCACCTCGGCGCGTGCCACTCCGAAGTCGGCGATTTTTACGCGACCCTCGGGGGTGACCATGATGTTTTCGCTCTTGATGTCGCGGTGGACCACCCCGTGGTGATGGGCGTAGGCCAGGGCGTCCAGGGCCTGAATGGCGATGTCGATCGCCACCAGGGGATCGACGACCTCAACCTCCTCATCGAGGATGTCGGCGATGGCGCGACCGGGCACAAACTCCAGCACCATCGCCGGGCGGCCTTTGACCACCAGCGGCTCATAGCACGTCACGATGCCCGGATGCTGGCGGCCCAGCATGTTCTGGATGCGGGCCTCCTGGTGCATGCGGTAGACGAGCACCTCATCGCGCGCGCTCTCTTCGCTGAGCACCTTGATGGCCACAGGCATCCCCGTGGGGCGGTAGACCCCGCGGTAGACCGTCGCCATGCCCCCGCGCGCCAGCACGCGGCCGATTCTGTAGTTGCCGATGATCACGGCTTCATTCCCTTAAAAAAGGTCACCGAGCAGCTCGCCTGAGCCGCAGCAGTAGTATGCACATCGCACGCGATCTTGGCGATGCTCATTGTGCGGCGCGCCGCATCGATTAATCGCACACCCGCACATGGTATGTGCCATCGCACCCTCCACGGCATCGGCGCTCACGCGATGGTGTTAAAGTAGCGCGGGAGGTTTTCTTGACAGCTTGCGTCATCCAGCTTATTCCCGAGAAGTAGGCGTTTTTGCAGCAGGTGCTGTGAAGACGAGATCGCAGAGTCGAAAAAGAAACGAAAGAAGAGGTCGCACATGTTCCGTCTTGTTGCCCTGATGTTCATCGCTATGTTCGCTTTCACCGCCTGTGAAGAGCCCGCTCCGGCCGAAGAAGCTGCCCCGGCTGAAGAAGCTGCCGAAGCCGTCGAAGAGACCGCTGAGGAAGCCGAAGAGGCCACCGAAGAGGCCGTTGAAGAGACCGAAGAAGCGGCGGAAGAAGTTGCCGAAGGCGCCGAAGAGGCCGCCGAAGGCGCTGAAGAAGCTGTGGAAGAAGCCGCCGAGTAAGGTGGTCGCGCGCCGAATACCTGTTGAGGTATTCGGCGCGCTTCCAGAAAAAAGCCGACCGGGTTCTCCGGTCGGCTTTTTTGTCTCTGAACTCAGCGGGGCTCTCACTCCCCGGGGGCGTTCGTCGTGTGAGCCTCGTCGCGCCGTTTCTTGAAGCGCCACTCGCGAAGCCCCAGGACGCCCAGCGTCAGCAAAGTGAGCGGGCCGACAAAACCAAAGATCGCCGCCTTAAAGTCCGCGGCGTAGGCCTGGTCGGTGGCGTTAAAGACCACGTAGAGCACAAAGGCCACGTAGTAGGCCATGAATACGACTCCCTCCCAGCGGTCGACGCGCCGCGCGGTGAAGACGATCGGCAGGCAGGCCACCGCCACGGCGACCATCACCGGCAGGTCGAAGGCCAGGGAGGCAGCCGCCACGCTTAAACCCTGAGGGCTGACCACGCCGGCCGCACCAAGCACCGCGAGCAGGTTAAAGATGTTGGATCCGATGACGTTGCCCACCGCCAGGTCGCGCTGGCCGCGCAGCCCGGCGAGCACCGAGGTGGCGACCTCCGGCAATGAGGTGCCGGCGGCGACAAGCGTGAGGCCCACGACGAGCTCGCTGACTCCCAGGCCCAGCGCGATGGTCTTCGCGCCGTCGACCAGCCAGCCCGCGCCCAGCACCAGAAGTGCCACGCCGGCGGGGATCATCACCACCTGCAGAAGACGCTGCTTCCCGGTGTCGGTTTCGGCCGGAGGTGCTGAAGAGGTGCCATCTTCGGCGATGGTCGCTTCGGAGGCGGCGTGCTCGGCGGCCGCGTCGACGAGCGCGGCGTCGAGAGGTTCAGGATTGGCGCGGGCTTCCAGCAAAAGCGCGACGATGTAGGCCACCAGACCGCCGCAGAGCGCGATGGCCTCCACGCGAACGAGGACGCCGTCGCGGGCCATCCACCACACCAGCGCGGAGGCGGCGATCATCACCGGCACGTCGCGGCGCACAATGGAGTTATGCACGACCAGCGGCGTGATCATCGCCGAGAGCCCCAGGATGAAGAGCACGTTAAAGATGTTGGAGCCGATGACGTTGCCGAGCGCCAGATCGCCCGTGCCGCCGAGCGCGGCGCCCACACTCACCGCGATCTCCGGTGCGCTGGTGCCCAGCGCGACCACGGTCAGCCCTACCACCAGTGGCGAGATGCCCATCGCCAGCGCCAGGCCCGAGGCGCCGCGAACCAGCACCTCGGCGCCGAGCATTAGCACCACAAACCCCACAAGAACGAGCCCGAGGGCGATCAGCATCGCATTCACCTTGAAGACACAACGAGGAAGTTGGCGCGGCGGTTGCGTTTTGCCGCCGCGCTGAGGCATTTTGGCCGCGCCCCCCGGGCGGCGCGATGACATCGCGCTCCGAGAGGGCCCCGGCTCAGCTCACCGAATTTCCCACGATAAAGAACTTATGACCGATACGACGCAGGAAGGCGCGCCCTCGCAGGCGCTCAGCTTTGAACTTAAATGCACTGACGGGCGCGCTCGCCGGGGCAAAGTCACCGTGACCCACGGGAGCTTCGAGACCCCGGCCTTTATGCCGGTGGGGACCCGTGGGACGGTCAAGGGTATGACCCCCCGCGATCTTCGCGAGACGGGCGCGGAGATCTGTCTGGGCAACACCTACCACCTCAACATCGCGCCGGGCGGCAAGATCGTCAAGAAGCTCGGGGGTCTGCACGGCATGATGGGCTGGGACGCGCCGATCCTGACCGACTCGGGCGGCTTTCAGGTCTTCTCCCTCCCCAAGCTCGAGATCGAGGAAGAGGGCGTGACCTTCGCCTTCAAAAAGGGCGGCAAGGCCATTCAGCTCACGCCTGAGCGCAGCATGCAGATTCAGGAGGCGCTCGGCGCCGACATCATCATGGCCTTTGACCATGTGGTCGCGCACCCGGCGCCCTACCATCTGGCGGAGGAGGCAGTGTACCGCACCTCGCGCTGGCTTGAGCGCTGCCGTAAGGCCCATACTCGCACCGACCAGGCGCTCTTCGGGATTGTGCAGGGCTCGACCTTCCCCAACCTTCGCCGTCTTTCGGTGGAGCTTATCTGCTCTCAGGACCTGCCCGGCTACGCCATCGGCGGGCTCTCGGTGGGGGAGGGCCACCAGCTGATGATGGACACCATCGATCAGACCGAGCCCTTTATGCCGGCTGAGAAGCCGCGCTACCTGATGGGTGTGGGTTACCCCGAAGATCTGGTGGAGGCGGTGGCCCGCGGCGTCGATATGTTTGACTGCGTGCTTCCCAGCCGCCTGGCCCGGTCCGGGATCATCTTCACGCGCCACGGTCGCTACCGGGTGACCAAGGGGCGCTATAAGGCCGATAAGTTCCCGCTGGATACCAACTGCAACTGCTACGCCTGCCGCAACTTCAGCCGCGCGTACGTCAACCACCTGATCAACTCCAAAGAGATCCTGGGCTCGGTGCTGGCCACGCTGCACAACATCACCTTCTATCAGGACCTGATGCGCGCGATGCGCCAGGCCATTGAAGAGGGGCGTTTCGAGAGCTTCCGGCGAGCTTTCCTGGACGAGTACCTCTCAGACGATCGCAAAGAAGAGCTCGACCTTGAGGAGGTGCTCGGCGTGAGCGAAAACGAGGGCGACGATCTTCCCTGGAAGACCACGCACTCGGTGGTGCCGCCCACGGCCGTTGAAGAGAACCGCCGGCGCTCTCGCCGCGACGCCGAGGTCAGCGCGCCGGAGGAGCGGATGAAGGAGCATAAACGCGCCTCAAAAGGCGGCGCTCGCAAAGGCTCGAAGGGCAACGCAAAGGGGCAGGGCAAGGCACGTCGAGCCTCTTCGGGGCGCTCGCAGAAGCCGTCGAAGTCCTCAACGTCCGGAAAGCCCGGCGCGTCGAAGTCGGGTGGAAAGAGCGGCGGGCCGTCGTCGAAGTCGTCGAAGTCGTCGAAGTTTTCAAAGTCCTCAAAGTCCGGGTCGGGGAAGCCAAAATGATGGCGGATTGAGATAGCAGCAGGGGCCGCGCAGCAGGAATGCGCGGCCTTTGCACATCGGGCTCGCCAGCGTGGACGCTGGCGCGAGGGTGTCGTTATTCACCGCGCCGTGGTCGGACGAGGGCCGGGGGCGAGTTGGGGAGTACGAGAAGAACAAAGGGCGGTGGCTTTGAGTGAGCACATCACAGGTACGCAGGAGAGGTTTGGGGCACCCGGTGCGTGGCGTCGGCGCGTGATAAGGTTGATGGCGTCGGTTCTGCTCACGGGCTGTGTTGTGTTTGCGACGCCGGCGCTGGCGCAGGACGTGCCGCCCGCCGGGCTCACGGCGGACTACGCGCGCTGGCGCGTGGAGGTGGCGGCTGAGCCCGCCCGGGTACTCGCTGAGGTGCAGCAGGCGAAAGACTTCGGGCCGGTGGAGGAGCTTCGCCAGCATCTTCTGGCAGAGGCCGCCATCGCCGCGGGACGACTCGATGTGGCGGTCGACGCGCTGGCCTGGCTTTTTGAAGGGGCGCAGGACGGCACCGATCGTTTTGCGGCCGGCATCGAACGCGCCGAGCTGCTGGTGCTGCTGGGGCGGGCGGATGAGGCTCGAGCGCAGCTCGACGACTTAGGCAGAGCGGAGCCCGAAGGGCGACGCGCGGATTCGCGGCATCTGGCTGCGCGCCGTGCCCGGCTGCGCCATGATCTGGCCCTGGCCGCAGGCCAGGGCGCTGCGGCAAGCTCCTATGCCCGGGCGCTTTTGACGCGCTATCCGGCCGAAGACGCCACGCGCCGCCCGGGCTTGAGCGTAAGCGTCAACGAGCTCGATGACGCCGCCACAGTGCGCCGCGGGTTGGCTCTCTATGAGGCCTGGGCCTACGAGGAGGCCCGCGCCACGCTTGAACCTTTTGCCGATCACGAGGAGCACGCCGCCACGGTGCGCTGGCACCTGGCCGACATCGCCCTTAACCGCCTGCGCGACGACCCGGTGCTGGCCGAGGAACTCTACGGCGAGCTTGCCGCCGGCCGCACACGCTTCGCTGAAGCCGCGCATTATCAGTACGCCCGCGCCCAGATGCGCCAGGAGCGCTACGACGACGCCCTCGATACCCTGGAAGCCTACCAGGCGCGTTACCCGCGCGGCACCTGGTCGGAGGCGGTGGACTACTACCGGGGCTGGCTCCCTTACGATCATCGTGAGAACGAGCGCGCCATACAAGGCTTTGAGCAGTACATCGACAAGCGCGGCTACCGCACCGCGCGCTCCTCGCTCGTCATCGGGTTCTGGGCCTGGGCGCATATCCGCCAGCAGCAGTGGCAGCAGGCCATCGACGTCTACGAGCGCCTGCACCGCTACGGCAACATGCTCGTGGAGGGCAAGGCCCTCTACTGGCAGGCCTACGCCCACCTGCAGCTCGACGAGCGCGAGCAGGCTATCGCTCGCCTCGATCGCCTGCGCCAGCGCTACCCGGTGACCTACTACGGGATGCTTGGCGAGCAGCTCCGCGCAACGATTGAGGGCAACGATCCCACCGCCTCGAAGGTGTGGTGGCCCGAAGGCGCGGGCCAGGCCGATGACCGCCCCAGGGTTGACGTCGATGGTCTTCCCCTCGCGCGCCTTAGCGCGGCGGATCGGGAGCGCTGGCAGAAGGTGCGCTGGTTTGTGGAGCTCGGCGAGCCGGAGCGGGCGCGGGAGGCCTTTTTGCCCATGCGCCGGCGCGTCTTCGCCGCGGTCCCCGCCGGCCAGCAGCGTGAGTGGATTCACGCGCTGGGCCAGTACGTGGGCGACTACCACACGATGTGGAATGAGGTGACCGGGGGCTCGATCTCGGCGATGCCCCGACTCCCCGACACCGCGGCTCTGGAGACGGTGATGGCCTACCCGCGCGCCTACCGTCAGGTGGTGGAGCGGGCCACCTCCGAGTTTGAGCTGCCGCCGGAGCTGATGTGGGGGATCATGCGCCAGGAGTCACGCTACCGCCCCGGTCAGATCTCGCACACCGACGCGGTGGGCGCCTTGCAGATGATCCCGGCCACCGCGCGCCGCATCGCCGACGAGCTGGAGGTCGACTACAACGTGCGAACCTTCCACCGACCGGAGGTCGGGTTTCGCTTCAGCGCGTATTATATGCGCCGGCTCCTCGACGTCTTTGATCAGCGTGTGGTGCTGATGGCCGGCGCCTACAACTCCGGTCCCGACGTCATCAAGCGCTGGGTGGAGAAGAACCCCGAGGGCGACTTTGCCGGCCTGATCGAAGAGTTCGAGTACAACGAAGGCCGCAACTACGCGCGCAAAGTTACCGAGCATATGCTGCGCTACCTCTATATTTATGAGGACGATCCCGAGCGTCGGGGCAGGTGGCTGGATCGGATGTTCCCGCTCGATCGCGCGATCGAACTCCCGGATGACGTGGGTTATTAATTCAGTAAATTCAACAGGTTGCAGGTCGCCTGTGAGGCTCATTTGGACGGGGTGGCAATGAACGAAGGATCGAAAAAGAGCGCGTTTGTGGCCGGGGCCACCGGCTACACCGGCCAGCAGGTCGTGCGCATTCTGGCGGAGCAGGGCGTCGACGTTGTGGCGCATGTGCGCCCCGACTCGTCGAGCCTGGAGCGCTGGCGCGAGACCTTTGAGGGGTGGGGCGCCCGGGTCGACACCACGGCCTGGGAGCAGGGGGCGATGACGGCCACGCTCAGTGAGCTGCGCCCCGATCTGGTCTATTGCCTCATTGGCACCACCCGCGCTCGCGACAAAGCGACCGACGAAGACGCCGGGTACGAGGCGATCGACTTTGGCCTGACCGATCTTCTGGTCGGGGCGTGCGCGGCGGGCTCGCCAGAGTCGCGTTTTGTGTATCTGTCGGCGATGGGCGTGAGCGCGTCGTCGGCGTCGGCCTACTACAAAGCGCGCTGGAAGGCCGAGGAGTCTGTGCGCGCGAGTGGGCTAAGCTACATCATCGCCCGGCCCGGACTTATCACCGGCCCGGACCGCGACGAGAGCCGCCCGATGGAGCGGGTCGCCGGGGTGGTCTCCGGGGCGATCTTCAAAGGGCTGAGCGCGGTGGGCGCCGACAAGCTCCACGACCGCTACGCGCCCACCGACGCGGTGGAGCTTGCCACCGCCCTTGTGCGCCGCGCGCTGGAAGCCACCGACGACCAGGCCGTGCTGGAGACCCCCCAGCTTCGCTGCGGCCGCCTCTGAGCCTGAATCTTGCTCCAGGAGGCGACCGTCGGTCTTTGACGTGTGTGCCGGCCCGACAGGATCAGTCGGCCTGCGCCATCTGCGGCTCGGCTTCACACATCGGGCGGCTGAGCTCCTGGCCGGTCTGCGGCTGCGGATGCTCCGCGAAGCCCGCCGGCACCGACTGGCACCACCAGCTTGAGCAGCTGCGTTGCACCTGAAAATGCAGATGCGTGCCGCACACCCAGCCCGAGTCGCCCACCCGTCCCACGACCTCTCCGGCCTTGACTTTGTCGCCGGGTTTGACGGTGACCGAGCCGGCTTCTAAGTGCAAAAGCAGCGCGTCGTAGCCGTTTTGAAGATCGATGACCACGTAGTTGGCGTCCCAGGCAAACTCCGGCCCGCAGCCGTGGCGGGTGGAGTCGTCGCGCACAAGCCTGACCTCACCATCGGCCGGGGCGCTCACCGGCGTCCCCACAGGAAGATCGAAATCAAAGGCCCAGGTGCCCAGCCCGGTGTGGCTTCCCACGTCGTGGGTCTGGGTGATCCGAAACGCCGCCGAACACTCCCAGGGGAGCTCCAGCTGCCCGAGCTCCGCCAGCGGTGGTGTGGCGTGGGTCTCGGGATGATGCGAGTGAGGCAGGGTGGCCTGGGCGCTGCGCGCGGCGATAAAGGGCACCACAAACGCGGCAAGCAGGGCGAAGAACACGCCCGGCAAGAGGTGGCGAATCATAAACGCTCTCGTTCAACGTCTCGAGAAGTGCGGGCGCTCCCCGAAGAATTCGGAGAGCGGCAGGACGTTGAAGTAACACTGTAAGTTTATGATTTTATTTAAATTTTTTAGATCGCGTGACGCTTGAGCAGGGCCGCCAGATCGCCTCCGACCTCGGCAAAATCCTCGGCGAAGCGGTCAGCCAGGCTGCGGCGGCTCTCCACGATCTCGACGAGCGGTTTAAGAAAGACCGCTTCGCTCTCGTGGCCATTTTCGGCGGCCAGGGCGTCGAGCCCGCGCGTGGCGATGGCCACAAGCTCGCGGGCCAGATCGAGCACCGGCCCGTAGGCGCTCTCAGCGTGAATGCCCCCGTCCATGGCCCGGGTGTAGAGCGCGCGGTGGTCGGCCTCATCAAAAGGCTCAAAGAGCGAGACGACGTCCTTGCGGCTGGGCTCGTGGTAGAGCAGCCCTTTCCAGAGCGCGGGCAGCGCCACGATGAAGTCGCGCGGGCCGCCGTCGGCGCTGCGCACCTCGATGTACTGCTTGAGGCGAACTTCAGGAAAGAGCGTGGAGGCATGCAACTCGAAGTCGCCGAGCAGCGGATCGTAGTCCGGGTGCTTGCCGTCGACGAAGTCGCGGAAGGAGTAGCCGGCCAGGTTGATATAACCCTCCTCGCGGCGCACAAAGAACATCGGGACGTCGAGCAGGTACTCCAGGTACTCGCTGTAGCCCCAGTCGTTGCGGTACATAAAGGCCGGCACGCCGCTGCGGTCGGGGTCGGTGCGCGTCCAGATGTGGTTTCGGAAAGACTGCTTGCCGGTGGGTTTGCCCAGGCGCACCGGGCTGTTGGCAAAGAGCGCCCCGACCACCGGGCTTGCGAGCACAGCGGTGCGGATGATGTCGGCGGCGTCGTCTTCGCTCACGTAGTCGAAGTTCGCCTGAATGGTGCAGGTGCCCTTCATCATCCAGTGCGCAAGATCGCCGCGGGTCGGCAGGTAGTCGCGCATGATCCCGTAGCGAGCCTTGGGCATCCAGGGGATCTGGTCGAGGTCGTAGGTGGGGTTGAGTCCCCAGCAGGCAAAGTCGAGGTGGTCGCCGCCGGCGGCTTTCACTTCCTTAAAGTGGGTGTCGATCTCGGCGGCGGTCTCAAAGACGGTCTTAAAGATCGCGCCGCTCAATTCAAACTGCCCGCCGGGCTCCAGGGTGATGGCTGCGCCGTCTCGCACCAGCGCCACCAGGTGGCCGCGGTCCAGCGCGGTGGCCTCCCAGCCGTGCTCTTGCACAAGACGCTGCAGAAGATCGCCGATGCCGCCCTCCTCCTCATACGAGGCCATCTTCTGGTCGGAGGTGCGCAGCACGAACTTCTCATGCTCGGTGCCCACGCCCCGGTGAGGGCGATCTTTTTCGCCGGCGCGGAAGAAGTCCAAAAGCTGCTCGCGATCGACGATGGGCGAAGTGTTGATGTTCTGGTCGCGGGACATGTACGGCTACTCGGGGAGGGGGATGGCGAGGGGCGTGGGAATGCGGGGCGGGCCAGAGCCCATAAAAAAGACCGCGAGCAGCGAGGCTCGCAGCGGCGCCACACTAGAAGAAGGGTGGCGAAAGGATCAACTGCGCACACACAAGCAACAAGCGCGGCCAAAACTTCCCCGAAACATCAACTTTCGCGAATCTCGGGCAGCTTGCTGGAGACTTGGCCGCTGTGCTTAGTATGAGTGCAGTCTATTGGAGTGACTTTTGGAGGATGCATGACCAGTCAAAACGCGATGTCCGGGCTACGAAACCTGCTGCTCCTGGGCACGCTTCTGGGGTTGAGCGCCGCCTGCGCGTCGACCCCGCAGGGGCCTGTGGCCTGGCCCGATACCCCCATTGAGACCTCGCCGGCCGCTGATCCCGATGATGAGGCGCGCTTTGAGCGCGGCGAAGACGGTCTTCTTTACGTGGTCGGCGGGGAGGCCCTGGAGGTCGGGCAGACGGTCTACGGGCGCTACGACGGCGTCTGGCCCCTGGAGGGCACCGCGCCTCCGGCGCTCTTTGTGGGGCAGGTCGTTGAGGCCGCCGGTGATGCGAGCTGGCGGGTGCATCCACTCTATATGTTCCCGCAGACCGACCTGATCGCGCTTAAGCCCTCGCTGGAGCTGGCCGATGGCGAGCCGGAGTCGATGGGCAAGGGCGTCGGCGATCTGACCTCGATCGACTACAGCGGCCCGACCCATCTGGGCATCAACCTGGGCGGCATTGAAGGTGTGCAGCAGGGCGATATGTACCTGGTGCTGCGCGATCCTGACGCCGAAGGCGTCGGCGCCGGTCAGCTTAGTCGGCGGCTGCTCGGGGTGTGCATGATCGTGGAGGTGGAGGCCGAGACGAGCACCTGCCGGCTTCGCGTGGGGCATCACGACTACGGCTGGGCCGGCACGATCAAAGAGGGCGATCAGGTGCTCTTTGCCGAGCCGACCTTCGGCAAAGCTCCGGCCGAAGCTGTGATCTACGTCAGCCCGGTGGAGGGGCGAGACGAGCTCAACGCGAAGATCACCGCGCACCTTCAGAGCTACATCGATCGCATGCCCGGAGCCCGCGTGCGCGTTGAACCTTTTGATGCTTCGGTCGACGCCACCGACGCGAATTTTCATCGCTGGGGCTCGCTGGCCAGCTCCAACGATCTCCCGGCGATGCTGGTCGGCGTCTCGGTGGTCGAGCGTGAGGGCGAGGAGCATCTGGTGCTCAATTACACCGGGCTGAGCCCGGCGCTCGGAAGCGGGATGGTCGCCGCGCCGCCCGAGGGCGGTGTGGACATGGGGCCGGTTGACGATCTTGGCAACGAAGCATTTGGCCAGGTCGGCGCCACGGTGCTCGGCGCGCTGATGGTCTATCGAGGCCAAAACGCCGAGGCGCTGATGCACCTGCACGACGCCCTTCGCTCGCCCTACCTTGAAGGCCCCTGGCGCTGGCATGTGCGCGACCAGTACGCGATGCGCTGGGGGGCGATGAGCCACTTTGACGAAGCCATCTGGCTGGTCTTGCAGGATGAGGCGATCGCCCGCGCCGACACCAACGAGCGCGCCCGTCTCAACGCCCTGGGCACCCGCGTGCGGCTGCTCGATTTTGTGGAGCAACCCGAGGCGGCCCTGGCCGCGTCCGAGGCCTACCTGCAGGCACGCCAGGATGAGCGCCCTGCCACAAGCTACCTCTCCGCGTTGAGCATGCATGCCGAGATGTTGGCCGGTGTCGGCAACTTCGGGCGGGTGCGCGAGATCGTGGATGAGCTCGTCGAGCTCTGCCCCGACGCCTGCGACGGCGACGCCATCGGGCTTCTTGCCGGCATCTACTGGGCGTCGATGGATGACCCCGACCTCACCGCCCACATCGTCGATGAGATGCTCACCCTGAGCACCCACACCGAAGACGACGCGATGGCCAGCGTGCGCATGTTCCAGGGGTGGACGGCCATGGGCGAGCGGGAGATGGAGCAGGCGTTGATCGCGTTTCTGGAGGCGGAGCGACTTTTTGAGGAGGAGGGGTCGACCTACGGTCAGGCCCGCGCCAACCTCTACATCGCCATCGTGCAGATGGGGCGAGACGAGCCTCAGGACGCCTTTGAGCGCGGCATGGCGGCGCTGGAGACGATGACGCGCCTGGGCGACTACGGCTCCACCGTGCAGATCTACGAGTATTTGAGCGGCCTCTACGCCGACATCGATCCTTCGCAACCCCCGCAGCCCTATCTGGGCGGGGCGGTGCAGGTGCTCCAGGGCAACCTCCAGGCCAAACTTGCCACGGGCAGCTTCGGCGACGCCTCGGAGGCGGCCTTCGGCCTGGCGAACTTTCTCTTCCGCGTCGGGCAGGTCGAAGATGCCGAGAACCTCTTTAAACGCGCGGTGACCCTGGGGTTGCGCTCCACGCGTTTTGATATCTGCGCGCTCTCCCATCTCTTTTTAGGACTTGCAGCCCGCGCTCAGGGCGATATGGAGGGGTTCCAGGACGAGGTGCTCCGCGCCCGCCTGATGAGTGAGCTCGCCGAAGACCCGATGATCGACGAGCTGATCAACAACCTGATCTCTCCGTCCGAAGGTGGCGGCGACGACGTACCCACGCAGATGCTATGAGCGATATCACGCCTTATGTGTTGAAGATGCGCCCGCTTTTGATCGAGAAGATCTGGGGTGGGAGGAAGTTGGCGTCCCTCTTTGGAAAAGATCTTCCCGACGTCGGATCGTTTGGTGAGAGCTGGGAGGTCGCCGATCTGCCCGAGGGCCAGTCGCGGGTCGATTCCGGCCTGCTGGCTGGCCGTACGCTCCAGGAGGTGGTGGCGCTCTGGGGGCGCGATCTGGTAGGCACCGCCGCGCCGGATGCCGGGCGTTTTCCGCTCCTTGTGAAGGTGCTCGACGCTGCGGCCGATCTGAGCGTTCAGGTGCATCCGGGCCACGCCGACCTGGCCGATCTTCCCGGGGCGAACTCCAAAGACGAGTGCTGGATGATCCTCGACGCCGAGCCCGGTGCTTCCATTGTGCACGGGCTCAGCGAGGAGGTCGCGCCCGAGGCGTTTGCCGAGGCGGCCCGCCAGGGGACGCTTAAGCCGATGCTGCATCACGCGCCGGTGCGCCCCGGGCAGGTCGTGCGGGTGAGCCCGGGCACGGTGCACGCCATCGGTGCCGGGGTGGCTCTGCTGGAGGTGCAGGAGCCCTCGGACACCACCTACCGGGTCTACGACTACAATCGCCCCGGCCTCGACGGTAAGCTTCGCGCGCTGCATCTGGACGAGGCCATGAAGGTCAGCCGGCTTCGCCCCTCCGAGGAGGTGGCCGTGGCGCCGGTGGCGCTTGGCGAGGGCGTGGCTCTGCGCGTGGACGCGCCGGGCTACCGCCTGGAGACGTTGCGCCTGGCTGGCGAGCAGCGCGTGCGCTGGGAGGTCGACCGCAGCACGGCGCAGGTCATTTACTGCGTAAGCGGCCGGGCGTTGCTCGACGATGGGGCGGGCGGCACGCTCGCATTGGTGGCTGGCGAGACGGCCGTGGTGCCCGCGGCATTGAGGCAGGTCCGTGCCCGCACCAGCGACGCCGAGCTTGCGGTGGCAGGCCTGGGCGGCGCGCTGCTCATCCGCGAACTCAACGTGGTGGAGGTTGGCGAGGAGGTCGCGCCGGCCTGATCGTTTCGATCAGGTTTTTCGACGAGGCTTTGTAACGATGAAAGTTCGACCTGATGATCGATCGAACTTAGCCTGAGCAAAGAGCCCGCTCCCTCGATGTTGAGGGGGTGGGTTTTTTGTTGGGGTCGTTAAGTCGCCGCGTTTAAGGGTAAATTGCGCCCGGTTTGTAGTGCGATGGCGGGCTCCGGTACTTTTTGCAAATAAAAGCCATACGGACGTGGAGGCTGTTGCGTGTTCGAGCGCGAGTCTTTTTTTGCCAAATAAACACGCGCTACAATCAAAAGGATGTGATGATGGCGAATCCACCCTGGCGACGTCTCCTAATGACAACTCTTGTGCTGGCACTCGTTGGCGCAATGGGTTGCCATGAGAGCATCGAAGCGCCCGATAACGCCGACGTTGGTACATGGTTCGATGATGATGAGGGCACTGAGGATGACGCGGACGTGTTCGCGTGCGGCTCTGACACCGCGGTCATAGAAGATGAGGAAGTGCGCGCGCCGACCGTGGACCCGACCGAATTCGAGGTGACCCTGGGTGACACCCACCGCTTCGATGTTTCCTGTGGCGAACCGGGAGCCACGGTGGCGTCATACGCGCTCGCACATTGGGAGGTCGACGGCCAGCGGGAACCCGTGCTGATCGCTGCTCTGGAGCACTTTGGTGGTGGTACGTTCGAGCCCACATATGCCGGAGTGGCGGTCATGCGCGTAAAGACCGGGGAGCTCCTGCACTGTCGGCCCGACGAAGGTATTACACTGGCGGTTACAGGTAGGGTGATTGCCTCATCGAACCCACCAAAATACTGGGTGACGCTGATGCCGGCAGTCATCGACGACACGAGCTGGCTGCCGGGCGAGGCAGGACCTGCGGTAGTGCTCAGCGGTGGGCCGGATGATGCGCAGACGTTTCGAGAAGTGCTGCCTGCTAACGAGGGGGTCTCGCATCGTTCACAAATTCTAACGCGCGGCGGTCAACTCATTACCTTCTTCTCGGAGCGTCAGGTCTTCGTGAGTCTCGATGCTTTGACCGGGGCGCTGAACTGGACGCGCTCTCTTTCTTCGGTGCTTGGGACAGACGACCCGAGAGGCAGTGCCAGCTTTACGGGGTCACGTGAGACTGGTGGCGTGGACGTGACCGTCTACGCCGGGTCGGGGACGTACAGCCTGACGTTGGATCGGTGCGGAGAACGGGTTGACTCAGTGCAGCGCTCAGCGGAAGTCGCGGTGATGTTCCGATCTGAGGATATCGTCGTCACATCGAGTCAGTTTGGAAGCAACAGTCCTCGTGTGACCACCGGTTGGCGTCCCGATGGATCGATGGCGTTTCGAACCGAGGGGTGCCAGGACGTGGTAGTGCTCGCTGCCCACCAAGTGGGGTGTTTTGTTTATGGTGATCGCGGCATCACGGGGATTCGCACCTTTGACCTTCGCGGGGACCCAGTGACGATTCAAGATTTTGAACTTGATGTGGAGGGCTTCGCGGACACGAGCGCTGTTGTCACATTCCGCGATCTGGTGGCGTCACCCGATGTTTTGCTAGTGAGCGCGACCGTGAGCCATCAAGAAGGTGATTCATATTACTCTGTGGTGCATATCGGGCTGTGGAACCCGCGTCGTGGGGAATTGGTCGAGGTGCTTCAGCTGCGCGACCGGTCGTTAAATGTGGCGCCTCTGTTGACTGCGGAGGGGTTGCTCGTCATCCCGGATGGTGAACACGTGCATGTGGTGGAGACTAATTTAGAGGGACTCGGCGCCGCACCCTCGCCGCGCCTGGGGTGGGGAGGCAATGAGAACCGCCATCTGGTGGTGGAAGAGGGCGGCTGAGTCTTAAATTTATTATATAATAATACAATTAAATTGAGGGAGATATTGCGCCGATCACGTGACCTGAGCCGGTACATTCCAACCGCAATGCCGCAACCAGTTGGCGAACAACTCTACGGGTAGCGCTCTCAACACCGGCGCGACCACAAGCGGAAGGATCGCGCAATCGCGAACTTCCAGGGCGCGAAACCAGTTCTTCATCCAGGCCCACATCAACTCTTCCGGCGAGTAGTCTGGCGAGTATGCGGGTAGATAGAGAAGTGTGGCGCCAGTGGCTTCGATGGCTTCTTTGACGTCCGCCACTTTATAAACCTGCCGGTTGTCCATTGCCACGACGTTTCCCGGCTTCAACGTGGGGCAAAGCGAATGTTTTCGCCACTCGATGAAACGCGGACCGTTGAGCGCTCCGTCAAAAGTAGTGTGAGCAGCAACTCCTGCGGTGCCGATCTCGGCCAAAACCGTGACATTTTGGCCTCGCTGGCAGGGCCGATCCCCGATTGGCCTCTTGCCTTGTAACGAGCGCGCGTGTGAGCGACTAAAGGCCAGATTCGAACCCGTCTCATCGAGGATGATGACATTGTCAGGATTCAACTCCCGCATCGGTCCGTCCCGAAACTCTTGACGCGCCTGACGATGTTTTTCGCTCAACGATTCGGTGGCGCGGAAGTCTTTTTTCTTTTCGTGTTAATTTGAGCCGACAAGGCTCCCTCGAGATCGTTGATGTGCTGGAGGGTTTGCCCGTGCGCTTCTCCATCCTCACCCGATACTCCTCGTTGGTTCTGTCAGGTCGAAGGGAGACGAACTCTAGGAGAATCGCGCACTCTCCATCGGTAAAAACGGACTGTGCGCCGCCACCGTGAGGCCTGGGATTGAGGTTGCCGTTTAGACGCTCCAGCGCCAGCCATCTGCCGACGGTCGCAACGCCAACTCCAAAGTCATCGGCGATCTGATTGCGGGTTCGTCCGCCGCGTCGATAGGCTGCAATGACGCGTTCTCGAAGATCCAATAAATAGCCCTTGCCCATATGACATCTCCAGCGAAGAAGTTGACCTCAGGCGAGTGGATCACGGAGCTGGGATCGCGTCAACTGGGCGGCGCAATATTGAGGTCGGCGTTATCGTCGACTCACCACATCAAATATGGGAGTTTGGGCGTGGAAGTTGGTCAATCTGCTATACGCTTAGAATCAACACTTCTATATAGGAGTGACCGCACAAAAAGCCCCGCGCCCTCGGAGAAGAGGGGGCGGGGCTTTTGATTCTATATCAGCGCGTGCACCTGACGTTCAGGCGCGGGGGGCTCAGAAGGGGACGCAGAAGTTCGCCATACCGAACGCTTCCCCGGGGACGCACGATTCTCCGTCAGGGCAGTTGCCTTCAAGGCTGAAGGTTTGAAAGTTGAAGGTAAACGTACACCCGGTGCACATCAGACCGTCACACGTCTGGCCTTCACCGCTGCACGTGCAGTCGGGGTTGCACATACCACAACCCGCATCTCCGCCAGCACCCGAGCAGGTGTTGGTAGCCGGGTCACAGAAGCCCGGGAAGGGGCAGGCGGTCGGGTCGTTGGGATCACAAGAGGTACCGGCGTTGGGGATCTCGCAGGAGCCGCTGGCGGTGCACTCGTAGCCGGCCGGGCAGGCGTTGGGGTCGGTAGTGCAGTCGGGAGCCTGGCCGCAGAAGCCGTCGATGCAGAGCTCGCCGGCGGAGCAGTCGGCCGCGCCCACGCACTCCGAGCAGCAGTTGTTGATGCAGTAGGGGGTGCCGTTTCCGGACTGGCCGCAGATGCCGGGCTGGTCGTTGGAGCAGGGGGTGGCGCAGCCTTGCTGCTGCTCGCAGACCCCGGCGTTGCAGACGCGACCGGCGCCGCAGTCACCGGCGTTTTCGCACTGGACGCAGGCGCAGGAGGCCGCGTCGAAGATGGGGTTGGTCGGGGTGCAGTCTTCCGGGCCGATATCCGAGCAGTTATTAACCTGGCAGGTGCCGGTGTCTTCGTTGCAGTACTCGCCAGACTGGCAGCTCGCGCCCTCAAGGGTGCAGTCGGGCTGGCAAGTGCCGTAGCCTTCCACGCAACGCTCGCCAGCCTCGCACTCCACCGTGGCGCAATCGACGACGGGGATGCACCGGTCGGTGGCCGGATCGCAGAACTCGGTGGTCTGGTCGCAGTCGGCGTTGCTCTCGCAGGTGTCGCTGCTGCTACCGGGGACGCATTCGCCGGCCAGGTTGCAGACCTCGCCCTCTTCGCAGTCGCTGGGATTCTGACACTCGTCGTCGTTGCTGTCGCTTCCGCCGCAGACGTTGTTGACGCAGGCTTCACCGTTGGGGCAGTCGTCCGGGCTGTAGCACTGGGGCGCGGAGCAGGAGCCCTCGGGATTCTCCGGGGTCACCAGACAGATCTGGTCCGCGGTGCAGAACTCGCACTCGGCGACGATGCACAGGCTGTTGGCGCCGCAGACGGTGCCCAGCGCGCAGTCGGTGTCGGTGACACAGGTCGTGGCCGCGACGTCGTCACCGGAGCAGCCGGTGGAGAAGGCCGCGACCGAGAGAACCAGCGCCAGCGAGGCGAAGAAACGGCGCGTACACAGCGCCAGACTTTGAGGAAGAGTCGTGTTCATCATCATGAATCAATCCGGTGTATCAATGCGTCCGCGAAGCTGCGCGGGATCATCCCTGGAGAGCACTGCGGCAAAAAAGCAGACGCAGGTCAGCAGCGAGGCCGTGACGCGGGGGTTCTAGTTGCCCTTGAAGGGACTGTCCACCATACGGGTTTCGCCTTGTAAGTCAAACGCTTCTATGATGTCTTTTCGCCGCTTAGGCCAGGCTGATTCACCTCAAAAACGAACGAAGGCGATCATGCGCAATCTGATTTCGACGGGCTTACGAAAGTTGGTCAAAACTGAGTCGCGTTACCCCAAAGGGCAGCGCAACGCGGTGGTGATTGCCGTGGCGACGGTGAAGGGGGGTGTAGGGAAAACGACGACCGCCGTCAACCTCGCCAGCGCGCTGGCCACCTTCCACGACAAAAAGGTGCTCCTGATCGACCTGGACGCGCAGGGGCATTGCTCCACGAGCTTGAGCTCGGCGCTGCCGACCGCCGGGCCCGAGCCCACGCCGATCAGCGAGGTGCTGCTCTCGGAAGAGCGCCTCGATGTGCTGGATGCGCGACGCTCGACCACGATCACGAACCTCGATCTGACGCCCGCCGACCGCGGCCTGGCCGAGGCCGAGGGGCGCATCAGCCAGAAGATTGGAAAAGAGCTGCTGTTGCGCGACGCGCTGGAGTACGCCCGCACCCACTACGATGTGATTCTGATGGACTGCCCGCCCAACAAGGGCAACCTCACGCTCAACGCGCTGCTGGCGGCCGATCAGGTGCTCATTCCCACCGATCTTTCGCCGCTGAGCGTGCAGGGGGCCGATGAACTTCTGGAGACCGTGCTCACAATTCGGGACCGGCTGCATCACCGTGTCGAGATTTTAGGGGTGGTGCTCACGCGGGTCGATGGTCGTAATGTGACCATCAATCAGGAGATCCTGCAGAGCATCGAGGCGGCCTGGGGCGATCTGGTGCTGGGGCAGACCATCGGCATCAACACCCAGCTTGCGCGCGCGCAGCTGAGCGGGGAGTCGATCTTTGATCACGCCCCGCAGAGTCGCGGGGCGGCTCATTATAAGGCGCTGGCCGATGAGGTGATGGCGCGTCTGGGGTGAGGTTGAAGACGTCATCTTTGAGGACAGAGGTCGGTGTTGCTTGCGCGCAGCCCCGGGCACTTTTATGAGCAATGCGACGCAAGGGCAGAAGGCAGCAGGCCTTGCCCGGGTGTGGTTCGCATCTTCACCTCGTGGATGTGACGGAGTTTCAGCTGATGACGGAGCAAGCGATGGAAAACCCTGTGGGGCTTGAGGCCTTTGTCGAAAACGCGCCCATCTCGCCGGCCGAACGCGTCTCACGCGGCCTGCAGTTTGAGGAGCCGCTGATCTTCGAGCGCAGCGAGCCGGGGCGTCGCGGCTTTGTCTTCTCCGAGAGCGACTGGGACGTGGAGCGGGTCGATGTCGCCGGTGAGCTTGGCGAACTTCTGCGTGAGCACGACGCGGAGCTGCCGGAGGTGACCGAGCCCGACGTGGTGCGCCACTACACGCGCTTGAGCCAGTGGAACTACGCCATTGATACCGGCTTCTATCCGCTGGGCTCGTGCACGATGAAGTACAACCCGAAGATCAATGAGGCCACTGCGCGTCTTCCGGGTTTTGCGCGTCTGCACCCCTACATGCCTGAAGCGTGGACGCAGGGGGCGCTGGAGCTTCTGTGGAACCTGGAAGGTCTGCTCTCGGAGATCGCCGGGCTGCCGCACTGCTCCTTGCAGCCGGCCGCTGGCGCGCAGGGCGAGCTGACGGGGCTGATGTGCATCCGCGCCTACCATGAGTCGCGTGGGGATACGAAACGCACGCGCATCATCGTTCCGGACTCCGCCCACGGCACCAACCCGGCGTCGGCGGCCTTTAACGGGTTCAGCGTGGTGGAGGTGCCTTCAGGTCCTGATGGGACGCTCAGTGCGGCGGCGGTGGCCGCGGTGATGGATGAGACGGTCGCCGGCCTGATGATCACCAACCCCAACACGATGGGGATCTTCGAGGGCGAGATCGCCGAGATCTGCAAAGTCGTCCATGAGGGAGGCGGCAAGGTCTATATGGATGGCGCCAACATGAACGCCATCCTGGGTCAGGCGCGCCCGGGCGACTTCGGCATTGATGTGATGCACTACAACGTGCACAAGACCTTCTCGACGCCGCACGGCGGCGGTGGCCCGGGCGGCGGTCCGATCTGTGTAAGCGACGATCTGGCGCCCTTTTTGCCGGTGCCGCGCATTGAGCGTCACGAGGTGGAGGGCAAGGCCACGTTCAAGCTCGTGCGTGAGGGTTACGACCAGTCCGTGGGCAAGGTCAAAGCCTTCTGGGGCAACTTCCTGGTGTACGTGCGGGCGTATACCTACCTGCGGGAGTACGGCAGCAACCTGCCGAAGATCAGCGAGCGCGCGGTGCTCAACGCCAACTATGTGCGCACGCAGCTCAGCGACACCTACAGCGTGGCCTACCCGGGCACCTGCATGCACGAGGTGGTGTTTGATGACCGCTCGTACAAGGCGTCCGGGGCGACCACGCTCGATATCGCCAAGCGCATGATCGATTTTGGGATTCATCCGCCCACGACCTACTTCCCGCTGAACGTGTCGGGGGCGTTGATGGTGGAGCCCACCGAGACCGAGTCTCTGCGCACGCTCGATGAGTTTATTCTGGTCATGCGCACCATCCACCGCGAGGCGCTGGAGGCCCCCGAGAAGCTCAAGGGTGCGCCGCATAACGCGTTCCGCACGCGTCTTGATGAGACGAGCGCGGCGCGTAAGCCCGTGCTCACCTACCGGCAGGCGCGCGCGCAGCGCGAGGGCTGAGCGCATGTAAGGCAGCGCAGAGCAAAAAAGCGCCTCCCCTGCGGGATGCGCTTTTTTCGTGGCCGAGACGCCGCTTTGAGTCTCACTGGCCTCGGATTTAAGACCGGCTTAGAGCCCCATGACCTTGGAGATGATCTCTTTCATGATCTCGGTGGTGCCGCCGCCGATGGAGAGCAGGCGAGTGTCGCGCCAGGCGCGGGCCACCGGGCCTTCTTCGACGTAGCCCATGCCGCCATGGAGCTGCAGGCAGCCGTCGATGACGCTCATCGCTGTCTCGCCAACCATCATCTTGGCCATCGAGATCTCGCGCTGGCAGGGGATGCCGCGCTCAAAGAGCTGGGCGGCGTGGTAGGTGAGCGCGCGGCAGGCTTCGAGCTGCGTCTCCATCTCCACGATTTTGTGGCGGGTGACCTGGAAGCCGGTCAGGGGGCGGTCAAAGGCGTGGCGCTCTTTGCAGTAGGTGATCGTCTTATCGAGCACGATCTGGGCGCCGGCGGTGCCGGTGAGGGCGCCTACCAGACGTTCGCCCTGGAAGTTCTGCATGATGTAGTAGAAGCCCGCGCCTTCGTCGCCGAGCAGGTAGCGGGCCGGCACCCGGCAGTCTTCAAAGAAGAGCTCGGCGGTGTCGGAGCAGTGGTTGCCGATCTTCTCGAGCTTTTTGCCGACGCTAAACCCCGGGGTATCGGTGGGGAAGAGGATCAGGCTGACGCCGCCGTAGCGGTTGTCCGGGTCGGTGCGCACGGCCAGGGTGATGAAGTCGGCGCGGGTGCCGTTGGTGATCCAGGTCTTCTGGCCGTTGATGATGTAGTCGTCGCCCTCGCGTTTTGCGGTGGTGCGGATGCCGGCCACGTCACTGCCGGCGCCGGGCTCCGAGACCCCCAGCGCGGCGATCTTTTCGCCGCGGATGGCGGGCATCAAGAACTCTTCTTTTTGCTCGTCGGTGCCCAGCTCCCCGATGATCGGGGTGGCCATGTCGCTCTGCACCAGCATCGCCATCGCCAGGCCGGCCATCTGGCTGTGCGGGAGTTCTTCGGCGAGTACGGCGGTGTGCCAGATGTCGCCCCCGGAGCCGCCGAGCTCTTCGGGGTAGCGGCAGCCGATAAAGCCCAGATCGCCCATCTTCTTAAACACCTCGCGGGGAAACTCGCGGGCCGCCTCCCACGCTTCGGCGTGGGGGGCGAGCTCTTTGAGGCAGAAGTCGCGCACGGCCTTACGGAACATGTCGTGTTCGTCGGTAAACTGGGCGTACTTTTTCATGCGGCGTGCTCCGTTAAGAACGTAAGTGTGTGCTTAGATAACCGCAGTTTAGGTGCGCGGCGCGCCGGCGACAAGGAAGCTCGACGGGGAGCTCATTCAAACATGTTGGACATGGCGAAGAAGGCGATCTTCTCGTTGCTCTCCCGAAGTCTGGAGGAGAGGGTGGCCACAAAGCTCCAGAGGATTTCGTTGGCGAGGTCGCGGTCTTTGCTCATCAGCTCCAGAAGGGCGTCGCGTTGGAGCACGCCCAGGTGGCAGGTGCCCCCGGCGATGGCGTGGGCGCTGCGCACAGCCTTGTCGTCGAGCAGGGCCATCTCCCCGAAGTAGGAGCCGGCTTTCAAAAACGCCAGCGCCTCCTCGCCCACCCCGTGGATGTCTTTGGAGATGCGGACTTCGCCTTCCAGGATGATGTAGAGGGCGTCGCCTTTTTCGCCTTCGCGGAAGATAAGTTCGGCGGGTTTGGGGCGCATGGTGGTGGTGATGGCCAGGAGCGACTCCAGCGCGCGGTCGCTGACGCCGGCGAAGAGATCGACGTCGCGAAGGGTGGAGATGTCGAGAAATGTCCAGCTCACGGGCGCCTCGGCGGTTGAGAAGAGCCAGTCCAGTAAAGAAAGCGAAAGGGAAGCGCCTACGAGTGTACGCGCTCGGGAGGGTGGAGCCATAAAAAAATCCCCGACACCTTGCGGTATCGGGGATTTAGAACGTGCCGGGGGCTGCGAGTTATTCGCTCACGCTCAGAGCAAGCCCCGGGGCGGTGAACTCAACGGCGCCATCGTGAAGAAGCTCCAGGACGATGGTGGTTTCGCCGGCGGCCAGAGCTTCGATGTCGATGTGATCGTCGTGGACCCTGGCGGCCACGACACCCTCGGTGCTTCCTTCGGCGACGCTCACCTCCAGGGTGTAGTCCGTGCCAGGCGCGACGGGGTTGCCCTCGGCGTCGGCGATGCTGACGCCGACTTCGAGTTCGTCGCCGACAAAGAGCTCGGGGATCTCGCTATGCCAGTGGTCGCCGTGAACGTCGGCGAGCACCTCATCGTTGGAGGGATCGAAGAGCATGAGCTCAAAGGCGGCGTCGTGGTCGTGATCGTCGTGATGGTCATGATCATCATGGTCGTCATGATCATCGTGATGGTCATGGTCATCGTGATGATCTTCGTGCTCGGTGTTGTCGGTTTCACCGCACGCGGTGACGCCAGCGGTAGAGAGGATGGCGAGCAGGAGGAGGGGGGGAAAACGAAGACGGAACATGATTTACCTCGGTTACGAGAACGGGGGAGTGAGCGGCACAGGGTGCGCGCATGGGATGACATCAACGTCTTTTCGCGGCGTCATGCGCCTCCGAGTGAGGGTATAATGCAAACGCGTTGCGTTTGCAATGTTAGTGCAATTAGATTGCATAAGGAGGCTGAAGCCCGAGCGTCGGGGCCGGAGGAGGGAGGGCGCGTAGAAAAAAAAAGCGCCCCCGAAGGGGCGCTTTGATGAGGCTCAAAGGTGGCGCTGGTTGGTGACGCTCAGTTGGCGCTGACGACGATGGGGAGCGCGGTCGGGGTGTGCATGCTCATGCCGTAGTAGTCGAGCTCCAACACGACGCTGGTCTCTCCAGGTGCGAGTGCGGTGAAGGTGACCGTTTCGACATCGACGCTCCAATCGATGACATCTTCGGCGGCGCCGTTTGTGAGGACGGGGAGGACGACGTGATCGCCCATCTCCATGGGTTCGGCGGATTCGCCAATGTAGAGGACATCAATGGTGAGGGTGTCGCCTACGGTGAGTTGCAGGGGATCGCCGGAGTAGGTGTCACCCTCGATGGAGGTGATGAGCGTGTCGTCGTCGGCGTTGACGATGTCCACGCGGGAGATGTCGCCGTGATCGTGGACGTGCTCCTCGCCAAGGGTGACCACACGGGCGACCAGGGCGGGGGATTCAAAGCGCAGGGTGTCGTCTTCGAAGAGCTGGATGTGGAAGAAGGTCTGGCCGCGTTTGAGGGAGGTTAAGGTGAGGAGGTTATCGTCGAGGCTCAACTCGAGGATGTCTTCGGGGGCGCCGTCGGCGAAGCGGAGCTCGGCGTGCAGGTTGCCGGAGAGGTCGAGCGGGTTGTCCTCGGCGTCGGCGAAGCCGAGCGCCATCGTCAGAGATTGATCTTCGGCGACGGGGGGAATCTCACCGTGGCGGTGGCCGGTGGAGGCGACGACGAGGACGTCGCCGGAGTCGGGGTCGGAGAGGGTGAGGCGGTCGCTGTCGGCGTCTTCGTTGTGATCGTCGTGCTCGTCGCCGTGGTGGTGGCTGTGGTCATGGTCGCCTCCGCCGCAGGCGCTCAGCGGGGTGATGGCGAGGGTGATGGCGATAAGAAGCTTGCGGTACAGCATGGGGTGACTCCGGTGGGGCTTAGAGGGTCAGGCCGAAGACCAGGCGGCGGTGGGCAGGCGCCAGATCGTCGGGGAGGGTCCAGTCGGCGATGCGGGTTTCGAGGCAGCGTCGCAGGCCTTCGTCGAGGGTGTCGGGGCCGGCGTTGAGGCTGACGTTGTTGATGCTGCGAGCCTCATCGAGGGTCAGCGTGACGCTGAGGCGGTAGGTGGTGCCGGGGTCGCGCGTGCAGCCCTGCAGGGAGATGGATTGGTCGCGCGCCCAGGCCAGCAGGCGCTGGCGATCTTCGGCGGTGGTGGGCGGTGGGCTCTCAGGCAGGGGAGGATCGCGTTTGACCGTTTTCGCACGCGAGGGCTTGACGGGTTTTGCCGGCGCGGGTTTCTCAACCTCGGGAGGAGGCTCTTCGGGGCAGCGCTCCACAATGCGGGTATCAGGCTCAGGGCAAGGCGCGGGGGCTTCGACCTCGGCGGGCGGCGGCGCGCAGAGCCGTGGGCCAAGGAGCAGGCCCACGGCGAAGCTCATGGCCATGGCGGCCACCTGGGTGGCGATCTGGGAGGCGCGAGGTTGCATCAAAGGTCAGCGCAGCAGGCGTTGCAGGTAGGCGGCAGCGCTCAGCGCTGCACGGTCGGAACGCGAGGAGAGAGCCTGGCAGAGGTCGATGTTGTAGCCCTGGCCGCCATCGGCGCGAAGCTGGTCGATGAAGGGGCCGAAGTAGGCATTCTCCGAGGGCTCCATTACATCCAGGGCGCCGGCCGGGAAGTTAGGTTCGGCCAGGCAGCGGTCGGCGAACTGGTCGAAGGAGACTTCCTCGGCGCTGGCCACCGGCATGTGGAAGATGCGTGCGGGGCTTAAGCCGGAGGGGCCGGGCAGCGCGAGCCAGCTTGCGAGGTTGGCGTCGTCGGTGGCGCTGAAGTAGGCCGCCGGGTTTTTGCCGTCGAGCTGGCAGGCCTGGTCGCCGTGGGCGCAGGGGCGTGAGGTGCCGGTCAGGTAGATCACCACAAAGCCGTCAGCGGCCTCTTTGAAGTAGGCGCGGGAGTCGGTGATCGTGCCCGTCGGATCGAAGATCGTGGCGCGGTCGAGGTCGAGGCCGAGCGCAGCGAGGTTCTCGCCGGGGACTTCAGTGCGGGTGTCGAGGTGACGCTGGCCGTCATCACCGATGTAGTAGAGTAGAGTCTCGGCCAGGCCGAAGTTCTGGCCGGGCCCGCCGCCGATGTCGTCCCATCGAGGCTCGCCGATATTGGGTTCATCGGGGGTGGGTTCTTCGTCGGGTTCGGGGCGAGGCTCGGAGGTGTCTTCGTCTCCCGGGGTGGGCTCGCGGAAGTTGCTGCCGTCGTTGCGGGGCGTGACCTCGTTTTGCCCGGAGGTGGATGTCAGCGAGGGGCGACCGTAGATCAGGGGCGGGGTGTCGCCCTGGCGGCGGTAAAGCGGCGCGATAGCGACCTGGCGGGTGGCGATGTTGTACTCGCCAAGCGCGTATTCGAACATCTCCATAAAGCCGGCGTAGCCGGCCATCAGGTTGGCCGAGCCGCGGGGAAGGTCAACCAGCACGAGCACGTCGACGACTTTGGGATCGGGCTCCTCGCCGGGGGGCGGGGGCGGATCGATGTAGCGGATCAGCGTGCAGCTGCTCAGGGCGGAGAACGCCAGGGCGACCAACAATACCATTAGTGATAGGCGTCGCATCAGAGGACCTCGGGCTCGGTGGGCGGGGCCTGTCGGGCGTGGGCCCCGCGGCGCAGCGCGTTGGCGTTGTAGGTGGCGACCTCAAAGCCATCGCGTGCCAGGGTGGTGCGCAGTGTTTGAGAGAAGGTACGGCGCGCCTCCAGAAATTCCGCGCGGGTGGAGGGGATGTCCAGCGAGAGCTCGGTGGCCAGGGCCTGTCGGGTCGAGGCGGGCGCGCGCGCCAGGAGGTGATCGGCGATGTCGCGGCGGGTGCCGCGCATAAAGAGCGCCAGCGTCTCGACGGGGATGCGGTGCAGGGCGTTGGCCAGAGGCTCATCCGGCACGTGCATCGCCGCCGACTCCAGAACCATCTGGGAGAGGACGACGTCGGCGACGGCGGGTTTCTTGGCGAGGATATCGCGCAGGATGTCTTCCTGCTCGCGCAGCGCGAGCGCTTCGATCATCTCGAGCATCATGGAGGCCTGGCCCTGGGCTTCGCGGCCGGCGTCGATGAACTCCTCGGCCATCGCGCGCTGGCGTGCGGCGAGCTCGCGAGCCTGGGTGCGGGAGAGGGAGTCGGCGTCGCTGGTCTCCAGAAGAAGATCGCGCCGCTCCTCGCTCTCCAGCCCCTCCAGGTAACGCGAGCGCACCACTGGCGAGAGCCGGGTGAGCACAAAGGCGCGCTCCCGACGGGTGCAGCTCTCCAACAGAGTGGCGATATGCGCCAGCCCCAGGCCTTCGAGAAACTCCCACTCGGCGTCGGTGGAGCCGTCGTCGAGGACCTGCTGGGCGGTCAGGCGCGCGCGGGCCTTCTCGGCGATGGCGTGGGCCTCTTCGGCGTCGAGGGCCTGGTCGCGGCGGGCGACTTCTTCGGCGATGGTCTCCATCGGGGCGCGCAGCGAGGCGTCGCGGCGCACGTCGCTTAAGATGTCGGAGCCGACGAGGCGCACCAGGAGCGCGACCTCGGCGGGCTCGTCGGTGATCCAGGCGCGGAGCATGCGGTTGAGCACCGGGCGCGAGTGCTTGAGCTCGTCGCGAAGTCGGTCGACGTCGGGCATCGCGCGTGGGCGGGCGTCGGGAGCCTCGTCGGCGGGGCGGGCGGGCTCGGGGGCAGGCTCATTGCGGCGATCGGTCAGCGCTTCGAGGCGGCGCAAGATCATGATGATCAAAAAGCTCAAGATCAGCAGAGTGGCCAGGAGCGCGATCCAGGGCAGCGCGTCCTGCCAGAGGGGGCGGCCCTCGTCGGCGGGAACTTCGGCGGCGGGAGCGGGCTCGGCTGCCGGTTCGGGCTCCGGATCGTCAACCTCGGGCATCGGCGGCAGAGGTGCGGGGCGCGGGGCGGGCCGGGGCTCTTCCTGCATCATCGGAGGCATCGGCGGGAGCTGCGGCTCGGGGAAGTCCAAAAACTCCGGGCGCACCTCGATGGTGGGGGCGATGTCTTGCAGGCGAAACTGCGCCATGCGCGCGATGTTGGCGCGGAAGTTCTGCGGCAGCTTGCTGTCGAGGAGCACCGTGGCCTCAATGCGGCTCACCCGGGTCTCGTAGCTTGAGCCGGCCACAGCGTCACCAAAGCCCGGGGTGACGCGGCCGACGGCGCGCGGGGCCTCGACCACCGCGCGCAGCTCCACAAGCTCGCAGCGCCCGGGGCAGAGGCGGCTCAAAAGGCCCTCGAGCTCGGCGCGGGCCAGAGCCTCGGCCTGGGCGCGGGTGCCCTCGATGGCGGCGCGCTCACCGGTGCGACCCTGGGCAAACGCTGGAGACGCACAGAGCGCGAAGGTGGCGGCAAGAAGTGCGAAGATAAGGTGGTGTCGGGCACGTAGCATCAGAAGATCTCCTGGGGGCTTTCCGGCACGGCGTCGCCCGGGGAGTCGGCGTCGGGGTAGAGGCGTTGCACAAGATCGGGATCGAGCGCGTCGATGCGAATGACCACGCGGCGGTTGGCGCCGCGGACCTCGTTGAGCGCGGCCTCATCGAGGGCGTCGACGGTGGTCGTGTCGTAGAGGTCGACCTCGGTGGCCGGGCGGGTGTCGGCAAAACCCTGCACCGACATCCGGCGGCGATCGAGGCCGGCCGCGGCAAGGCGCTCCATCACGTGAATCGCCCGCGAGGTGGAGAGCTCCCAGTTGGAACGGTAGCGCCCGGAGACCACCGGCACGTCGTCGGTATAGCCTTCGATCACAAGACCGTAGGTCGGGCCTAAGTCGTCGACGAGGTGGCGCTCAATCGGCCCAAAGACCTCCAGCGCGCGCGGCAAGAGTTCGGCGCTGCCGGAGTTAAAGAGGAGCGCGTTGGAGAACTGAATCTTCAACCCCTCATCATCCAACAACGTCTGCACCTCGCCGCCGAGGGCCTGCTCTTCAATGACGCGATCGATCTTCTCCTGAACCTCGTGGAGGTTGCCGGCGCGCGAGCCGGTGAACGCCTGGACCAGAAGATCGTATTTGGTCTGGGCGATGGTCGAGATCGAGAGGAGCAGGATCATGAAGGTGAGCAGGATCGTCATCATGTCGGCGTAGCTCACCAGCCAGCCGGCCTGTCCGGTGGGGACGTCTTCGTTAAAGCGCTCCTGAATCAGCTGTGTCACGCGCTCCTCCTGGAGGGCTCGACCGGGGTGAGCGCGGCCTGGCGTCCCTCGCTGAGAAGTTGCTGAAGTTCATGCAGGGGGCGGCGACGCGCGATCTTGAGCATGGCGTCGACGACCAGGTTTAAGTTCTCGGCGCGTTGCAGTCGGCGCTGGCCAATCAGGCGAGCGAGCGGAAGGTAGAGGAGGTGCGCGAGCAGAAGGCCGTAGAAGGTGGTCAAGAGGGCGATGGCCATGCCCGGGCCGAGCTTTTCGAAGTCGCGCATGTTGGCCAGAAGTTGAATCAGGCCGATGACGGTACCGATCATGCCCATGGCCGGGGCGAAGTCGCCCAGGCTGCCAAAGACGCGCTCGCCATTCTGGAAGGTGGAGAGCTCGCGTCGGCCGATGACCAGGGCGTCGAGCTCAAGCTCTTCGGCGTGGGTCTGCTGGAGGAGCTGACGGCCGAGGTGTTTGAACATCGGGTCGGGCTCGCGCTCGATGATGGCGGAGGCTTCGGCGGGTCGCTCGGAGCGGATGGCGCGGGCGAAGGCCAGCAGGTGCTCGACCAGGCGATCGCGCTCGGAGGCCGGGTTGCCGATGAGCGCGCGGCCCAGGCCCTTGAAGGCCGAGCCGATGACGCCGAATCGGTAGGTGAGGATCATCAGGCCGATGGGCACCCCGCCGAGCAGGATGGCGGAGTACATGTTGAAAAAACCGCTGAACTCCTGACTGATGTACTGAAAAGCCGTCAGAAATGTGGCGATGACGATCAGCGCGCCGATGAAAACGTGCATGGTATCTCCGTGCAGGGGGCGCCGGTGAGGCGCGCGCTGCGGGTGAGGAAGGCGTTGTGTTCAGTCGAGATCTTCGGTGTCGGGGCCCTGGTCGAGCTGGCGCAGCGCATCGATGACTTCGCGGTTGTCGGGCTCGATTTGCAAGACCTGTTCCCAGGCCTGGCGAGCCAGGGCTTCGCGGCCCAGAAAGCTCCAGAGGGTGCCCTTCATCATCAGAAGTTGCACGTCGTCGGGGTAATAGCGCTCCAGGTCGGTGAGGTGCACCATGGCCATCTCGTGGTTGCCGGAGGCGGCCAGGCGTTTGATCTCTTCGACGCCGCGGTAGTAGCTGGGGCGGCTTGGAGCGGGCGCGTCTTCGGCGCGGCCCTCGGGGCGCCGGCGCGGCTCGGCTTCCACCTCACCAGCGATGCGGTCGGTGGCGTGTTCGCCGTCGACGAAGGTGCCCTCCCGCTCGAAGTTGGGGTTGGTGCGGCGCAGATGTTCAATGAGTTCGCGGTCGGCCGGGGTGAGCGGGTGATGCGTGGGGTAGACGTCGCTCTTTTCGCCCTCGTCGCCCAGCGGGATGCGCATCTCGTAGCCGGTGGCGACTTCCGGGAACTCCACCTCCCAGTCGCGGGAGCCGTCGCTCATGCGTACGACGTAGCGCTGCGGCGGGATGGAGCCATCGCCCTGGTACTGCGGGGCGGAGGTGGCGGCCGAGGGCACGATGATCGGGGTCTGCGCGACCTCGTTGCTGTTGGCGCAAGCGCTCAAAAGCAGGGCCCCGGCGGCGATCAGGAGTGTCTGGCGAGTGTTCACGTCGAATCCTTCGGTCGAATTACCAGTTGAAGCTGGCGCGCGCTTTAAAGCCAAAGCCACCCAGGTCGTAGCCGGCGTATTCGGTGGGGAGGAAGTACATCAGGCTGATGCCGGCTCCGAGACGGAACTGCAGCACGGCGTCCAGGCCCCATTCTGCGGAGAAGGAGTTGCCCTCGCTGCCGGCGAAGAAGCCACCCACGGTGGGGCCGGTGCGCAGCTTTAAGCTGTTGAGGTTGGGCGGGAGCAGCTCGCGCTGGAAGGTCGCGCCGACAAAGGCGCCGAGCAGGCCGTTGGCGTCGGAGAAGTTGGCAAAACCCTCGGCGCCAACCCCGAAAAGGTAGCGTCGATCTTCGCCAAAACGCTCATAGAGTCGGTAGCCGAGCGCCGCGCCGGTGATGGCGCCGGCCGGGCCGTCGTAGGGGATGGTGCTCATGCCCAGGTAGAGGATGTGGCCGTAGTAGGGGCGCTCTTCGATCTTGCGCTCCAGCTCCCGCACCCGCTCGGCACGGCCGACCACGCGGTCGCCGGAGCGCAAAATCGCGGCGGTGGTGGCGTCGGAGCGGTAGGTCTGACTCCAGAGGATGGCGCCGTCGTCGGCGCGGAAGATCTCCAGCTGCATGGCGGCGACGTTGGCCTCGGGGAAGAAATGAAAGCGAAGGTCGAGGTAGGTTTTGACGCCCAGGCGCTCGGCCTCGCGGCGCAAGTCTTCGTGTTCGGTCAGGCCCAGGCTCACCACCCAGTCGTCGCCTTCGACGCGAGAGCGCATCGCGCGGCAGGCCACGCAACGTTTGATGCGGATGTCGGTGAGGTTGGCCACGGCCGAGACGAAGGTGCTCTGTACGAAGTCGCCAAAATGCATGCTCAGGTTTGGCGACACGTCGAGGTTTCGCACCGCCACCGGGGCGACGACCGACGGGTTGAGGTCGGCGATGTCGGAGAGGGCCTCGTCGACCATCTCTTCGGCGAGCTGGTAGAGGGTGACGCTGTTGGCGCTGGTCTGGAGCTGGCGCGCGACGCTCTCGGAGGCCTGGCGCTGGCGATCTTCGGCGGTGGGGGCCGGTCGCACTCTGGCTTCGTTGCTGGCGGGTTCCGCCGCGTCATCGCCCTGCTCGGCCTCGTCGCCCGAGGTGTCCTCGGAGGCGGGGGCGTCGTCCAGGCGAAGTTCATCGGCGGATTGTGCCCACGCCGGCGAGGCGATGGCGAGCAATCCGCAGAGCGTGAGCAGAGCCAGCGTGACGGAGGCTGGTGCACGGCGCGGGAGGTTTTGGCGTGAATTCAACATCATCATCAGAAGGCCCATCCCAGGGTGAAGTCGAAGCTAAAGAGGCCGTCGGAGTTCATGTAGGCGCGGAGGTTGTCGCGGGCCTGTTGGTCGTAGGCGCCGGGGGCGAAGCTGACCTGGTTGTAGAGCACCCGGCCGTGGGTGACGCCCAGGCGCGCGTTGAGGCCGATCTTAAACTGGGCTTCAAAGCCCACCGCGGCGGTGACCAGGTGGTATTTGACCTGCGTGTCGGAGCTGCTCCCGCCGGCGTAGCTGGAGAAGTCGCCCGAGGCCATGCTGAAGCCGGCGCTGAGGTAGGGGGAGAACCAGCGCGTGGAGGGCAGGTAGGTGGCCTGGGCGCTGCCCAGGATGAAGGACTGGTTGCCGTCGACGTAGCCCAGGGAGGGGTCGTCGGGCTGGTAGTAGAAGTACTGGTCGACAAAGAGCGCGGTGGCCTCCGCGCGCAGGTGGCCGCCTAAGAAGGTGCGGCCGACGAGCACGCCCGGGCCTAAGAAGCGGGCGGTGAAGCCGACCAGCCAGGGTTTGTCGAGGCGGTGGATGTCTTCTTCGCGGCGCGCCAGGATGGCCTCGGCCTGGCGGCGCGTCTGAAGCTGCTGGCGGGCGATGTCGAGATGGCGGCGCGCGCGTTGCTCTTCTTTAAGGCGTTCGATGCGGCAGCGGCGGTTCTGGCCGCAGACCCTGTCGGCGCCGCCGTCGTATGGGGCTTGAGAGGGAGGCGCCACCGTGGTGGCATCGCTCTCGGTGGCCCGGGCCTGTGCCTGTCGCTCGGCGATGGCTTCGGGTGAGAGGCACACCATATCGACGCAGGAGAATCCCTCGGCGCAGTCTTCGTGGAAGGTGCAGCGCGGGCCGTTCTCCGCCGGTTTGTCATCGTCTTTGGCGCCGAAGAGCCCGCTTAAGCATACGGCATGGGCGGCGGGGGCAAGTGAGGCCAGGCCGAGGGTGAACATGGCCATGATCACCAACGCTGATGCGCATTTTAGCAGATGGTTCATGGCGCCTCGGCGGGTTGCTCGTCGGACGTGTTGGATTGCGGGCGTGCGTCGCGCTCAAAATCAAAGCCCGAGGGCCACGCGTTGAGCGCGCCCTGATCGCGGGGCACGATAAGAAGTGAACGCACCGATGGCCAGCTCATGCGGGGGTTGGGGGCGTCGAGCGCGAGGTAGGCCGGGGGCAGGTGCACGGTGCCCAGGATCAGCGCGGTGGCCTCATCGCGGCCCACCCGCTCGGCGTAGCCGCGCGGATGATCCTCCAGCAGCTCGCCAGCCAGGTGGTAGAGCTCTTCAAGCTCCTCGCCGATCGCGGAGTCGGGGGTGGTGCGCATAAAGCGTTGAAGCTCCTCGATCATCAGGCTGAGCCAGCGTTGGCGGCGGGCCTGGTCAGCGGGGGAGTCGCCCCACTCGGCCATCAGGGGCAGCGCGGCGCGGAGCACGCGCGCGAGCTGGGCGTCAGCTTCGGCGAAGAAGGTGGCGCGTCGCCGGGCGGGGATCACCTCCATGATGGCGTCGGGGCGAGGGGCGATGAGGCGAAGGGCGTCGACGAAGGCGGGGGCGTCGTCGAGGAGGAAGGCCGCCAGCGCTTGTGTGGCGTGGTAGCGCGGCCGCCGGCGCGCGTCCCGATCTTCGTTGAGGAGATGTTGCGCCAGACTCTCGGCGACGCGGGGGCGCCCGGCGTCGATGGCCACATCGGCCAGCTCGGCGACGCGCTCCAGGAGCTTGTTGCGAGGCCCGAACTCCTCGAGGATCTCGAAGGTGCGCGCGTCGACCTGGTAGGTGGCCAGCTCGCGCAGCACCTCCTGATAGACGGCGCCCAGGTAGGGGTTTTGGGCGCGGTCGCGGTCACGCAGGGCTTCGCGCGCGGCGCCCAGGAAGGCGTCGGTGCGGCCGCTGCGGCGAAGCGCCGTGACACCGAAGTAGGCGTGGGCCTCAAAGTAACCGGACTGCGGCGGGGGAAGAGGCAGCGCGAGATGGGCAGCTTCGTCGAAGCGGCCCTGAAGCCAGAGCAGGCGCAGGCGAAGGTAGCGCGCGGCCAGGGCGATGGGGCCTTTGAGCTCTTCGCTGAGCAGGCGCAACGCGTCGCTGGCAAACTCAACCTCGCCGGTGGCCATGGCCAGGGAGGCCTGCCTGGCCAGGGTGCCGGGGGAGGGCGCGCGGGCGTTGACGCGCTGGATGTGATGGAGCGCGTCGCGGGCGGCGAGTGTGGCGTGGGCGCGCTCGCGGGCCAGGGCGACGATCTGTTGAGGCGTTTGCGTGCCGGGCGTGCGCTCCAGCCGGCTCAGCGAAAGATCGACGAGGTGTGCGCTCAACGCCTCGTGCAGCTGTGGCAGGTCGGGCCCGTCGGAGATGTCGAGAAGTTCAAGCGCCATGCGGGTTTGATCGGATTCGCGGGCAAGCCAGGTGTGGCTTGAGATATCGCGCGCGCGTTTTCCAAGCGACTCGCACTCCCAGTCGATCGCCACGGCCGCTGGCCGCTCGCCAGGCCAGCGCTCGGTGTGCGCGGGCCAGGTCACCGTGTCGGCCGGCACGTCGGCGGGCTCGGTGTTGAACGCGTCGCGGGAGGTGAGCGTGGTGTGAATGGTGCCGCGGTGCCAGCCGGCGCGCCGCTCGGCGGGGAGGTTGAGGGACTGGCGGATCAGGCGCAGGCGGCGCGTGTCTTCGAGCGCGATGAGGCTTGCGAGCAGGTGCGCGTCGGAGGTCGTATGATGGCCCGCCAGGTCGCCGGAGGCAGTGGGCACGACGCAGGTCGCCAGGTCAATGAGGTCGCGGGCGATGGGATCGAGCTCGCCAGGGGGGCCGCGCTGCACGCGGTGGGCCAGGCGCTGCTCGGCCTGGCTGAGATCGCCCCGGTGGAGGGCATCAAAAGGCCCGAGCGCCGGGTCATCGACGGTGTCGAGGGGGATGCAGGCCGAGAGCAAGAGCGCGGCCAGGGTGAGGCCCAGGCGCGCTGTGGTGATGGTGGGGCGCGGGGTCATCGTTGGCCTCCGCGCGGAGGGGACCAGCCGAAGCTCAGCGTGGGGAGCACCCCGAAGGCCGGGGTGATGCCGCGCTGGCGGCGCTCGAAGTTCGCGGTGAGCAGAAGATCGAATTTGACCTGCAGATCCCACTTCAGGTGCACGAGCACGCCGGGGCCCAGGCCAACGCTCGGGGCGATGCGCTCCTCGGCAAAGAGCACACCGGCGTGAGCGACGAGCTGGGGATCGAAGCGGGTGACGAAGCGATCCCAGAGGAGGATCTTGGCGTAGCCCACAGATGTGCGCACGCCGGCGCTCAGCCACACATCGGGGGCGCGCAGATCGGGGGCCAGGCCGCTCTGCTGCAAGACGGTCTTGCCGGCGCGGGAGAGGGTGCTGTGGAGGCGGAGCACTCGGAGCTCGGCGCCCCATCGCTCGTTGAAGTAGTAACCGGCGTCGAGTCCGTAGCCGGGGCTGTCGTAGAAGTCGTTGCGAATCAGCCAGGTTCCGGTGGCGTGGGCGAAGAAGCGGGCGTCTTTATCGCCGAGGCGATCTTCGACGGTGGGGCGTGCGCTCAGCGGTTGGGCGGAGGAGGTTGATCCGTTGCCGGCCGGGGCGTCCTGAGCATGGGTGGTCGATGCGCTGGCGAGCAGCGCGGCGGTCGCGATGACCAGGAGCAAGGCCGGGCGTAAGGAGGCGTTCATGGCGCCCCCCACTGGCAGGCGTTGGGGGCGTTGAGCCAGGAGCCGTAGGTCAGGCCGTTGCGGCCCTGAAATGCGTTGTCGCAGAAGGCGTCGCAGACCTCGTAGACGACCTCAATGGAGCCTCCATAAAAGTCGTTATAATACGCAAATTCGGTGGTGGTCAGCGCGTAACGAAGGCGCGGAAGTTCGCCGGTCGGCCATTCGAGTTGATGCGCGTTCACGGGGTACTCTCGGCGCCCGGCGATGTAGGTCGTTGGCAGGGGGAGAAGTTGGCAGAGCTTGAGGTATTGCGGGGTTCGAGAGCCGGGAGGCACCGGCAGCTCCAGCTCATAGTTCTCCAGGGGCGGTGTGCTGGTCAGGGGGAAGATGTAGCGGACGGCGGCTCTTAGCGGCGGCTCAAAGTCGCGGCTCTCCAGAGCCTGCCACGGGGTGTTCCAGGACCAGGTGATGCCCGGGTACGAGGCCTCCGAGCCCACGAGCCAGGCGAAGCTGTAGGGGGCGTCGGGAAGCTCCGTGGCTGCGTTGAACGCCTGGAGCTGCGCCAACTTCTCGGGGGTCGCGGTCAGCTGCAGGTTGTTGATGACGACCAGCGTGAGTGCGGAGCGCTCGACCTCGTCGGCCATCGCGTTGCGGCCCTCAGCGAGGATGTCGTTGATGGGGTAGTCGATGCTGGTGGCCTGGTCGCAGCCGGAGGTCGGTTGGCCCTGACGGTCGCGGGGGTAGTAGACCCCGAGCTCGCGCACGGGTTTTTGTTCCTCGGCGAACTCGCTGAGGATGGTCTGGCGCACCGCGTCGACGATCTGCTGGCAGCGACCGGCGTTGGTGACCTGAAGATCGACCAGAAAGGCGATGTGCGTGGGATGACGAATGGCCTCGATGCTGTGGTCGAGCTCGGCGACGTGGAGCACGGGGCCGGGCTCCAGGCGCGCAACGATGTGGCGCGCGGGCTGGTCGGAGCGCCGGGGGCGCACGGCCATGCATGGAGGGTTGTCTGTCCAGCTCTGGGGTAGCTCAACCCGATCGCTGAGGCGTTGCCACCCCTCGGCCGGAGGGCTTGCGCAGGGGGCGTCGTCTTCGCCGGGTTGCGTATCGACGAGAACCCACTCAAAGGTGCGGCGGTGCGGAAGGTTGATCGCCGAGAGGACATCGAAGAGGCCGGCGTCGGCGAAGCGGTTGTTGGCCGTGGCGACCGGTGCGATCTCGAAGCTTGCGGTGATCTGCTGAGGCCGCACAGGTGCCGAAGGGATGGGACCAAAACGTTTGTGTGTGGCGCGCAGGGCGGTGCCGTTGCCCGGCGGGCTCCAGAAGCCGGAGACCTGGTATTGCAGGCAGAGGTAAAGGCGATCGCAGGCGAAGGGCTCCGAGGGCATGGGCGCGTCGCTCAGATCGATGGGTTGAAGTTCGCCATCCTCCCAGAGCTCGTAGGTCAGGAGCTCGGGGTCGGCGACATCAGCGATGCGCCATACCAGGTAGGTCAGGTCGTCATGTTCGGAGTAGACAGCCTGCAGGGCGCGGGGGGCGTAGGGGCTGGTCTCGAAGTCCACAAAGGAGCACGACCCGGCACCGAGCGCGGCGCCGAGGGTGAGAAGCAGGATGTGCAGGCGATAGAGGGCCAAGCGCGAGCTCCGACCGAACAGAAAAAGGGACGGTCTCGGGCTCAGCAAGGCTTATGCCAGCGCGGAAATAGGGGCTCCGAGACGATGTCACATCGGGAGGCACCCTAGCCGAAAGGCAGGCAAAGCTCCAGCCGCCGCGCAGGGACGCGGCGGCCTGATTTCAGGGGACTTCCGGGTGTTCAGGGAGAGGACTGGCGGTTGATGCGCTCGGCGACAACGACCGCGTCGACGATCGACCAGATGTGCACGACCCAGCCCAGGAGCACCAGCCACAGGAGGATGCAGAGCACCATCATGATGATGCCTTTGCTGACCTCGCCATTGTAGATCTGGCCGGTGCCGCAGAGGATCAGACTGAGCAAGAGCGCCATACCCGGTTGATGCTCGGGCTGATCGAGGGCATTGGCCTGGCTGAGCGCGAGCTCGCCGCCGCCGGCCGGGGCCAGGGCGGTGGAGGGGCGCGGGACAGCAAAGCCGAAGGGCGAGCTCTCGGGTTGAGCGTAGGAGGTCGCCTCATAGCCGGTGCAGGAGACGACGGTGGCGCGCTGGTTGGCGAGCGGTTTGGGCTCACAGCTGGCGGCAGCGTCGACGATCACCGAGTTGGTGTCGCAGCCGGCGGTGGCGGTGGTCGAGAAGCGCTCGGGCGAGCGCAGGCCGCCATCATAGCCCTCGCGGTGCGAGAGGGTGGGGCGGTCGCGACGCGAAGAGACCACGCCATAGTCCAGCCAGGCTTCGCGGGAGGTGCCGGGAGGCGGCGCGAAGTCGGGTTGTGCGCGTTCTGCGGGGGAACGCCCGGCCTCGGGGTAGCGCTGCAGCGGCGCATCGGAATGCTGCCGTGGTGAAAAAGCCGGAGCTTCGGCGGCGTCATCGAGGGTTGCGCCGAAGGGGGAGCGCGCCGGATCGACGGGCGTCGGCGCCGGCTGTGAGGGCGACGCAGCAGAGCTCGGCGTGGGGGCCGGATTCTGGGCCGGCGTGCGGCCCGCGGCGATATCGGCGGCCGCCTCCAGCTCCTGCCAGCTCGGGTCGGTCTGCTGGCGAGGCGGCGGCGCGTGCAGGTTCTGGCCGTTGGGCACCTGGTAGTAGAGGTTACCGTCGGCGTCGCTGTCGAGCTCGAGCACCCCCTCTTCGAGAAGTTGATTGAGCAGGCGATTGGCCTCCCTCGAAGGGATCCCGAGGTAGTAGGCGACCGAGGCGGTCGTGATCCGGGCGTCGGTCTCAAAGGCCATCTTCAAAATGGCTTGTTCAAATCGCTGCACTTCCATGGGGCGCCACCCTCTTGGTTACCACATCACCAGTGAACGAAACGGGCCGGGAAGCCTGCGCGCTCACTCTTAGAACCATCGTAGCGAGGCGAATTGTTCCCAACAAGCCAGGCTGCGAGCATGCATAGACTATGCCGCCGGGTGTCTCGGGGTGAGTGCGTGGCTTCTATGGGCCGACGTACCCATCACGATCACCCTGTTCCTAAAACTAAGCAGTGCCTCACCACATTCAACGCTCCTCCCGACCTCTTCGACGGGCAGGGGTGAGCTGGCCAGAAAATGAGCGATGGGGCGAAGGTTTAAGTCGACGCGAGGGTCGGCCGCGTGGGTGGGCACGACCACCCGCGGGCTGAGCGCGCGGCACCACTCCCAGGCCTGGGCGCTTCCGATGGTGAAGTAGCCGCCCACCGGCACGATGAGGAGGTCGATGCGCCTTGCTGCGCGCAGTGCGTCGAGGTCTCCCTGGCGAGGGCTGTGGCCAACGTCTCCCAGGTGAACGAGGCGCCTGCCGGACACCTCCACGCTGAGGATGTCGGTCGTGCCGCCGCGCCGTCGGCCGCCGTACTCGTCGTGAAAGACCCGGGTCCGGGCGATGGTGAAGGGGCCGAGCTGGCCGGTCTCTATGCGGGGAGCCGGGTGGATGAGGGCGTCGAGCGCGGCGTGATCGTCGTGCTCGTGGGTGACGACGACCGCGTCGAAGGTGTCGTCGATGGGAGGCAGGGCCATCTTCCCGCCAAAACCTCCCGGGCGGTAGGGATCGATGAGCAGGCTGTGATCACCGGCGCGGAGCCCGAAGCAGGCGTGTCCGTACCAGGTCAGCGTGAGGGGCGTCGGGTTCATGGCTGCGGGGCGCCGGCAGGCGATGTCGACCCGACGAGGTTGCGATCCACCCAGCTTGCGAGGGCCTGGCGCGCGAGGGGAGGGAGCGCTTCGATCGTGAGCGCGAGCAGGGCCGCATCGCTCCATGCGGCGGCCGCCGCGGGGGCTACGAGCACCTCGCTCTTTTCGGCCAGGGCCCGGGGCTGAGTCTCACTGCGATCGATCGTCAGCGGCGAAGGATCGCGGTAGTCGCGGGCCAGCGACCAGCCGCGGGTCGGAGCGCGTTCCGGGGACGAGGTGTGGCGCTGCGTCTGAGCCGAGGTCGGCTCGGAACTCGCGTCATCGCGCGACACGCCTGCGTCGTCGTGGCCCGTGGTCACGGTGTGCGCCAGGCTGCGAGCCGTGGCCTCGGCGTGGCTGGCCTCGACGACCGCCTCGCCATCTTCGAGCGCCACGTCGGTGCGGGCCGGGGCGACGCTCTTATTGGCCATCACGTCGGGGCGCGCCGCTGCGGCGCCCGGTGAGGTCAGCGCGGCGTAGAGGACATGGTCGTCGGCGCTGAGTTCGTCGGGCAACGCGGTGTTGCGGGCTTCTTTCGGCAACTGCGCGTCGCCGCCCTCCCGAGGCGCCGGAGGTTCGAGAAGTCCCAGAAGTTGGCCCTGGGCGTCGAAGATCGCCCAGCGCTCGTCGGCACGCTCAACCCGCCAGTGGCCAGGGAGTTCGGCGACGTCGTCGCTGACCCACCCGCTCTGAGCCTCCTCGCCACCGAAGGTCGAGGCGCGCACCTGATCGCCCTCACCGAAACGCACTCGCCCCACCGGGCGCAGCGCGCTGTCGTAGATACGCACCTGCTTTGAGCGCAGCCTCACCTTCATGAGCGCGCCCTCGGGGCCGTCAAAGATCAGGCGTTTTCCGCGGGTGGTGTACTGCTCGTAGAGCGCATCGCCCGGCACGAAGCGGTTGGGCTCGGGGGGCTGGCGCATGCACCCGCTTAAAAGCAGCAGGGCGCCGGCCAGACCCACGATCAGCCCTCTTCTTCGTCGGGGGCGGCGATGGTGATGTTTCGGTTCTGACATAGCTGGTCGAGGAGTCCGTTGATGAAGCCCGGGGTACCCTTATCGCCAAACTCTTTGGCGAGCTCCACACAGGCGTTGATCACCACCAGCGGCGCCGTCTCTCCTTCCAGGAGCTCGCTGACTCCCAGGCGAAGCAGGTTGCGGTCGACCGCGGCCATGCGTTCGATGCGCCAGCGCGGGCTGAGGATTCGAATCTCCTCATCGATGCCGGCCAGGTTGTCGATCACCGCGTGCACCCGCGCGACCACCAGATCCCAGTAACGGGCCGGGTGATCGTCGGGCTCGGCCAGGGTGGCGCGAATGGTCTCCAGCGCGTGCCGGGCCTCGTAGCCCGAGACGTCGATCGCGTAGAGGGTGCGCAGCGCCGCTCGGCGCGCGCGTCGTTGCTTGTCGATCATGGGAAAATCTCGTTTAGCCTGAGAGCGCGTCGTAGAGGTTGACCATCTCCAGGGCGGCCATAGCGGCCTCGACACCCTTGTTACCAACTTTGGAGCCGCTGCGCTCCACGGCCTGGTCGAGCGAGTCGCAGGTGATCACACCGAAGCTCAGCGGCACCTCGCCATCCATCGCCAGCTGTCCGATGCCCTTGGTGGCTTCCGCAGCGATGTAGTCGAAGTGCGGTGTAGAGCCGCGAATGAGCACTCCTAAGCAGATGATCGCGTCGACCTTCAGCGTGCGTTTGACGCGCGCGGCGGTCATCGGCAGCTCAAAGCATCCCGGGCAGCGCACCACGGTGATGTCGTCTTTGTCGACGCCGTGGCGCACAAGCGTGTCGATCGCGCCGCTGAGAAGTTGCTCCGAGAAGAAGGAGTTCCAGCGCGAGGAGACGATCGCAAAACGCTTGCCCTGGCCGTGAAAGCCACCTTCGATGGTGTTGGTCATAACATAATCCTTTTTAAATTCAACCGCTTAGCCCGCGATCAGCGGGAGCGGGCGGGGATGGGGATCTGGTTGACGATCTCGATGCCGAAGCCGTCGGAGCCGACGATGGTCTTGGGGCGGTTGGTCATCACTTCGACCTTGCCGCAACCGGCGTCGCGCAGGATCTGGGCGCCGATGCCCAGCGAGCGCAAGATCTGGCGCGGCTGATTCACCTGGCGGGCCTTCTCGGCTTCGCTGAGCTCTTCGGTGGCTTTGTGCACGTAGCGACGCACCAGATCGGAGGCGCGGGTGGCGGGCTTGTCCAGATAGACAATCACGCCGGTGCCGGCTTCACCGATGGCCTGCATGCAGTCGCCGAGCAAGGAGGCGCTCTCGCTCTCGTCTTTCAAAAAGATGTCGAAGCCGTCGACGCGGGGCTGCACCCGCACCGGGGTGGGGGTCTGGGCGTCGGGGGTGCCGCAGATAAAGCAGAGGTGTTCGGCGTCATCGACGCGGCTGCGGTAGACGCGCACCTTCCAGTCGCCGGGAAACTCGGTGGGGAGCTCGGTCTCTTCGACGACTTCGAGCAGCGACTCGCGCTGCAGCCGGTAGGTGATGATGTCGCTGACCGAGAGGAGCACCATGTTGTGCTCTTCGGCAAAGCGCTCCAGGTCGCTTAAGCGCGCCATGGTGCCGTCGGGGTTCATGATCTCGCAGATCACGCCGGCGGGCTTGCTGCCGGCCAGGCGAGCCAGGTCGACGCTGCCCTCGGTCTGGCCGGTGCGTACAAGCACGCCGCCGTCGCGGGCGCGCAGCGGGAAGATATGCCCGGGCATCACGATGTCGTGGCGGGTTGCCCCGTCTGCCACAGCGGCCTCGATGGTGCGGGCGCGGTCGGCCGCCGAGATGCCGGTGGTCACACCCTCGGCCGCCTCAATGCTGACGGTAAAGGCGGTGCCAAAGGGGCTGGTGTTGCTGTCGACCATCATCGGGATGCCCAGCGTCTCGATCTGGTCGGGGGTCAGCGTCAAACAGATCAGCCCGCGGCCGTAGGTGGCCATAAAGTTGATGGCCTCCGGGGTGACCTTGTCGGCGGCCATGACCAGATCCCCTTCATTTTCGCGCTCTTCGGCGTCGAGCAGGATCACCATCTCACCATTAGCGATGGCTTTGAGTGCTCGTTCTACCCGAGCGATTGCGGCGTCAGACATCGGCGCTACCTCCAGAAAGGATCATTGAAATCCGAAACGTGCGAGCTTCTCCAGGTTCAACCCGCCGGTGGCGTCGGGCTCGACGAACTTTCGGACATATTTGCCCAGCACGTCGGCCTCCAGGTTGACCCGCTGACCGACGGTGTAGTCGGTGATCTTGGTCTTGTCGGATGTAAAGGGGATGATCGCAAGGCCAAAGCGCGAACCATCGACGGAGTTGACCGTCAGGCTGACGCCGTCGACGCAGACCGAGCCCTTGTCGATGAGGTAGGGCGCGACCTCCGGGGGGGCTTCGACCTCAAAGAGCCAGGCGTTCTTCTCTTTGCTGCGCTTGCGAATGACCCCCACGCCATCGACATGCCCGAGCACCAGGTGGCCGCCGAGGCGATCGCCAACCCGCAGCGCGCGCTCCAGGTGTACCCTGTCGCCGATGCGGCGATCGCCCAGCGTGGTCTTGCGCAGCGTCTCGGGGCTGGCGTCGACGCAGAAGCCATCGCTGGTGAGCCGGGTCACGGTCAGACACGCCCCGTCGACGGCGATGGATTCGCCCAGCTCGATGGTGCTTAAGTCAAACGTCGTGGCGAGGGTGAGCTCCCAGTTCTCGCCAGCCTGGCGTTTGGCGCGAACTTCGCCGAGATCGGCGACCAATCCGGTAAACATCGTTTAAGCCTCGTCGAAGATCGAAGGGAGCTGTGCGCGGCGCTCCGCCGGCACTTCGCCATGAAGGAGCAGGTCGTCGCCCAGACGTTCGAGTGCCGGGGCGCTCAGGGTGACGGCGTCGTTCATAAGCTCAAAGCCGCGGCCGCCAAGGGGCGAAGGTCCGCCTCCGCCCACGACCTTCGGGGCCACAAAGGCGTAGGCATAGTCGACAAGCCCGCGGTCAAAGAGCGCGCCGTGAAGCGTGGCGCCGCCCTCGACCAGCACGCTCAGCAGATCGCGGGAGGCGATGGTGCGCAGCACATGCTCGAGATCGAGCCCACCCGAGGCATCGCGCGCCACGTGGATCACCTCCACGTTGGGACGAGCCATCAGCGCTTCGGCGCGCGTCGGGTCGGCGTCGTCGGCGCAGAGCACCATCGTGGGCGCGTCGGAGTCGTCGAGGTTGTAGATCGCAAGGTCCGGGGTGGAGCGCAACGAGGTGTCGAGCACGAAACGCACCGGGTCGCGACCGCCCTCGATGCGGCAGGTCAGGCGAGGGTTGTCGGCCAGCAGGGTGCCGGAGCCGATGAGGATGGCGTCGAGGCGGTCGCGGAGCTGATGCACCCGCTCCCGCGCCGGCTCGTCGGTGATCCAGCGGGAGTCCCCGGTGCTTGACGCGATCTTCCCGTCCAGGGTCATCGCCCACTTGGCCACCGTCCAGGGCATGCCCGTGGTGATGTGTTTGAAGAAGGGCGCGTTGAGCGCGCGCGACTCCGCGTCGAGCACGCCCTCCACAACCTCGATGCCCGCGTCGCGCAGCCGGCGCACACCGCGCCCGCTGACCTTCGGGTTGGGATCGATGGTGCCCACGACCACCCGCGCGATCTTATGGCGGATGATGGCGTCGGAGCAGGGCGGGGTGCGGTTGAAGTGGCTGCAGGGCTCCAGGTTGACGAAGAGCTCGGCGCCTTCGACGTCGCCGCCGGCGTCTTTGATGGCGGCGATCTCGGCGTGATCTTCGCCGGCGCGCACATGGTAGCCACGCCCGATCACCTCGCCATCGCGTACGATCACACACCCGACCATCGGGTTGGGCCGGGTGCGACCTTCGGCACGTCGGGCGAGCTCAATGGCCTGGGCCATGTACTCGCCATCGGTGGGCTTCTGCAAAGACGCTGCCATGGGATCTCAGTCCTTCGTCGCCGGCTCGTCGGTGTCGCCATCGGGTGGCGAGGGGTGACGGTCGCGTTCAAATCGGTCGAGCTCTCGCAGCTCGTCGAGAAACTCGTCGATGTTATTAAACGCGCGGTAGACGCTGGCGAATCGAATGTAGGCCACCGGGTCCAGATCGCGCAGCTCGGTGGTGATCGTCGAGCCGATCCAGTCGCTGGTCACCTCGCGCGCACCCAGCTCCAGCATGCGCTCCTCGAAGCGGTCGACGACCTCCTCGATCTGCGCCACCGAGATGGGGCGTTTGCTGCAGGCCAGGCGAAGGCCGCGCTCGATCTTCTGACGGTCGTACTCCTCGCGGGTCTCATCGCGTTTGACGACCTGCGGGAAGGCCTCCTCGATCTGCTCGTAGGTGGTGTAGCGCCGCTCGCACTGCAGGCATTCGCGTCGACGGCGGATCGCCGCGCCTCCGCGAGCCTGGCGGGAGTCCACGACGCGATCTTCGAGGTGGCCACAGAAGGGACAGCGCATAACACGTCTGCGAAAAGAGGATCAGGAGTCGGTGTCGCCGCGAGCTTCGAGCTCGGTGATGCGGGCGACCCGGCGGCGGTGGCGCCCGTCATCGCCCGGATCAAAGGGCGTGGTCAAGAAGGCTTCGATGCACGCCTTTGCCATATCGGGGCCTGTGAGCCGGGCGCCCAGGCATAACACGTTGGCGTTATTATGCTGGCGGGAGAGGGCGGCCTGCACCGGGTTGGTGACCAGGACGGCGCGGATGCCGTCGATCTTGTTGGCGGCGATGGACATGCCCACGCCCGACCCACAGATCAGGATCCCCAGCTTCGCCTCCCCGCGCGCGACCACGCGCCCGACCCGCTCGGCAAAATCCGGATAGTCGACCGAGGCGCTGTCGGAGGGGCCTAAATCGCGCACCGACTTTTGCTGCGAGTGCAGCCAGGCGCAGAGATCGGCTTTGAAGTCGACACCGGCGTGATCGGCGGCGATCGCCACGTCGTCGATCTCCACCGCCTCACTCGGCTCGCCGCGAAGCGGCTCGATCAGCGCCACCAGCTCGCCGACGGTTCTTACCGACTCCAGCGCGTCTTCGGGAAGCTCGCCCAGCCCGAAGACCTCCTCAACGCGCCAGACCAGGTTGACCACATCCAGGCTGGTCACGCCCAGATCTTCGGCGAAGCGGTCGTTGGGGCCAATCTCTTTTGCGGGGATCTCGAAGACCTCCGAGATCACCTCGATCACACGCGCTAAGGTCGACATAAGTTTCCGGGCGTTACGACGTCATGAGCCAGCGTTGACGCCATGTCTGCTGCATTGAGAGCACCCTGAGCTGCGTTGCAAATCCTCGACCATGCTAAAGCATCGCCTGCGCTTTGCGCCTCGCTCACGTCACTCTCAATCTCGCATTCAAAGGCGTCACCATTGCCTCATGGCGTTAAACGCAGCGCGCCGGTAAACCCGCCCCCGATCAACATTCGGGCGGGATCACCGGCGACAGCTGCTTCATCATCTTCAGGTCCGACCAGGTCGGTGTGCGGGATCAGTACTGCTCCCACACCTCAACAACCTGCTCTTCGCCGTAGAAGCCGCAGTCGGCGCAGGCGCGGTGCGAGCGCTTGGGCGCGTAGCACTGCGGGCAGCGCTGCAGCTTGATGGCGGTGAGCTTGTCGTGGTTCGCGCGACGCGAGCGCGTCTTGGCCTGGGACTTACGTTTCTTGGGCACAGCCATGGTAGCCTCCTCTCATGCTTCTTGTCTGGCGCAGGCTCCCAGCCCTTGCCTTCATCAAAATTGCCTTAAAGCCGCCAACATCAGTCGGGGCCGGGGTCACTTATTCGTTGTCGTCGTTCTTGAGCTTGATCTCGCGCAACTTCGACCAGCGAAGATCGATGGAATTGGCCTCATTGGCCTCCACCGTCTCTTCTCCCACGTGCGCCTCGAAGGCCGCGTCGCACGACGCTTTATCCTCCTCGGGGCACCGCGCAAAGGTGGGGAGCTCCAGAACCACGGCTTCGACGATCAACGGGCGGAGGTCAATGACCTCTCCCTCGTAGAAGCTCACGTCGAGGTCGTCGGCACTTAGCACGATCTCTTCGCGATCGCCATAGGCCTCCTCCCACGAAGCGCGAGACATCAACACAAACTCCACCGAAGAGTCAAGCTCGAAGCGCCGCTCCCGCATGCAACGGCCACATTCGTAGCTCAGCGCGCCCTCTACCTCGCCATGAAGACGCACCGTGGTCTCGATGAGCTGGGCGCTTAAGTCGACCTTAAAGGGCACGTCGTCGGCGGGGCGAAACCCGGTGGACTCCAGCCCTTTCTTAAGCCACTCAAGCTCCTCAATCGGGGCTTCAAAACTCAGCTCGATCGGCTCGCCCTGAAAATCCAGGAGATCGAGCTCAAAGTTAGCGCTGTTCATCGGGGGCCTCGGATGGTCTCAGGTGATGATCGATCGCGCGTTGCCCGCGGGCGCCGCGCGAAGGGCGGACCTTGTACCGATGGTGTGCACCGGCGTCAACGCGCTTGCTCTAACCGGTCACACTGGCGCACCATTTCGCTCAACCTGGCCGCTGGCGGCCCACCATGCACTCTGCTCAGGAGAGAGCCCATGACAGATAACGCAACTTCGAGAAGACGCGTCGTCGGGTTGTTATTCATGCTTGTTGGTGCGGCGGTGCTGGTCGTGGGGTGCGCCGCGCCGCGCGCCTCGGTGCGGGATGTGGAGTTTCGCTCGCTGAATTTGAGCGGACTTAACTTCGGATTGATCTTCGATCTGGCCAACCCCAATGAGTACGCGTTGCCGCTGCGGGAGGTGGACTGGCGCGTCGACCTCTTCTCGGCGTATCTGGCCAGCGGCAGCGCGCGCCCCGACCAGCGCATCCCGGCCAAAGGCAGCGCGCGGGTCGATGTGCCGGTGTCGGTGCGTTTTGCCGAGGCGCAGCAGAGCGCCTCGCGCATCATTCGCGAGCCGGTGATCCCCTGGCAGGTCTCCGGGGCCTGCCACTTTGAGACGCCGATCGGCTCCATCCCGGTGAGCTTCAACGACGCCGGGCAGTGGGATAACCCGCTGGTACGTTGAGACCGATGTTTTGAGTCGGGCCATGAGCGGAGCCAGAAGGGGCGTTCTTCAGAGCACGCCCTCATCGCGCAACTTGCGCAACTCTTCTTGAAGGCGGTGGGTGGCGAAGTCCACGCGACGCATACGTTCGCCATACTCGGGGTGGCGTCCGGCGAAGAAGGCGTGGGCGTTGAGGTAGACGAGGTAGCCGGCCATCGCCACGTTGCCGCGCGCCGCATGCGCGTGCAGCGTCTCAATGGTGTCGTGGGTGTTCTTAAAGGCGCGCTCGGCCAGAGATTCGGCCAGGGCCACGGCGTCTTCACTCAAGAGGTCGGCGGCCTGGCCCCAGCGCTCTCCGCGCCGGTCGCGGTGCTTGCGAGCGAAACGCTGGCGGGTGGCCTCATCGCGCCAGCGGCGGCTGGCGTCGTAGAGCGGCGAGTAGAAGTCGGGGGTGCGATGCACGATGTCGGCGTAGAAGGTGTAGAAGTCGCTCAACTCTTTATCGAGCGCATCGCGCAGCTGGCGCACCCGGCGCATCTTCCACCACTGCTCCAGGCGTCGGCCAAGGTCGCCGCTGACAAAGGCGCCGAGCACGGCCGCCGCGTCGAGGTTGCCGATGCGGTCGACGTCGAAGATCGCCGAGCCCCGCTCCGATAGACCCAGCGAGGCACCCCAATCGCCGCCGCTCCGGGTGTCCCCTCGCAGCGCGCGCCGCTGGCGCGCTTCCTGGTGCGTGGGCACGCCGCTCCCGGCGCGGCGCAGCACCGGGAGGTTATCGTCGTCGGCCTCCACCGGCTGTGCGCCGCCCGGATCAACCTCCAGCAGCCGGCGATCCTCATAGCTGAGCGCCGGAAGCTGGCGGCGGCTCCCCACCTCACGATGCTCCGAGAAGAACTCGCCAATGGCCTCCAGGCTGTCTTCCAAAAACGCGTCGTAGCTGCCGTGGCCAGCCACCAGATCTTCCAGCCGCGACCACGCCCCGAAGATCGCGTCTTCGGTGGAGGGCAATAGGTTGTGGTGGTGCATCAGCTCCAGCGCCCAGCTCGACGCGCCCAGATCCCAGTACACGTCAAAGATCGACACCCGGGTGTTGCCCACCGGCCTTGAGACGCGCAGCGCCTGGCGCAGCTGGGCGCGCTCGACGGCGCGGCGGCGCTGGCGGGTGGCCTGGGTGACCCCGCCGCCGGCTAGCAGCACCAGCGTGGTCAGTATGGCCCAGGTGATCGGTTCCATGATGTCCTGTGGCGAGCAAAAGGGCGGGGCGGTGGCGGCTTCAACCAGAAGCGGGGCGACGCGGCCCCGAGCGTAAGGCGCGCGATGATGTCACCGAGGCTCCGGTGCTGTCAAAACGTCCGGCGCCGTGTGGCGGGTTGACGTGGTGGCGGTGCGGCACCATCATCCTCGCCACTCTGCACCCCGGCGAGCGCGTTGAACGCAGACGCTCGCGGGTGCAACCCCCGGGTACGATGTCGATGGTGCGGCGCCTCCTTTTCCGGGAGGCCGACAGGTGATCAGCAGTGCGAGCAGTCGGTACGTCTCAGAGCGCGGCGGCGCATCCCTATCGGGCCGGCGCGCTCCTGCGGGCGAAGCTCGCTTTTGCCCTGACGCTGGCGGCCCTGTCTGCGGGATGCGCGACCTTCCGCAGCCCCTCGCCGGTCTGCCTGGCCGGCGCCCAGCTCGACAAAAGCGGCATCTGCCGCAACCAGGTCACCCCCGAACATAAGATCCCCTTTCGCGCGGGTTATAGCGCCGAGGTCACCCAGGGGTTTCACGGCTACATCAGCCATAAAGAAGATCTGGCGTTCGCGGTGGACTTCGCCTGCGAAGAAGGCACTCCGGTGGTCGCCTCGCGCGACGGGGTGGTCTGGTCGGTGCGCGGCGACTCCAATATGGGCTGCTCCGATCCGGAGTGCGTGGAGGAGGCCAACTACGTCGTGCTCGACCACGGCGATGGGACCTACACCTCCTATTACCATCTGCAGCATTTCGGGGCGTTGGTGCAGCCTGGCGAGCAGGTCTGCGCCGGGCAGATCGTGGGGCTGTGTGGCAACACCGGCTTCTCCAGCGGCTCGCACCTGCACTTCGCCCAGACCAACCTCGCCGGTGTGACGCTGCCGGTGCGATTTGAGGAGGCGCGGCGCATGGGCTACGCCTTTCCGCTGCCGCGGGCGACGTATGCCTCGCGCAACGATCTGTCGCTGACGTGTGACGATACCGACTACTCCACGCTGCCGCGTGATGCCTTCGCCCATCAAGGGATCTTTCTGGAGCAGCGACTTCCCACGGTGCTGGAGCTCGGCGCGGGGCTCGCCGGGCAGCGCATCAAGGGGGAGTACCGGGGGCGTTTTCCGAACATCACGATTCACCGCCGCGCGGTGGGCTCCGACCAGTGGGAGGAGACGTGTGTGCCGGTTGATAAGCGCGGCCGCTTTGACGCGCTGCTGCCCTGGGCGCCGGGGGAATTCGGGGCGGGCTATTATTTCTTCATGATCACCGGCAGCGACGCCGAGTGCGGATCGCCGGGCTGGGCCTGGTCCTACCGCGTGCGCGTCGACCGGCCCTGAACCTCATCGCTTCTTTCATCTTTTTTCATCGTGCGCGCGCTCGCGCTCAAGGATCGCCATGTCTGCTCTGAACAACGTCCACTCGCTGATGGTCTCGATGATGCGCGCCGGTCGGGGGCTCTTTGTGAGCTCGTACAACCGCGAGAACCCGCCGCGCCCGGCGCAGCCGCTGGAACTCTATGAGTTTGAGGGCTGCCCTTACTGCCGCAAGGTGCGCGAGGCGATGAGTGAGCTCGACCTGGAGTTTATCGATCGCACCTGCGCGAAGAACGACGAAGTCAAGCGAGCGCGCGCCGTCGAGCTCAGCGGCAAGGCGCAGTTTCCGCTGCTTGTGGATCCCAACACCGACACGGTGCTTTTGGAGTCGGAGGCGATCATCGAGCATCTGCACCAACACTACGGTGATGGCCGCGGGTTTCTCGACAAAGCTACGAGCTTTCCCAGCACGGTGGCGGGCTCCATGGCCACGATCGTGCGCCCGAAGGGCATCCGCGTACGCCCGGGCCTGGAAGCTCGTCAGCAACCTGAGTCCACGCTCGTCCTCTACAACTTTGAGGCCTCGCCATTTTGCCGAAAGGTGCGCGAGGCGCTCAACGAGCTCAACCTTGACTACCACGTCAAAAACGTCGCCAAAGGCTCCGCGCGTCGCCCCGAATTTCGCGAGCTCTCGGGGCGCATGATGGTGCCTTACCTCATCGATCCCAACCATGACGTCGCGATGTTCGAGTCCGACGACATCGTCGCCTACCTGCAACAAACCTACGGCGCCGACGCCTGAGCCGGCGTCTTAGGGGGTGAGCGCTCCTTGCCCCTGTTTCGGGGCTGGGCTACACCTGCCCCGCTGCGTCCTCCGCGGCCCGTGCGGAGGGCGCGCCCCTCTGCGTATCAGCTGGATTCAACCCCGACTTTTTCCAAACGAGCCCGAGCATGTCCGATTTTCGTCCCGATCAGATCGAGCCCAAGTGGCAGGCCTTCTGGCAGAAGAACAAGACTTTTAAGGTCGAAGAAGACCTCTCCAAACCCTCTTTCTTCGTGCTCGATATGTTTCCCTACCCCTCGGGATCCGGGCTGCACGTGGGGCACGTTGAGGGCTACACGGCCACCGACATCATGGCGCGATTTAAGCGCGCGCGGGGCTTCGATGTGCTGCACCCGATGGGCTGGGACGCGTTTGGCCTTCCGGCCGAGCAGCACGCCATCAACACCGGCACCCACCCGCGCGACACGACCGTCAAGAACATCGAAACCTTCAAGGGCCAGCTCCAGGCGCTGGGCTTTGCCTACGACTGGGATCGGGAGATCAACACCACCGACCCGGACTACTACCGCTGGACGCAGTGGATCTTCCTCAAACTCTATGAGCAGGGGCTGGCGTACATCGCCGAGGTTCCCGTGAACTGGTGCCCGGCGCTGGGCACCGTTCTGGCTAACGAAGAGGTCATCGACGGGCGCAGCGAGCGCGGCGGCCACCCGGTGATCCGCAAGCCGATGCGCCAGTGGATGCTCAAGATCACGGCCTATGCCGAGCGCCTGCTCGAGGATCTGGAGATCATCGACTGGCCGGAGCACCTCAAAGACATGCAGCGCAACTGGATCGGGCGCTCGCAGGGCGCGGAGGTCGACTTCAAGGTCGACGCCGGCTCCGCCAACGGGCTCGACGCCAACATCCGCGTCTTCACCACGCGCCCCGACACCCTCTTTGGCGCCACCTACATGGTGCTCGCGCCGGAGCATCCCCTGGTCGATGATCTGGCCAGTGAGGCGCAGCGCGAGGCGGTCGACGCCTACCGTAAGGAAGCCGCGACCAAGAGCGAGCTGCAGCGTACCGAGCTGCAGAAAGAGAAGAGCGGCGTGTTCACCGGGGCCTACGCCATCAACCCGGTCAACGGCGCGCGCATCCCGATCTGGATCGCCGATTATGTGCTCTACGGCTACGGCACCGGCGCGATCATGGCCGTGCCCGGCCACGATGAGCGCGACTGGGAGTTTGCAAAAGCCCACGGCCTGGCGATCGTCGAGGTGATCTCCGGCGGTGACGTCACCGAGGCCGCGCATACCGGTGACGGCGAGCTTGTGAACTCGGACTTCTTGAGCGGTATGAAGGTCAAGGAGGCCAAGAAGAGCATCATCGCCTGGCTGGAAGAGCGGGGGCTGGGGCAGGGGACCATCAACTACAAACTTCGCGACTGGCTCTTTAGCCGCCAGCGCTACTGGGGTGAGCCTTTCCCGATCCTGCATCGCGAAGATGGCGAGGTCGTGACGCTGCCCGAAGAGCAGCTCCCGCTGAGCCTGCCGGATGTGGAGCGCTACCAGCCCAGCGGCACCGGTGAGTCGCCGCTGGCGACGATTGAGGACTGGGTCAACACCGTCGACCCGCGCGACGGCACCCCGGCGCGCCGCGAGACCAACACGATGCCCCAGTGGGCCGGCTCCTGCTGGTACTACCTGCGCTACATCGACCCCAAAAACGACGAAGCCCCGGTCGACCCCGAGAAAGAAAAGCGCTGGATGCCCGTCGACCTCTACGTCGGCGGTGCGGAGCACGCCGTGTTGCACCTCTTGTACGCGCGCTTCTGGCATAAGGTGCTCTACGATATCGGCGTCGTCTCCACCAAAGAGCCCTTCCAGCGGGTGGTCAACCAGGGGATGATCCTGGGGGTGACCTACCAGTATTTCAAAACCCCCGCTGGCGAGCCGGTGAGCTTCAAAGAGGTCGGCGACCGCCAGGACCTCTCGCCGGCCACCATCCCGGCCGACAAGGTTCTCTGGAAGAACGACGTTCCCTTCCACCCCGAGCACGGCGTGGAGCTTGAGGAGATCGTCGAAAAGATGTCGAAGTCGCGCGGCAACGTCGTCAACCCAGACGACGTCATCGCCGAGTACGGCGCCGACAGCCTGCGCCTCTACGAGATGTTCATGGGACCGCTGGAGCAGACCAAGCCCTGGAACTCCCGCGGCGTCAGCGGTGTGCACCGCTTCCTCTCGCGCATCTGGCGCCTGGTCGCCGGCGATGAGGGCCTGAGCACGACGATGGTCGATGGCGAGCCCAACGATGAGACGCTGCGCCAGCTGCACCGCACCATCAAAAAGGTCACCGAAGACACCGAGGAGCTGCGCTACAACACCGCCATTGCCGCGATGATGGAGTACGTGAACTTCCTCTATAAGCTCGACACGGTGCCAAAGAGCGCGGTCGCCCCGCTGGTGCAGATGCTCGCGCCGTACGCCCCGCACACCGCCGAGGAGCTCTGGGAGCGCCTGGGGAATGAGCCCTCCGTCATCAACGCGCCCTGGCCCTCGTTTGAGGAGACGTGGCTGGAGGACGACTCCTATGAGCTGGCCGTCCAGGTGATGGGCAAGCTGCGCGGGGAGATCACCGTGCCCAAAGACGTCGACGAGGAGGCCGTCGTGAAGCTCGCGCGCGCCAACCCGAAGGTCGAGGAGCACCTGACGGGTAAGACGATTCGTCGCGTGATCTTTGTGCCGGGTCGGATTCTGAACTTTGTGGCGAATTGAGGCGAGCGGTGCGGGCGTCCGGGAGCCTGTAGCGGGCGCCTGACGACCTTCGAGGTGAGCGGGCAACGAAGGCGAGAAGCAAGCTCAACGAAGTTAAGTGATGAACAAAAAACGCCGGCGGCCGAGAGGTCGCCGGCGTTTTTGTTGCGGCGCTTGTGGCAGGAGTCCGGGCGAGCGATGGTAATGTCGGTGAGCCCTCGATCTGGAAAGAAAGTCTGGATCATTGACGTTGTCAAAGTAGTGCGTGGAGACGTGCGCGTGCCTAGTTTTACGTACAGAGCGATCGGGTATCACGGATGCTCCGAAGAGAAGGCCCTCGTGGTGAGTCAACAAGGCACGTGGCCGCCTTCGAACAAGGGTTGGTTGGGTCCGGGCATCTACTTTTGGGATAACGACAAGAAAACGGCCGGGTGGTGGGCGACACGTATCGTCGACGACCAGGCTCCCAGGGTCATTAGAGCCGAGATCGATCTGAGCGATTGCCTTGATCTGACCACCGTGTTTGCTCAGAACGCTTTGCGAAAAGTGGCACGTTCGATCGCACCTTCTAAGAGAAGCGAGGCAGCCCTTCAAAACCTGGAGGCTCGCGGATTCACGCGAGACGGTGCGCTGGTCCACTTGACCCAGGAGGCGTTGAAAGTCGCCGGCCGGCCGCCTGTAAAGGGCGTACGGATTGCGGTACATTTGAAGGAGGGGAACGATACGGCGCAGTCGGTGGGAACTCAGTTGGTCGCGGGGTTTCGTATGGTGATCGTCGTTTTTGACCCTTCTATCATCAAAAAGTGCGAGGTTTGCGATGGCGCGTGACTTAGAACAAGATCTCGAACAAGCGTTGGAGGTTATCGACTCTGCGTCGGAGGATTGGATTGTCTCTGCATTGCACTCCTACGGGGCTGAGTTGTCGGAGCAGCCCGAGGGGCCGGTTTTGGGACAAGGTTTGAATCGCTTGTCCGCATCGGAACCCGGATTTGCAGCGGTTGTAAAAGATCACTACGAGCGTCACTCGACCCTCAATGAAATGATCGCTCAAAGGGCGTCGACGCTCCTTGAGCTCGCGACAGTCGCGACGTGGAGCGAGGTGATGTTCCTCCACGAGCAGGACGTATCCACTCATCTAGCTGCCATGTGTTTACGGAATGTTCCGATGGAGCGGTTCATGAGTACGATTTTTCATGAGAGAGTGGCTATGAACCGAGAGACGGTCGACCATAACGCTGCCGACAGGCGCGACGTTGTCCAGGTTCGGATGGCGCGTAGGAACCCCTCGGACGACGCTGATGAGGTTTATGCCTGATGGATAATGACTACTTGAGTCCGATTCAGCTCATAGGGACTTCGCTTCGTGAGCTTCATTTTAAGTTTTCGGAAGAACGAGGGAGTTTTGACCTGAAAGAACTCGACTACAAACTATCGCTCCAGGGAGGCGTCGGGATTGATGAGTACGATCCTAATGAGGCGATTACAACGTTTCGAGTTGAAGTGGAGTGGGTGGAGGGGGACGGGCCTTTCGAGTTGCGTATTGAATATGCTGCGATCGCCAGGCAGGACGGAAGTTTAAGTCGTGAGGTGTTCGAGAAGCAGTGTCGGCTCAGCATCATGTCGGCGATTTTGAGCTATATGAGACCTATGATCTCCAGGCTTATGGACGAGGCTGGCGAGTCGTTTCGCTTGCCACTCATTGACCTTCGTCAGTTGGCCTCCAGCTCGAGTCAAAGCGACGATTCGTAGAAGGTGGTCGAGCGCAACGCGTTTCCTGTCGAGTTCCCAACGACCTGGATGGTGAGCTCAACGAAGCCAGAAGATGAACAAAAAACGCCGGCGGCCGAGAGGTCGCCGGCGTTTTTTGTTCAGGGAAAAGGCTAAATCGTGAGATCGAGCGCCGTGCACGCGTTTTGGGAATTCAAAACACGAGATCGGGCGTCGGGGAGGCGTTTTGTATTGGAGAGCACGCGAGCTTGCGTGTCGGGGACGTGTTTTGAATCGGAGCGTACGCGAGCTTAAGTGTCGGGGACACGGTATCGTTCGTGACGTTCAATCCACACATCGCCGCGGCGTCATCATTGGTGCGTCGCAATGCGCAAACCCATTCGGGGTCGGCTATCCTGCTAGCTTCGCCTGAAGCAATCCGGCAATCGTATCATCCATGCCATCCGGGAGAGCTCCCCGGGCGTTCTTCAGCGCACGCTCGGCCTCGTCATACGCGTCTTCGGACATCGACGTGAAGGTCTGATTGGCTTGTCTGCACCAGGAACGCAGTGATTGCAGGGCATTCTCGGGAGATGTTTCTGCAATGCGCAAAAGGTAGGCGATCCGTGTCCAGATCGGGAGACGCCGCAAAAGGTGCATCGCAACGCGCCGCGTGTGTGCAAGCGGGGCATGCGCGTAGAACTCCCAGAGAGCGGGACCATCGAGGTGGTTCGGAGTTGTGCCAAGGGCGTCGCGCGCTGCCGCAGCGACGCTGGCGACCGGATCGTTTAGCATCGCGACGAGCGTTTCATGGTGGTCGAGTACGGCGTCGAGTCGCGTGATTGCCTTGATCGCGAGCCGCCGCGTCTTGGAGTGCTCGGAGCTCAGGTAGGTCGCCATACAGGCGGCATCGTCGGGCGTACCGACTTCGCTCAAGCCCTGGAGTCCGAGCGCGCGTTGAGAGGGGGCATCGCTGGCTAAAGCGTGACGATACAGATCGCGAATCTCGTCGAGCGTGATGGTGCCTGAGTGCAGCAGGTGGAATCTGGCGACTCCGCGCACGGCGGCGTTGCGGTCGATGAGCGCGGCGTGGAGCACCTCGTCGGCAATCGTGGGGCAATGTTCGGCGATGGCGCGGAGGGCCGCGCGGCGCACAACATAATGAGGGTCACCGAGCGTGCGCTCGCAGAAGGACTGGAGGGTGGCCCCGCTCATCACTTCGGGCGCGTGTTCCACAGCGCGAAGGCGCAGAGCCAGGTCGCGCGACGTGACTGCGAGAAACTCGGCCCTTTCCGCGACTTCGTCCGTGGCTCGCAGCGCCAGCCTAAACGCCTCTCGCCGCGTTATGCGGGAGTCGCTTTCCATCGCATTAAGCAGGCAGGAGGCGTGGTCCGGGGACGTCAAAAGCCTGTGAATGGAGTCGACGATCGCGTGAACGTCGCTGTAACGCTCGTGAGCGCTCGCGAGGCGAACAACCCCGGTCAGCGCGTTCGCGAAGTGAGGCGCGTAAGCGCCGGTGATGCGCGCGCGCAGGGCTTCGAGCGCAGGCGCGCGAACCTCGGGTACCCAATCCAGCGCGCGTAGCATGATGAAGGGAAGTTCTTTCCCGTTCCGGGACCTCGCCAGCGGGCGAAGCACCGCTTCGCGATTGTAGCCGGAGGGGTGCATGCTAAGCAGTCCCCAGAACAGGGTGATATGGGGCGCGTTGAGGCTTTCTAGCTCTCGGAGAAGCGTTTCATCCAATCGCCAGCTCGGCCATATATAGTGGATATAGCCGCTACGCACCCACCGAGAGAATGCGGCCAGATCGTCGAGCGGAATCCGCGCCATCAACTCACAAACAGCTTCGGCGGTAGCCAGATTATACGCTCGATCGTCTGGCCTCATTCGGTAGATTAGAGCTCGAACGATTCCGGGTTCGCCAGCTTGCACCAGTTGACGTAGCACTGCGTGCCGTGTGTCTGTGAAGGCAGCCAGTCGAACGAGTCGTAGGATGCTCCTTGTTTCGCTCGGTTTATAGACAGGCAGCCGTTCTAGTAACTCGGCACTGTGAGGGGAGATGGTCCAGGATTTCATAAGGCACCGGATAGCAAGCTTCTAAAACGCGCGTATTTCCTACCATCACGAAACTTTGCAGAGCGGTCCAGTCGCCCGACATTTGATGCATGCATACCAACCACGGAGGAACCCCATGCTCGGACTTCGCACCGTCATCTACCCCGTCGACGATCTTAAAGCCGCCACCGCCTGGTACATTCAGGCCTTCGAGACCACCCCCTATTACGAAACCGAGCATTACGTGGGCTTTGATGTTCACGGCTACGAGCTGGGGTTGATGCCGGCCGAGGGCGATCTTGCGCCTTCGCTCGGTGGCTCTGAGACCTTATGGGGGGTGGAGGATATACAGGCGTCGTTTAAGCGCTTGATCGAGCTCGGGGCCACCTCGCTTGTGGAGCCTTGGAACACCGGTGAGGAGATCTGGGTGGCGTCGCTGGCCGATCCTTTCGGGAACCGACTGGGGTTGATTTATAACCCGCATTTTCGGGTGCCCCAGGTGCCGAGCGCGCACGAGCTGGAGGGGGGCGCCCCGGAAGCCTGAGCGGCGACGGTGAGGATCCAGGGTGAGTGGTTTATCGCCCGGGGGGCCTTGTCGCTCGCCGGACGTCGGCACGGGGTGATCCTCACGTCAGCCGACTCCTCCCATCGAAAAAAGCCGACCTCCTTGCGGAGGCCGGCTTTTTTACGTGGATCGCTGTCGATACGCAGGTCGGCCGAAGCCAACCTGCGCGAGCAGCGTCAGCGGGTGTAGACCGTCGCGTTGATCGTGCCGCTCTCCAGCAACGTGGCGGTGTTGAAGTCCACGATGTTGGCGTCGATCACCGAGTTGATCGGCAGCACGAAGGTCGCGCTGTCTTCGCTGGCGTAGTCGCCCTCGTAGACCAGCACGTCGCCGGTGGTCTCGAAGCGAGCGCCGCCGCGAACCTCCAGGCTGTCGAAGGTGTGGGCGGCCCGCATCGTGTCGCCCTCGGCCACCGCTCCGGTGAGCGGGGCGCCGCCCAGCGGGGTCATGTCCAGCCAGAGGTCGGTGGCGTTGTGGCCGGTGATCGACAAGACCAGGTCATCGCGAAGATCGCCATCGTTGGCCTGGGCGGCGTTGGGACGGATGCGCTGACCGGCGAAGAATTCCGGCGCCATCGCCAGGCTCAGGCTTGCCAGGCCATCGGTGAAGACCTCATCGACGATGGAGGTGGTGACGTCGACCATCGGGGTGACGCCGGGGAGCGTCTTGTTGTCGATGATCAGGTCGCCGTAGGTGTGGCTCGCGCCCTTGAGGAAGATCGTGCCGGCGCCACCCACGTAGGTGCCACCGCCACCCTGGGCGAGCACATGGTCGAAGATCGAGGTGCCGGCAAAGCCGCCCTGCAAGCCGCCGGCGTCCATGCCGTGGAGGGCAATGCGACCGCCCCCGCCCGATCCACCGTTGGTGCGACCCAGACCACCGCGTGCGGTGATAAAGCCGCTGCCGAGCAGCGTGGAGGTCTCGATGAGAATCGATCCCCCGGAGCCGCCGCCCTGGTTGGAGCTTGTGCCGGGGTTACCGTCGGCGCTGATGCGACCCTGGACCGTGAGGACCCCGCCCGGGGCCATGGCCAGGTAGAGCTTGCCACCGCCGCGGTTGTTTCCGTAGCCGGTGCTCCCGAAGGTCGTCGGCCAGATATACGAGCCATAGGCGTCGTTGCTGTTGCGACCACCGAGGCCGCCGTGGGCGGCACCACCGTAGGTACCCACCGACCCGGTGTTGGGCTGCACCTGGTTGGGGGCCAGGCCGCTGAGCTCAATCGCAGCGTCGGCAGCGATCGTGACCTGCGCCGGAGCGTAAATGCTCAGGCCTTCCTCATGACCGACGGGATGGCGAAGCACCGCGTTGTCGCGAAGCTCCAGCAGGCCCGGGAGGTCGACCTTCTCAAACTGTGCGTCGGAGGCGCCGATGATGCGCACGTTGCCATCGCTGCGAATTTCCTCACCGCTGAGCGTGCTGTTGGCGATGCGCACCACGGAGCCAGCCCACAGCTTCTCAATGGTGCCGGTGGCCGCGACGATGTTCACCGTATCGACCACCGAGATGGACTCGCCGCCGACCACGGTGCCGAAGCCGCCTTCGTAGATCAGACGGTTGACGCCGGCGAGCTCGGTGAAGTCGGCGTTGATCGCCCCGGAGAGGCGCATCGTGGCGGTGTCACCGCTTTGAAGATCGCCCTGGCGCACCAGGATCTCGGCCCCTTCGGCGCGCAGCTCCGCGCCACCTCGGACTTCCAGGTTGTCGAAGACGTACACCGTGCCAAAGACGCGGTTCTCGGCGCTCAGGGCCGTGGGGTCTCCCGCAAGCTGCAGCGTGGAGCGGCTGTTGCCGGTCACGCGCAGGAGCTGGTCGTCGGTGAAGGTCGCCGTGGCGTTCTGCGCCACGTTCGGGTTGATGCGCACGCCGCGGTAGAGGTCGGCGGGCATATCAAGCGCGGTATCTTCGATGCTCGAGGTGGTGATCGTGTCAATCGTCCCCGAAGGGATCACGAGCAAGGGCGTGGGGCGGACCGCGTCGTTGTTGTCGACGATCAGGTCACCGTAGCTCTGCGCTTGAGAGCGAAGCCACACGGTGCCCGCGCCACCGTTCTCGTTGCCACTGCCGCCGCCAAACGCGGTGAGCGTCGTGTCAATCAACTCCGGGACGAAGTTGCCGGCGAGGTTGGCGGGGGTGAAGCCTTCGACGGCGATGCGTCCGCCGCTGCCGCCGCCGCCCGAGGAGCCGCCCTGGCCGCCGTCGGCGCTGATGGCACCGGCGCCGCGCAGCGTGTTGGTGTTGATGTAGATGCTGCCGCCGGCGCCACCGCCGTACGAGCTGCTGGAGAAGCGGGCGCCGTTGCTCGCGATGGTCCCGTCGAGGTCGATCACCCCGCCGGGGGCCATCTCAATCCACACGGCACCGCCGCCGCGACGGCTGCCGTAGCCGCCACCACCGAGGTGCCTCGGCGCGCTGTAGTCGCCATAGACCTGGCTTGAGCCGTTAGACCGACCACCCAGGCCGGCGTGCGTGCCACCGTCGTAGGTCCCCACGCTGTCGTTGAGGAAGCCCGGGCGACCGGTGTAGCCGCGCTCGCTCACATCAATGCTGGAGCTCGCGTCCACAAAGATGCCCGAGGCGCCCATGATGGCGAGGCCGTCTTCGCTTTCCGTGGTGTGCGTGAGCACGCTGGAGGAGAGCACATCGACGTAGTCTACGGTGATGAGGCTGGCGCTCAGGGTGCTTCCCTCGGCGCTCAGATCACCCGGGCCATCAATGTTCGTGATGGTCACGGTGCTGTTGGCCACCCGCGCGATGTCGTTGAAACGAAGCGACTCCATGGTGCCCTGGGCTGCTTCCACATCGACCCAGTCGATACGCGCCACGCCGTCGGGGGTCGACCAGTGACCGAAGTCGCCGGTGAGGCCCATGCGCGTGACGCCGGGCAGGTCGAAGAAGTTCGCGCTGACCGCACCCGAGGTCTCAAAGGTCGAGGTGTCGCGGCTGAAGCGGTCCCCCTCAAGCACCAGGATGTCGCCCGGGCTGGTGAGCTGCGCGCCGCCCAAAACCTCCAGGTTGTCGAAGATGTGCATGCCCCGGTAGCTGTCGCTGACCGTGGCTGCGGTGGTCGGGTCGCCGTCCAGGATGAAGGTTGTGGCGTCGTGGCTCACGATCGCCAGCGCCGTGTCATCGCTGAGGGTCTCGGTGGCGTTCTCGGCCACGTTGGGCTTGATGTAGCTGCCCACGTACCAGTCGGTGGGCACGTCCAGGCTGAAGTCGCTGATCGACTGCCCGTCGAGGGCGTTGATGATGCTGTCGCCCAGCGCCAGAAGCGGCGTGGTGCCGATGTTGCCGCAGTTGTTGACGATGAGATCACCGTTCTGCTGCGCGTTGGTGCGCACAAAGATCGTGCCCGCACCGCCGACCTCGTTGCCGGTGCCGCCGCAGGACTGCACCGCGTCGACAATCGACTCGCCAGCGAAGCTGTCGTGGAGGCCGCCGGAGGTGAGGTTCACCAGCGCGATGCGGCCCCCGCCGCCACCGCCACCGGAGGAGCCGCCCTGGCCGCCGTTGGCACTGATGACGCCGTCTCCGCGCAGCTGCGGGGTCGACAGGTAGATCGAGCCACCGGCGCCGCCGCCGTACGAGGAGCTGCTGTAGCGCTGGCCATCGGCACGCAGCGCGCCGTCGATGCGGGCATAGCCCGAGGGGCCGACGGTGATGCGCGCCACGCCGCCACCGCGCCGGCTGCCGTAGCCACCGGAGCCGGGTGTCGAAGGCGACTGGATGTTGCCGTTGACCTCATTCGAGCTGCGACCGCCCAGACCACCGTGGGAGCCGCCCCCGTAGGTGCCGCGCTCGCCAGAGCCCTCCACCGCACCCAGGATGCCCTTGGCGGAGACGTCCAGGGCACTCGCCGCGTCGATGCTGAAGATGGTGTCGACGCTGATGTCGAGGAAGCTGTCCTCGTCGTGCGTCAGAACCGCGCCGTCTTTGAGCTGGAGGCACTCGAAGTGGTGGGTGCCGTTGATGGTCACGGTGATGGGAGCGTCGATGACCAGGCAGGCGTCCTCGTAGGTCTCGTCGCCGGCGTCGATGGTCGTGTCGGTCACGATCGTCGAGGAGACGACATACGAGAAGCCGTTGGCGATCGTGACGCTCTCGCCATCGGAGTCGGTCACGGTCACGTCCGCCGAGCCCACACTTCCGGCCGGGCTACGGCCTTCGATGCGCGTCGGAGAGAGGATGGAGATGCCGGTCGCCGGCGTGCCGCCGATGCTCACGGTGGTGCCGGGGACAAAGCCCGAGCCTTCGAGCACGAAGGCCGTGCCACCGCTCTCGCTACCGTAGTTGGGCTGAAGGCCGGTGGCCGTCAGCGTACGGGTGAGCGGGTCGGTGCCCTGGTCGAGCTCGTCGCCGTCGTTGATGCCGTCGCCGTCGGTGTCCGGATCGAGCGGATCGGTCTCACCGGCGTCGACCACGCCGTTGCCGTTGAGGTCTTCCTCGCCATCGCGCAGGCCGTCATCGTCGGCGTCGGGGTTGAGCGGGCGAAGGTCGTCGCGATCGTTGACGCCGTCACCATCGGTGTCCGGGTTGAGCGGGTTGGTGATGACGCCGTCGCTGCCTGCGGTCGTCTCTTCGATGTCGCTCAAGCCATCGCCGTCGTCGTCGGAGTCGAGTTCGTCGGGCGTGCCGTCGCCGTCGGTATCGCGGCTGTACTCGGGATCATCAGGCAGGGCGTCTTCGCCATCCGGGATGCCGTCGCCGTCGGTGTCCGCGTTGAGCGGGTCGGTCTCGCCAGCGTCAAACTCGCCATTGAGGTTGCGATCTTCATAGCCGTCGCTCAACCCGTCGCCGTCGGTGTCCGGGTTGGTCGGATCGGTCTCACCGGCGTCGACGATGCCGTTGGCGTTCTTGTCTTCCTGGCCATCGAGCAGCCCGTCCTCGTCGGTATCCGGGTTGTTCGGATCGGGGTCGATCGCGTTGGGAAGTCCGTCGCCGTCGAGGTCGCCGGTGGGGTTGGTGTCGGCGACCAGCGGCTCGGGATCGACGCCGTCGAGGATGCCGTCACCGTCGGTGTCGTTGTCCAGCGGGTCGGTTTCCCCGGCGTCAACGCGACCGTTGGCGTTCTTGTCTTCCTGACCGTCGACGATGCCGTCGCTGTCGGTGTCCGCGATGATGGGAGAGGTCTCACCCTCATCGACGCTGCCGTTGCCGTTGCGATCTTCCTGGCCGTCGAGCAGCCCGTCGCCATCGGCGTCGGGGTTATTCGGGAAGGCGTCAAAGAGGTCGGGCACTCCGTCGCCGTCGCTATCGGCGTCGCTTACCGGAAGGTCCGGGTTGAGCGGGTGGCTGTCCACGCCGTCGAGGATGCCGTCGCCGTCGGTGTCCGGGTTGAGCGCGTCGGTCTCAGTGCCGTCGGCGATGCCGTTGGCGTTGCGATCTTCGTCGCCGTCGGAGATGCCGTCGCCATCGGTGTCCGCATCATTGGGGTCGGTCTCGCCAGCGTCGACGATGCCATTGCCGTTGCGATCTTCCTGACCATCGAGCAGGCCGTCGTCGTCGGTATCGGCGTTGTTGGGATCGCCATCAACGCTGTCCGGGACGCCGTCAAAGTCGCTGTCGAGCTCCCCGGGAAGCGGCAGGCTCGGGTCAAGAGGGTGGTTGTCGACGCCGTCGTAATAGCCGTCGCCGTCGGTGTCCGGGTTGAGCGGATCGGTCTCATCGGCGTCGACTTCGCCGTTGCCATTGAGATCTTCCAGGCCGTCGTTGAGCCCGTCGTCGTCGGTGTCGGCGTCCATCGGGTCGGTCTCACCGGCGTCGATCACGCCGTTGGCGTTGCGATCTTCCTGACCGTCGAGCAGGCCGTCGCCGTCGGCGTCGGGGTTGTTCGGATCGGGATCGACGGCGTCAGGGACGCCGTCGCCATCGCTGTCCCCGATGCTCGGGCCCGGGACGAAGGGATCGAGCGGGTCGGGGTCGACGCCGTCGAGCACGCCGTCCTCGTCGGTGTCCGCGTTGTCGGCGCGGGTGCCGATGGCAACTTCATCGATGTTGCGCAGCCCGTCACCGTCCGGATCGTCGAAGGCGTCGCGCACCAGCGGGTCGGTGCCCGCCGCGCGCTCCTGGCTGTCGGTCATCGTGTCGCCGTCGGTGTCAGCGAGCAGCGGGTCGGTGCCGATGGCGACCTCGATGCCGTCGTTGAGGCCGTCGCCGTCGGTGTCCGGGTCGAGCGGATCGGTGCCGTAGGCGGACTCCAGACCGTCGTTGAGGTCGTCGCCGTCGGTGTCCGGGTTGAGCGGATCGGTCTCATCGGCGTCGACGATGCCGTTGCTGTTGGCATCTTCGTCGCCGTCGCGCAGCCCGTCATTGTCGGTGTCCGGATCGTTCGGGTCGGTACCCGAGACCTTGACCTCCAGCCCGTCGGAGAGGCGGTCGTTGTCGGTATCGCCACTGAAGGGGTCGGTCTCGCCAGGATCGACGATGCCGTTGCCGTTCTTGTCTTCCTGACCGTCGAGCAGTCCGTCATTGTCGCTGTCGGGGTTGTCCGGGTCTTTGTCGATCGCGTTGGGCACGCCGTCGCCGTCGCGGTCCGCGGCGCTGTCAGCTTCGCTGCCGGGGATCGTCGGCTCGTCGTCGACGCTGTCGAGGATGCCGTCGCCGTCGGTGTCCGAGTTGTTCGGGTCGGTGACGACGCCGTCTTCGCCGGGGATGCTCTCCTCGAAGTCGTCCAACCCGTCGCCGTCGCTGTCGGGGTTGTTCGGGTCGGTCTCGCCAGCGTCGACGACGCCGTTGCCGTTTTCGTCTTCCTGCCCGTCAAGCAGGCCGTCGCCGTCGCTGTCGGGGTTGTCCGGGTTGGCGTCGACATCGTCCGGGACACCGTCGCCGTCGCGATCCGCCGGACCGCCTTCGCCGGGGATATTGGGGTCGGTGGGGTCAGGATCGACGCTGTCGAGGATGCCGTCGTTGTCGGTGTCGTTGCCGAGCGGGTCGGTCACAAAGCCGTCATTGCCCGCGATGACCTCTTCCCCATCGCTCAACCCATCGCCGTCGCTGTCCGGGTTGGTCGGGTAGGTCTCACCGGGGTCCACTTCGCCGTTGAGGTTCTCGTCTTCCTCACCGTCGAAGAGCCCGTCGCCGTCGGTGTCGGCGTTGTTGGGATCGGGATCGAGGTCGTCGGGGATGCCGTCACCGTCGGCGTCATCGCCGGCGGCTGGCTCAAGCGGGAAGGGATCCTCGCCATCGGGGATGCCGTCGCCGTCGGTGTCGGGGTTGGTCGGGTCAGTGCCCAGCTGCACTTCGTCGTAGTCGCTAATCCCGTCGCCGTCGGTGTCGACCTCGTTGGGGTTGGTGCCCAGATCGAGCTCTTCGGCGTCGGTGAGGCCGTCGCCGTCGGTGTCGACGTTCGGGTCGCTGAAGGGAATCAGCGGGTTGGGATCTTCGCCGTCGAGCAACCCGTCATCGTCGGTGTCCTCGTCAAGAGGATCGGTCCCCAGCAGGATCTCGTCGCCGTCGGAGAGCCCGTCGTCGTCGCTGTCTTCATCGAGAGGATCGGTGCCTTCGGCTTTCTCCAGATCGTCGGTAAGCCCGTCGCCGTCGGTGTCCTTTCTTCTGGGATCGGAGCCGAAGTCGGCTTCTTCGCCGTCGCTAAGCCCGTCGCCGTCGGTGTCGGGGTTGAGCGGATCGGTGCCCTCCGCCATCTCCTCGCCATCGGTGCGGCCGTCGTGGTCGCTGTCGACGTTCAGCGGGTTCGTGCCCTGATCGACCTCGCCACCATCGGTGACGCCGTCGCCGTCGGTGTCGGGGTTATTGGGGTCGGTACCGAGGTCAGCTTCCTCGTCATCGCTGAGTCCGTCGCGGTCGGCGTCGTCGGGAAGCACCTCTTCCACGTCGGCGTCGGTGTCTCCGACGTCGGGTTCGGTGTTGACGTTGGAAGCGACCCCGTCATCGCCGCAGGCCACGGCGACGGAGAGAAGCACGGAAAGCAAAACAAGACGAAATCTCATGACAACCCTGGAGATAAGGTGTGGCAAAGGCGTCAACGAAGCCGGACAGAAGGCCGGATCGCGGGCCGGCATTCAACGCACCGCGTTGTGCCAGTGAGCTTGAAGATCGGAGGGGAGAGGTGTGTGGGGTGGGATTAAAGCTAAACGCTTTCAATGTCTTACAATATGGAACGAATAGTTACAACCCGCCTCTCAGCCCACGCATCAATGCGCTCCGGAGGCGTTGATGCGTCAGGGTGTCGTGAGCCCCCGGCCACGACCGGTCGCGGCGAGGGGATGCGCCAGGGACGGAGGTCCGGGTGCGTTTGAGCTCGGGGTAATGTGCGTGAATTCGGGCGCCGTCGGTGCGAACACGACCCCGCTCTCGCACCACCCGGCGAGGTGGGATGAGCAGCTCAGGGATGCACAAACCCTCGCTGGCTCCGCCGGGTTCTCAACGGGGAGGGGGCTGCGCCTGCGTCTCCCGAGACGTTGAACGCATCGCGACCGCGGGCGTGCAAGGAGGCCGGTTGAGCTCGCCAGGGCGAGCGTGTCAGCGCTTCTCTTCCAGCGCGCTCCACTCCGCCCACAGGACCTTGATCGCGTCGTTGAGGGATTGAAGCTCTCGATTGAGCGGCCCGACCTCCGAGCTCCGGCTGGCATAGAGCGCCGGATCGCTGAGCTGCGCTTCGATATCCCCCTTTTTCTCCTCGAGCCTCTCCAGCTCACCTTCGAGCTCCGTGAGGCGCTGGCGTTCTTTAAAGCTCAACCCCGCGCGCTCTGCCTTCGGTGCGCGCGTCTTCTGCGCGTCGTCCTTACGTCGCGTCCTGCCAGGCGCGGACGTGCTGGCATCCGCGCCCACCGCCGAGGTCTTCGCCGGAGACAGCGCCGGCCGTCGCGCGCGATACGCGTCGTAGTCGCCCTCGTAGCGTTGCAGCGTGCGATCTTCGACGGCCGCGATCGCCGTGCACGTCGCGTTGAGGAAGTAGCGGTCGTGGCTCACCATCACCACGCAGCCCTCAAAGCCGGAGAGCGCTTCTTCGAGCGCGTGCAGCGCCATCATGTCGAGGTCGTTGGTGGGTTCGTCGAGGATGAGCACGTTGGCGTTCTGGGCGATGACTTTGGCCAGCGCCAGGCGCCGGCGCTGTCCGCCGGAGAGGGTGCGCACTTTCGCGCGCTGCAGGTGCTTGTCGAAGAGAAAGCGCGCCAGATAGTCGCGCTTGTGCAGCCGCTGGTTGCCCAGCCACACGTAGTCGCTCACCCCCATCGCCTCCAACACGGTGGCCTCCGGCGGCCCGCCGGTGGCGTCCTGCCGCAAATACGCGATCTCGGTCTGCTCCCCATGCTCCACGCGCCCCGCGTCGGGGCGCAGGTTCCCCACCAGCATCTCCAGGAGCGTGGACTTGCCGCAGCCGTTTGGCCCCACGATCCCGACCCGGTCGCCGGGACGCAGGCTCAGATGGGCCGACTCAAAGAGCGCCACCCCCTCGCTGCCTCCCCGACGCGCAGCCTCAAAGGACTTCCAGACCCCGGCCGCCACAAGGATCTGATCGCTAAACGGGCCGGGCGGCGGGACGACAATCTCAATCTGACGGCGCTGGTAGACGGGATCCTGCCGGCCGGCCTCCTCAATCTCCTCGACCCTCCAGCGCGCGCGCCTCGCGGTTGATTTTGCGCTGCCATCGAGCCATTCGCGCTCGCGTTCCAGCTCCTTCTGGCGTTTTTCTTCGGTGCGCTCGCGCACCTCCATGCGATGCAGGCGCCGCTCCATGTACGTTTTAAAGCTGCCCGGGTAGTCGTAGAAGCCGTCGTGGTCGATCTCCAGGATGCGCCCGGCGACTTGCTCGAGAAAGTAGCGGTCGTGCGTGATCAGCATCAGCGCGCCCTGGCGGGCCTGCAGCCAACCCTCGAGCCACTCCACCGCCTCGGCGTCGAGGTGGTTGGTCGGCTCGTCGAGCAGCAAGAGCTCGGCGTCATCGAGTAGCGCGCGCGCAAGCCCCACGCGTCGGCGTTGCCCCCCCGAAAGCAGTCGCATCGGCACATCGATCAGCGCCGAGAGGCCCAGGCGGTCGAGCATCTCTTCGACGCGATGCTCCCAGTCCCAGCCCCCGACAAGCTCGATATGTTGTTGAAGTTCGGCCTGGCGCTCCAGGAGCTCCGCCATCTCTGTGTCGTCCAGCGGCTTGGCCAGTTGCGCGCTCACGGCGTTGAAGGCTTCAATCGCCTGGCGCGTCGGCGCCATCGCCCGCGCCACGACTTCGCGGCAGGTGGTCTGCGGCCCGAAAGCGACCTCCTGCGCCAGATAGCCCACCCGGGTGCCCCCGCGCAGCGTGATGTCGCCCTGGTCCGGGTTGAGCTCCCCGGCGATCAACTTCAGCAGCGTGGACTTGCCGCAGCCGTTGGGGCCGACCACCGCCACCCGCTCTCCGGCGTCGAGCCCGAAGCTCACATCGCGGTAGAGCGCCCGGGCGCCAAAGCTCATGTTCAGATCTCGTACGTTTAACAGGTTCATAACCCTCATCTAGCACAGGTACTTGCCGGCGGTCAGGTGCGCCTCGGCGCCAGTCACGCGCTGAAATAGCGGGCGAGCCTGGACGCTTCTTCCATCAAAGCCCCCGGAGGCGTTGGGGGGCGTGGGAAGTCTATGAGGAGGACGCGATGAACCTGAGATTTTCTGGAGAGCAAAGCCCGGCCACGTTAACCGACACCGACACCGATGTGGTGGTCTCGCGGATCGACTTCCGTACCGACGGGGACACCTTTTTCCTCGATTACCTCTGGACCAACCCCGAGTTTCGGGGGCAGGGCCACGCCCGCGAGATGGTCGATCACTTCTCGGCCTTCGTGCAAACGAGGGGAGGGCGCATCACCCCGATCTGCGGGGTGGCCCGGGCGATGATGCAGGGCGACGCGCGCTACACCGACGTGCTTCATGTGGGCCTGCGCCCCCGCTGACGCGACGCCTTCATCCAGGGCGATCATCCTCGCCCGCGGCTGACGCGTCGCGTCAGGCGTTTCTCCCGCCAAATCGCCGCGAACCTCCCTTGTCGCCCCGCTTGAGCGTGTGTTAGTTCTGCGCCAAATCGAGCCGACCGCTCGCGCGCCTGCCGCTCGCGCGCGGATGCCCAACCCGGGCATGCGCCGACCCCGTTTAACCTGTCGACACACGCGTCGTACGCCCGCACTGGAGGTGAAGTGGTGGAACCTACACAGCAAGGTAACCTGAGCCCGTCCACACAGCCCACAACCAACGGTTCGGGCTCCACGCATCAAGGCAATCAACCCTACTACGGGTTGAGCAAAGATGAGCTCGTCGAGATGTTCCGGCTCATCTACACCTCACGAAAGCTCGATGACGCCGAGATCAACCTGAAGCGTCAGCAGAAGATCTACTTTCAGATCTCGGGCGCCGGTCACGAAGCCGTCCTCGTCGCCGCTGGCAAGGTGCTCAAGCCCGCCTACGACTGGTTCTACCCCTACTACCGCGACCGCGCGCTCTGCGTGACCCTGGGCATGACGCCGCTGGAGGTCCTGGCCGAGGCGGTCGGCTCGTCGGAAGACCCCAACTCCGGCGGTCGGCAGATGCCGGCGCACTGGGGCCACAAAGATCTCAACATCGTCAGCCAGTCTTCCTGCACCGGCACCCAGATGCTGCAGGCCGCCGGCGCCGCGCAGGTCGCCCGCATCATGGCGGCGGTCGAAGGCCTCCAGGATCGCAAGGACCAGTACACCGGCGACGAGATCATCTACGTCTCCATCGGTGATGGCGCGACGAGCGAGGGCGAGTTCTGGGAGGCGATCAATACGGCCAGCGCGATGAAGTTGCCGGTGATGTTCATGGTCGAGGACAACGGCTACGCCATCAGCGTGCCGGTCAGCGTTCAGACCGCCGGCGGCTCGATCTCGAAGGCCTGCTCCGGCTTTGAGAATCTCTTCATCACCGAGTTCGACGGCTGCGACCCGGTCGAGAGCTATGGCAAGTTGCAGGAGGCCGCCGACTACATCCGAAGCGGCAAGGGCCCGGCGCTCGTGCACGCGCACGTGGTGCGCCCCTACAGCCACTCGATGTCCGACGACGAGAAGCTCTACAAGCCCGACCACGAGCGCGAAGCCGAGGCAAAGCGCGACCCGGTGAACGCCTACCCGGCCTGGCTCATCAAAGAAGGCATCGCCACTGAGGATGAGATCGCTGCGGTGCGCGCCGAGGTGGAGGCCACCGTCCGCAAAGCGGTCGATGACGCCCTGGAGCTTCCCACGCCGCACCCGGACACCGCCCTCGACTACATCTACTCCCCTGACGTCGACCCGACCTCCGGCGACTTCGAGACCTCCCCGGTCTACGAAGACGACGCGCAGGAGACCACGATGGTCGACCTCATCAACGATGCGCTGCGCACCGAGATGCGCCGCGACCCCTCGATTGTGGTCTTCGGCGAAGACGTCGCTGACGTCACCAACGAGGAGCTACTCGGCAAGGTCAAAGGCAAAGGCGGCGTCTTCAAGGTCACCCACCGCCTCCAGGAGGAGTTCGGCGGCGTGCGCGTCTTCAACAGCCCGCTGGCGGAAGCCAACATCATTGGCCGTGCCATCGGCATGGCCACCCGCGGCCTCAAACCCGTCGTGGAGATCCAGTTCTACGACTACATCTGGCCGGCGTACATGCAGCTCAAGAACGAGCTCTCCAACATCCGCTGGCGCTCCAACAACAACTTCAAGGCTCCGGTCGTGGTGCGTGTGCCCATCGGCGGCTACCTCAAGGGCGGCGCGCCTTACCACAGCCAATCCGGCGTCACCCTCTTCACCCATGTGCCGGGCCTGCGCGTTGTGATGCCCTCCAACGCCGAGGATGCCAACGGACTTCTGCGCACAGCGATCCGCGGCGACGACCCGGTGATGTTCCTGGAGCACAAGCACCTCTACCGGCAGACCTACAACAAGGGGCGAAACCCCGGCCCCGACTACATGATCCCCTTCGGCAAGGCCAACATCGTTCAGGAGGGCACCGACCTGACGATCGTGACCTACGGCGCGCTTGTGGAGCGCAGCCGCCGCGCCGCGAAGATGCACCCGGAGCTCAGCGTCGAGATCCTCGATCTGCGTACGCTCAGCCCCTACGACTGGGACGCCATCAGCGCCTCGATCAAGAAGACCAATAAGGTCATTGTTGCCTACGAAGACAACATGAGCTGGGGCTACGGCACCGAGATCGCCACCCGCATCGCCGACGAGCTCTTCGAGTACCTCGACGGGCCGGTCAAGCGCGTCGCCGCCCTCGACAGCTTCGTGGCCTACCACCCTGACCTCGAAGATCGCATCCTCCCGCAGATCGAAGATCTGGCCGAGGCGATTGAGTGGCTGGCGAAGTACTGAGTTAAGCATCACGTAAGCATCAACGAAGAAGGCCGGGAGCGTGTGCTCCCGGCCTTCTTCGTTTTGACCCTACCCGCTCAGCCTCCCCAGTCCCCGATCCATCGATTCCCGTGAGCATCTTCGTCCGGCGGCGAGCTCGCGTCGGTCGCCAGCGTCAGGTCGTCGATAAACGCGTGGTTGGAGGGTGGCTCTTCATTATTCCAGTACGAAAAGATGTAGAGGTGGTCGATGCTTCCGTCGGCCGTCTCCAGCGTGGGGACATCGGTGCGATCAAAGATCAGCGCGTCATCGCGCCACACCCGAAAGCGGGCCTGACCTCCCTCATCGACCGGCACATCGTCGACAAAGACGTACATCTCGTAGCGTTCCCAGCGGCCTCGCGGGATGGCCGGCCCATCGTAGGTCTCCCAGACATCGTGCATCTCTTTGATCACCCGCAGCACCGTCTCGGTGCTATCGGCGTTGTCGATGTAGAGGTCATTGTAGCCGTGGTTTCCTCCGTCAGCGTCCGCGTTATGCAGGCGAATGAACTTCATAAAGGGCGTCGCCGAGAACTCAAAACTCTCCGGCCACCACACATACACCCTCACCCACACCTCGCCGCCCTTAAGCACCGGCGGGTCGACGGGGTGGCTTAGGCCCCACTTGCCGAATCCGCCGCCGTCACCCTCTTCGATCGCGACCCGAGCGGAACGTTCGCCCCGGAAGGCCTGCTGGTCGCTAACCGTGGTCCGCCCGAAGCCGCCGGGCGGCTTTTCGCCGAGCTCAACCTCCTCGTAATCATGGTGGAAGCGCGGCTCGAACTCAGGTTCGGGTGAGGCATCCGGAACCTCGAGGTCGGGGTCAGGGGTGACGTCGCCGGAAGCATCCCCCGGGTCCGAGACGTCGGAGGCCACGTCCCCGGGATCGTCTTGCGTGTCGTCTGCAACGTCTCCTGCATCGCCTGCATCGATGTCGCCACCGAGGTATCGGGCATCGTCCCCGGTACCTTCACCCTGGCAGGCGGACATCACCAACGCAGACGCCAGCACGACCACGCCCCATAACGTGTTCTCTCGAAGCATTCGACCTCCTCTTTCCCGGCGGGAATCATTTGGTTGCGAGGCTCTTTTCATAGCGTACTGCACGCGCACGATGCATCTGAACTTCGCTGAATTTTGTGCCGTCGAGTCGTTGGCCAGCGCATAACGTCGGGCTCGTACGCGCCGCCCTGGCTCACCGAGGAGCGATCCCTCATGCTGTCTTCCCCCTGGTTTCGTTGGACCCTCCTGGCTCTGGCCATCCCCGCGACGGTGGCGGTTGTGATGCTCCTTCACTCCACCGCCTGGCTCGCCAGCCTGGGGGGCTCGCTGGAAGGGGAGCGCCTCGAACGTGCGATGGCGTCTCTGAACTGGAGCGACGATGAAGCGATCTTCCTCAACCCCGTCGAGACCTCGGTGATGGAGCCCGGGGGCACCTGGGAGACGACCCGCGGCTGGTTCTCCAAACCGGCGGACGCCGTCCCCTCGCGCGAGCTCCCCACCACTACACCAGATCTCGCGTCGCCCCCTGAGAGCGGCCTGCGCCTGACCTGGCTCGGCCACTCCTCCACCTTGATCGAGATCGATGGGGCGCGCCTGCTCCTCGATCCCATCTTCTCGGAGCGCGCCTCCCCGTCCACGATGGTGGGCCCCCGGCGTTTTCACCCTCTGGTCATCCCGCCCGACGCGCTTCCGCCGCTCGATGCGGTGATCATCTCCCACGATCACTACGATCACCTCGACATGCAGGCCGTCCTCGACCTCGTGCGTCTGAGCGACGCGCTCTTTCTCGTCCCCCTGGGCGTAGGCGCCCACCTGGAGCGCTGGGGCGTTCCCGACGAGCGCATCGTCGAGCTGGACTGGTGGGATGAATACGACATCAAAGGCCTGACCATCGCCGCGACCCCCTCGCGCCACTTCACCGGGCGCGGGCTCTTCGACAGGTTTGAAACCCTCTGGGCCTCCTGGACCTTCGTCGGCCCCGACCATCGCGTCTTCTTCAGCGGCGATACCGGCCTCTTCGATGGCTTTCGCGACATCGCCGAGCGCTATGGTCCCTTCGACCTCGCCATGTACGAGATCGGCGCGTACCACCCGGCCTGGGGCCAGATTCACCTGGGACCCGAGGGGGCCCTTGATGCGTTTGCAATGATGGACGCGGCCATCGTCATGCCCATCCACTGGGGGAGCTTCGATCTCGGCATGCACAGCTGGACCGAGCCCATTGAGACCTTTGTCGCGCTGGCTGAAGCTCGCGGACATCGGTGGGTGACCCCGGCCCCCGGCGCTTCGGTGGAGCCGGGAGTCCATGAGCCTCGCTCTCCCTGGTGGCGCGTCAACGATCCTTAACCGCCATGGTCTTGAACTACCGGATCACCGCGCCAGGGTAGGGGCTCCCTCTGCGATCGCCGGCCCGCGCCCATTCCGAAACACATCACCGCCTTGGAGCCCCGTATGCTTCAGCCTCACTCCCTTTCTTCGCTCATGTTCGCGACCCTCATCGCCTGCGCGATCGCCTGCAACGAGCCATCGACCGACGTCGACCAGCCCTCCGATGCAGGGACAACCGGCGACATCGCCTTATCTGACACGTCCTCCTCCGACGCCGATCCTCTCGATCCGGACACCGAGGGGCCTACCGACGCTGAGGCCCCTGACGTCCACGACGCCTCGCCAGACATCCACGACACTGAATGCCCCGTCACAGCGACGGATGGCATCAGCGCACTGCTCGGAGTCGCCGAAGAGGGGCATCCCCTGGTGATCTGCGGGCGAGGTTTTGGTGATCTGGGACCCACGACCTACTTTTTGGATGATTTTGAGTCGGGCCAGGTTGGAGCACCGCTTGGTGCGGACGCAACCCGAGGGGCGTGGCTCGATCCCCGCGGCACCTACGTCGACGACGCCGCGCTCTCCGGCACCAACGCGCTTCTGGTGGCCGACAGCGTGGAGACGGAGGGGCGAGGCGTTGGTGCTGTGCTGGGCTTCCCCGATGAGCAGGGGGATTTTGGCCTGACGCACTTCGATGAGTTCTTCGTGCACTGGTCGATGCGTGACCTGGGTGACTTCCCCGGCAACGACTCCAGCCCCACCGCCTTCTCATCCGACTCCAGCGCCAAAGACGTCTGGGTAATGTATGGCAGCCGCGGCGACAATTACGACTACTCCTGCAGCCAGGGCTCCTGCAACGGCAACGATATCGTGCTCGCCACCCACACCGGGAGAGGAAGCTTCAAAATCGACGGCAACACCACCAACACCAGCTGGTGGCTTGGCGATTACTGGGCCTTCCAGCAGTGGAACACCCTCTCGACCTACCTCAAAATCAACGCGGACGATCCTTACGGCGCCGTGACCGGCGTCTTTGAACATCTCACACAGGGGCAGGGCGTCTACCGCGACACCTACAACGAGGGCGTCCTGCGCGAAGATCTCACCGAGATTCCTCCCCTCTGGGATCGTCTGAAGTTCGGCGCGTGGTACCGCGGCGCCGGTGATGTGCGTCGAGTTATGGATGATATCTACGTGGCCGTAGGCCCCGGCGCCGCAGCGCGCGTCGAAGTGGCCAACGCCGCCAACTTCGACGAAGCTACCCGTGTCGTCATCTCCCCCGTTGCATCCTGGAGCGATGGGCGCATCGAAGTCGACCTGCGACTCGCCGACCTCTCCAGCAGCGATAGTGATCTCTACCTCTTTGTGGTCGATGCCGAACACCGACGCAGCGCGGGCGTGTTGCTCCCGCGTTAATGTGCGTGTGGTATATTCGGTGACGCGTCACCACGACGATTCAGGACGATGTATGGCTCCTCAAAAAGTCTTCGACAGCGCCGACGCGTACACGACGTCGATCACCACACTTCTCCCGGCCCACGCGCTGATGCGTGAGATCGCCATCGCGTCACTGGTGGCTCAGACCCCTGAGCGAGGCACCCTTGGCGTGGTCGGTTGTGGCCCCGGAGACGAGCTTGTTGCGCTCGCTGCGGCCTTTCCCGGCTGGGACATCATCGCCTTCGAACCTGCCGAGGCCATGGCCCGGACCGCCACAGAACGTCTGCGCGTCGAGGGGCTCGCTGCACAGGTCCGCGTCATCCCCCGAGCCCTGCGTCCGGCAGACGCTCCCGACTGGGACGCCGCCATCTGTTTGATGGTCACCCACTTCATCGCCCCCGGTTCGGCTCGTCGGGACTTCTGGAAGACATGGGCCCGTCACCTGCGCCCGGGCGCTCCCTGGGTGCTCTCCGAGATCGTCGCCACGACTCCCAAAGAACGTGAGGCCTGGGTGCGATGGGCTCGCCAGCAAGGCGCCTCCGAGGTGGAGCTGAAGCGCCTTGATGCCCGGCTGGCCGGCGATGGCTTCTATGTGCTCCCCGAGCATGACACCCTGTTGATGGCAGAACAGGCCGGCCTCCTCGCGCCCTGCACGCTGCTGCAGGTGCTTGGCGTACGCATGTGGTCTGGCACCCGGGGATAGCGGCGGTCTACACCGTCCACCGGCTCACGCGGAGCTCCGGATCGTCGGCCTGAAGCGCATCAAGAAGGCCGGAAAGCTCCATGACCTGATGCAGGTGCCAGACACCCGGCGCGACCTCGCCCCGGACTAGCGCTTTGACGGCGGCCACCGTCACTGTCGCGGTCGCCTGCGACTCACCGGCCCCTTCAACCCCTACCACATACGTCCTACCGTCCGTCGACGCCTCCGATCGCGCGCTGGCGGCAACTCTCCATCGCTCCGTCCCCATCGCGAAGTGCTGCAGCCCCGCGATCGTTATATGACGCAGGGCGTTGTGGCGCAGCGCGCGTGCTCCGCCCACGCGGGAAAGCCACGCCAGCGCCCCGGTCACCACCCCCGAGCTCATTCGAAACCAGGTCTGCACACCTCGCGCATCGCTTCGTCTGGCGAGCGTGGCCTGATCGGCGAATGGAAAAGGGTAGTAGCGCTTTGCGCGCGCTTCATCGGCCCATCGCAACGTGCGCTGGCTCTCCAGACTTCGCACCTCGCTCCAGCCTTGCGGCCCCCGCACCTGAAATCGCGCATCAAGGTGATCCAGCATCCACCCGATCGCCGCCTCCCCGTGAACATCCCCCATGCCCAACTCGATCCACAGCGCGACCTCGCTCGTCGCGCCGGCATCTCGCATGGCCTCGGCACCCAGAAGGTTGGTGAGCCCCGGGGCCAACCCGACGCTCAGCAACGCCCGACCACCGGCGGCGACCGCCTCATCATCCAGCGCCTCAATGGCGGCCAGCAACCCGTCGTCGGCGCTGATATCCACGTAGCCTTTCCCCGATCGAAGCGCCGTAAGCGCCGCATGCTCGTCGGGAGCATCCACACACATCACGACGACGTCGATGTCCTGGATCGCCGCCTCAAACCTCTGCCGATCCGCCACATCGACCTGACGCGTTTCAACCTCAACCCCTCCAGCCGCCGCCGAGAGGTCGGACGCAAAGCGCGCCGCTTTCTCCTCCCGACGACCCGCCACCACAACGCGTATCCCACCGGCGCGCGCCAACCCCTCACTTACGCGTCGACCGACCTCACCGTAGCCGCCAATTACCAGCACCCTTGCATCATCCATCACATCACTCCTTGAAACGATCTGTGAGACCTCCGAGGCCATCTCGAAGGCCGTGGATGATGGCGACGCAGGGCGCCGTCGCCGGATTACACCGCGATCGTTTGTGTGGTGCTGCGTTGGGCCGGGATGCACCAACAAAACGAGGGACCCCGAAAGGTCCCTCGCTCCACGTCAGCCCATGAATGCCCGGTGCGCTCAGTCCACCGGCACCGCGATCTCCGCCCCCCAGCGACCCAGGCGCGCGTCGCGATGCTCGCCGGTCAATCGCATCGATTCATCCAGGTACGCCGCCTCATCGAGGTTCTCGATATCCACAATCTTCGATGATGTGGGCCAACTCCCCTGGTCCAGGATGTTGTGTTCGGTGATCACCGTGCCGTCGGGGAGGTTCACAACCGGGTCGCCCTCGTAGCTGATCCGTTGCCGCAGGCTGTTGCGGTAGATCCACACCGGTGTCTCGGTCGTCCATCCGTAGTCGCTCAACGCGGAGTTGGTCCACAGGGTCAACGCCCCGGTGCGACCCGAATCGTAGGGGGTATCGATCAGGTTGTAGGCCAGCTCAATGTTGCGCGCCCTCAACAGGCCCAGCGCGCTCTTGCGGTTGGGCCATTCGTTGTTCTCCACAAACGCGTTCGCGCGCAGCGTGACGAACTCGTTGTTGCCACTCTTGATGTAGATGATGCTCCACACCGATCCGTCTGCGACCGTGAAGACCGCGTCGACCGCGCGGTTCTTCTCAAAGACCGCGTGTCGCAGCTGGTAGCTGCTTGTCAGAATCCCGTTCGGTCCACTGAGCGTGTTGTTGACCACCGCCACATGCTTTCGCCCGTGATCGTTCTTGGTGAGCATCATGATCGACGAGTTGCCCAGGTTGACGTTCGAGCCCACCCCCTGAAAACGCGTGAAGTCCACGTCATGCACGGTGTAGCGATCCGTGTCGTACCAGACCGTGATCATATGCAGGTAGGAGTCCTCCATCGGGAAGTAGTCCTCATGGTGGCGATGCTCCAGGTTCGCGATATAAAAGTCAGGCCGGTCGAGAACGATCTTCCCCTCATAGGCTTCCAACACCCCCTCGCGCTCCGGCCAGCCCACCCACACCGCCGGTGTCGGGGTGTCCTCGGCGATGCGCAGGTTGCCGTTCTCGCGATTGCCATCCATCGCGACCACGCCGCCGACATACACACGGTGTCCGGCGGCCGCTTCACCCAGCGCGTGAATCTGATCCACGCTGGCAAAAGGAGCCTCCAGGCTGCCGTCACCCTCCGGGCTGCCTGAGCTGCCATCGACGAAGATCCACCCATCTACACCCACGCGCAGACTCACCTCGACGTCCAACGTCGACCCGTCCTGGTCGCTCACGCGCAAGGTGATGTCGTAATCACCCTCCTGCGGGTCATCCCACCACAGCACGCCGTACTCCGGCGAGACGCGATGCACGATGAATCCTTCAACGTCTTCGCGCATGAGCTCGCCGCCGATCTGCAGCCCCTCGGCACCGCCGTCATCCACGATCGCATACTGAAAGGGCCATGCCCCTCCTTGCACGACAATCGGGATCTCCCAGCGTACGCCGGGGTGGGCGTTCTTCGAGTAGGCCCACTCCGCCGCTTCCGGTCGCGGATGCACAAGCGTCATCTCCATCTTCGCCGGAACATAGTAGCCCTCCGGGAGTCGCCAGCTCCCGGGGCCGGGCTCCGGCCTCTCCTCGGCGTCAGGCGCGCTCTCCACGTCCTCGCCGGCCGCGTCGATGGGCTCGAAAACGTCTTCCAACGCGACATCGGCGTCCGGCGCAGGATTGGCGTCAGCCGGAGTCTCCGAACATCCCGAAGTCCACAACAGCGCGCCCGCAAGAAGCGTCCATCGCCAGAAAGGAAGGTGGGGCCAGTCGAGGGGCTTCATTCGTGTCTCCATCGTATGAGTGGAACGTCGATTTGAGTCGTGCCCGATGTCATCTGGTTCGCTATGGCGTCATCGTGGCGCAAACCATCCGCACTCACACCTGAAATCGCCTGATACCCGTCCGCCTTCACACCTGCGGTGCGCAGCAAAAAGCCCGGCGACGTGCCGGGCTTTCGTCTTCGCGGGGTGTGGTGTTGCGCGTGTCGCGTCGCTGCCCCCGACCTCCGCGAAGGGTCAAGGCATCGGCACCTTTTGATACTGCGCTTCAATGCCTCCGGCTCGCGACAGATCGCGGCCTTCATCGACCACCTGGTAGAAGACGTGCACGGCCTCGTCCTCGACCAGCATATCACCGTAGTACACCACCACCTCGGCGTTCGGAACCTGTCCGATGGGCGACACAGGGCAGGCGGCCGGGCTACAGCCGTAGCGACCGATTCCCTCGTCACATTGCCCGGCCGGAAGAGGCCCCACACACAGGCTCCCCTCTTGTGTCTGCGCGGAAATCCCGAAGGGTTCACCGATCGACCACGCCTCTGTGGTCGCGTCCCAGCGTGCCAGGTACGCACCGCGATCTTCGCCCTCACGATCCGCGAGCATTACCAGCCAGTCATCGTCGGTCTTCGCTACATCGAGTACCGAGGGCAGGTCGCCCTCCGCGCTTGGCCCCATCCCGGGAAACTCAGGGGGTAAGACCGGGCCAGCGAGTTGTTCCCCGGCGGCCGAATCCCAGGCATAGATGCGTGCGACGGACCCCGCGCCCTCCACCCAGGCGAACCCACCCTCGATGACGTCGCACGCCACCAGGCTCGTCGTATCGTTCTTGAGGACGAAGGGGCCTTCCGACACCAGCTCCCCTGCCTCGCGGCTCAGACGAAGGTGATAGAGCTGCGCGCTCCCCTCATTGGCGTAGCAGTTGCCCGCGAAGACGCCAGTCTCATTGACCCAGCTGCCATGCGCCGTGATCACCGCACCTCCGGATCGGGTCCCGTAGGCCCCGGGTAACTCCCCTAAGAGACGCGTCGTCATCGTCTCCAGATCAACGACGACCGCGCGCGTGGTGTTGAGGTTGGTGCGCAGCACCACAACGAGCTCGCCATCCACAAACCCCGCGCCGGAGAACACTCCCAGATGCGAACCATCACTGCTGGAGAGAAGTCCAAGGGGCTCCCAGCTCAACGCATAAAACTGGTCCGTGGGCGGTCCCAGCCGCGTTATCGTGACACCGCCGGGCATGTTGCCGATACCAAGGGTCTGCGTCCCATCGCTGACCACCCCCAGCGACGCCGTGTTGCTCAGGTTATCAACCTGGTGGCTCTGCGCACCACGACTGGTGATGCTGGCGATCGCGGTCACCGGTGAGGGACCATAGAAGATGCGAACCGGCGAAATAAGCCCGAGCTCGGAGACGATCGGCGGCGTCAGCGATCGATCGTAGGTTGTAGGCAGGGGCGCGTTGGCGCTCAACACGTCAATCGCCGCGGGGAGCAGTGTCACAGATGCCTCCATCACGCCGCCGTCAACCTGCAGGGCCAGGGGGTGCTCTCCGGGCTCCAATGACTCGGGCCACGCGAATCGCATATAGGGCGGGTCCCATCGCAACATCTCAGCGACCTCACCACCGACGCGCACCTCTCCGGTGGCCGTGGGCATGCCCGTAAGCACCATCTCGCAGGGCTGGCCCGGACCCGAAACGCAGCTCTTCGCTACCGTCGGAATCACCTCGACCGGCTGATTCGCGAGCGCCTCGCCATCTCGAAACACCGAAACCACGCCGCTGTGGCGCGCAAGCACCTCGATCGCGTCATCGCTCGCGCTCACCATCGAGCCTCCGCTGACCAGCAGCCCGTAGCCGCCCATCAGGTTCGTTCCCCGGAAGGTGATCGGCGAGGTTGCCGTCAGGGGGTCCGGCACATCGATTCCGAAGATTAGACTGGGGCCGTAGTAGGGCACCGCCGGAGGCCTCAAGCCGTCGGCGCGCGTGAGCGTAAGCTGTCCGTTGCGCCCCTCCAGCTGCGCAGCGTCAAAGCACACCTCCGTTGCCGACCAGTCCGCATCGATCACGTCCCGTTCAAAGCGCAGCGTCCCCGACTCACCAAACTCAACCCCTGGAATGCACAAGCGCCCCTCGCCGCGTAGCACCCCACCGAAAGCCTTAAGGTCCACGCAGGGCTGTCCTGTCTCACATGACGAGGCCCGCGCGAGATCGCCGGACCCGCTGCTCTGAGCGCCGGAGCGATGCTGGCGTGTGGCAAGGGTGGCGGTGTCGGGCGAAAAGGCCCAGATGTCGCCGTCGTACACGAGCACGACGTCCTGCCCCTGATGTTGGGTGAGCCGGATGTCCGCCGGGGAGACAAAGCCGGTGGCGATGACCTGCGCCTGACGACTCTGCGCCTCCAACAGAAGGACTCGCCCGTGGCGGTAGTCCAGCGCGTAAAGATCCCCGAGGTCGTTGACCCGCGCCGCCACAATATCTGCATCTTCGAGGGCGATGCAGTACTCCGGTGGCTCCTCGGCGTAGGTGCACTCCTCCACATCGGGAACGCGGCCCTCGTAGCTTGTAAATCGGGCAACCCAGGTCGGACCGTCCTGCGCGCGAAGCGCTCGCGCATAGGAATACCCCCGATCGAACGCATACCCCTGGCGGCGACCCACCACGAGGTTGCCCGGCCACTGGACCCGATCGCTGATACGCGCCCGGGTCAGCTCCGATAAGAAGAAGGTGCCCGACGCAGTCGCAGCAAGCTGCGCGTCGAAGACCTCCTGATACGTGAAGATCTGGTCTTTTCCGAACCCCATCGAACTTCGCTGACTCAACGCCGGATCGACAAGGTTGACGCGCACGCGCTGTGTGGGAGGCGGCTCCAGAAGCGAGGAGGGCGCCCACGCCGTCGTGATAAATACCGTGTCGTTGTAGTGAAGAAAGGTCCGCACCGAATAGCCAACAAGGTCGGCCAGGGCCGGGTCGGCCGGCGGCACCTCCAGCAAGGGGAGCGCGTCGTAATCCGGTGGTCCCGCGTAGGCCGCGCCGTCGGAGGTCGCGAACACCGTGCCCGCCGGGGTCCGCACAAAGCGGTCCGCCACGGAGCTGCCCGCGCTGACACGCGCCACGCGATGCATCACACCCGGCTCGGCCACCACCTCGTCCAGAGTCCCGAAGGCCATCGGCTCAACGCCCTGTTCCACATCCGGACCCACGCGGCAGAACATCGTGCTTCCGAAGTACTCTGTGCCCCGGTGCTCGCGCTCCTTGCGTGTGCGCGCGACAAAAAGCAGCCCACCATCATCGCGGGGCAAGACCGCGGGCACCCCGTCAAAGGGCGCCGCTTCAAAGTCCAGACGCAGCCGCTCAAGGAGTTCGGAATCCTCGCTCAATCGCATCACCGCCGGCTCATCACCGGACTCTGCCGGTACTCGGGTGTGAATCCACAGGGTTCCGTCCTCCCCTTCGCGAAACCCGACGTTGGTCGACACGCCCGTCGGCCATGGCCACTGCCGTACCTCGCCATCTCCCAGCGGTATCGCCCACAGCTGCAGCCTGACCGGACGCTCGCTCTGCCCGGTGGGCCCCCCGGCCACAACGACAAGCGAATCGCCCCAGAGGCCCACGTCCACGACGCGCCTCCCCACGTTAGCGATTACCTGCGGCGGCTCCCCCGGGCGCACGCTGTAAAAGTCCCCGTTCCCAAAATCCTTGATAATCGCCAGGTCCGTCCTCGCGCTGACCGTCTCGGTGGCCCGAACGTTTGGGTAGACATCTCGTGTAACGGGGCGCCACCCCGCAACCTCCCACGGTCCGCCGTCGATCGACGCCCACAGCCACATCCCCGCCTCGGCCACGGTCACATCGCCGTAGCGCCACACCCGCGCCGCACGCTCGCCAGAGGGCAAATCCACGCGCTCTCCAATCGCGAAGACGTCTTCCGCCTCGCCATCCTCATCAAAGAAGACCAGCCAGTCCCGATCGCTGTACTCTTGCACCGGCCCCGGCAGTCGGCTCGTCCCCGCTACGCCCACCGTGCTCATGTAGAGCCCCCGACCGAGCTCAAAGATCCCGTGGGTGCTCTGATTCGTCGCTTCCAGCGGTCCCCGGTATACGGCTTCGTTGGGCTTGACCATCGTCGCCACGGGCCGGGTAAAAGATCGACCTTCGTCCTCAGTCAGAAGTGTAAGAAACGCCATCGAGACGTTGACCACGTTCTGGCGACGAGGCTGGTAGCTGATCGCGATCCGGTCGCCCACGTCATGCAACTCGTAGGCGTGCACCGACGAGTAGCAGCGCATCGGCGCATCTCGCCAGGTGTAGGTCGTCTCCATCGGCGTCGATGTGTCCTCCGGACCATCGCCACATGACCACAACACAGGAGAAAGGAGCAGCGCCCCCCACAACAACCGACCCGACATCTGCATGCGCATCACACATCTCCAACGCGTCCAGGGACGACGCCTCCACCTGAGGTGCGCCCGTGTTGAATTCGTCTTCCGTAACAGGGCGTAAAGTTAGCATGTCTTGATGCCCCGAACGAATGAAATTCATCGACCGCGTGGTCACTCTCCTGCACGGATACGAACACACCACCTTGAATGCGGTCCCGAACTCATTACCATCGCCGCGTTGCCTGAACTGTGGATTCGATGGACCGACGAAACCTGGAGCTCATATGTCGCGTTTTTTCGCCTGGTCGCCTTCCTATTGCGCCGCCTTAATCGGCTGCGGGCTGGCGCTCGCTGCATGCAAACCTCACTCGCCGGATCCCGCTCCGTCTGAGCAACCTTCGGCAACGGCTGAGGAGCTTGGTGGCCTGCCGACGCATGAGCAGCTCTCGCGCCTTCTTCCCACCGATACACTCGTGGTCGCGGCGTACAACATTGAGGGGTTTCGCAAGCTCTATCATCAATCTCCCCTGCCTCAGAGCATCTCCCAGGGGCTGATCCTCGATCTTCCTTTCATCGCAGAGATCCTCAGCCATCAGGGGGGCGTGGAGCCGATTGAGGGCCTCGACCACTCCCGCTCGATGTACCTGGCAACCTCGCGCGCGGGTTTCGAAAGCGCGATTGAGAGCCTACGCACAGCCAGCCCTGAGCTGCTCGCTTCCACAGACCTCGGTTTTCCAGAGGCCTTTCACGTTCGTGCGCTGTTGCCGGTCGCCGACGCTGAGAAGGCCAGTGTTCAGATCGCTCAGCGCTATGGTGGCGAGTACACCGCGACCCCTCGGGGCGACTTCCTCGTGATCGATTACGCGGCCGGCATCATCTCTCCCGAGATCACCCCCTGGCCGCAGGCATCGCCAGTGGTCGAAGGGCTCTCATCGGAGCTTGATTCGCCTGCGTGGGCTGCGTTCAGCGGACGCGATGCGCCCTTCGCCATCTACGGCCAGATGAGGGGGCTCTTCGACCAGCTCGCGCTCATCGAGCTCGGCTCGACCTTGCTCATCCCCCGCACTCCCGCCGAAGAGCAGCGAATCGAGAGCATTCTGGCGAACGAGATCGCCGCGACCGCCCAGGAGTTCAGCTTCGATAGTCCCGAGGTTGCCGAGTCCGAAGACCTCGCGCTGCTGCTCTCCCAGCAAGATGACGTGCTGACCCTCGACGCGGTCGCCTCGTTGACGGAGTACGGTCAGTCCCTGGTCGATGCCGTGGCGCAGAGCGCCCCGATGCGCGCTCGCCAGGCGGAGCAGGTCGCCCTGGATGTTCACTTTGGTCTCGATCTCACCAACGCCATCGAAGCGCACAAGACGCCGCGCTGGGCCCGGGATATCGCAGGGATGGAGGACGCGACGTTCAAGCGCATGGTCGAGGGGCAGACCCGTGACTCCGCCTGGGGTTTTCCACTCGGCGTGCTTCGTTCACCGATCACCGGCTATGCGCTCTTTGACCGCTTTGTCGGTGAGCAAACCACCCCGGCCGAGTTCGGTCTGGTCCGCGGTCTCTGGCTGCAAGTCCTCGGTGCTCGAGACGGACAACTCGTCACTGCGCTGGGGTTGAACCTTCCGGTCGATGCACCCCGCGAGCCCTTTGAGGAGTTCGCCCGACTGGCCCTCAACCCCCTGGGAACGCCCGTGGCGATCGAGATCGCGGAGCACGCCGATCGCCTCGAACTGATGGCCTCCTCCGCGGCGCCGACAGAGGAGGTGTTCGCGCAGGGTGAGCGCGAGGTCGCCGCGGGGGTCGATGCCTTTGTCGACCTCCGTCAGATCTACCAGATCCTGCAGACGGTCGACTCGGCCGCGTTGACCCCGATGGCCATCATGGGGCTCAACGCCATCGCGAACCTGGGCTCGCCGCGCATCTTTGCGCACGCCTCGTTCGCCCCGGGGCAAGGCCTGGTACGCGTGCAGTGGGGCGGCGACGCGCTGATGTCGCCTCCCGCGGTGCCCACGTCCCATGTGCCCACAGCGTTGGAAGCGATGGATGCCTGTCTCTTCACCGCGCGGGAGTGGTCCATCCTCGGCCTGGGAGAGTTCGCCTCGCTCTCTGACCCTCCCGCCCAGACTCCGACGCTCGCCAATGAACTGGCGACGGCCCTCGATACCCTCGCCGACCAATGCGCCTCAGATGCCGCGACCGCAACCGTCAACGACCTCGCCGAAGACTGGCGTGACTTCGGCACGCGCTGACTCGCGGTCGTTGGTGGCGCGTAGATAGGGCGCGCGCGGCGCCGGCGATAAGCCCCCGAGGTCCCGTGCCTCGGGGGCTTTCTTCGTTGATGTCTTGTCGGATGAATAGAGGCGTCGTGGCAGAACGAGGTAGGTTTTTGACAGGGGTGAGCGCAGAACTCTTTTCTTCGTGATGTCACAGTGCTAGGGTGATCACAATCTCACCACATGCCGTACCGCTGGGGGACCTCTCGTTGTTGCCGCTTCGCGCCGTCGCGACAGGCACGTCGACAGCTGTTCACTTCTATTCCATTTCTCAAACATGGAGGAGTCAGTGACACAAGAACCCCTACGCACCTACCTCAACGGGAAGGTGCTCCCCGCCGGGCGTAGAATCTTTACGCTCGAGTCCATCCAGGCGCTTGCCTCGCAGATGGGTGACGACGCACTGATGATGCGTTGTGACACGGCACTTGATTCCAATCGCCAGGCGCGCCGTATTCAGGGGCGCTACGAAATCCACAAGTCCCAACACTCCCGCGCTCGCGGCGACTCGGTTGAACTCGATGCAAAAGTCGGTGAAGTTCTCACCGGCATGTGCACCGTCGCTCAAGGTCAGGCCGTGGGTGATGATGAGGTCGCTCGCGCTGCCAAAGAGTTCATCCGGGAGGTCGCTCCCAAAGGTATCGCTCCCCTGACACGCCAGTCCTTCGAAGATCAACTCGCCGATGGGCGCGTGCTTCTGGAGCGCTTCGATAGCGATCTGGCGCGTCATATCGAGTTGCTCGGTCTGACGCGCCATCGTACTCAGCTCCGCGGCCTCCTCCCTCGCTTCGCGCGAGAACTCCTCGCCGAACGGGTCGAGCCCTGCACCTTCAGCGAGGTCAAGGAGAGCGATGCTGTCGCGCGAGATGCTTTCGCCGCGGTTATCTTCCAGGTTCTCGCGAATTACGCCGATAACCCGGAACTTCGAGCGTCCCTGCTCACCGAGTACCATCGCCAGCTCGACCTCCTCTCCCGGTACTACCGACGCCACCGCAAACATGTGGATGTTGACCCCGGTACCGGTGAAGTTCTCGACGCGAGCGATGAGGATCCGCCCTCAGATGTCCCCGCTATCTCGGAGTCTGAGGCCTGATCTTACCCCTGTGTGACGGCGCAGAGTGGTTTGAGTTCGCCCCGTAAGCCCTCCGGCTTACGGGGCTTTCTTTTAGCGTTGACGCCTCGCCATTCACCATGCGCCCACCTCCACATCCACTCCTGCCCGCCCCTCCTCACTCCCCCCCAGTCCCCATTCCCGGCGGACCTCGGCTTCACCCTCCCTACATAACCTCCGCCTCCCGGGGACGCGTCGACTCGAAGTAGGGCAATACCCCGGCAAACCAGCGATATGAGTGGTTCTTACCGTCCACATCCCCGACCGGCGAGTGAGCGGCGCGACCAGCTATGTGCACAACATCGGTGGTCGAGGGATGCATGGACCTGATTCGCTTCAAAACCTCAACACGTCCGAGATTCAAGGGGCTCGATCTGTTCACAACCTCGGCAGGTGAGAGATTCGAGGGGCTCGATCTGTTCACAACCTCGGCAGGTGAGAGATTCGAGAGGCTCGATCTGTTCACAACCTCGGCAGGTGAGAGATTCGAGGGGCTCGATCTGTTCACAACCTCGGCAGGTGAGAGATTCGAGGGGCTCGATCTGTTCACAATCTCGGCGGGTGAGAGATCTGACGGCTTGAAGCGTTCACCACACGCGGGAGAGGAGGGAGGGGAGGCGTGGAGCGTCGGAGCGCCGCTCCCGGGGAGGTGGGGAGCGGAGCGGGGGCGTATGAATCAGTCGACGACGGCGTCGATGGCTTCGGCGAGGTCGAAATCTTTGGTGGTGAGACCGCCGGCGTCGTGGGTGGTGAGGGTGAGTTCGACGCGGTCGTAGACGTTGAAGATTTCGGGGTGGTGGTCGGCGTCATCGGCCAGGGGGGCGATGCGGTTGATGAAGGCGATCGCGTCCATGAAGCTGTCGAAGTGAAGCTCACGCTTGATGGCATCGCCTTCGCGTTGCCAGCCGGAGAGCTTTTGGAGTCGTGACTGGATGGTGGAGTCGTCGAGGAGGGCAGCGGACATAATCACTCCGTTGGGGGGTAATATGGGGCATCGATCAGTGGCGAGGTGCGAACTCCGCGTCGAGTTTTTCCGCGAGGGTAAGGAGCTTGCGGGTGTGTTCGGCGCGTCCGAAGCGTTGCCAGATGGTGGCGACCGCACGCAGTTGACGGGCGGCCTGTCGGGAGGGGGATTGTTCGGCGCTGTGCGTGGCGAGTTGTCCGAGGACATCGAGCCAGATCTCGCGGTCGAGTTCGGCGAGTATCTCGTGACCGTCGACTTCGGCGATGAGTGATTCGTAGGCGCTGTGAGATTCGGTCAGGAGTGCGTAGAATGCGGCGTTGGCCTGGCAGAAGACCTCAACGCGAGGCATTCCGAGGTCTTCGGCGTCGGCGCGGGCGCGGCCCAATTCGAGGGCGGCCATTTGCAGACGGCTCAGGAAGCATTGCAGAAGCCCCATCAGGCTGCGTGCCTTGGCGCGATCTTCGGCGGTCCCCTGAGCGTCGACGTGTCGCAGTGTTTCCCGCAGTGTGGCTTCCGCGCTGGCGAGTTCGCCGTGCCACATATCGACCAGGGCGAGGTTGTTTCGCAGGTCGAAGAGGCCCCAGCTGGTGCCGAGGCTTTCTTTGAGTCGGCGAGCCTCGCGGAGGATGGTCTGAGCTTCAGCGAAGCGTCGTTGGTTGATGAGGACGATGCCTTTGTTCAGGAGGGGTTGGGAGATTGCGACCTGGTCTCCCATGCGACCGAAGACTTCGGCGGCGGCATCGAAGTGGCGTTCGGCCTGCTCATAGCGGCGGGTCATCACCATGAGGATGCCCATGGCGTTATGGGAGGCACCGATATTGAAAGGCGTGCCCAGGGCCTGGTGAATATTGAGGCCTTGTTGGAGGAGGCTCTCGGCCTGGGCGAAGTCTTCGGTCTCCAGCTTGAGCTGGCCGAGTTGGCGAAAGGCCTCAGCGAGTCCGTGGCGGTCGCCGATGGTGCGTTTGAGTTCGAGCGCCTCACGCAGGGTTTGCTCGGCTTTCTCGAAGCGGTCGGGAGCGTTGAGAGAGGGGGCCATCAAGGCTCCGCCCAGGGCGATCAACGCGTCGCTCAGGCCTTGGCGATCCTGCGAGGTCTCAAAGGAGGCTCGTGCCCTCTTGAGGTACTCGTANAGGGGCTCGATCTGTTCACAACCTCGGCAGGTGAGAGATTCGAGGGGCTCGATCTGTTCACAACCTCGGCAGGTGAGAGATTCGAGGGGCTCGATCTGTTCACAACCTCGGCAGGTGAGAGATTCGAGGGGCTCGATCTGTTCACAATCTCGGCGGGTGAGAGATCTGACGGCTTGAAGCGTTCACCACACGCGGGAGAGGAGGGAGGGGAGGCGTGGAGCGTCGGAGCGCCGCTCCCGGGGAGGTGGGGAGCGGAGCGGGGGCGTATGAATCAGTCGACGACGGCGTCGATGGCTTCGGCGAGGTCGAAATCTTTGGTGGTGAGACCGCCGGCGTCGTGGGTGGTGAGGGTGAGTTCGACGCGGTCGTAGACGTTGAAGATTTCGGGGTGGTGGTCGGCGTCATCGGCCAGGGGGGCGATGCGGTTGATGAAGGCGATCGCGTCCATGAAGCTGTCGAAGTGAAGCTCACGCTTGATGGCATCGCCTTCGCGTTGCCAGCCGGAGAGCTTTTGGAGTCGTGACTGGATGGTGGAGTCGTCGAGGAGGGCAGCGGACATAATCACTCCGTTGGGGGGTAATATGGGGCATCGATCAGTGGCGAGGTGCGAACTCCGCGTCGAGTTTTTCCGCGAGGGTAAGGAGCTTGCGGGTGTGTTCGGCGCGTCCGAAGCGTTGCCAGATGGTGGCGACCGCACGCAGTTGACGGGCGGCCTGTCGGGAGGGGGATTGTTCGGCGCTGTGCGTGGCGAGTTGTCCGAGGACATCGAGCCAGATCTCGCGGTCGAGTTCGGCGAGTATCTCGTGACCGTCGACTTCGGCGATGAGTGATTCGTAGGCGCTGTGAGATTCGGTCAGGAGTGCGTAGAATGCGGCGTTGGCCTGGCAGAAGACCTCAACGCGAGGCATTCCGAGGTCTTCGGCGTCGGCGCGGGCGCGGCCCAATTCGAGGGCGGCCATTTGCAGACGGCTCAGGAAGCATTGCAGAAGCCCCATCAGGCTGCGTGCCTTGGCGCGATCTTCGGCGGTCCCCTGAGCGTCGACGTGTCGCAGTGTTTCCCGCAGTGTGGCTTCCGCGCTGGCGAGTTCGCCGTGCCACATATCGACCAGGGCGAGGTTGTTTCGCAGGTCGAAGAGGCCCCAGCTGGTGCCGAGGCTTTCTTTGAGTCGGCGAGCCTCGCGGAGGATGGTCTGAGCTTCAGCGAAGCGTCGTTGGTTGATGAGGACGATGCCTTTGTTCAGGAGGGGTTGGGAGATTGCGACCTGGTCTCCCATGCGACCGAAGACTTCGGCGGCGGCATCGAAGTGGCGTTCGGCCTGCTCATAGCGGCGGGTCATCACCATGAGGATGCCCATGGCGTTATGGGAGGCACCGATATTGAAAGGCGTGCCCAGGGCCTGGTGAATATTGAGGCCTTGTTGGAGGAGGCTCTCGGCCTGGGCGAAGTCTTCGGTCTCCAGCTTGAGCTGGCCGAGTTGGCGAAAGGCCTCAGCGAGTCCGTGGCGGTCGCCGATGGTGCGTTTGAGTTCGAGCGCCTCACGCAGGGTTTGCTCGGCTTTCTCGAAGCGGTCGGGAGCGTTGAGAGAGGGGGCCATCAAGGCTCCGCCCAGGGCGATCAACGCGTCGCTCAGGCCTTGGCGATCCTGCGAGGTCTCAAAGGAGGCTCGTGCCCTCTTGAGGTACTCGTAGCGCTTGTCGTGATCGCCGCGACGCTGAGCGGCTTCGGCCAGGTGCAGCAGGACTTTTCCGCCGACCTCGGCATCATCGAGGGTATTGAGCATGACTTCGAGGCGGTCGCGGACCTGTTGCCCTGCGAGCGCGTCGGCCTGGGTAAGGTGAACGCGAGAGAGCCCGATGAGGGCCTTGGCGACGCCGGCGACGTCCTGGATCTGCTGGCTGTAGTCGAGCGCCTGGCTGTAGAGGTGGGTCGCTTCATCGAAGCGCGACTGAATGGTGAGCAGGTGTGCGAAGCCCCGAAGGGATCGGCTGCGTTCCGAGCCGCGAGCGCTGTCGGTGTCCACCACCCGGCGGTAATGGTCTTCGGCGAGCCCGAATTCACCGAAACGTCGGGCCAGCTCGGCCATGGCGAGGTTGGCCTCGGTCCAGAGGTCACCGCGTTCACCGCGGCTTTCCAGGAGACCGAGCAGCTCACGGTAGCGATCTCTCGCGCCGCGTTGGTCGAAGCGGTTCATGGAGCGCTTCGCAGCGGCGCTGAGGGTGTCTCGGTAGCGCTCCAACTCCCCGGCCTGACGCCAGTGGTCAGCGATTTCGACAAGGGGAACTTCGAGCTGACGCTCGGCGTAGAAGGTTTGCTTAAGCCGGGCAGCCTCTTCATGCATCCCGCGTGTGGACCACTGCTCCCGGAGCTCTTTGAGGAGGGCTTCACGCAGTAAGCTGTTTTCAAACTCCACGCAGATCAGGTTTTGATGCAGGCTCTGGCGGGCGATGGCCTCTTCACTGAGCGCACCGAGCTCGCGATCGAGGTCCTTAAGCTCCATCGACTCGAAGCGTTCGAGGGCGGCTTTGAGCAGATCCACCGGGACCCGCATACCAAGGACGCTGAGCCACTCCAGGACGCGGCGAAGCTCCGGTTTGTCACGATGTTTGTGGATGGCTTGTTCGACACGAAGGGCCATCAACTCCATCAGGTCGGGGGGAAGCTCGATCTTTCTGGGGTTGCCGCTCTTGAGGCTCCAACGGGAGCCCTGTCTCGCCAGGTTATTCTCATTTTGCAGGTAGCGAATGATCTGAATCGCGTGCAGGGGGACGCCCTGGCTTAGCCAGCCAACGCGCTCCTTGAGTCGCGACTCCAGGGGGAGGATCGAGTCGAGGAAGACCGAGAGCGCCTTGCCGGAGAGGCGTCTAAGCCTCTGGCGCGAGAAGCTCACGCCGACATTGGCCCCGATGGTGCGCAGGTGATCTTCGAGATCCGGGTTAAGCGCCCGCTCTTCGGGGCGCATCGTCAGAATGACGACCACCGGGCAGGCCTGGGTGCGCATGGTGACCGCAAAATACTCGAGAAACGCCAGGCTGCCGCTGTCGGCATACTGGACATCTTCGAGGGCCAGCACCAGGGGGCGGCGCTCGGCCAGGCGAAGCATGAGGCGTTCGAGTCGTGCGAAGAGCACTCCGGACTCGGCCTGGGCGAGGTCGCTGGCTTCCATGACCCGCGGCCTGAGAAAGTCGACAATCGCGCTGATCTCGGTGTCGGAGAACCCGCCGAGTTGGCGCAGGTCCTGGCGCACGGTGGTGTCGACCTGCATGCGTTCGCTATGCGAGACGCCCCAGAGTCCGGCGAGCACTTCGCGCAGGCCTTCCATGGGGAGGGAGCGGCGGCGGAAGGCAGCGGTGGAGTAATCTACAGCCTCATCGCTCAGGGCGCTCATGACGGCATGAACGAGGTGAGTTTTGCCCACCCCGCCTTCGCCCTCCAGCAGGACTACCTGCCCGGAACCGAGCTGTTGAACGCTGCGCACCAGACCGACGAGCTGATCGAACTCGCGATCACGGCCAATCAAAGGAAGATCGAAGCGTGGACGTGAGTGCGCTCTGGCCTGGAAGGGGAAGCTGGGGCGAGCGGCTTCGGTGGGGGACGTCTCCTGGCGAGCGATGCGCTTGATCTCGACGCGAGGGGCGCCGCGGGGCAGGGGGGGAGGCTGCGGGCGGGCTTCGGGCAGCTCGATCAGGTGTGTCGCGTCGATCTCCTCACCGGCTTCGTTGGACGAGGAGTCAGGCAGGGTGGTCAGGACGGTATCATCGACGGCGGCGCTGGATTCTTCGGTGGTGCTGGTGTGCCGGAATGCGCGCTGCACCTCCTGGGGCACGATGTGGGAGGCGGAGACCTCGGGGCGGCTTGCGCCACCCTGGGGCGTGGGCTTGATTCCCATGGCTTGCATGGCGTCGAGGAAGCCGTCGAGCAGCGCAGCGGCGTCGGGGTATCGAGCCGCGGGGTCTTTTTCGCAGGCTTTTCGGATCAAGAAGCCCATCGGGGTGGCTTCCATCTCCGGGGAGAGTTCCGGGACGAGATCACGGATTTGCTTGTGGATGACGTCCATGCGGTTGCGGCCGGTGACGGGCGGCAAGCCGGTGACCATCTCATAGAGGAGTAACCCCAGTGCGTAGACATCGGTGGCCGGCGTGATGGGCTCGGCGCAGGCTTGCTCGGGGGCCATGTAAAGGGGAGTGCCAAAGATGCGGCCCGCGCGAGTGAGGGCTTCTTCGCTGTCTCCTTCGTCTTCGGAGTCGGCCAGCGTCATCTTAGCGACGCCAAAGTCGAGAACTTTGACGTAGTCGCGCTCCCCGAACATCTCGCAGAGGAAGATGTTTTCGGGTTTGAGGTCGCGGTGCACCAGCCCGCGGCGATGCGCCTCGGAGAGGCTCTTGAGCACCTGGATGTAGACGTGGGCGGCGCGCGCCCAGCCCAGGCCACCCTGGGATTGGATGATGTCGCCGAGGGCGTCCCCCTCAAGGAACTCCATGACCATGTAGGCCAGGCCATCTTCGGTCTGGCCGTAATCGTAGAGGGTGATGGTGTTGGGGTGTCGGAGCTGACTGACGTGGAAGGCTTCGCGCCGAAAGCGTTCCACATTGATGGGATCTTTGGCGACCACTGGCGTCAGAAACTTCAGGGCGACATCTCGCCCGATGTTTTCCTGAACGGCTCGGTAGACGGTGCCGAATCCCCCGGTCCCCAGCACTTCCAGGATGCGGAAGCGGCCCCCGATCAGGTCCCCCGCCTCAGGAAGAGTGGCGTCGATTGCTGTCATAGATCTACTCCGGAGCGCTGTATCTCGGCGCTGCCCGACTCAGATGCGGCACGAGTGCGTTGCCGCGGCTCCGTGCCGCGCTTGATGCGACGCCGGCTGCGCTTTATCGCCCCCTTTCGTAGTCCTCATCGACGGGGGCAAAACCGCCATCTTCTACGCCTTCAGGTCTAGCACGCCGCGCGTCGCAGGCGCAACCGCGGCCCCGGGCGTTTGACGATGTGAGGGGAGCGTCGCTACATCAGGGCGCAGAAATTTGGATGGGTGGGGTGTCCGACGCCTGGGCTTAGGCGCGTCGTTATGTATCTGTACTTTTGAAGGAGTAGGCATTTGAAGATTTACAGCTGGAACGTCAACGGTTTGCGTGCGTGTGTGCGCAAAGGTTTTTTGGACTGGCTTGACGGGAGTGAGGCCGACGTGGTGGGCCTGCAGGAGGTTCGTGCGCTGCCGGAGCAGCTGACGCGCGCATCGCGGGAGCCTGAGGGCTGGCACACGTATTTCAATCCCGCCGAGCGTAAGGGATACAGCGGGGTAGGCATCTACAGTCGCATGCCTTTTGACGCGGTTGAGAACTCGGTGGAGGTGGAGGCCTTCGACGTGGAGGGGAGGGTGCAGATCGCGCAGCTCGGCGCGTTGAAGGTGCTCAATGTGTATTTCCCGAACGGTAGCGGAAGAAACAGGGACTTGAGTCGCATCCCTTATAAGCTCGACTTCTACGCCCATCTGCGGGAGATGCTTGCCGAGGGGCTGGCGAGCGGAGAGCGAATTCTGGTGATGGGGGACTTTAACACGGCGCATCGCGCCATTGATCTGGCGCGTCCCAAGTCGAATGAGGCGACCAGCGGTTTCCGGCCGGAAGAGCGGGAGGAGCTCGACCGCTGGCTTGATGCCGGGTGGGTGGACACCTTCCGTGCGGTCCATGGCGATGTCGAGGAGCGCTACACATGGTGGAGTCAACGCGGCGACGTGCGAGCCCGCAACGTGGGCTGGCGTATCGACTACATCTATGCGTCGCCGGGGGCGATGGAGTTCGTGGTTGACGCGCGTATTCACGACCAGGTCATGGGATCGGATCACTGCCCGATCAGTGTTACGCTGGACGGGGCGATTCTTGAGGGCTGATCGCCGCGGTATCTATGAGGGGATCACCTGACGCCGTGCCACCGGTGAACGAAGGGTTTGGTGGGGGGGACGTCTCGGAGAGGACGGGTTGATGACGAGGCACTGGAGACATGATGAAGACTTTATGGATCCGCGTGGCGATGGTCTTCGGCGCGGTGTTTCTGGTGGTTGTGGTTGTGGCGATCGTACGCGCCGCGTCGCTCAATGCGTCGACTGAGCCCGCTGAGCTTGATCGTCCGTCTCTCTCCGATGAATCCGCTCTGATCTCGCGCTTCGCGCATGCGTTGACGCTTCCCACGCAATCGCCGACCGGGAGTGACCCGGAGTTGGACGGATTCCGTGAGCTTCACGCGCAGCTTGAGACGTGGTTTCCTCGGGTGCATGCGCAGGCGGAGAAGGAGGTGATCAACGAGGCCACGCTTCTGTTTACGATCCGAGGCGCGGAGCCTGATCTTCCCGGGGTTGCGTTTCTGGCCCACCAGGACGTTGTGCCGGTGGAGGAGGGCACCGAGGATGCGTGGACGCACCCTCCGTTTGCCGGGAGGGTTGAGGACGGCTACGTGTGGGGACGCGGGGCGCTCGATAACAAGCATAATCTGATGGCGTTGTTGGAGGCGTTGGAGCATCGGCTGGAGAGTGGCGAGCTCCCCCAACACACGCTCTATCTTATCTTCGGGCACGACGAAGAGGTTGGGGGGATGCGCGGCGCCAGGGAGGTTGCCGAGCGCTTCAGGTCCGAGGGGGTGGAGCTGGCGGCTGTCTACGATGAAGGGCTCATCATTGCCGATGGCATCGTCCCCGGCATCGAGGGGCCCATTGCGCTGGTGGGGACTACGGAGAAGGGCTACGTCACCCTGGAGGTGACGGCGTCTTCCGATGGCGGGCACGCCTCGATGCCGCCGCAGGAGTTGGCCGCCGTGAAGCTGTCGCGGGCGCTAACGCGTCTCTATGAGAGTCCGATGCGAGCGGCGATCGATGGCCCCACACGCATGATGTTTGACGAGGCTGCCCCCCATATGGGCTTCGGGATGCGGTTTGTGTTTGGGAACCTCTGGCTGACCGAACCCCTGGTGATCTCGCAGATGACGAAGAGTCCTTCGACCCACGCGGCGTTGCGCACCACGATGGCGCCGACGATGTTGCGGGCCAGCCCGCGCGAGAATGTGTTGCCTCAGCAGGCGACGGCGACACTCAACATTCGCATTCACCCCCGGGACTCGATCGCGTCGGTGATTGCGCATGTGAAGAAGGTGGTCGACGACCCGGCCATTACCGTCACCCCGGTCAGCGAGATGCGGGCCGAGCCGGGCCCCATCGCGTCGATGGAGAGTCCGGGATATGTGGCGCTCCGCGACGCGATTCACGAGGTCTTCGGCCCGATCCCGGTTGCCCCCAACATGCTGATCGCCGCGGCCGATGCGCGTCACTTCACCGGGCTGACGCCAAACGTCTTCCGCTTTCAGGCGGTCGCGCTGAGCGCGCGCGACCTGGAGCGCATTCACGGGACCGACGAGCGCATCTCCACGGAGGCCTACCTCGATTTGGTCCGTTTCTATATCCAGCTGCTGCGAAAGTGGTGAACCCAGGCTGGCGGGGGGACGAAAAAAGGTCGGTGGGCACGTTATCGCGTCGTGGTATGATGCAAGGGCGGCGATTTCTGGCCGCTGATCACCGGGAGCCGGCGATTCCGCCGGGCTCCTTTGTTCCTTTGCCTGGAGGCTTTTGTCTATGCACATCATCAAGCTGGAGTCCGACGCCGCCGTGACCGCTGAGGCCATCAATGAGTCGGTTCGTGTCCTGGAGCAGGGGGGGCTTGCCTGTCTTCCTTGTAAGGGCACGTATCGCATTCTTGCTGACCTCAAGAATGAGGACGCTGTGATGCGCGTCTTCCAGTCGAAGCGACGCGTTCATAAGGCTCCCTGCCTGGTGTTCATCGACACGATCAGTCGCCTTCATGAAGTCGCCCGAGATGTGGACCCGGCAGCCAGCGCGTTGATGAAGGCGATCTGGCCCGGGGGGCTCACGCTGCTCTTTGAGGCCAGTGATGAGCTTCCGCGCGGCGTGGTCAAACAGCTGACCAAAGCCAACGGCAAGATCGGCGTGCGGGTGCCGGAGTCGAACCTCGTGCGCCAGATCGTCGAGCGCTTTGCGAGCCCTGTGCTCGTTTCGAGTGCGAACCGCGGCAACAAGTCCGGCGAGAGTTCGCCGGCGCAGGTGCGTAAGAACTTTGTGGGGCGAGTGGATCTCTTTGTGGATGCGGGGGACCTGCCCCAGGCGCCGGGCTCGACGGTGGTTGATATCACCGACGAGGAGGTTGTGATCATTCGCCAGGGGGCTGTGCCGCGTGCCCGAATCGAGGAGGTGATCGAAGCCCTCGATGAGGATCTGGACGAGTAACACCCCCTTATGAGAAAGTTTCGCCGGCCTGCCCCCGCTCGCAGGCCGGACGCTTTTCTCAATGCACAATCTGGAGTCGTACCATGCGCAACATCCTGAACTTCTGGCAGCCCACGGCACTTGTCGCGATGGCTGCCCTCGCTATCGGTGTGGGCTGCGGTGAGCCCGACGCAGAGCCGCTGTACATCCCGGAGGACCCGCAGGAGCTCTGCGAGATGGCCTGTGGCAACATCTACGAGACCTGCGACATGAACCTCACCTACACCGACGGCGCGCGCATGGGGCAAAACGCCTGCGTGACGGCCTGTGTGGAGCAAGACTACTTTCAGGGAGAGGCGTTCTGCGCGGCGCAAGCCTCGTGCTCGATGGAAGCGATTGAGGCGTGTCTTCCCGAGAAGGCTCCCGTTGCCGATTGCTCGTCGTTGCCCGACTGGGATGAAGAGCTCGCTGAGATGGAAGAGCAGGTGGTCCACATCGTAAACCTTCGTCGTGCTGAAGGGGCTGACTGTGGCACCGAGGGCGTCTTCGAGCCCGCGCCTCCGGTCATCGGAGAGGGTGTGCTTCGCTGTGCGGCTCGGTTGCACAGCAAAGATATGGCCGAGCGCAACTATTTTGAGCACGTCAACCCCTTCACCGGGGAGACGCCCTTCGATCGTATTGAGGAGGCGGGCTACACCGGGGCTACCCCCCAGGGGGAGAATATTGCGGCCGGTCAGTCCAGCGCCGAGGAGGTCATGGCGGGGTGGATGGACAGCGATGGTCACTGTTCCAACATCATGAACCCGGATTTCAATGAGCTGGGCGTGGGAGTTTTCCGCGACAGCAGTCTGGACAACGACTACGGGATCTACTGGACGCAGAAGTTCGGGCGGCGCTGAGCGAGCACGAAGGTCGCAGCGAAGTTAAACCAAAGCCCCGGCGTGTGCGCCGGGGCTTTGGTTTTGATGGGGCATGTTGGGGGCTACCAGCTGGTGGTGCTGGAGGCCGAGTCTTCGATGGCCTGCATCTGCACCATACGCGCGTAGATGCCGCCGTGCTCGACCAGCTCGGCGGGGGAGCCGGCCTCAACCAGGTTGCCCCGGTCGAGCACGATCATCTGGTCGGCGCGCGCCACGGTGGAGAGGCGGTGGGCGATGATCAGCGTGGTGCGTCCTTCCATCAGGCGGTCGAGGGCCTCCTGAACCAGCGATTCACTCTCCACGTCGAGGGCGCTGGTGGCTTCATCGAGGATGAGAACGCGCGGATCTTTGAGGAGCGCGCGCGCGATCGCCACGCGTTGCTTCTGGCCGCCGCTAAGACGGACCCCGCGCTCCCCGACGACCGTGTCCAGGCCATCGGGGAAGCCCTCGACGAAGTCGAGGGCGTTGGCTGCCTGGAGGGCATTGCGTACTGCGTGTTCATCGGCGTCGGGGCGTCCGTAGCGGACGTTTTCGCGCACGGTTCCCGAGAAGAGCACCGGCTCCTGCGCCACCATCCCGACGCCGGCGCGAAGCGCATCTTCGTGAAAGTCATGAAGGGTGACACCGTCGACGCAAACCTCTCCATCGTCGGGCTGATAGAAGCCGGAGAGAAGGTTGGCGATGGTGCTTTTCCCGGCACCCGAGGCGCCGACAATCGCGAGCTTTTGCCCGGGCCGCACCTCAAAGCTGACGTCATTCAGAACGGGGGAGTCGGGGCGAGTGGGGTAGGTGAAGGAGACGTGGCGGAACTGGACGTGCCCGCGCGTGATGGAGGCACTGGCGTCGGCATCCGTTGATGGGCCGGGGCGAGGGTCGCGCCCCGCGCCGTCCAGGAGCCCGAAGACCCGTTCACCGGCACCCAGCGCTCGGGCAAAGTCGGTCCACAGTCCGCTGAGCACGCCGAGGGAGACGGCGACAAAGAGGACGTAGAGAATGTACGCCGTGAGTTCGCCGGCGCTCATCGCGTTGGAGAGGACGAGGTGGCCGCCGACCCAGACGATGACGGCGATGGTGGCGTAGGCGAGGAAGGTAACTCCGCCGCCGAAGATACCGCCGAGGACCGCGCGGCTCTTTGCGAGGTCAAAGCTGCGCTCAATCGCCTCGCTGTAGCGTGCGCGCTCGGTCGCCTCTCTCCCGAAGCTGCGGACGGTCCGCACGCCGGCGATGCTCTCTTCCGCAAGCGAGGTCGAATCGGCGATCGCGTCCTGAACCTCGCGTGAGAGCCGTCGCACCCGTCGCCCGTAGACCATCGCCGCGCCCACGACGACCGGTAAGACCACAATCATCACGAGCGAGAGGCGCACGTTCGTGACGAAGAGCAGCACCAACCCGCCCAGGGCCTGAACGCCGTAGCGCAGGGCCATCGATAAGTTGGTCGTCACCACACTCTGTAAGAGCTGAGTATCGCTCGCCAGGCGGCTGGTGAGTTCGCCGGTGCGCGTGCGGTCGAAGAAGGCCATTTCTCGGCCGATGATCGCCTCGTAGAGCGATGTTCGCAGGTCGGCCACGACGCGGTCGCCTACGACGGTGAAGAGGTAGTAGCGCAGGCTGAAAAAGACTGCCTGGATCAGAAAGAGCCCCAGGAGCGCCGCGCCTACCATGCTCAGATCGTAGCTCGCGCCCTCGGAGAGCACCTCGTCGACAACCACTCGTCCGACCTGGGGGTAGGCCAGGGTGATGCCCGAGCCGATCACCAGCGCGAATGTCGCCAGTGCGAGCGGCCGCCAGTGCGGTCGGGCCAGTCCGAAGAGTCGTCGCCAGGTGATCGTCGCGCTCTCCGGGGCGTCAACCTCGTTGCCATCGGGAGAGGAGGGGAGGGCGGAGGGCCGCGACGCTGCGGGGTTCGTGGAGGATGACATAGAGGGGGCCTACGACGTGATGAAACGATGTGTGAAGCGTTGTAAGTGCTTGTTTTTGTTGGTTTTTTGCTTTTTTGGGCTGTGTTAGCTTGCCCAATCCTCAAGCGATCCCTTCTGGCTCGTTTGGGGGAATTGCTGGCAACACCGTCGCAGTGCGACGTCCTGGCGAGTCCAGCCGACGAGGAGTACCATGGACATCAGACACGACAAAGTAAGGGGGTTGACGCTGTTGACCCTGTTGATCGCTACCCTGGCGCTGAGCGCGTGCGAGGGCCAACTCAATGTGGAGGGGCACCCCGAAAAGGTGCCTGCGCCCGGCGATGGAGCGGTGGATGGGCCTGACGATGGGTACGTGCCGCAAGACCCTTCCAACCCCTTTGAGCCCGGTCAGCCTGGAAACCCCTTCGATCCTTCGGATCCATCCGATCCCTCGGACCCGTCGGATCCGTCGGATCCGGTTGATCCGCATCCGGGGAACACGCCGGATGGGGAAGAGCCGTGTCGCTCCCACGCGCAGTTCTTTGAACGCGAGGTGTTTACCGAGGTGATCGAGCGTCAGTGCCAGTCCTGCCACGGTGAGAACGGGTTCGGGGCGGTCAACAGCGACTTCGAGCTCGCCAACCAGCGCCTCTACGCCGAGGACTACCTCTCGCGAAACTACGATGAGCTCTCAGGCTTTGCGCGCGAGCGGCTCGAAGAGTTCGATGATCAGCCCCTGCTGCTCTTGAAGGCGACCGGCCAGGTGATCCACGGGGGCGGCGAAGTCTTCCCCCCCGACAGCTGGCAGGCCGAGAACCTGCGCGAATTCTCCACTCGTCTCGACAGCCCCGACCCCTGCCCGGGCGGGGTTGACCTCGACGAAGAAGGCTTCGTTGAGGGCGTCACCTACATGAATGATCTCGACTGGCTTAGTCGCATGACCATGACCCTGGTCAGCCGCGTGCCTACTGCCTCGGAGATCGCGTTGGTTCAGGCCGAAGGGGAGGAAGGCATTGAGCAGGTGCTCAACACCCTCTACGACGAGCAGGCCTTCTATGATCGCCTCGAAGAAGGGCTCGCCGACATCTTCCTGACCGACTACTTCATCACCGGCAACCCGCCCGATAACGTGCTCAACTCCAACCACTACCCCGATCGACGCTGGTGGGCGGAGATGGGTTTGAGTGTGGAGGATCGCAACGAGCTGGCCCTTCTGGGACGGCATGGGTTGGGACGTGAGCCGCTGGCGCTCTTCTCGCATATCGTGAAAAACGATCTTCCGATCAGTGAGTTTGTCACCGCCGACTACTTGATGGTGAACCCCTATTCGGCGAAGTCCTACGGGGTTGAGGATCAGGTCAGCTTTGATGATCCGACGAACAAGCTCGAGTTCAAGCCGGCGCAGCTCTCTCCGGTCTCGGGCATGCAAGGGGAGTATCCACACGCCGGCGCCCTGACCTCGTATATGATGACCGGGCGTTACCCCTCGACGAATACCAACCTCAACCGGCGACGCTCGTCCTTCTTCTATCTGCTCTTCTTAGGGGTGGATATCAACAACCTGACCACCGAGGCGTCGGACCCCACGGCGGTGGCCGATATTGAAAACCCCACGCGGAACGCGGCCGATTGCGCGGTGTGTCACGTGCCGATGGACCCGGTCGCCCAGCTTTACCGAACGTACAACAACTACGGGCATTACCTGCCGATTCGTGACGATCGCTTCGACGGGATGTTCCCCGCCGGGTTCAACGGCGAGGAGATCCCCGAGGGAGATGTCTGGCAGGGGCTGCGCTGGCTGGGAGAGCGTGTGGCGGACGACCCGCGCTTCTTCCACACGATGGTCAGTCACCTCTATCAGGTGGTGCTGCGCCGCCCGGTGCTCAGCAAGCCCACGGATCCGACCGCGCCTAACTACGAGGAGCGCCTGCGCGCCTTCCGCGTGCAGGATGCGTTTATTCAGCGGGTCGCCACCCAGATGCGAAACAGCAACGAGAGCGCCCGGGTGGCGTTCCGGGAGCTGATTTTCAGCCCCTACTTCCGAGCGGATGACATCGACGCGCAGACATTGACGCCGGAGCGTTTGGTGGAGCTGGAACAATTCGGCGGCCCACGCCTTCTTCACCCCGAGGCGATGACCCGACGCATCACTTCGGTCTTCGGTCGCCAGTGGATGTGGGGCCCCTTTGAGGCGTTTGCGCCCCACCTTTACCGCTACCTCTACGGAGGCATTAACTACGACAACCTCACCGAGCGCCTGGACACGCCCAGCGGCGTGATGGGGGCGGTCTCGATGGTCATGGCCAATGAGCTGGCGTGCCAGAACGTGCCCTATGACTTTGAAGAGCCGGCCAACCAGCGATTGCTCTTCCCGTACGTCGAACTCAACGATGTGCCCGGGAATGCGCAGGCCGAGGCGAGGATTCGCGAGAACATCCAGCACCTCCACCTGCGGATCCTTGGTGAAGATTTGCCGGCGAACCACGCCGAGATCGACCGCACCTTCGAGCTCTTTGTCGATCTCATCGAAGACGGGCAGGCCGGTATGGCTGCCGACGACTCCGACTACCCCGAGCGACTCGAAGATTACTGCCGCGGAGACTCCCTGGAGCGCGATCCCACCTATGCGGTGCGCGCCTGGGCCGGCGTGATCAGCTACCTCGTGTCCTCGTTTGAGTTCCTCTACCTCTGAGGAGGTTTTTATGAACCGTCGTGACTTCATCAAACTTGCCGGCATGGCCGGTATGACCGTTGTGTCTCCGATCGCGCTGACGCGTAGCGCGCGCGCTCAGGAGATGAACTACCCGGGCCCCTACTACGTGATGGTCAACGCCATCGGAGGCTGGGACACCACCTACCTCTGCGATCCGAAGGGGGTGAACAACATCAATCAGGCGTATGGCCAGGGAGAGATTGGCTCGATCGCCTCCAGCCCCATTACGTACGCGCCGGTGGGGAACAATCAGTACTTCTTTGAGAAGTACGCCAGCGAGCTGCTCGTGCTCAACGGCGTGGATATGGCCACGACCAGCCACGCCGCCGGGGAGCGATACGCCTGGACCGGAAGCCTTGAGAATCCGGAGTACCCCACCTTCGCCGCGCTCGCTGCGGCGGCCCACGCGCCGACCTTGCCCCTCTCGTATCTGAGCTACGGGGGACATGATGCCACCGGTGCGCTCCTGCCGCTGACACGCGTGAGTAACGTCAGCCACCTGCGGGGGCTGGCCGATCCCGACCATAAGGAGGGTCATGCCAGCAAGCCCTACCACGCGCCGCGGGCCGCCGAGATGATCCGGCAGGCCGTGGATGCGCGTCACGCGGCCCGGCAGAACGCGAGCCACCTGCCGACCGAGCAGACCGCGCGCAGCGCGTTGTTCACCGCACGCATGGGCGCGCGGGAGCTGCGCCGGGTGCGTGAGCACCTCCCCACCGACCTTCCTCGCGATAATGAGATGAAGGCCCAGGCTCTGGTGGCGCTCGCCGCCTTTAAGGCCGGGCTCTCGGTCAGCGTGAACCTGGTGCTCAACGGGTTCGACAGCCACGCGCAGAACGACAGCGAGCAGCTCCCCAAGCTGCAGCTGGTGCTCGACGCGGTGGACTACCTGCTCGAAGAAGCGGAGCGGATGGGGCTGCGTGATCAGATCGTCGTCGTGATGGCTTCCGACTTTGGTCGCACCCCAACCTACAACCCCGACCAGGGTAAGGATCACTGGGCGATCGGGTCGATCATGGCGCTCGGTAACGGCATTCGCGGCAACCGCGTGATCGGCGCGACCGATGAGGAGCAGCGACCTTTTAACGTCAATCCCACCACCCTGGCCCTGGAGTATGAGGGGGTTCGTCTGCGCCCGGAGCACATTCACCGCGCGTTACGACGTCACGCCGGCATCGCCGACAGTCCCGTCGCTCAGCGCTTCGCGTTGAAGGAAGAGGATCTCGACATCTTCAGCTAAGGGCGACGTCATATCGGGCAGGAACATCGAGGCGACCTCCCTGTGGGAGGTCGCCTCGTGCGTTTTGGGGCCGTGGGTGATGGCGAGCCGTTTGAGCAGCGGCGCTTGCCTCGAGCCACCGAACATCGCAGAAGAGAAGCGACCCTGTGAAGGCCCTTTGACCGCGGAGTTGACGATGACCGACACCCTGAAGACGGCGACCGACGCCCTGTCCCTTTGCGAGCTTGCAAAAGAGCACGCGCGCACCTCGATGGCCGCCACCGCAGGCCACGATATGGCGCACCTTGAGCGGGTTCATCGCGTCGCGATGATGCTGTGGGACGCTGAGGGCGGGGACCGCGAGGTGATCGAGGTCTCTGCCTGGCTGCATGATCTGGTGAACCTGCCGAAAGATCATCCGAAGCGCCGCGATGCGTCGACCCTCTCGGCGGAAGCCGCGGTGCGCTGGATCGGAGAGCGGATGACCCGGGGACAGCGCGCGCTGGTGTTTGAAGCGATCCAGCGCCATTCCTACTCGGCGGGCTTTGTGCCGGAGTCGCTGGAGGCGAAGATCGTCTGTGACGCCGATCGTCTCGACGCGCTCGGCGCGGTCGGGTTGATGCGCACGCTGGAGACCGGCGGTGCGCTGGGACGTGCGTCGTTTCACGGCGACGACCCGTTTTGCACGGAGCGCGAGCCGGATGATGGCGTCTTCACCCTCGACCATGTCTTTGCCAAGCTCTTTAAGCTGCCGGCGATGCTGCATACCGACGCCGCGCGTCGCGTCGCCGAGCAGCGGGTGGCGGTGATGGAGGACTTCCTCGCGGCGCTCGGCGCTGAGCTGGGGCGTGCTTACCGGCGTTGAGCGTCAGCTGCCGAAGATCTCGGCGGCGATTCGGTAGGTCTGCAGGTAGGCCTCGACCGTGGGCTCAATAGGACGCGCGTAGCCACCGCCCAGAGTCATCGCCACCGGGATGCCTCGATGATGGGCGCGGGAGAGCACCATGCGATCACGTTCGCCAAGACCCCGGAGCGTGAGGTTCATGCGCCCAAGGCTGTCTTCTGCCAGGGGATCGACGCCGGCCTGGTAGAGGATGAGCTCCGGCCTGTGCTTCCACACCGATTCAAGCGCCTGCTCCAACGCGCTCAGGTAGGTGGCGTCGTCGCAGCCATCAGGAAGTCCCACGTCAAGGTCGCTCGGGGGTTTGCGAAAGGGGTAGTTCTTCTCACCGTGCAGGCTCAGTGTGAACACCTCGGGGGTGTCTTTGAGGATGGTGGCGCTACCATCGCCCTGGTGCACGTCGAGGTCGACGATCGCCACGCGTCGTAGGTCGCCAGCGCCGATGAGTGAGAGGGCGGCGATGGCCAGGTCGTTAAACACACAAAACCCACCGCCCTGATCGCGGTGGGCATGGTGGGTGCCGCCGGCAAGGTTGCCGCTGATGCCGAGATCAAGGGCGCTGAGGGCGGCCATGACGGTGCCACCCATGGAGGTGCGAACGCGCTCCACAAACACCTCGCTCCAGGGCAGACCAATACGTCGCATCGATCGCCGAGCCAGCGTCCCCGCCAGAAAGGCCTCGACGTAGTCGGGGTCATGGGCGGTGAGAAGCTGCGCACGTTCAAGCGCGGGAGACGCGACCAGCTGCCGGGGGGCTGCGACGCCTTCTTCGAGCAGGGCCCGGTGGAGCATCCCGTACTTGGCCATGGGGAAGCGGTGCCCGGGAGGCAGCGGAACCTGCACGTGGTCGTTGTAATAGATCTTCAAGGGGTACTCAGACGGGATCGGCCTCGGTGACGACGGGGAGGCTGGCGCTGGCCTCGGTGTGCTGGCGCTCCGAGCGGCCGCTGCCTGCGATCCAACCTCGCGCTGCCGGCAGCGCCAGGATCAAAAAGAGGAGCGCGAGCCCTCCGGCGACGCCCTGCACGCTGGCGGGTTGGCCTTCGGCCAGGACGACCGCGATGAGCGCCCAGACAAAGACCAGCGCTACCGCGGGCTCGTCGAGTCCCACGCGCAATGCCACACCGATGAGCGCAGCAGCCAGGAGCATGATGACCGCCCAGGTCGCCGCGCTCAAGCCCCAGGCGTCCCATCCGGCCACCACCAACACGCTGGAGGCGTTGAGCACCGTCGCCAGCGTCAGCCAGCCGCAGTAGGTGCCCAGGGGCCAGCGGATCACGCGCGCCAGAGTCCAGCCTTCGCGAAGCTCCGGGGCGGGCACTCCATCTCGGGTGGCGAACGCGCGGTAGAGCCACAGCGCGCTGGTCAGCTGCCCCACGATCACCACGAGCGCCCAGCCAAAGAGCAGGCTCTGCCACACGAGCAACCAGGCGGCGTTGAAAAGCATGTTGATGATCAGCGGCAGGCGCGCTGCCGCGTAGCGCTCACGCGTCGCAAAGCGCGGCACGATCTGTGCGACCGCCAGCGCGAGGATGCCCGTATAGATAAATCCCCACACGGCGAAGGCGTAGCCCGCGGGGATGAGCAGCACCTCTTCAAAGAAGCGGTCGGAGATGGCTCCGACCGAGCGGTCAGGGGCGGCGGCCAGCTGAGGAAGGCCGATGGCCAGGGGGGGAATGATCAGCGCGAGTAGTTTCAACAAGGTCGAACGCATACGGCATCTCGTGTGGGAACGAAGGCGTTTTCTCAACCTAAGTAAAAGCACGAGATGGCGCGGGGAAAGCATCGCACTTGCGAGGCGGGGCACGTCTGACGCAGACTTCCGCCGACCTGAGTATGTTGAATACCCCAATCGGCCACAGGTTGTGTGGCCTGCCCCAGGGAGTGATGATGCGACATGATGCTCTTCTTCGATCGGTGATGGCCGCTGGAGCGACGGCTGCCTTCTTTTTGCTCAATCCGCTGGCGCTCGGCTGTGGGGATGAGCCCGTTGAGGGCTACAGTTTCGGAGCGGACGATATGGCGGCGGTTGTTGTGGGGGAGTGGTCCGGCGCGCTGAGCTATGGCGACGACGACGTGACCTATACACTGGTGCTTGAGCCGGCGCCGATGGACACGCAGCAGACGGGCAGTCTTCGCCAGCACCTCTGCGGGAATCGCACGCTGATCGCGTCGGCCGACGCCTGCATGGCGACCAGTCAGTTCGATGTCGTCGGTGAGCTTCGTGTGGCAGGCGAGGATGCACGCTCGGTGGAGGGGAGCCTGGTCGCTTACGGTCCGGATTTGGACGACGGCGAGCTGACCCTCTACGGAGCCGGCGAGTATTGGTTGGTGCCGATGAGCGACGCCGACCTGGCCGATGTCGGGGACGTGCGTGATCAGGATGATCACACCTCGATCGGCCAGGTGTCTTTGAGTCGCAGCACGGTGCCAGACTGAGCGATCAAGGGGACGGTGAGGCGCTGTCTGCCGGTGAATGTGCGGGAGGGGGGGCGGGCGCGAAGATTACCTCGCGATGCGCCGATTCGGGGAGCCAGGCGTCAAAGCGTCCGGTCCACCACAGGACGGCCAGGATGAGCGCGGTCGCGATGAGCAGGTAACGCGGCCAGCGACTTCGGGGCTCGGCAAAGGGGTCACGTAGCTCCCGGGAGGATCCTCGGGGGAGGGTGGCCACCCCGGTCAACGAGCGACCCAGCGGGACATTGACCCGGGCCATGGCGTTGACGGCCCAGCCGTTGGCGTCGAGCAGGGGCCCCAGGTTGCGGGTGCGCAGCTTCAGCCAGGCGATGAACATCGAGGGGCCGCTGATCAGCAGGATCAGGCCGATGATCCCCAGGGGCATCCACACGCCCAGGCCGAGAAACGCGCCTAGGAAGAGGCTTAAGGCTGCGGTGAGCCCGCCGACCCCGACGCCGATCGCGGCCAGTGTGCCGAGATCCATTTTGGGCGGGGAGGGCTGGTCGGTGCCGGCGGCGGCGCCGGTGCCGGTCGGCGCAGACGAGGGCTGCGAGGTCGCCGCATCCGCGCTCGCCACGCCTGCTTCGAGCTTTTTGGTGCTCTTTGCCTCGGCGGCCTGGGCGCGTTTGGTGAGCTGACTTTCGAGTAAGCGCAGCGCCTTTTTATAAGGACTCCAGAAGGCCTGCCGAATGCTGATGGGGTTGTCGACGATGCGGGTCACCGTGGCGTCCCAGTCGTTGCCATCGCGATCGTAGAAGACGCCATTTCGGCCGACCATCAGGTTGTCGACGTCTCCGTCGGTGATCGCGGCGGCGATCGACATCGTCTCACCGCGCGCGTTTCTCAGGTCACAATAGAGCAGGTAGGCGTTGGAGTGGCCGGCCAGCTTGATATGGCGATCGGCGTTGGAGACGTGCACGCAGAGATCGCAGGCTCGCCGGTCGATATAGAGGGTGCCGACTTGAAAGATCGCCGGACCCTGACGTCGGTAGAAGGTCTGGAAGGCTACGAAGTTGTTGGCGAGATCCAGGAGGTTGGCGTTGAAGCGGATCAGCTTCTCGACGCGGGCGATGGCGTTGGCCTGGGGGGCGCGGGCCTCGTCAGCGGTGAGCAAGGCGTCAAGTTGTGTGCGGCCCTCACCCTCGCTGATCTCACGCAGGCGTTGCTCACTCAGGGGGCCGAGATGCGTCGCGGGCTCGGCGGACATCCAGTTGCGCATCGGGGTGAGTCTGGCTTTGAGCTCGGACCACTCGGTGTCGCTCAAGGTGTCAATGTCGCCGAAGAGCGGCTCGACAGCCAGCCTTCGGAAGGTGTGCAGGGCGTCGGTCCACGCAGGGTTGATGCCCTCGACCAGGGGGAGAGGACGGCCGGGCTCGACGCGCGCCAGGGGGAAGTCGCTCAACGCTTCGGCTCCGGCGGTCAGGGCTTCCCGGGTGGCCTCCAGATACGCGTCCTGGGTGCGGTTGACGACCGCTGCGGCGCGCTCGTCGTATGCGGCAAGGCGCGCGCGGGCGAAGTAGTCGTCGATCTTCTCGCGCACGGCCTCGAGGGCGCGGTAGGCCCCGGGGGTGGCGTCGCCGAGCGAGAGGACGTCTTCGGAGCGCCCCTCATCGATCCAGCGCAGGCGCTCGGTGAGGCTTGTAAAGAAGGTCGCAACGCTTTCGCGATCGACACCGGGCTCGTTGCTGCGGTCGACCGGTGCGTCCGGGGTGCACCGCACGATGTCGGCGATGAGCGCCTGGACGTCGGGGTCGGAGGACGCGCTCGGGGGGACGACGCCGTCACCGTTGGCCGCCTGTTGATCGAAGTGCGCGATCGCGTCGACGGTGTCCTGGAGGGAGATTGCGGTGGCGTCGTGCTTGCCCAGGCTCTCGAGCAGCTCGCGCGCGGTCTTCTCGAGCAGCGCGCCCTCGTCGTTGGAGGTTGCGATCGCGCTAAGAGGGAGGACATCGCTGCGTCGGGCGAGCTCTTCGACATCGCTGAGGACCTGTCCGACCCAGCGGGCTGCGGCGATCAATTCGGAGGCGCGGACTCGGCGGTCGTGATCGGCGTCGAGAAACTCCAGGGTGCGGGCATCGAACTCTACACCCTGCGTCGGGCAGGCCAGGGCGACCCATAACTTCTGGTCGAGCTCCCCCAGGCGAACGAGCTCTTCGCCCCGGGTCAGGTGAACCTGATCGACACCACCACTTCGAAAGAACTTCCACTGAAATGTTTGCATACAGCGACCTCAACGCCAGACATCTCCAATCGCACTTGCCGCGGGCCCACCACGACGCGGAGGGCAATCCCAGAGCGGGGAAACGATCCTGATCACCATCTCGCGAATCGCCACCTCGACGTGGTGCCGCACCCCGGCGAGCCGCGCGAGGCGACTGGCGATGGATGTCGATGCGTGGCGCAGAGTGACGCGCGGCGAGCACGCTGTCGGTTTGGGGCCGGGCGGCTGCGCTTAGCTTTGAAAGGTTGAAGGTAGATGCCCCCACCGGGATTCGAACCCGGACTGGACGGATTTTAAGTCCGCTGCCTCTACCGGTTGGGCTACGGGGGCGGCGACAGGCCGAGAGAGGGGCGCTGTTGCAATCGAGGCAGGATGTAGCATTGAGCCCGGAGCGGCGCAAGGCGGGCCGCCTCACCGGGGAGAAGGGGGTCGAAGATGACGGAACAATCCGAGACGATGGTGGCCCGGCCGCCCAAGGGCATTGATGAGCTGGGGGAGAACTTCTCCCGGCTTGTGCGGCTGGGTTGGGGCACGGTGCTGGTGCCCTGGCTGGCGATCGCGGCGGTGGACTTCATCTTCGTGGCGGTGAGCGCCGCGTTGATCTGGGGTCAGTCGGGAAGCGAGCCCTTACCGGCCGGGGGGGCTCAGGCGGTGGTGCTGCAGAGCATCAGCGCGCTGGAGATCGCGGTGGTGCTTACCCTGCGGGTTTTGCTGTTCAGGGCGCTGCGCGATCTGGCGATGCTGGGGCCCTCTTCCGTGATGTCGTTGCGGGAGGTCGCGCGTGGGATGCTCTCGCGATTGGGGCCGACTTTGCTGGTCAACATCCTGGTCGGCGCGATCGTCTCAATCGGGCTCGTGCTCTGCGTACTTCCCGGCCTTGTCGCGATCTACTTTCTGGCCTTTGCTCCCTACCTGGTGGCGGTGGGGCAGTCGGGTGTGCTCGACGCGATCACGCGTTCGGCGACGATGGCGAGGCGGCACGTGGTGCTCTTACTCACCGGCTTTGCGGTCGCGGCGGTCTTTGCCGGGGTTATGGGCTGCTCGCTCGGGGCGAGCGCGGCGGTGATCCAGGGCTCGGCCGGGGTGGCCGGCGGATTGCTGGTGGGGTGGGTGCTCAACACCGTGCTGGGCTACCTGGCCTGGCTGTGGTGGGGGGCGGTCTACATCACCGCGGAGCAGCGCGACCAGGCCTGGCGTATTCGAAAAAGCGCGGTGTCCGAAAGCGAGCCGGTGGCGGGGGAGCGCAACGAAGGCGGCGATGGAGAGGGGCCGCTACCCGGGGCGCTCAAGGAGGATCGCTGAGGCATCGCGCTGGACGCGTTGTAAGAATGCGTCATTCGCTGGAGGTGGCCGCCGGGTCGGCGTCTGCAGGCGAGGGCGCCGGGGCTTCGTAGTACACGGTGATGACGTGGCGACCCGGCGTCATCGCCAGGATGCGTTCGTCGCCGGGGCCGCTGCTGGCAAGCCGGCTGGAGGCGACCTCTTGATCATCCACGAGAACGCGACGGATCGGGCGTCCTTCAAACTCGCGCGGGAAGGCCACGCTGGCGATGGCGCCTTCGGGGGCGCTGCGTAGCCGCGCGCCGAGCACGTTGACGGAGATCGTCAGGCGCTGCTCGGCGCTGGACCACTGGCTGGTCAGCACGGACTGGCGCCGGGCGATCAGAAAGTCGATGAGGTCGCCCACGGAGGTGACCCAGTGCTGGTGATCGCGAGCCAGGTCGTGAAGTTGACGAAAGCCCAGGAGGATGCCGGCGGCGGGCTCGCGGGCCATCGCGTCGGCCGGCACGCTGACGGTCAGGGGTTGGTGAAAGTAGGTCTCGCTGTTGACCAACATCCGCTGCAGGCGTGCCGGATCGATGTTCGCCCCGCTGAGGACGAAGGGGGCTTCGAGCACCGGCAGGGGCAGCCCCCGGGTGTCGATCGGGTAGTAGGGCATCGCGCTGCCAAAGAGGTAACCAAAATGCTCGGCGCTGGTGGGGCCGAAGCTGGTGTCGACGCGAAGCCCCGCCGCCGAGATACGCCGGAAGGTGGAGTCCCAGTCGTTCTCCCAGAGTGACGCCTCGGTACGCATCAGTCGCACCGGGCGCTGGTCACCGAGGTTGGCCTGCAGCCGCGCGCGCTGCTCCGCCAGAGGGAGCTCGCGTGCCCAGGGTTGCAGGGCGCCCACGCCGCGGCTCTCGGTGAGCGGGGCGCGCTCCTGACCCAGCACCCACAGCAGGCCCACTTCGGCGCCTACCTGATCGGCCAGCGCGGCCTGGGAGGCTGTGAATCGGTCGGCGGCAGCAAAGATGGTTGCGGTGCCTTCATTTTTTCGGGCCCAGTCCGCATAGCCCAGAGCCGCCCGCGGCGACTCGGCGCTGGGGTGGGCGTTGGCCACCGCGCCCATATGCTTCCCGGGGAAGGGCCACAGGCGAGGCATCGGCCGATGCTCCGAGAAACGATCGAAGAGCGCGCGCTTTAAAAGGTCAGCGTAGGGCACATGCGAGCTGAGCAGGCGCTCATGCGCCACGCGACCCTCGGTGGGCTGCCAGCGCGGGCTGCCTGGAGGGCCGAAGTCCATCTGACGCGTGGGTTTGCCCTGGTGCAACGCCGTCAGCGAGCAGGCGTAGTCGAAGAGAAGGGTGAAGACCTGCCCCTCGCCCAGCGCTTGCACAAGCAGTCCGGGCTGCTCTTCGACCTCAAGGATGACCGGGCCGGCCGGTCGTGGCAGCATCGGCGCGGAGGGCAAGAGAGGGCCGGAGAGGGGCACGTCGACCAGATGCTCTCGGATGGGGCCGTGGGCGCCGAGCCCGTCCACCGAGGTGACGCGTCGGGCCTGACCGACTTTTCCGGTGGTCGCAACGCCGGTGATGGTCTCCCAGCCTTCGCGGGGCAACTCGACAACGAGCTGGCCGCCTTGTCGGGCGAAGTCTTCCAGCGCGCCGAGCGCGGCGCGTGGTAAATCCAGGGCGACGCGCTCCGGGACAATGACCACGCTACGGCCAGCGAGGATCTGTGGCGAGAGGTTGTCACTCTGGGCGGTGGCGAAGGCGCCGTAATGGTGCCAGAGCGCGTTAAACCATCCGTAGCTGCAGTCCAACGCGCGGAGCTCCGCAGCCTGTGCGGCAGGGGTGGCGGGCAGGAGCAGCAGGACATCGCCTTCGGTGCGGTCGGGAGGTCGCGAGCCGTTGGTCTGAAGGGAGGTGGTCCGTTGGAGGCTCGGTTCCTGCAGAGTGCTCCAGAGCAGCGCCAGTAGTCCCAGCACGATCAACGCGCCGATATCCCAGGTCAGCGCTCCCAGTATTGTGCGTTGTCGCGCCATAAGCCCGTCAGTCGTAGTAGAACTCAAAGGTGTTGAAGCCCTGGGAGAGCGGCACCTGCCGCAGCTCCAGCCCGATAAGCGAGGTCTCGAGCGTCTCGACCTCGCTCGACATCAACTCTCCGCCAACCCGGCGCGTTCCGCTGCGTGCGCCGATAAACGCGTGGTCGCCGATGCGTGCCGGGACCACCACGCTCATGTTGCGCTCTTTGGCTTCGACGCTCAGGCGCATGATGGTGCCGTGGCGCGGGCGATCGGCCGACTCTCGGGTGTGCGCTGGAAGCTCGGTCTCTTCGATGATGCGGCTGCGGATCGAGCCGGCGCGTCGCGAGCGTTGAAAGGCGTCGAGGCGGAGCGCGTTCATGACGACATGTCCGTGCGTCTCAACGGACTCGAACTTGGCCAGCCAGGCCTCGAAGTCGTCGACGTTGGGGTAGTCGGCGAAGGCAGCCGGGTCGCTCAGAACGCTGACGACCTGGTGGTGCCCGGCGGCGCTTGCTTCGAGCAACGCGTCGAACTCGGGCCCTTCGAGGCGGTCGGGGGGAACAACGATCGGAAGCTCGCGAAGTCCCAGGGGGACGCCCTCGTCACTCATGGCCAGAAAGGGAAGGCCGCTGCCGAAGGCGTACCCACTCTGGCCGGGGACGGTGTAGCTCGTGTCGAGGCGGATGTTGGACTCAGCGAGCGCGGCCAGCGGGGCGCTCCAGTCCTCAGACCACGTTCCATCGATGGATCGGGCGGTGCGCACGTAGTTGACGGGCAGTACGTCACGAAGTTGATCGAGCTGCTCCTCGATGGAGAGAGGACGCTCAAAGGGTTGAAAGGCGCCAAAACCATCCGGCGCATAGGTCGCGGTGGCGGGGTGAGGGAAGCGCCATAGCAGGCCGACTTCTCCGCCGCGTGCGTGGATGGCTTCGGCGCCTACTTTACTCAGGCCGGCATCGACGGTGGTCAGCAGAGTGCTGCTGGCGCGTCGGCTGTTCTCGTACTCAAGCATCCAGGCGCCGCCGTCTCCCAGGCGGGCGTCTTCGTGAAGAAAGACCACCGCACCCTGCGCGTCTCCGGGGAAGGCCCAGAAGGCCGGCACCGGCGCAAAACGCGTGATCACCCCGTGGGCGATGTAGCGCTCCAGAAGATCGGCGTAGGGGACGTCGCTGCCGAGGAGTGCGGGGTCGGCGACCAGGTCGGCGGTGCCGGGCGCGCGCTGAGCGTTGGCCGGGCGCACCCGGTACTGCTCGTCGGGGCGTCCTTGCTGCAGAGCGACGAGCTGCTCGCCAAAGTCGAAGTCGACTGTGACCACGTGTCCTCGCCCCACCGGCAATGCGTAGATGACCGGGGCGCCATCGATTGAGAGCAGGGTCTGGGCGCCTTCGCGTGGGGAGGTGGAGCCGACAAACTCGGTGACGACCGGGCTCTGGCGAAGCTGGGTGAGGTAAGGCTCGTCGAGTCCCTCGGCGTGCGTGATGCGTTGGGCGCGACGCAGGCCGGCGCGACCGTTGGCCGAAAACATCTCGCGAAGCTGCCCGTCGGGCCGCTCGACGACCACGAGGTTGCCTTCACGCGCGCGCCGCCGGACGGCGTCGAGTGTGCTCGGCGGAAGATCGCTGGAGACGCTCGACGTCAGGATGATCACGCGCGCTTCATCGAGCATGCTTGCCGCCAGCGTCTGCGGCGTGGCGATGGCCACCGGGCCAAACTCCTGCTCGACGAGGTTGATCCAGGCCGCGCTGAAGTCACGCTGGCTAAACGCCGGGCCGCTTTGACGGATGGCGTCGTAGTCCAGTACCACCAGCACATCGGCGCGGGCCTCGCGCGTGATCTCCACACCCTCGCTGGCGATCAGCTCGGCGTCGACCGCCACCGGGTTGCGTTGGAGCAGGACCACGGCCGCGATCAGCGCGACCAGGCTCCATAACGCGAGCCGATAGGGCAAGACGTTGACTTGTTTTCGACGTAAGCTGACGACCATAACGAGGTGTCGCGAGAGAGAAAGGCGTCGACGCACAGGGGCCGGGAGGCCGGCGAGCCAACCGACCGGAGAGGCGGCGGCATTCCCGCCCGTCATACACTGAATTGTCGGGATGATTAAGTCGCGTGTCGTGGGTCGCGCGGATTTCACAGAGTTTCAGGAGAGAGATGGCAGACATCATTGAGCTCGCCGAGCGGGAGGGTGCCCTGGAGGTCGGCCGCAGTCGTCTCGGACAGGCGAGGGCGGCGGTAGGGCGAGCGGCGCTCTCGTTTCCGCTGGTGATGGGGGCGCTGGCGCTCATCCTTCTCCCGGATTATCTGGGGCGTTACCGGGAGGCGGAGCCGGTTCCCGGGCTATACTGGGTGGCGCTTGCGATGATGTCGCTCCTTTTCGCGGTGATCGTGGGTTCGGTCAGCGCGCTGCGTCGCGAGCGCTGGGTGTTTGATGGTCCGGGGCGTCAGCTGCAGGTGCAGGTTCGACTCATGGCCAGCGTCCAGGAGGCCGCGGTGCCGCTGCGCGATATCGAAGGTCTGGAGCTGGTACGAGGGGGCTTCGGGGGGCACGCGCGTCTCGATGTTGTGCTTAAGGAAGGGCGACGGGAGACGTTGGCGCGCGGGTATGGTCTGAGTGATCGTCTGGAGGTCGTGGGGCAGGCGATCAGCGATTATCTCAAGGCGCATCGCTTCTTTGTGGAGTTGGAGCGCGGCGCAGAAGGGCCGGGGCGCTGAGGAATGGCGAAGCCGCGCGCCGAGGTTGGGTGCTACGAGGAGACACGATGGTCGAGCGGGAATCGAAGGGGAGCAGACAGATGAGCAAGGTTGGGCGTTGGTGCAAGACCACCACAGCGGTGGCGATGGTCGCGTCGAGTCTGGCGCTGGGTTCGGCGCCGGCCCCCGTGCACGCGCAGGACTTTGAGGTGACCAGCGGCGACGAGCGCCAGCAGCGTATCGTCGAGCGTTATATGGAGCTCGTGGAGTCCAACCCCGCCGAGGAGCGTCACCTGCAGAGTCTGCTCTTTCACGTGGGTCGCGGGAGTGGGCTCGATGATCTCATCGAGCATTATCGTCAGCGGGTGGAGGGCTCGCCCGAGTCGCTCAACCTTCACCTTGTGCTGGGGCATCTTTTGCGCGCTCGCGGGGATTTTGAAGACGCGCTGGCTGTGTATGAGCGGGCGGTGGAGCTGGGCGCAGAGAGCTCAAACGCCTGGCTGAGCCGCGGTCAGGTGCGCCTGATGATGGGGCAGCGCGCCGGGGCCCTCACGGACTTTGAGCGGGCGCTGGAGCTGGAGGAGAGCCGCAGCCGGCGTGGCGAGATCTTGCAGAACCTCGCGGAGCTCTCCTTCTCACAGAGAGACTTCGAACGGGGCATCGACTTCTACAAGCGCCGCATTGCGCTCTCTCCCAACGATGAGTTCGTTCGTCGCGACTTCGCCGCGCTGCTTTTGCAGTACCGCCAGTGGGAGGAGGCGCTCGAGCAGTACGATGCGCTCCTGGGCATGGTGGGGCGCGACACCGCGCGGCGCGCGGAGTTCCTCTCAGAGCGCGCCGAGATCTTCGCCTCAATGGGACAGAACGACCGCGCGTTGGAGAGTCTGCAACAGGCCATCGGTCTGCTGCGCGCAGACAACTGGCGGGTGGGTGAGATGCGCGCGCGCATGGTGGATATCTACCGGCAGTCCGGCGAGCTCGGCGCGTTTCTGGAGCGCTATGCACGCGCCTGGTCACGCGGGGGCTACGATCAGCAGATGCTCGTGGCCGATGTCTACGCCGAGACTGGTGAGCTGGAAGACGCGTTGAGTCTGTACCGTCGCGCGGCCTCTCGCGACCGACGCGCGGAAGAGCCGCGCCAAAAGATCATTCGCATCTATGAGCGGATGGGGCGAGAGCAGGACCTCCCGGCGGCCTACCGAGATCTGATGCGTGCGGCGCCGCAACGTCATGGTTTCGGCCTGGAGCTGGCGCGTCATCACATGCGCATGGGCCAGCGCGATGAGGCTCTCGACGTGTTGAGGGAGTTGGAGCGGCGCTTCAGCGACGACAGCTACGTGCTCCTGGAGATCGCCGATCACTACGCCCGTTGGGACATGGAAGATCGCGCGGAGGCGACCTTCGCCCGCGTCGAGCGCCTGGACCCGCAAGATGAGGTGGTGCTGCTCGCGCTCGCGGAGTTCTATTTTGCGCGCGGCGAGCGCCAGCGCGCCATTGAGACCTGGCAGCGCCTGCCGGAGTCGAGGCTCGGACGCATCGAAGGGCTCGCGCGCATGGGGGAGGTCATGGTCGATCGCGGCCTCACCGACCTCGGCGTGGGCGCGTACCTCCGAGCGCTGGACGCGGCGCCGGAGAACGTCGCTGTGCGGCGCGGGCTGGCCAACGCACTGGAGCGTGCTCGCCGGTGGGATGAGGCCGCCGAGGCGTGGGCGCAGGTGTACGCGCAGGCCGACCGGGAGCAATGGAAGCAGGAGGCCCGCACGCGCATCGTGGAACTCTATCGTCGCCAGCAGACTCTGCGCGCGCAGATGCAGACCTGGGCCGCGGCGTTGAAGACCGACGCCGACGTGCAGGCGGGCTTTTTTCTGGCGGAGGCGCACCTGCGATTGAGGGAGTTCGATGAGGGCGCGCAGGTGATCGAGGAGGTGATCGCCTCGCTCGCACCGGACGCGCCCGAGATGGTCAGTGCGCTGACGCTCCTGGAGCGAGCGCATGTTCAGGCCGGGGAGTACGCCCGGGCCATCGACGCGCTGGAGCGCCTGGCTGAGCTTCGCCCGGAGCTCGCGGCGGACTTGCTCGCCAGGATGTCGGAGTACGCGCTGGAGTCGTCGTCGGAGGCGCAGGCTGTCGACTTCGCGGTGCGCTCGCTGGAGGTGAACCCCGATGATGCGCGTGCTCAGGCTCGCGTCGCCGGCATTTACGAAGAGGCCGGTGAGCTCGAAGAGGCCGTGCGCCATTATCGCGCGGCCACCGAGATCGATCCCCAGGCCTTCGATCTGAAGCTGGCGCTGGGGCGAGCGTTGATCGCGCTGGAGCGCGACGCCGAAGGCGACGACGTCCTCTGGGAGGTGGTGCGCGACGCCACCGAAGACGCCATGATCATGGAGGCCGGTGAGGAGCTGCTGCGCCGCGCGGCACGCACCGGGCGTCTCGAAGCGCTGGAGGCCCGGTGGTACCCGCTGGCGTTTCGACTGCCGGTGCGCGATGCCCACGGCCGACTGCTCTTGTTGCTTTACAGCCGCCTGAGCAGCCCGATGCTTGTGGCGGCGCACCATGGCGATGAGGAGACGCGCGCCCGCGCCACCGGGGAGCTTCGGGACCTGGGGGGGCGAGCGGCCTCCCTGCTGCTCGATATGGTGCAACGCGATGATGTGGGGCAGCGTGCCCGCGCCTTGCGCTTGATCGCGGAGATGGAGGTCGACCTGGCCGTTCCGATGCTCGCTCGCATGATCGGAGATCGCGCTGAAGCGACGCGCGTGAGCGCGATCGTTGCGGCTGCGCGATTGAGCGACCCACGGCTGATCGATCCGCTGCTTGAGGCGGCCGCCGACACCGAGCCGACGGTGCGTCAGAGCGCGCTGTGGGCGCTCGGTTTTATGCCTTCGCAGCGCGCTGCCATCGAGACCCTGCGCGAGGTTGTGGGTCAGGGCAGTGGGCAGAGCGATGATCAGCTGCTGGCCCTGGCCTCGCTGGCGCGACTGGGAGGCGCGGAGTCGCGACGTGTGCTCACCGAGAGGTTGGAGGCGTTGCGGACGACCGGTACCACGCGGAGCTCGCGCCATGTGATGGCGGCGGCCGCGCGCGCCTTCGAAGGCACGACGCCGGATTCGCTGATCGCCTTGTTGCGTGACCCCTCCAGTGCGCACAGCGTGCAGGCCGGGCAGGTCCTGGGCGCAATCGCCTCCCCGGACGCGATCGAGGCGCTCTGGACCACCTACCTCGAAGCCGAAGGGCGAGCTGTGACGGCCGCCGAGCAAGGGCTGCGTGTGGCGTTGCAGGCAGGGGACGACGCGACGCAGAGCGCGCGCATCTGGCAAGACGAGTCGCAGGCGTTTGACTGGCGTCGCAACGCCTGGCGCATCCAGGATCTTCTGGTGACGCAGGCCTCATTCGACGCGGGGCCAGCCGTGGTGAGCCCACCGGACGTGCTCGGTGGCGGGTTGCTTCGGGTAGTCGGTCGCGACGTGGCCCGCTGGCAAAAGCTGGCGGATGCGTTGCTCAACGATGTCGCGCAGGAGCGGGCCGCCGGGCTGGGGAACTTCGAGCCGATGCGCGCGCTAGCCGCCGAGCTGCCTGACGGTGGCGCGCTGCCCGAAGGCACTGCGGCTGCGCTGCTGTGGCAGGCCTATGCTGGCACAACGACTCCGGAGGCGTTGGTCCAGGCCGCTGAAGCCGATGTGTTGACCGACTCTCAGGCACTGCTCGCGATGCTGGGAACGGGGAACCCTTCCGGGGAGCTGACGAGGGCCGATGCGCGCGTCGCGCGCTGGCTCAACGCCCAGCTTCAGAGCCCTGACCCCGAGCTCCGCCTGCACGCGCTTCAGGTCGTGGCACGCCACGCTCCGGAGTCCTCCGAGCTGAAGGACCAGGTGCGCTCCCACCTGAGCGCCGAAGCCCCCGGGGAGGTCATCGCGGCCGCCCACGCGCTGGCCGCGTTGGGAGCCGTTGAGGCGCTGCAGAGCATGCGTGAGCTTGAAGCCGACGCCACGCCGGCGGTGCGTCGCGCCCTGCGCGAGGCCCGCTACGCCCTGGAGCGCTCCACCGACGGCCCGGATCGTCCCCGTGGCTCTTGATCCTTTGGCCCCCACCTCTTACGCTTCGACCCGCTGATTCGATGAAGTCGACAAGCCGTGAACTCCAGCGTGGGGAGCGCGGCGCCTGTGGAGGTTTTGAGCATGTCCAGCGCCCGTTTATGCGCCAACTGCAAAGCTGTTGTCCCCGAAGAGCACTTCTACTGCGGTCGCTGTGGCGCCAGCTACAATGAAGACGGTCGCGAGCAGGCCAATGAGACGCTCTTCTTCGGGGCGATGCAGGCCCCGGGGCGGGCCAAAATCATTTTGATCAGCGGCCAGGGGCTGGAGGGCTTGAGCTACCACCTCAACTCCACCTCCCACGTGGCCGGGCGCTCCAACGGGGTGATCCTCTTTCCTGACGACCCCTTCCTCTCGGAGAAGCACGCCAGCTTCTTCTACAAAGCCAACACGCTCTACCTGCGCGATGAGAAGAGCCTCAATGGCACCTTCAAGCGAATTCGGGAGCCCCGGGCGCTGGCAGATGGCGAGGAGTTTCTGGTGGGTCAGCAACGCTTTCGCGTCGAGCTTCTCGATCTTAAGAGCGAGTACCCGATGCGCGAAGACACTCTGATGTACGTCAGCCCGCCTCGCCCCTATACCTTCCGCATCGTGCATGTGCTCGATGGGGGGCGGCCCGGGGCGGCCTACTGCAACGCGGAGAATACGCTGACGGTGGGGCGCGAAGGCACCGACGTGATCTTCCCCGACGACCGGCATATCTCCAAAAGCCACGCTCGCCTCGTCTGGCGCGAGGGGCAGGTCTGGCTTGAGGATCTCGACTCGAAGAACGGGACGTACGCCCCGGTCAGCGGGGAGGTGGAGATGGCCCACGGGGACTATGTGTTCCTGGGCAGCGAGCTGATGCGGGTGGAGATCAACGCCTGAGCCATCGAGCCGCGCAGCGGCGCCTCGATGGGGACGTCAAAGCCCCTCCCGACACGCCGGGAGGGGCTTTTTTGTTGCCGCGGGGTGTGCGGCGCGCACCTTTAAAGGATGGGGTTGGGCGTCCCCGACGCAAAAAAAGGGAGCGGGCGGCCTGCCGGGCCGCCCGCTCCCTGTATCTGCTCTCAGGCTGACCTCGCGTCAGCCTTCAGCTCTGCTCACATCGAGTAGTCATGCTCGTGGCTGCGCAGCACCCGCGCTGCGTGCAAGCCCTTGGGTCCACGCCGAAGTTCAAACTCCACGACCTCGCCCTGTTTCAAGGTCTTAAAGCCCTCGCCCTCAATCTGGCTGTAGTGGACGAAGATGTCGTCTTCTCCTCCCTGAGTGATGAATCCGAAACCTTTGGCGTTGTTGAACCATTTCACAGAACCCGTTGCCATACTCATCCTCCCTCAAACAACAAAGATGTACGTTATGACGCTTCGCTCCACCTCCCTGGTGAGCGACTTCGGCCGCTGCCACGGCCCGCGATGGGTAATGTTCATCCGTCCTTAGATGTCCACGCCCACAGCATCACGATACGAAGAGTATAGTGTTAACGCTTTGTATGTGGTCAAGCGTGTTTTGATGTTATTTATTGAGGTTAAAATTATAGGATGAGTGCAATTTGTGTAGAATTACAGTGCGGGTAAATCATGTTTACTATTCCAGTGGGGGTGGAGTTCGTGTACTTTTCCACTCTCATTGAAAGCACTCGGCTCCTGGCTGACCTGCGCAATCACAGGGGCTCGTAGCGCTCGGTTTCTCCCACGATCGGCGGTTGGCGAAGGCCACACAGGGGCGTGTGTCAAAGCGCGATGTGGGTTGTCGGGCGCGAGCGGATCGGGCGCGTGACGAACCTGGTCGAGCGCGTACCTCGGGGAGGGCGACTACAAAAAGCCCCCGACGCCGCTGAGGGCATCGGGGGCTTCGGGGGCCATCGTAGAGCGCACGCTGCGTGCGTCTGCGTCGTCGCTCAGCGGGCTCGGAGTCGGTTGGCCTGGTTGCGCGCACGCGTGGCGTAGGGGCCTTCAGGCGCAAGCTCCAGGTAGCGCTCAAAAGCTCGCGCCGCCTCCTCGTCCTCGCCAAGTGTCGCGAGAATGAACCCCTGGTTGAAGTAGGCCGGTGCGTAGCTCGGGTCGAGGGCGCGCACCTCGTTGTAGTAATCGAGGGCTTCGTCGGGCTTCTCTTCGCTGAAGGCGAGGATCCCCAGGCTGTGCACCGGTCGAGGATCGTCGGGCGCGAGCTCGGCAGCCTTCTCCAGCGCCTGGCGCGACTGGGGGTAGGCCCGCAAAAACATGTAGGCCGCCCCGATGTTGAGCAGGGTGTCGACATCGAGCCGGTTGCCGTCGGCGGCCATTGAGGCGCGGTAGGCGGTGACGGCGTTCTGGTAGAGGCCGCGCTCCTGGTAAATATTGCCCAGATTGAAGTACACCTGCGGCTCGTCCTGGCCGCCGGCGGCCAGCGCGTCGCCGATGGCGGCGATGGCGTCGTCGTAGCGCAACGCAAAGGTCAGCGCGATGGCCCGGTTCATATGCACGTCCCAGCGCTGCTGGTCGACGGCCAGCGCCTCATCGTAGGCGGCGATGGCGTCGTCCCAGGCGCGGGCATCAAGCGCCTCATTGCCCCGAAGTACCAGCTCCTGGACCGAGATCGAGGGCGCCTCGACGCGCTCCTCGGTGGGAAGCTCGTCGCTTTTGGTGGCGTTGGACGAAGAGCAGGCCGGCGCGCATGTTAAAAGCGCACCGGCGATCAGCAGAGCGCGCAAAGGTTGAGAAGGCATCAATGAGACTCCAGAAAAAACGGGTTCAGAATACATCGTCGCCCCCGAAACGCGGGGCGACACCGGCAGGTCGTCAACGCCGACGACGGTATCGCCTATTGAATCGGGGGGCAAGATGGCCCCTGGCCGTCGCCGCGCTATGTCTGGCGCTGGGGGGAGCCTGCGCCGGCGCTCCGGCTGCCTCCGAGGAGGGCGCTCAGTCCGCATCGACACGCTCAGCCGCCGAAGTCCTCTATGAGGCGCTCCATGAGAGCGTTGAGGCCAACAGCCCCGGGGTCGACGTGAGCTCTCAGGAGCAACTCCTGGTGGTCAGCCACTATGAGACCCTCACTGAGGCGCGCCGCCGTCGTCTGGTGGCGCGCGTGGTTCCGGTGGGGAGAGGGGTGGGGGTGCGGGTGGTGGCCGAATACCAGAGGCGCATCGACGATGAGGAGGGCGCCCAACGCTGGGAGCCCGAAGCCCGCGAGCAGCACGCCGAGGAGGCACAGCGCTGGGAGCTCGCTGTGGCCCGCGAGGCCGAGCGTCGCTTTCATCGCCGGCGTTAAGTCGCGCGCCGGACTCGCCGGCCGACAAGCGCGAGCGCGGCCATCGCGAGCCCCCCGAGGTGGGTGGGCGCATGTCCACCTGTGCTGCAACCCCCCACCTCGGCGTCCGGTGTCAGGGAGGGCTCCTCCGGGTCGGGATCCGCGTCGGACTGACCGGGCTCAAAGCGGCCCAGCGACTCAACTTCGACCGTGTCGGCGCCCTCTCCCGCGGTGATCGAATAGGGCGCCGCGCTTCCCATCAAACGCCCCTCTCCGCGACGATCTTCGGCGACCACCTGCGCACACCAGGGGCCGATGAAGAGCGGCGCGGTGTTGGCCTCCCCGCTGAGCATAAGCTCCTGCTGCGGTTGCAGCGTCGGCTCCAGGTACATCCACAGGCGGACCTCCTGCTGCCAGCGCGCCGCGCTCCACGCCTGCGTGGCGTCGCAGGATCCGGGCGCTGCAAGCAGCTCAAACGAGCGCACAAAGGTCGCTCCTAGAGCCTCGTTGCGAACGCCCAGGCTGAGCCCCAGCGGAGCGCCGGGGGCGACCGCCTCGTCGGCCAACATCAGATCGTCGTACACGACGAGCGTGCTCAGGTCGCTGAGCGTGGCTTCGCCGCGGGCGGCCTCAAACCCGAAGGTGCGCGTGGCGCCGTGGCCCGCGGCCAGCTCAATCGCCAGGGGCGCGCCGTCGAGGGGCGTGCTCTGCGTCAGAGGCGATGAGCCTCCCTGCGTGTCGTACACGAGAAGCCGGTGGTTGGGATGCGGCGAGGTCCACAGGCCGGGTTGGTGCGTCGAGGCGATGGCGAAGCGCTCCGAGAGCCAGCTCAGCGCCAGGAACTCCCCGCCAACCCCGGCCTCGGCCAGGGGCGCCTGCCACATCACCTCGCCATCGTCACTCAGGCGCAGCAGCGCGCTGGAGGTCGCCACAACAAGCTCCCCGGAGGGCAGGGCCATCATGTCGCGAAGGGTCGAAAGTTCAGGAACGACGCGGGCATCCGGCCAATCGGGATGGTCGGCCGAGAGCAGCGCGAGCGCCGGCTCATTGCGATTATCGCGATCGAAGATCAGCAGGCCCGCGAGCTCGGCGGCCGGCCAGTTTACAGCCAGCGCGAAGCGCTCCCCGGGAAGCACCGACGTGGCCGCCACCCGGGCTGAGGCGTTGGAGAGCCCCAGGGTTGTCGACCAGATGTAGCGCCGCTCCACGGTGTCATAGACATGCGCGCGACCCACCGAGTTGTCGCCCATCAAAAGCTCGCCGGGGGTGTTCTCGTCGAGGAGCGAGACGACAGCCAGCCCCGGTGAGCTGATCCACTGGCCGGGCGCGCTCAGCGACTCCACCTCGTCGCCGCGCCCATCAAAGCGCACCGCGCCGCGGCCCGCGCCATCGCCCAGGAGCAGGTGGCCGCCGGGCATCTTCAACGCGGCGGTGTAGCTGGCCAGGCTTCCGTCCTGCAGGCGCACAGGGATGTCGGCGCGGCGTGTGATCTGGGCGCTCTGGGGAGACGCTTGCACCTGGTAGCTCCACAGCGCCTGCGTGCCTCCGGTGGGTAGCACCCACACCCGGGTGCTCACCGACTGCGCGTGAACCTCGGGCGGCGCGCTCAGCAGCAACGCACCGGCGATCGTCGCAGCCAAAAGCGCTCGTGCCAGTGGCGCGACGCGTGCTACCTTTTTAAGTCCTTGCTTCACGTGGGGGCTCTCCGTCTCTGGCCTTGTGCTACCGGGCGCAATCAACGCGTCGACCTTAGAGCAGCCGCAGCCTGCTGGCCATTCCTACCGTTTTTCAGGATGTCTCGATGACTCAAGATGACGCTATCTGCGCCACCGGGCGATTTGAGATCTCGGAGCAGACCCGAGAGGTCATCGCGTTTCACCTGAAGACGATGCTCTCGGTCTGGCTGCGTTACTTCAAGATCGACGAGGTGCTGGTCTGTCCGGGCTTTGAGCACTCCACGGTGGGGCTGGGCGCGTATGTGGTGCGCGAAGATCAGTGTGAGCCGGCTGAGGACGGTACCTGGGACTTCCATGAACTCTTGCAGACCTGGCGCTACGGGAGCCCTCGGATGGTGTGGAAGTCGGCCGAGCATCGGCTGGTCCCGATTACCGAGAGCCCGGAGGGCGGCGAGCCTGTCGTTCTGGGGTTTGTGATGGTGCGCGCCGACCGGATCGTGCCGGAGGTGGGCTTCGAGCAACTTCCGCATCTCGTGGGTGAGGCGCTGCGATCGTGTCGTCGAAACGGCGTGCGGCTCTTCTTTGAGGAGCGAAGTGATCTGGCGGTCAAGGCGCAGCTCTACCAGCTGATGAGCAGCTTCTCGGAGTGGCTGGGATGCGATCACTCCGCCTCGATTTTGCTCAGCAGGCAACCGCTGGAGCTCGGGCAGCTGGAGCAACCCGCCGCTACGGTCGATGTGCTGGCCGAGCGCCTCTTTTTCGACGGCGCGCCCGCCGGAGATGAGGACGAGGCACCGGCAGAGCAGGGCGAGTCGTGTCGCGAGAGCGCGCGACGCCTGGTCGGCATGGTGCTTGATGTCGATGAGCGCTCTCAACCCACCGTGCTCACCGAGGCGCTCGCCAGGCAACTCGCCGCGCCTCAGACCTGCTGCCATGTCTTTGAACGCCCCGCCGACGGAGCGTCCGCCGGCGAGGCGTCCCCACCCTGGTTGAGCCGCGAGGCGCCGCAGATGGCGATCGGGGAGTGGCATACTCTGGTGGATCGACCGGTGGCGCGGGCCTGCTGGATGGTGCCGATGATCAGCCACACCCAGGGCGCACCGGAGCTGCTGGGGTTTGTGGCCTTCTATTTTGCGCAGCCGCAGGCGCCGGCGCCCCACGCCCTGGCCCTGATCACCGAGATCGCCGCTCAGCTGGCCCGCGTCCTTCGTCACTCCTCGATTTATGTGCTCGCCGCCAGCAAACTTCGGATCGTCCAGCAAATACGCCATATTGCCGAGGATGCGATTCGCTCCGGTGAGACCGGCGAGGCCGTCGTCAACGCCTACATCGCAAAGGTCACCGCGTTGATCGCCGAGCAGGTGGAGGTACCCTCGGTGGCCATCGCCTACATCGTCGACCAGCAGGGGGAGCGCTGGCTGCGCTACGCGCATCCCCACGGCTGGACGCGTTTTGACCAGCTGGATATCCCGGTCGATGTGGCCGTGGAGCAGCGGGCAGACTCGGGGATCTCCGCGCTGGCAGTGCGCCTGGGCCGGGCCATCACGCTGGCCGGAGGACATGGCAGCGGTGATAACCTTCGCTTCAAAAATGAGCTCTTTATCGATGAGGAGAGCGGGGCGCTGCTCGATGCGCGCAGCCCGCAGTGGTCGAGCGTTGACGATTGCTCACGCTGGAGCCGGCTCAGCGACTACTACAAGCCGGCGCGCAGCAGCGCCTACGCCACGCTGGCCTTCCCGGTGCTCTACGCCGATCGCGCGCTGGGCGTGCTCACCGTCGAGGTGGAGCGCTCCACCGACTGGGTGTGGTGGTCCGGTCTGGGGGGCCAGCTCTTCTGGGAGCTCGTGGCCGCGGAGCTGGCCTTTGGTTTTGCCGCGCTGGGCGGGCCGCAGTGGCACGCGCTCAATCCTGGTTGAGATCCTGCACCCGGCGCAGCAACACCGGCAGCACCTCGCCGGTTTTGCCGCGGATGACGACGTCGCTGATGTCGGAGAGGGCGCTCAGGTGGGGGTTGACCTCGATGAGGGTGGCGCCGTGGCGCCGCGCCGTCTCGGGGAGGGCGGCCGCCGGGTAGACCAGCCCGCTGGTGCCCAGGATCAGGCAGACGTCGGCGTTGCGGGCCACCTCCATGCTCTTCTCCAGCGCGTCTTCTGGGAGCGTCTCCCCAAACCACACCACGCCGGGGCGGAGCGGACCGCCGCACTTCGGGCAGCCGGGTTGCTTGCTAAGGTCGAGGTGAAGATCCTCAACCTCGTAGTCGCATTGGTGGCAGCGCACGCTCAGCAGTGAGCCGTGCAGATGGTAGATGCGCGGGCGAAAGCCCGCGGCATCACTGGCGGCCTCCAGCAGGTGATCGACGTTCTGGGTGGAGACGGTGTACTCGCCAGTCTGGGAGAGCCCGATCAGCGCGTGATGCCCCGGATTGGGGTGGATGCTGTGCAGCTGCTCGCGCCGCTCCTGATACCAGCGGAGCATGTGCTCTCGGTCCGTCTCAAAGGTGTCGACGTGGGTCAGGTGCGCGATCTCCTCGTCGCTGTAGATGCCGCCCGGCCCGCGGAAGGTCGGAACGCCACTCTCCGCGGAGAGGCCGCTTCCCACGCACACCAGCACGCGGGGTTTGCCTTTAAGAACGTGCGCGGCGCGATCGATGGCGGGCAGGTTCATGCGCTGGCTCCTCAGGCGGGGGTCAAGCATGGGCGGCACAAGATCGGCGGCGCGGTCAATGACCTTGCGCACCACGGCGCGGGCGATGGACTTTAACAACTCGGAGCTCGCTCGTAGGAGAAGGCCCGGCCGCAGCGCGGCCGGTGCCTCTCCCTTAGTTCCAGCGGAAGTTAATGGGCGCTGCGCCGGCCGGCTCAAAAGGCGCCCGCGCCGGCGTAAAGCCGCTGTAGAAGGGGTTGGACGTGCTGTTGCGAATCAGCACCCGGGTGCGGCGCCCGTCGGCCTCCATCTCCACCGAGAACTGCGGGGCCACATCGGGATGGCCCAGGTTAAGTCGAGCGTAGCTCTGACCAAGCTCCATGCCGATGACGCGAAGCTGCTTGACCTCGGTATGCGGCACCGCGTCCGGGTCCACCTCCACAAACTCGGTGCGCTGCAGGTAGGCGCTCTCCACAAAGGTACGCACCTCGCTAAACGGGATGTCGTAGACGTGCTCAAAGTCGATGCGTCCGTCGCGACCGACCTCCCGGGCGGAGACACGCTCCCAGGGGAAGTTCAATGGCGAGCGTGAGAACTGCGTGGTCACGAGCAGCTCGCCCATCGGCGCCATCTGTGGCGCATACGACTCCCCCTCGGAGAGCGGCGTCTGGGCAAAGCTCAGCGTGCTGGCGAGCGCGACCGAAGTCAGCGTCAGGCAAAAAAGGAGGCGTCGTGGCACTAGTCTACTCGCGTGATCAGATAGGGGTTGGCACAGCGGGCTCTTCCAACATCCGTGCGGCCCGTGATTGTAGCGCGCCATCAAGTCCTGTCCACCCCGCGAAGATCGCCCTTTGGGCTCGATGCTCCGCAGGGGCCTTAGCACCGCGATCGCAGTGTCAAGACATGCAAAGGAGAAACTTGACCCTCGATCACCTCTTTTGTTAGCGTCCGCCCCGATGTTTCGCATCAATTGAGAGGCTGGCCCTGAGTCCAGCCGATGGCAACACCGCGCAGCCGCGATCTCGTGTGAAGAGATCCGATGTGAGGACACCCCCCGGAGGCAGTAGATGAAGCTGAACGACACCCTGAAACTTTTGATGGTCCTTCTTATGAGCGCCGGTATGGCGACCACCACCCTGACCGCGTGTGGGGGAGACGAGCCCGGTGAGACCGACGTCGAAGAAGACGCCGGCGATGAAGAAGACAGCGGCGGCGACGAGAACGACGGCGGCGAAGAAGACGCCGGCGACGACGCCGACGTTGAGCCCGAGCCGGGCGACATCATCGACCTCGTGCCCCCGCCGGCGCGTTGCGGTGAGGAAGGCGCCTCCGATCGTTGTGACGAAGATCCGGAGACCTTCGAGTTTGGTACCGCCTCCAAGATCAGCGCGCTCGCCATCGCCGGCGCCGACTGCTGCTTCGACCTCGACGGCGACGGCTTTGAAGACAACAGCCTCTCGCTGGCTGCCAGCATGGCCAACGGCGCCCTTGCCGACGGGATCGCCGACGGCTCGCTGAGCCTCATCCTTGAGCACGACGGTCTCGAAGCGCTTGAAGTCGGCCAGGCGTTCGACATCAACTTCCTGCTCGGCGCCGAGTCCACCGTCGACGGTGAGCTCATCGACCCGGCGAGCTTCGATAGCGGTGTCGCTCCTCAGGCGGTGCTTCCCAACGCGACCATCGTCGATGACGGCGGCGTCTCGGTGGTGGAAGCCGGGCCGGGTACCGTGGTGATCGTGCTTGAGCTCTTCGGCCTGGAGCTTTCTCTCGCGCTGCGTAACGCGGTGGTCTCGGCTGACGTCGTGACCGAAGAGAGCGCGCTGGAGACCGGTGTGACCCTGGAGAACGGCCGCCTCGGTGGTCTGGTGCTCTTCGACGAGCTGGTCACCACCATCAACAACGTCACCGCTACCTGCGACTGCCTGGGTAACCCCGAGGCGCTCATCGACATGGAAGCCGAGACGGCCTGTGTCGAGTACACCGAAGCCGAGCTTGCCGGTTGCGTCGACGATGAGTCCATCTGCGCCGATATCGCCGAGAACTGCAGCGCGGTCACCGCGCTGGCTCCCGCCATCGTGATCCACGATGTCGACGGCGACGGTGAACCCGACGCCATCTCGGCTGGTATGACCTTTGAAGCTGTGCCCGCCGTCATCGCCGGTGTGGAAGCGGATGTGGCCGAGTAAGGTCGTTTGGATACGAAGCGACGCCCGGCGTCGTTTCTGAGCTGAACGTTGAAAACGCCCCGATCTTCGGATCGGGGCGTTTTTTTGTTTACAGGGTATCGTGCGCAGTCGGCCTGAGCGGAGAAAGCTCCGTTCGCCAGTCGCACAAACGTAAAAAGCCGCACCCCGAATGGGGTGCGGCTTTTTGAGATGCGGAAGAGAGGACTCGAACCTCCACGGTGTTGCCACCACTGGCACCTGAAGCCAGCGCGTCTACCAATTCCGCCACTTCCGCGTGGCTGTTGTCGGTCGTTGTTGCGACGTCCAACGTGAGAAGGTTTCTATAGCCGGTGCTCGGTTGTGTCAACGCTAAAAATGCAAAAAAAATCACCCGTGGTGTCACTTTGATAAATGGAGGCCCCGGGCATAGAGTCAGCGCGTCGCAGCGCCCGTTATGGAGGGGGCTGATCACGACGACGATTCGGTATGTGTGCGAGGAGCGAGGATGATGGCCACAGATCCCCTGGCGAGGCTTGAGCGGGCGATGGAAGTTGGGGGGCAGCGCCCCACTCTTCGCTGGGAAGAGGTCCCGGAGAGCGATCCCATCGCCCGGCTTCAGGCGTTGATACAGCGCGGTGACGCCAAACGCGAGGAGCCTCCTGTCGATAGCCTTCAGGAGCTGCTCGCCAGCGCGCGTGAGCTCCCCGAGCCCGAGCCCTGGACAAGCGGGCAGGGCGATCCGCTGGAGCGTCTGCGTGCGCTCTGGCGTGAGCCCGACGCCCCGGCGACCGATACGCGCTTCGAGATGTTGGCGGCGAACGATGCGGGGAACATAGGCTCGACGGCGCCTTCAAAGTCGCAAACCGACGCTTCGACCTTCGCTCCGTCATCCCAAAAAGCATCCGCCTCCACACCGGTCGACGCGCTGGGCGCTCAGGTTTACCGCTCGCTGCGCGAGCGCCCCCTCCCCGGTGAGGTCCGTGCGGAGCTCGCCGCACGCATCGCCGGGCTCCTGGACGCTCGCCAGGACGATGCCGAACTTCGCACCATCCTCGATCTCCTTATCTTCGAGCGCTGAACGCGCTGCCTTCCTGACGACAGACTTGATGGGGGGCGATCGGCGTTTACATTTCGCTTGTGGCGATACGAGGCCCCCCGCTTCCATTCGTCGCGAGAGCGTCGGCCCGATGTCGGCGCGCGCCCTGACACCTTCCTCGTGTTGAGGCGTCTGGAGTCGACCCCGAATCGATCAGGAGGACGACATGATTGAGTGGATTGTCATGGCATTCTTTATCGGCGTTCCCGTGCTGTTGCTCGTGGGTGCCGGTGTGGCAATGATCCGCCAGCGACGCGAGACCTTCAGGCTGGCCGACGCCGAGCCCACAGCAGGTGACCTGCCGGGTTCCTCAACCCCTTAAACACTGTAGAGATCACGAAAAGATCGGGCATTGCGCCGCGGCGCGCTCGGGCAGTCCCTGTCACCGGGGATGACGCCTGAGCAGGGGGGGCCAGCGGAGTCGCCATCGTCGCGACCTATCGGGTCGCTGCCTGCAACACGTTGGTCGTGGTCGCAACATCGCGCCATGATGCGACGATATCAGTACGCGGGATCATCAACGATCCCACCGAAGGCCGAACGCCCGGGGGAGCACTCCCCCGGGCGTTCTCTGTCTTAAGCCGGTTTGCCGGGCGGACCGGGCGGGCGCCACGCGCGCCCTCAACGCTTGAGGATCTCGGCCAGGAGCAGATCATCGAGGCCTTTGAGCTCGCGCAGACGCGCGGCGAGTGTGGGTTCGGCGAAGATACGGATCTTTTTGACGACGGCGATGAAGTCGTCCTGGATGCCAGCCACCACCTGCGAGAGCTCATGCAGGGGGTAATGGCGACGCCCGCGCACCTCCGGGTAGACCACCTCAATGGTGTCGATGCGATCTTTATCGCGCGGAGGGATGTCAATGATCAGCGCCGCCGGGTGCAGGGGCATGTTCAGCGCCGAGCCCAGTCGCGCGCTCAGGCGCGCCGTCAGATCGAAGAGCTGCGCGCGCTCCATGGCATAGATCGTCTCATAGGCGCGTTGTTTATCGCGCTCCGCATAGATGCGGCTAAAGGTGGCGACGCGCTTGTAGAGCCGCCGCCGGGTGGTCTGCAGCCCTCCCAGCAGAAAGCGCGGCGCGCTGGGGTCGGGCGACTGGTCGAAGATCCACTCCAGAAGCTGCTCATCATCGCAGCGGAGCAGCGTGCCCAGAAAATCCTCCGGGTCGAGCTGCGCGCGGCTGTGGAAGGCGGCGATCGCGTTCTCCACCATGGCGCTGGCCGCCCGCACGGTATGGTGCCAGTACACCTCGCTGAACATGGTGTAGCGGCTGAACACGAACATCTCGGCGGGCACTTTGCCTTTGGCGGCGATCGCCAGCCCGTCTTCGCGGGCGTTTAAGGTGAGGTTGGCCAGCAGGCGCTCCCGATCGTAGGTGCGCCCGTAGGGCACGCCAATATGGTGGGAGTCACGCTCCAGGTAGTCCATCTTGTCGGCGTCGATCGTGCCGCTGATGATCGAGTGCAGGAGTCGGTCCACCTGCGAGGGCGTCTCGCCAAGATCTCCGGTGCACAGAGCGATGACCCGCTCGGGGTCGACGCCCCAGTCGCGTCGCAGAATCTCGGCGATGGTGCGCGTTCCACGCAGCGCCTCAAACTCCCCCATGATGATGCGGCCACCGACCTCTTCATGGCGGGGTGTGTCTTCTCCTTTGAGGTGCAGCGCCTCCAGGCTGTGTGCGAAGGGGTAGTGGCCGATGTCGTGCAAGAGGCCCGCAGCGAGGACGCTGAGCAGATCCTCCTCACTCAGGGAGCTGGCCAGCTGGGGAAGTCGCCCCAGCGATTGCAAAAACCAGCGCGTGCACCCGAAGACCCCCAGCGAATGCTCAAAGCGCGTGTGCATGGCGCCCGGGTACACAAGATGCGTGGGGCCGAGCATGCGGACGCGCCGAAGTCGCTGAAACGCGGGGTGATCGAGGATCGCCTCGACCCGCGACGTCAGCGCGATGTTGCGCAATTCGGGCACGCGAACCGTGGTGGCGAAGGCGTCAGCTCGCAGCTCGGGCAGGCTGCTAAACGAAGAGGGGTGGGGCATGAGCAGAGGTCCGGTCAAGCTGGCCAGCCCGGCGAACTGGCGCTATGGGGGAGGGAGTCACAGAGAACGACGGGTTCCCCGAGAGGATCGTTTATGTCCTATGAGTTATTCATCAGCCGCGCCAGCCCCTATTCGATGAAGATCGCCGCGATGATGGCCTACCTGGGCGTGGAGCATCGCCTGACCCTCCAGAATGCGATGAACCGCTATGCGGTGATCCGCAGGCTCTCCGGGCGCACGATGGTCCCGATGCTGCGGCGCGACGACTGGGCGTTGAGCGACTCCACGGCGATCGCGCGCTATCTGATGCGTCTTCCCGAGCATCGCCGCCGGCTGTGGATGCCCGAGGGCGTCGACACGCTGAGTTTCCTGCTGGAAGACTTCAGCGACGAGTGGATGGTGCGCTGGATGGCCCTCTCGCGGTGGTTGAACACCGAAGACTGCCGCCACGTCGAGCGCATCATCGGGCGGGAGCTCAGCGCTGGCCTGCCCGGTGTGGGCGGGCTTGTGGGGAGCGCGGCGCGCGCCGCGGTGGTGGGACGCATGGAGGGGTGGGGGGTGAGTGAGACCAACCGCACAACGCTGATGGCCAGCGCGCAGCGCACGCTCGGGGCGGTGGAGCGGGCGCTCGACGACGGGCGCCTCTACCTCTTCGGGGATCGGGCGTCGCTGGCGGATTTTGGCATCTTCGGACCGCTCGGGCAGTACGCCAGTGACCCGACCGGCGCGCGGAAGCTGACGTCGTCGGATTACACCCGGCTTCGCGCCTACCTGCAGCGATTCAACGCCATGCCCGATGGCGAGGTGGTCGAGGGGCAGGCCACCGATGCGTCGCTCGAAGCCCTGGAGGCGCTGATGGCCGAGGCGCTGGGAACCTACTGGGAGGTGATGGTGGCCAACCTGGAGGCGCTTCACAGGAAGAAGCGACCGGCAACCACAGCAGCGAGGCTTCTGGATGGGGCGAGCTTCGAGTTTGCGCCCTCGCGTTACCTCAACGGGCAGCTTCAGGGGTGGTTGCAAGAGATGGAAGACGCCTACAACACGCGCAACGAACTTTTCGGCGCCGAGGGTGCGGTGCTTGAGCGAGCCCTCATCGGGCGCGTCGAAGCGCTTGCCAGCCGACCGGAGGCGGCCGATCTGCTGGCGGCCTACCCCGGGCTTGGCCTGCGCTAGAAGGCGTAGCGATCGCCGGCGCTATATTCCCGACGCCGCGCCGTGCAAAAACGATCGGTTGACCCTGAAGGCGATTCATCCGATAAGGTCACGTCTTTTTGCCGGTGGTGCTAAGGCCCCGGCAGTACACGCGAAGCACGTCACAGGACATCGGTTGCCCGCGCTGATGGCATGCCTCTTGTATGCATGCCGCCGAGGTGATTGACACCTGATCTGCGGCTCCACTAAGGTGCCCAGTCTTGCAACGAGTCAAATTTTGCCCATCGCCGGGCATCGCATGGAGGTTCTATGAGTAAGTCGGTAACACAACTTTGGGCGTTGCTCGGCGTCGTCCTCATCGCGCTGATGGTTTCAGCGTGTGGAGGAGACGACGTCTGCGTGAGCAACGATGAATGCGGCGCCGGTCTGGCCTGCTTCGACGGCGAGTGCGTTCCGCAGGTCCTGGACTGCTACGACGATCTGGATTGCGGTGAGACCTATCTGCAGTGTGTCTCCGGTCAGTGCGTCAACAACACCACCTGTGATGTAAGCACCGACTGTGCTCCCAGCCAGGCGTGTGATGACGCCGGCGCCTGTGTGGCCCGCCAGTGCTCGCGCAGCAGCGACTGCCCCGGCAGCTACCTCTGCGACGAAGGCATCTGCACCACCACCCCGCGCCAGTGCCGCAACGTTGGCGAAGAGTGCGTGCCTGGTGAGCCGACCCGCTCGGGCTTCGCGTGTGAAGACCTCGGCGACGGTCCGACCTGCTACGAGACCTGCAACGAGTACCGCGTCTGCGGTTCCAACGGTCAGGCGACCTCGGCGTTCGATTGTGGTGGTGGGCAGGCCTGTGAGGCCAACCTCACCCTGCAGAACCGCCCGGTTTGCCGTCCCTCGCAGTGCGCGGGTCTCGCCACCGCTGAGGAAGACTGCGCCGACATCGTTGCTGCCGACCCCACCCGCTTCGCCGACGGCGTGAACTGCGGCATGCAGAACGGCGTGCGCACCTGCCTTCCGGCCGGTGATGGCGAAGAGAATGATGCGTGCTCCGACGCCAGCGACTGCTCGCAGGGGCTGGTCTGTGTGACCGACATCGACGCGCTGGCCGATCCCAACTCGGGCAATCCCGTGGTGGACGGCTTCTGCGCGCGCCCCTGCTCCGAAGACGGGCAGTGCGGCGGCGACCAGGCCTGCATCGGTGAGACCAGCGGCGCACTGATGGGCGGCGGCTTCTGCGGCGATCGCTGCGATCCCTTCTCCCACGAAGGCAACCAGTGTGGCGAAGACCTCGCCTGCGCTCCGGTCGACGGTGTCGACGGCATCTGCGGCCGCGAGAGCGACAACAGCCTCGCGCTCTACGCCAGCTGCACCAGCAGCGATCAGTGCCCCGATAGCTCGGGCTGCATTCAGATCGAGCAGGGCGTGCGCAAGTGCCTGCCGATGTGTGATCCGACCCTTCGCACCACCGCTCAGCGCGACGCGACCTGCCCCTCGGCCGATACCAGCGCTTACCTTCAGATCGCGCACTTCGGCGCCGGTCTCCCCGCCGTCGACATCGCCGTGGATGGAGAGACCACCATCGAAGGGCTCGCCTTTGGTAGCATCGCGGGCGAAGACACCTTCATCTCGCTTCCCTCGGGTGACCGCCAGATCACGGTGAGCTCGGCCGGTGCCAGCCCCGTGGTGTTGTTCGACGAGACGCTCAACCTCTCCAGCGGCGCGGCGTTGCTGGTGAGCGCGGTGGCGGACTCGACCGCGGCGAACGGACTCTCGGTGCTGGTCTCCGAACTGGCCCGTGATGAGACGGTGGCGGCCGACCAGGCCCGCGTGCGTCTGACCCACGGTGTGGCGCTGCCGACCCCGGTCGATGTGGTGTTCACCCCGGCTGGCGATGACGTCAGTGAGGCGGCCAACCGCACCTACGCCCTCGAAGGCGCGGTCTTCGGCGACACCGGCGCGTACATCGAGCTGGCCGAAGGCGACTACGATGTCTACGTCTTTGAACAGGGCGCCTTTGAGGCCGCCGAAGCTCTGGCGACGCTGAGCTTCACCGCCACCGGCGGTGCGATCAGCACCGAGTTCATCATCGATGAAAACGCCCCGACCCTGATCAGCGCCCCGTACGACTCGGCGCCGGTCGGTCGTGTGCTCGGCGGCACCTGCCTCAACCTCTCGCAGGGTGCGGCGCAGATCGGCCTCGGCTTCTGCCTGGAGACCTGCGCCAACTCCGACGAGTGGGGCATCGGCGGTTGCAGCGGCGAAGGTAATCGCTGCGATGACTTCGGTGACGGCTCGGGCGTCTGCTTCGCTTCCGGCGGCGTGGAGCTCGGAGACACCTGCTCCGCCGACAGCGATTGCGTCGACGGCGCGCACTGCGACATCACCGGCACCGGTGATGGCGTCTGCCGCTCTTACTGCCAGCCCGACGAGCAGACCAACGACGCGCTCGGCTGCGGCGGCGGTGAGATCTGTGTGGCAACGCAGGGTGTGGACAACTTCGGCAAGTGCCGTCTGCCCTGCAACCCGGGCCCGGACAGCACCGACCCGAACTGCCCGGCCGACCAGCAGGGCTGCTTCGGCCCCGAAGGTCAGACCTTCTGCCAGCCCTCCGGCTCCCTCGGCGAAGGTGCGAGCTGCGGTAGCCCCGAGACCCAGAACTGCCAGCCGGGCCTTGTTTGCGCCCGCCAGGCCAACACCCTGGGCGGCTTCCTGCAGAGCCCCTTCACCGCGCCTGAGTCGCTGGGTGCCCCCGGCGGTACCTGCACCCAGGTCTGTGAGCCCTTCAAAGGTGATAGTGGCTGCCCCGACGGCTTCGCCTGCTCGCCGATCACCCCCGATGGCGCCAGCACGACCCTGGGTCACTGCGTGGAGCGCACCGCGTCTCCGATCCGCTCGCTAGAGCCCTGCGCCCTCGAGGACACCGGTAAGATGTGCGGCGAGAACTCCTTCTGCATCGAAGAAGCGATCAACGCCTGCGCCGAGCCTCAGGCCATCTGCGTGCAGCTCTGCGACTTCTTCGGCGGTGGCGGTTGCACCGACGGCACCGTCTGTGAGGCCTGGTCCGATGATGGACCGCTCTTCGGTCTCTACGGCATCTGCCGCTGATCGGAAGGGCCGGGCTGTGATGCCCGGTTCTCAACCGGTTTGAACTTAGAACCGCGGGCTTCGGCCCGCGGTTTTTTTTGTGTTCGGCGAGGTCGTCGGCCCTGTGCTCGAGCTCGCCAGGATATGGCGAGGTCGCAGACCGGATGAACGTCGGTCAGCTCAGGGCTCGGACCGCGGCCCGGGCCGCGTCGGGATGTGTCGGGTTGAAGCGTCCGAGAGGGTGAGGGGCACGGATTCCCAGGCGTGCCAGGCGCGATCCAGAAGAGGGGGCTGCGCGGGGGCTTCGCTGCTCAGAACGGCGCCTCAATGGAGCACCTCGGGCAGGCGAAAGGTGGCGAGAACTGGCCCTGAGATGAGGTTTGTGATCGCGTGCAGGATTTTTGATAGAACCTGTTGACAGGGTAGGGGGGCGGTGTTAATTAAGCTGCCCACCGGGTCGGAGGAACATTCCCGACAGCGGTAGCGGCGGCGAACGTAGCCAACGCACTGGGGTGTAGCCAAGTGGTAAGGCACCTGGTTTTGGTCCAGGCATTCCTAGGTTCGAATCCTAGCACCCCAGCTTCAAGCCAGCTCGACGCGACGCTTTGAAAGCGCGCAACGACGATGAGCTGACGAGAACGACAATCGCGCTGGGCCTCTCTGGCGAGTACGAATGAGAGGTCGGCGCGTTTTTTTCGGAACGCGGGCGGCATCACAGGCCGACTACGCATCAATCGCGCCCTCGCGCTGGTAAGCATGATAAGCCAGCACGTCCAGGGGACCATTGGAGGATGTCATGGCTTCGAAGAATAAACCTACCCTGAACGCGACGGTTCGCGCCGAGTCCGGGAAGGGCGTCGCGCGCAAGCTGCGCGCGCAAGGCTTGATCCCGGCCATTTGCTACGGGACGAACACCGAGAACATCTCGCTGGCGATGGACCCGGCGGAGTTCGATAAAATCATGGACACCAAGCGTCAGATCAACTCGGTGTTCAACGTCGCGCTCGACAACGGCACCACCGTTGAGAACGTGATGCTTCGCGACTACCAGTTCGATCCGATCCGTCGCGTCGTCATTCACGCCGACCTGGTCGTCGTCGACATGGACACCCCGGTTCAGGTCAGCGTGCCGATCGAGCCGACCGGTCGCGCCAAAGGCGTTCGCATGGGTGGTCGCCTTCGCGTCATCCAGCCGGTGGTCAAGGTCGCCGCGCGCCCCGACGATATCCCCGAGGAGATCGTCGTGGATGTCACCGAGCTTGCTCCCGACGGCGCCATCATGGCCAGCGAGCTGACCTACCCCGAAGGGGTTGAGCCGGCGTACAAGATGGACTACGCCCTGCTGCGTATCCAGATGCCGCGCAAGAAGGTCACCAAAGAAGAAGACGCCAAGGCGAAGAAGGCCAAGAAGGCCGGCTGAGCTTAAGCGCAGGTTGTGTACGACCTTTGAAAGACCGAGAGCCTTTGCTGCTCTCGGTCTTTTGAGTTTTTGAGCAGGAGTTCTCAGGTGTTCGAGTGGATTCGCCGGCTTCTGGCTCCGAAGGAGGATGGGGTGAGTCGAACGCTGATCGTGGGCCTGGGTAACCCGGGGCCGAAGTACGAGGGGACGCGCCATAACATCGGCTTTGCGGCGGTGGATGCGCTGGCGCAGCGCTATCAGATGACCGTCACTCAGTCGAAGTTTCACGGGGTCTACACCACGGGCATCATCGGTGGCCACGACGTGGCGCTCTTGAAGCCGCTGACCTTTATGAACCTCTCGGGCAAGTCGGTAGCCCCGGCGTTGAACTTCTTTAACGTGACCCCCGATCGCCTGATCGTGCTCCACGATGAGCTCGACGTGGAGCTGGGGCAGATGAAGATCAAAGAGGGCGGCGGCCACGGCGGCCACAACGGCCTGCGAGACATTGTCGCCAAGACCGGCACCCGGGAGTTTATTCGACTGCGCTTAGGCATTGGTCGGCCCGAGCACGGCGATGTGACGAACCACGTGCTGGGGCGTTTTCGCCCCGATGAGACCGTGGCCGTCGATCGCCTGCTCGACGACGCCTGCGATGCGGTGGAGGTCGTGCTTAAAGAAGGTGTGGCCGCGGCTCAGAACCGATTTCACGGGCGTTAAGGCGGCTTCAGGTATTTTTCGCTGGAAAATCTGCCCGAGCAGGTGTATGGGTTCCCCCCCCTTGATGGGTGTCTGGCGATGATTCGCCTTAAGACACCACACTGGAGTGTGATGATGACGATGTTGTTCAAGTTCCGCCGCGCCTTTGCGGCCCTTCTCAGCCTGATGGTGTGGGGTGCCTCCGCTCCGGCGATGGCCCACCACACCGGCGATGACGAAGGCGGCGATGAGATCGCCCATCACACCGACGACGACGGGGAAGCAGAAGTAGACGCGCGGCTCGCGCACCACACCGATGATGATGGTGAGGCCGAAGCCGCCTGAACGATGGTGTTCAACAGGATTGCGCCGCGCCTTCATGTGAGGCCGGCACGAACCTCGCTCCGCTGCATGTTAAGGCGGGGCTTTACCCGAGAGGTTATTTCATGGCTGTAGAGAGACTACGCGAATACGAGACGATCTACATCGTGCGTCCCGACGCCGGCGAAGAGGAGTTCGCCCGGCTTCGTGAGCGCGTTGAAGGGATCATCGAGAACGAAGGCGGTCACCTGCTTAAGTTCGACGACTGGGGCCAGCGCAAGCTCGCCTACGAGATTCACGACAAGTCGGAATCCCGTCGTTTTGAGCGCGGCAACTACCAGTACTACCGCTACCTGGTCGGCGGAAACACGGTTGCGGAGATCGAGCGCAACCTGCAGCTGATCGACTCGGTGTTGAAGTTTTTGACCGTCAAGCTGGAAGACGATCTCATCGCTGAGGAGCGCCTGGCGCGCCCCGAAGAGGAAGAGGTCGAAGAGGTCATCCCGGCTCAGGACGACGACGAATAGGAGGCTGTGATGGAAGTCATTCTGACCGAAGATGTGCCCAATCTCGGCGAGATGGGCGAGATCGTGAAGGTTGCTCCGGGCTACGGCCGGAACTTCCTTATCCCCAAAGGTCTGGCGCTGCCGGCCAGCGCCACCGAAAAGAAGGCGCTGGAGCACAAAAAGCGTCAGATCGAGCTCCGCAAGGAGCGCGAGCGCGAAGAGGCTCTGGGCGTTCAGTCCAAGCTCGACGGCGTGCGTATCACCATTGCCAAGCGCGTGTCCGAAGGCGACACCCTCTACGGCTCGGTGACCCCGCGTGAGATCGCCGACGTGCTCAAGCAGGAAGGCTTCGAGGTGGAGCACCGCTTTATCGAAGTCGGCCGCGGCCTCGACGAGCTCGGCATCTACAAGGTGCCGGTGAAGCTTGCCAGCGGCGTCTACGCTCACATCATCCTGTGGGTTGTGGCGATGTAAGTTGGCTTTGCCTGCGGGCATAAGCGATAAAGAGCCCACGATGAGCGCATCGTGGGCTCTTTTTTTGTTCTGGCGAGAAGGCGCCGTCTCGGTTTGAACCCGGCGCATCAGGAGAGACATGGCGATCGATGTTAGCCGCGCGCCGCAGGCGCTGGAGGCGTTGGCCGGGGAGCTTGAGGGGGAGCTGCGCCTCGATGATCTGCACCGCTCGCTCTATGCGCAGGACGCCTCGGTGTATCAGGCCGAGCCGGTGGGGGTGGTCTTCCCGCGCACGGTCGAAGACGTGCAGGCGATTGTGCGCACCGCCGACGCGCTGGGGCTTGGGCTTGTGCCCCGAGCTGCTGGCACGAGCCTGGCCGGCCAATGCGTGGGAGAGGGGCTGGTGGTCGATGTGGGCCGCCATATGAACCAGATCCTGGAGCTCAACGTCGAGGAGCGCTGGGTGCGGGTGCAGCCCGGGGTGGTGCTCGACGAGCTCAACCGTTTTCTCGCGCCGCACGGGCTCTTCTTTGGGCCGGACACCTCGACGTCAAACCGCTGCATGATCGGCGGGATGATTGGCAACAACTCCTGCGGCAGTCACTCCATCCTCTACGGCAACACGATGGCGCATGTGCTGGAGTTGGGGGTGGTCCTCTCCGACGCGAGCTTTGAGCGGGTGGGGCTCTGGAGTGAGGCTGAGTTAAAGGACCGGATGCAGCGCCCGGACCGGCTCGGAGAGTCGTTGCGCACCCTCGATCGCATCATGCGCGAGCATGGCGAGCTCATTGAGGAGCGCTACCCGCGCCGCGATGTGGTGCGGCGCAACACGGGCTTTCCGCTCGATGATATCCTCTGGCGAGCGCCTTATGAGGAGGGCGGTGAGCCCTTCTCGCTGGCGCGTTTCCTGTGCGGGACCGAGGGGACGCTGGGGCTGATGACCGAGGCCAAACTCAACCTGGTGGAGAAGCCGCGCGAGAAATGCGTGGTCTGCGTGCACTTCGACTCGCTGGAGGCTTCGCTGCGCGCGACGGTCGCGGCGGTGCGGCATAACCCGGCGGCCGTCGAGCTGATTGACCGGCGCGTGCTGGAGCAGACCCGCCAGAACATCGAGCAGGCCCGCAATCGTTTCTGGGTCGAGGGCGATCCGGACGCGGTGCTGGTGGTGGAGTTCTTCCGCGAGAGCCACGACGCGCTCGAGGAGGCCTGTCAGACGCTCATTGCCGAGCTCAAAGAGCTGGGCATGGGCTACGCCTACCCGATCTTGAGGGCGCCGCAGGATAAGGCGGTCTGGGAACTTCGAAAGGCCGGGCTCGGCCTGCTCATGGGCATAGAGGGCGACGTCAAACCGGTGACGGTGGTGGAAGATACCGCGGTGGCCGTCGATGTGCTGCCGGATTACGTGCGCGACTTCGCGGCGATCATGGACGCCTACAACACCGCCTGTGTGTATTACGCGCACGCCTCGGTGGGGGAGCTGCACCTGCGGCCGGAGCTCAACCTCAAAGACCCGGAAGATGTGGAGCGTTTTAAGGGCATCGCCACCGATGTGGCCGACCTGGTGCGCCGCTACCGCGGCGCCATCAGTGGTGAGCATGGCGATGGGCGGGTGCGCTCGCCACTTCTGGAGCGTTTTTACGGGCCGGAGATCATGGCCCTGCATCGCCAGGTTAAAGACGCGTTTGATCCCCGGGGGATCTTTAATCCCCGAAATATCGTCGATCCCCGACCGATCGATGCTGATTTTCGCTTTGTGCCCGGCAAGCCCACCCCCGAGCTGCGCACCTACTTTAAGTGGGAGGCGGAGCGGGGGCTCGTGCGGGCCACCGAGCTCTGCAACGGCGCCGGCGTCTGCCGCAAGAGCGCAGCCGCCGGTGGCACGATGTGCCCGAGTTATATGGCCACCGGCGATGAGAAAGACACAACGCGGGGGCGCGCCAACGTTTTTCGCACGCTTTTGACCGGTGCGGAGCCCGAGGCGGCCTTTGAGAGTGAAGCGCTCTCCGAGGCGCTCGATCTCTGCCTCTCCTGCAAAGGGTGCAAGAGCGAATGCCCGGCCAACGTCGATATGGCGCGTATGAAGGCGGAGTTCTTACAGCAGCGCTACGATCGTCAGGGGACCCCGGCGCGCGCGCTGCTCTTCGGGCATTATGGCAAGCTCAGCCGCCTGGGTTCGTGGTTCCCCTGGTTGGCGAACTTCACGCTGACCTTTGCGCTGACGCGCTGGTTCTTTAACACCTTCTTCAAGCTCGCCCCCGAGCGCCAGCTGCCTTTGATGGCGCCCAGGAGCTTCGACCGTGCCCTTAAAAACGCCCGCCGCTCCGGCGCGCTGGCTGCGCCGCCTGCCGGGGAGGGCGCCACATCCAGAGAGGTCTGGCTCTACGTCGATCCCTTCACCGACTACACCGAGCCCGAGCTGGGGCTTGCAGCCGTGGAGGTGTTGGAGGCAGCCGGCTACCGCGTGCAGCGCTTTGGCATGCGTGATGACGGGCGCACCTACCTCTCCAAAGGCATGGTGCGCGCGGCGCGGGAGCTGATGGAGCGCGGACTTCGTCAGGTGCAGGACGACCTCGAAGCTCACCCGGACCGGAGGGTGGTGGGCCTTGAGCCCAGCGCCCTGTTGACCTTCCGCGATGAGCTTGGCGAGCTGGTCGATGAGGCGCTGCGCCCGGTGGCCGAGGATCTGGCCGGGCGCTCCCTGCTGCTGGAAGAGTTTATCGTGCAGGAGGTGGAGGCGGGGCGCTGGCCCGAGGGGCTTTTTGAGACCGAGAGGGCGCAGCCGGCGCTGTTGCACGGGCATTGCCACCAGAAGGCCATCTGCGGCACCACCGCCACCGAGGTGGCCCTGGGGCTGGCCGGCTTTGAGGTAGAGACGCTCAAGACGGGCTGCTGCGGGATGGCCGGATCCTTTGGCTATGAGGCCGAGCATTATGAGGTGTCGATGAAGGTCGGCGAGCTCGTGCTTTTGCCGCGAGCCCGCGCGATGGAGGAGGGGCAGGTGCTGATCGCGCCGGGCACCTCGTGCCGCCACCAGATCAAAGATGGGGCCTCGCGCGAGGCGATGCATCCGGCGCTGGCCTTGAAAATGCGCCTTAAGGCTCGCCAGGGCTAAGCAGGGCGATCACGCAGGGGGCGTTGGGGTGTGTGTGGCTTCGTCGCCCTCGGAGGGCCTGGTGAGCGTTACGCGCTCCCAGGTGCCGGCCTCGGTGTTGTGCTCCCAGATGGTGTGGGCGTGGGTGTCGCAGACAAAGAGCGAGTCGCCCGAGCTTGTGAGAGCGGTGGGAAAGCGTAGTTCCGGGGTGTCGAGGGTTTGCAGACGCTCGTGCTCGAGATCGAAGCAGCGCAGCGCGCAGTTCAGGGCGTCGGCGATGTAGATGCGCCCCCGGTGTACGGTGACGCCCCGGGGGTGTTGCATCAGGGCGTTGCGCGGTGGGCCATCGACCATGCCGTGCTCAAAGAGGCTCTTGCCCACCAGGGTTGCGACGCGGTTGGAGCGCAGGTTGAGGCAGCGAAGCGTCGAGGAGGTGCTGTCGATGATGAGCAGCTGATCGTCATGCATCACCAGACCCGTGGGCTGGGCGAAGGCGGCCGAGCGGCGGTGGCCGTCGATGCTGTCCTCGTGACCCGTGCCGGCGAATGCCTCGATGGTGTGGTCGTCGAGATTCATGCGCAGGATCGTGTGGGTGCCGGCGCAGGCGATATAAAGCCAGGAGCCGTGTCGGGCCAGCGCCCGGGGCGCGTGAACCTGGCCCTGATCGTCGGGAGGTAAGAGCGCCAGGGTGTCGACCTGTCCGCGGGCCATATCGATGCTACGGATGGCGTGGTTGGCGGTATCGGCTACCAGCAGGTGGTCATCGACAAACGCCAGCCCGCGCGGCCGGAAGAAGCGGGCCTTCTCGGCCGGGCCGTCTTCGAAGCCAGGCTCCGGGCCCCCAAACGTCTCTAGCAGCTCGCCGTCGTGACGTGTGAGCACGATGCGGTGGTGGCCGGTGTCGGCGATGGCCAGGCGGTCTTGTGTCGCGCTGAGTCCCGCCGGGTAGCTCAGGCGATCTGGAGGTCGAGTGGACGAGGGGAGGGTTGGGTGAGGGTGATCCGGCGCGTCGGTCAGCCCGAGTAGGCCCTCCAGCGCGTCGATGAGGTGTAGGGGGTCGGGGACCCCTCGCACCACCCGGCAGACATAGCCCCGGGGATCGATGAGCGCGAAGGTGGGGAGCTCGCGCACGCTGAAGGTTCGCGCCAGACGGTGGTCGTTGTCGACGGCCACCGCGAAGGGGACGCCGATGCGCTCCACCGCGCTTTGCAGGTAGTCCAGGTCGTGTTCGCCCGCAAAGCGCGGGCTGTGCACGGCGATGATCTGCAGGGGGCGCCCCTCAAAGCGTTGCAGGGCGCGATGCATCGCCGGCAGGCCCTCCTGGCAGCGGATGCAGGTGGAGCTCCAGAACCCCAGCATCACCACCTGTCCCAGAAGATCGTCGAGACGCAGGGGCTGATCCACGTTGATCCAGGGCAGCTCGGGGAACTCCGGCGGGCGAATGCCGTGGGTGCAGGGGGTCAGACGCATCGCGGGGCTCCTGACGGGCGAAAAGGGATCGCGCCCGGGCATGAACACCGCTCCAGATGTGCCTCAATGCTCCCCTGGTGGGAGGTTGCATGTGCTTGAATTAGTTGAGGAACTCAAGCAGGGCATCGCGGAAGGCGTCCGGGCGCTCGATGGGCACGGTGTGGCCGCAGCGCTCCACTACAATGTGCGTCCCACCCAGCAGGTCGGCCAGCGCTTTTGCGCCCTCGGTGCTCACCAAAAGGTCCTGATCGGCGGAGATCACCAGGGTCTCCACGTTAAGGTTGCCGGCCAGATCGGCGACCGGGGGGAAGGCCATCAGCCCTTCGAGTAAGAGGCGCACGCCCTCCTGTGAGTTGCGCTGCACGGAGGCCTTGATGACGTTGTCGAGAAACGTCTGGTGGGAGGCCAGGAAGTCGTCGCCGAGGATCGTGGGCAGAGAGGCCCAGGCCATCGCCTCAAGGCCGCCGGTGACGAGCACCTGGTGCCAGGCGCGCACGATCGTCTCGGCCAGAGCGGTGGGGCGGGCGGTGGCGCTGCAGAGGACCAGGCGGTCGAGGCGCTCGGGGAAGTCGTTGGCGAAGCCAAGCGCGACGCGGGCCCCGTGGCTGAAACCGGCCAGATGAGCGCGCTCGATGCCCAGGTGATCGAAGAGTTCGGCGAGGTCGGCGGCGTGTTGGGCGAGCGTGGGGGGAGCGTCGGGGAGGTCGCTCCCTCCCTGGCCGCGGGCGTCGTAGAGGAGCACGCGGAAGTGCTCGCGCAGCGCGCGGGCCTGGCTGCCCCAGTGCTGGGTGGACTGCGTCATCCCGTTGAGCAGCACAAGCCAGGGCCCCTGGCTGTGCGTGTCGTGGGTTTCGTAATGAAGTGTCGTGCCGTCGGAGAGCGTCATCGTGCTCAAGGGGGACCTCGTGCTCAAGGGGGAGAAATTTTGACAGGGGGGAGGAGGGCCTCAACAATCGCGCCGGAAGTCGGGACGTCCTTTTGACCAAGCGATATCATGCGCAGAGAGCTCATTCTAGCCGCGGCCACCCTGGGAGGGATCTTGCTGGCGATGCCCGCGATGGGCGGCACGCCGGTGCGTCCCGCCGACGAGGCCGCAGGTGCCGACGCCGCGCCAGACACGGCGGCCGATGAGGCTAAGCACGGGGTCTCCGGTGGGCAGGGTGTGCAGGATACCCGAGAGGTTGAGGCATCGCCTGAAGACGCATCACCCGGTGAGGACCGGGCGTGGACGGTGGCGGTGCTCTCGGACTTTAACGGCGCCTACGGCTCGACGGAGTACGGCGATGAGGTGCATCGGGCGGTGGCCTGGCTCAGCGAAGACGTACGCCCCGATGTGGTGATCAGCCCGGGGGATATGGTCGCCGGGCAGCGAGGAGGGCTCGACCACCGGGCGATGTGGGCGTCCTTTCACGAGGTCGTGACGCGCCCGCTTGCCCGCGCGGGCATCCCCTTTGCCATCTCGCCAGGCAACCACGACGCCTCCGGTTCGCCGGCGTTCTGGGAGGAGCGCGTGCATTTTGCCCGCGAGTGGCAGGATCGCGCCCCGGCGGTGGAGATGGTCGAGACGAGCGGCTTTCCTTTCTATTACGCGTTTAAGGTGGGGCCGGCGCTTTTTGTGGCGCTGGATGCGACGACGGTCGGACCGATCGATGAGGCGCAGCGCCTGTGGTTGGAGGCGGTACTTAAGGCGCACTCGGAGCTGCCCACGAAGATCGTGTTCGGGCATCTTCCGCTGCACCCGGTGGCGCAGAGCAAAGAGGACGAGACGCTGGCCGACGAGGCGCTGGAGGCGTTGCTTTTGCGCCACGAGGTCGATCTCTATGTGGCCGGGCATCATCATGCGTATTACCCCGGAAAGCGCGGGGAGCTGGGGCTTTTGCACAGCGCGTGCATCGGGGCGGGGCCGCGCAAACTTCTGGGCGAGGAGCGGGTGAGCGACCGCTCGGTGGCGCTGGTGCGTTACGGGGCCGAGGGGCTGCGCTCGGTAGAGGCGTACCGCGGGGAGGGTTTTGAGGAGGTGGTGCCCCGCGAGGAGTTGCCGCGCTCGGTGGGAGAGGGGCGTCGCAAAATCTGGCGTGACGATGTGCAGCCGGACGAGGCCGAGGGGCAGGCGGAGCGCCGGGTCTGGGGTGGCTTAGAAGGCGGCGCCTAAGAGCAGGTAGAGATCGGTGATGCCCTCGGGGCCAAGCCCGCGGGCGTAGCCCAGGCGCAGGCTGTTGCTGAGGTAGTAGCCCAGGATGGCATCGACCTGCAGCTCGGCGCCGATGCCTGTGAGAACATCTGCGTCGGCCAGGTAGCCGTTGTAGGCGGTGCCGGTGTCGACAAAGAGCTGGCCTTTGAGTTGACGAAAGAAGAGGGGAAGGGTGGAGAAGCCGCGATCGAGATCGAGGATCGGGAAGCGGTACTCCAGCTTCGCGAGCTGGTACTGCTGGCCGCGTTGCACCCCGGGAGCAAAGCCGCGGATGGGGTAGCCGACCCGTGGCTCCTGGAAGACCACCGCGCTCAAGATCTCCTGGGGGCTCAACCCGCCGATGGCGTACTGGCGCTGGGGGCCGCTGGCGCTGCGGGTGAGCGCGCCGCGAAGTTGCAGCGCGAAGACGTGTCGGTCGATGAGCGGGTTGGGGTGAAAGGCGCTCAGCGCGTAGCCAAAGGTCAGCGCGTTGTACTGGTGGCCCAGCGCCGGGTGCTGCACCCCCACCGAGGCGCTCATCGAGATGCCGCGTTCGGCCGAGATGGAGCGCGCATAACGAAAAAGTCGGCTGTAGGAGAGCCCGAACGAGAGCTCGTTAAACCAGCCCAGAAGGGGCTCGCGGGGGCGGATGTCGCCGGGCTCCGGGGTCACCCGGGGCCTCTCTTTGAAGGTGGTGTATTCGGCGCGGTAGTTGGTCGTAAAACTTACCCGCTCCGAGAGGATACGCAGCGGAAACGAGAGCCCGAGCTGGCCGATGTATTGGCGCTCCAAAAAGGGCACATAGCGGCTCTCGGCGATGAGTGAGCGGGCGCGCGGGTAGTCCGAAAACCGCCCGAGCAGGGTGAGGTTAAAGGGGAGCCCCCCGTAGCGGTAGACAAAGCCCAGGTTGGCGCCTGGATCTTCAAAGCCCTCGGCCGTGGTCACGCCTCCGCTGAGCGTGTAGCTGTGAAGCTCCAGCGGATCATAGCCCTCGAGGGTGGCGCCCAGGCCCGCGCCGGCGCGCAGCACGCCCGCATCCGGCAGAAGAGTCAGCGGCGCCATCCAACGCGCGGCCCGGTAGGGTCTGGGCTGAAGATCGAGCTCGGGCTCCGGGTAGGCGATCGGCGGGCGCGGGCGCACGCTCTGCGCCGGCTCGTGTTGGCGAGTGTGAGGGTGTGCCAGGCGCGCGATCTCAAAGCCGCGCGCGGTGTACAGGCTCACGTAGATGAAGTCGCCGTCCGGGGTGACCACCGGCGAAAACGCGCCGGTGATGACGTTGCTGACCTGCCAGCGCTCCAGCGTCTCAAGGTCCAGCGCGAAGATGTTGAACACCCCGCCGGTGTCCGCCGCGTAGTAGAGGTGGCCGTCGGGGCCGAGGTGCGGATCGAGCTCATGGGCGGCGGTGTCGGTGAGCTGTCTCAGCGCGCCGTCGCTCAAGTTCACCTCCCAGAGGTCGCGCTGGCGCAGGTCGAGGCGCCACCAGCTGAAGATGATCGTGTTGCCCCCGGGGCCGAAGATCGGCCGCGAGATCTGCTGCCAGTGCGCGTCATCCTCGGGAGGATGCTGCAGGCCGGAGACGAGCACGCGCTCCTGTGAGGGCGCATCGAGCGGACGCACCACAAGCTCCATGGTGCCGCGGCGGTTGCGCACATGGGCCACAAGCGTGCCATCGGGTGAGACCGCCGGCTCGCGGGCGCGGTCGCCCCGGGTGAGGCGGCGGGTCTGGCCGCTTCGGGCGTCGTAGGCAAAAAGATCCTGGAAGGTGTAGACGCCCTCAAAGCTATCGGAGCGCGAGTAGATGAGCGTGTGGCCGTCGGGCGTCCAGGCCGAGGGGCCGGCGGCGCCTTCGGCCTCGCGAAGCGAGCGGGGCTTAAGCCCCCCGGCGCGTACGCCGGCGAAGACCGGGTGGGCGGACTCCGCCGCGGCGTAATACGTGATCTCCGGCCGATCGCCGGGGCGCAACGTCGGGTACTGATGGCGACCGCCCCCGCGGGTCACAAGGTCGGTGGGGCTGACGCCCTGCGCGCGCGTCAGCGCCTGGCGCGCCCAGGCTTTGGCCTGAGCCTCGGCCATAAAGCCCGCCCAGAGCTCGTCAAACCCTTCGCCGCTGATCTCGCGCGCGCTGCGGTTGAGCGCGTAGGGGATGACGCGTTTGCCGTAGAGGTGGTTAAAATCCCGGATGAATGACTCGCCATGACGTCGCGCGATGTACTCGGCAAAAAAGCCGCCGTAGAGGTAGGCGGCGCTGCCCGAGGGCCAGGCCACCGGCAGGCCCGTGGACTGTCCCAGGGTAAAGAGCTCGTCTTCGAGCGCCGCGGTGCGCAGCCACATCGAGAAGAGCGGGCTGTCGACGCGACCTGTGCCCGCGCGCGTCGTCTCAAAGTAGGTGGCGATGCCCTCGGTGTACCAGCGGGGCAAGATGGCGTTGGGGTGAAACTGTTTGCCGAAGATGCGGTTGACCCACTGCGAGAGCCCCGGGTTGGTGTCGATGTGCAGGGTGTGTACGTACTCGTGGTAGGCGAGCACGCGCAGCCAGTCGTCGAAGTAGCCGAGCACGCTGTCGGCCTCCGGGGGCATCCCGTAGATCGTAATGAAGTTGCGCCCGAACGCCCGCGCAAAGCCGTTGGCCGAGTCGATGCGGTCGGTCACCACCACGTGGGTGCGATGGCGAGGCGTCCAGTCGAGCGTCGGCGCCAGGATCAGGTGCGCCTCTTCAAAGGCCACCGCGGCGCGGCGCGCCAGCGCCTCGGTCTGATCGTCGTAATGGATGTAAAAGTGCGGCGTGGTCAGCGTGAAGTAGTCACGTTCCGGATCGTCGAGGGCGTGCGCGCTCGGCGAAGCAAAGGTCGCCACACTCGCCCCGATGAGGATGGCGAGCATCCACAGTCGGAGCATCACTGCCAGAAGGTGTCGAGTGCGCCCGGGCGCATGGGAAGGGCGTAAGAGCATAGCCCGGAGGTTGTAGCAGCGCGCCCGGCGCGTTGAAAGCATACCGCGCGCTACCAGTAGGTCACCCGCTCATCGACCGGCGCTGGTGAAGGTGCCACGGCGGGCGCGGCACCCGGGGTGGGTTGGTAGCGCTGCAAGCGGCTCTCCAGAAGCTCCGCCAATGCCAGCGCGTCGTCGACATAAGCTTTGAGAAGATCGGCGTCGAGCACCCGCTTTTTATGCTCGATGAGGAGCGTGCCGTTAAAGATCGTCAGGTTGCCGGTTTTCAGGCTCGTCTTCAGCAGCTTCTCGCGCACCTCGTCATCGGCAAAGAGCCGCTTCATCGCGGCGTCGGGCTCCAGGTGCATATGCAGCTCATCGTCAAAGCGGTTGGGTGAGAGTGCGTTTAAGAAGCTCGGGACGTTACTTTTATGCAGAGTTTCGGGCTTTTTCTTGTGGATGCGCCCGAAGTGATGCCAGGCCGGGCTTAGCCCGACGTTCACGCCGACGAAGTAAGCGTGGATGGTCCTCGACGCGTTGTGGGTCCGAACCGTCTCGCTTTCATGGCGCGCCACGATCTGGAGATCCATGCCCTGGTAGGTTCCTTCGAGCCGGTAGTTTTTCAGCGAGTCGCCGCTCAGCTTGAGTCCCATCGCATCCGCTGCGTTGGTCCAGGCGGACTTTGCCATATGCTCGATGATCATCGCGAAGAGGGCGACGACGGCGCACATCAGCAAAATGAAAAGGATCAAAAAGACCTGAATGCCGTTCAGGCCGAAGGTTTCTGAAAAGACGTCTAACATCGGGAGCGCTCCGGGCGTTGGCGAGAGTCAACGAAGCTGACACATAGCCGGGGCGCAGCGCAACGCGCATGTCGTGCTCCGATCGGCGCGGGGCTCTACCTCTCGATGCGATGGGCGTTGGGCGCTCCAGAACAACGAGGGAGAGAACGACACGGCGGAGCGCCTGCGTCATGCGTCACTGGCTGCCGATCCAGCCCTCGGGGCGAATTGTCACAAAGAAGCTCGCGCTGCCCCCCGGGGCGATTTCGTCTGCGGGAAGCTCCCAGCCCAGCAGCGCTTCCTGCATGCAGTGCAGCGCCTCATCGGAGGGGTGATCGGGGCCGGTCTCATTGCTCAGCGTCAGATCCAGGGTCGAGGGGCGCACCGGGCCCTCGGCCGGGGTGGTGGGCCACCCCATCTGCACCTCGGCCACGACCAGGTCCAGGGGAAGTTGCGAGCGAAGCTGCCCGGCGCAGGCGCTCAGCGCGCCGGCCTGGCGGGCCAGCGCGGCGGGCAGGGAACTCTCAGCGTCGGTGGCGCTCCCCTGCCAGCGGAAGCCTTCGATGAGCACATCGGCGGTCTGGCCGGGGCGGGGTTCGGTGGCCACGAGCTCAAAGCCCAGGCGGTAGCTCAGCGTGTAGACCGGGCCCTCAGGCAGGCTCAAGTCGGGCTCTGCGGGGAGCTCGAAGGTGAGGTTCCAGAGTTTTTTGAGCATGCAGCGCGCGTCGTCGGCGGGCATCTCTTTGGGCGTGCCGCGAACGGCCAGAGGGTGACCTTCGTCGGAGACCCGTAGCTCGACGAGCATCGCCGGTTCCGGGCGGTAGGAGCGCGGGTTGAGGCAGTCGCTCATCGCTTTGAGATCGCCGGAAAGTTGGCGCTCCAGGCGGTCGGAAGCAAGGGGAAGGCTCGTGACCAGCGCGTCGACGCGCGGGCGCCAGCGCCAGGGGATCACGGCCACGTCGGGCGATGGGCTGCCGGCGGTGGATTGCGCCATCAGACTGCCCTGAGGAGTCGATGCGGGAATCGGCTCCACCAGGCCCTCGGCGCCTGTGCAGACGCGCTCCCCCTCGGCGACCCCCTGTGCCTCGCAGTTCTCGGTGCAGGTAAAGCAGCGCAGCGCATCGGGGTCATTGGTGGCGCCGTCGGCGGCGCTGGCCCGGGCCTCGTCGGGAGGCGCGTCCGGTGTGGTCTGGGCCTGGGCGTGGCTGACGCCGGCGAGCAAGATCCAGGTCAGGGCGATGATCATCCAGCCGATTAAGCGTCGTGTCTCCTGCGGTCCGGGCCCCTCGGGTTCTTCGAGCATTGCGCACCTCGCCATCGCTTGTGTCGCGTCACGGGATCGGTGCAGCGACCGTCCCCCCCAATCTTCGAGATCACCTCATCGGGGCCCCGCTCGCCGGCGACTGGCGCCGGCGAGCCGCGATACCCCCATGACTCTCCGACTAAATGTAATCACAGCGACGCGGCATCCGAACTCCGCGAAAGGAAGGCTCCCGGGTGTGCGCGTTCGAACAACGCTTAGCGCGGTCGTTCAGGGCGCGTCAGCGCACCACGTGGATCGTCAAAAACTCCAGGTTTGTCGCGGTGATGCGCGCCTTCTCGTCGGTGTAGCGGTGCACCAGATCTTGAGCCTGGCTGATGCGTCGCACGTAGGTCGTGGGGGGAGCCTGATCGGAGCGAAATCGCACCGTGGCCTGCTGGTTGGCAAGCGCCCGTTCCAGCCGAAAGCCCGCGCCTTCATACATCTGCGTCATGGAGCGGGTCAGGTCGAGGACCTCTTCGCTCTGCGCCTGCGTGCAGAGCGTTGTGGGCGGGGAAGGCATCACACAGGGCGAGCGGTGCAGCGCCGCGGCGGCGAAGTCTGAGGGGCGCGCTCCCAGCATCGACCACCAGGTCTGGGCGCTGGCTTGCAGCGCGGGCGTTGAGAGGCTCTGCAGACTTCCGCGGACGCGGGCGCGCACGCGCGCCTGCTCGTCTCGTCCGGGCTGCGCGGCGATGAATCGCTCAAAAAGAGCGCGCACCTTCGCCTCGATCGCGGCGGCGTCGGGGGCGCTGACCCGACCGCCGGCGTCGACCCGCAGCGTGGGCACAAGGCAGCCCAGGCGCTCGACGCGCCCGGGGAAAAGCTGCGGATCGATCACCGGTTCAAAGAGCGCGTCGTCGCGCTGCGGGCGAAGCGTCAGTCCGCGGGCGTCGGTCTCGATCTCAAAGACGATCTCGCAGACGCGAAGATGATCCTCGCCATCGCCGCCTTCCACCTGCGTCTCCACGAAGCGTCGCACCTCCAGACGCTCCACGCCCTGCCAGGCGTCCAGCCAGCCGGGTGGCGAAGGGGAGGGCGCCTGGGCTGCGACTGGCGCGCCGAAGAGCAGAGACATGAGAAGTAGCAGCGCAGTCCTACCCGATGTGAAAAACGACTTCATACGTAGCTTTGAACGAGGGTTTCCGGCCATGACCAGGCGCGGTGCTCAGGGCTCGGGTTGAGGGAGGGGAACGGGCATCGCGTAGAAGCCATCGCCGACGCAATTCTCGGTGCAATCGAGGCCTTCGAAGATGATCGGCGGGCCCAACGAACTCCACACGATATGCGCCGCGAACCATACCGCGCCGTAGCCGATAACCTCGCGCTGGTCCTCGTAAATCACGGTGTCGCCGCGTCGTACACGCAGGGTCGCGGTGAGGCGGTCAATCCCCTCGTAGTTGAAGCTGTGCACACCCACGTAGGTGATGGTGTCCGCCTCAATGTACGTGTGCTCCACGCGCTCAGGCCCCGGCATGCGGAATGTGCTCGCGCGTTGGTGAACCTCCACGTCGGTGCCTGCGATCGTCCAGGTGTCGCTCGTGTTCTGGTCGTTGATGCAGAGCTCGGTGCGGATGCTCTGCTCAAACTCCGCGGCGCCCTGCAAGCAGTAGTGGAGGTCGATATCCAGGTTCGGATCGCCCTCGGACCACTCGGCGTTTTCCCAGGTCACTTCAATCGCATAGAGGTCGTCGTCGACGGGCTCATCTGCGTCAGGCTGATCGGCATCCGGTTCGTCCGCGTCGGGATCGTCGACATCGGCATCTTCGGCGTCCGGTTCGTCCGCGTCAGGCTGATTGGCGTCGGGTTCGTCCGCGTCGAGATCGTCAACATCGCGATCGTCGACATCCGGCGCATCGGCATCGAGAGCATCCGCATCCGGCGTGTCGGCATCCTCCGACGCGTCGGGATCTTCGGCATCGGCCTCACTGCCGGGGTCCGGGGTGCAAAAGCCGGCGTAGCAGACCTCGCCAGCGAAGCAGTTGATCGCTTCGGTGCAGGCGCGGCTGGCCTCGCCGTCGGAGCACGCCGCGAGGCTAAAGGTGGCGCTCAGAACAAGGGGTAGCGAGATGGCGAGGCGACGCATGAGGGCTCCGGCTCAACATGGGCATCGCCGACCAACGCGGCAGACCCGGGGTTCATTCACAGGGGACGCAGAGCCTTACCAGAGGGCGTTTTGCCGTGCCAGCCTCACCACGGCTGCCCCCGTACGTTAAGGCATCACCCAGGTGCCTGGATAGGCCGGCGCGGCCTTGAGAAAACACGCCACGGGCTGGTCGCGATCGCCGGCGAGCAGGGCCCAGGTGGGGTCGGCCGCAAGATCGTCGAAGGTGGCCGGGTGGGCGTCGGGGCGGATCACCGCCGCGTTGATGTTCTCCTGCTGGGCCACGCCGCGTAAAATCGGCTGGTCGCGCGCGAGCTCGTAGAGCGAGGTGGCGGTCTCGGTGCTCAGGTCACGCGCGTCGGCGTAGAGGATGGGCTCAATGCGCTCGGGTCGCCACAGCGCATAGGCCAGATAGCCGGCCAGGGAGGGATCGTTGAAGACGCGCAGCTCTTTGCCGGCGCGGCGCAACAACTCGCCGCAGGCCAGCGGGGTGTCGTCGGGCACCACCCCGCGCATCGGGATGGCCTGACGCGCGTCAGCGTGAACGCGGGTGGTCAAGTCGGCGTGCCAGGGCAGCGCGGGCTGGGTGAGCACGGCGGCAGCGAGCAGCAGCACCGAGGTGAGCAACGCCAGGGTGGGGCGGCGAAGCTCTGGCCTGGCAGCTGGCGAGATCGCGGGCGCCAGCAAGAGCACCAACGCCAGATGCTGCAGCGGCATCATCGCCGGCATCATGCTCGCCCACAGCGTGAGCAGGAAGGCGGGCAGGGCCTGTGCGGCCGCTGCGGCCAGGGGCATCTGTGTGGCGCGGGCGTAGCGCGCCCAAAGCGCCAGCCCCACCGCCCCGGTGCTCAGCGACAGGGTCACGCTGAGCGGCCCGGGCAGATAGGTAGGCAGCGCGGGACTTTTAGTAAGATGCGCCAGCACCCCAAAGCCCAGCGGGCTTGCCAGCGGCGCCAGAAGTGCGCCGGCAAAAGCGAGGGCTGCGCCGAGCTTCGCTCCGGTTTTCCAGGCGTAGGCACCCACCGCCAGCGCGGTGGCCATCATCACCAGCGCTGCGGGAAGCGAGAGGTTGACCAACGCGAAGGCGCTCGCGCTCACCACGATCGTAGCGAGCAGGCCGGGGCGCTCGCGGGTCAACGCGCGTGTGGCGGCGATAAGCCCCGCGCATGCGATCGGTAGCGCCAGAGATTCGGGCCCCACCGCCGAGAAGAAGACCGCCGCCGGCACCCCCAGCCACGCCACGTTGAGCAACGACGCGGGGCGTGGGCTGCGTTCGGCTGCGGCCCACCCCACCATCGCTACCGCCAGCGCCACCAACGCGCTGCGCGTGACCATCGCGGCCTCAATGCCCCCTAAGTCCACCAGCCGAAAGATCGCCACGCTGGCCAGCCAGCTGGTATCCAGCCAGCCGGTGCCCTCGGGGGCCGTGAATACCAAGAGCTCCTGGTCGGGGATGCGTCCGTAAGCCGAAATCAACCGCCCGTAGGCCACCCGCCACCACGTGGCGTCCTGGCGCATCAGGCTCAATCCCAGCAGCGCCAGAGTCAGCGCCGCGGGCATAAGCGCCGCGGCCAACTTGATGCGGGCGGGCGCCTGGCGAGGGGTCGTGCTCATGGGGTGTCCGTACTGCTCAGGAAGATCGTTAGAAGCGCGCGCGCAGCGAGCTTGCGCCGGCTTTCAGCGCGATCACAGGTGTAAACGCCGCGATCACAATGCCCAGCGCCGCAATCGCCCACAGCCCGAAGCTCAGTGAGCCGAAGCGTTCGGGCTGGGTGATCGTCATCGAGGGATAGAACCACATCCCCAGCAGCATCAAGGTCAAAAAGATGCATGAGATCATAAAAATCACCGCCCCGAAGCTCGACGCGATCTTGGCGGCGTTCGGGTTATGAAACTGCGGGTAGAGCGCGCCCATCCCCACCGCCACCGCCGCGCAGATCACGGTGATGACAAGGATCTGAATCCCGCTCAACAGGCAGGTCAGAAAGGGCGTCCCCACCAGAAGGTTCGACGACCAGATCAGGAGCTGTCCGATGATCACAATCGGCGCCAGGCTCCCCAGCCACTTGCCCACCAGAAAACGCTCCAGCGAGATGGGCGCCTGCAAGATCAGCCAGAAGCTGCGCCCCTCCACGCTGACCGCCGGAAAGAGAAAACGCCCGCAGAGCGTCACCGTCACAAAGCTGCACGCCGCCAGGTTGAAAAACGACAGCCCCACATCACCCAGCAGCGCCTCGTTGGCGGCGATCTCAAAGTATTTAAAGTTCACCAGGTAGATGATGATGATCGCCACAACAATCAAAAGCTGCGACCACTGGCTGGCATCGCGCATAAAGACGGCCTGGTCCTTATGGACCAGGGCTTTTAACGAGGAGAGCGGCTGCTCGCCAAGCGCGCGCAGCTTCGCCATGCGCTCATGGTAGTCGCCGCCAGCCCGACGGGAGCGCTCCACCGCCCAGTTGCGCGCGATCGTCATCAGACCGCCCCCGTGCCGCCCCTCCTGGGTTTTGGTGTAACCTCGAAAATAGAGCGGGCGGTGCAGCCAGGCCGAGATGAAGTAGAGCGCCAGGGGCGTGAGCGCCAGAAAGGTCGCCGACCACATCCACTGCCCGCGCGTGCCAAAAAGCATCGGCGCGAGCATGTTGATCACCCAATCGCTCGGTAGATACGAGGTCGTCGGCACCGAGAGCAGCCTCATCAACTCGCCAATGGAGTCAAAACTCTCCGGGTTGAGCAGGCGTTCGGGCTGCACCGAGCGGATCACCACAAAGAGCGTCGCAAAACCCACCAGCCCGAAAAAGAGTGCCGCGTCTCGGGTGCGGTTGGCCGCCAGGATGTTTGTCACCAGCAGCGCCAGGATCGACGCCAGCCCGGTAGGGATCGCGACAAAGGGGATCAGCACCAGCACCAGGTAGGGGTAAAAACTCCAATGCGCCCCCATCCCGTAGCCAATCGCCGAGAAGAGCGGCACGCCAAAGAGGATGATCACCCAGCTCGACTGCAGCATCGCCTCCAGAAAACGCGAGGTGAACATCGCGTCTTTGGGGATAGGCTGGGCCATCAAAAACTCAAGATCGTCGGCCAGATAAAACGAGCTGAACGAGGTGACGATGTTGCTGAAGACCAGCAGCCCGAAGAAGACCAGCAGCGTGATCGCCAGCAGGCGCTGCACCAGAAGTTCGCCCACCGGCTCCAGCATCAAGGACTGGGTGACGATGAAATGACCGGAGCGAAAGAGCGCCGCGGCAAACATCAGGCTTAAGACCGCAAAGAAAGGACCGCGCAGCCGGCCCTCATCGGAGCGCAGCGTGCCGCGCACCATGCGCAGTTTGATGCCGATAAGATCGAGGATCACGGGCGCTCTCCCGGCTCATGGCCAAAGCGTTCGGCGACGGCCTGGTCGCGCTCGGCCTGCGACTCTTCGGTGATGCGTAGAAAGACCTGCTCCAGGTTGCCGTCGGTCTGGCCCGACTCCAGTCGAAGTTCGCCCAGCGAGCCGCGCGCCACGATGCGACCGTGGTTGATGATCACGATGCGGTCGCAGACCTCCTCGGCCACCTCCAGGGTGTGGGTCGAGAGCAGGATCGACATCTTCTTGTCGGCCACAAGCTCCCGAAAGAGGCTCTTGATGAGGCGATGGCCGCGCGGGTCGAGCCCAACCATCGGCTCGTCGACCACCAGCACCGAGGGCTCGGGGAGCAGCGCGCCGCAGAAGACCAGGCGCTGCTTCATCCCGTGCGAAAAACTCTCAATGAGGCTGTCGGCCCACTCTTTGAGCCCGAAAAGGGTGAGCAGCTCTTCGATGCGCGCGGCCACATGGTTGGCCTTCATCTTGTAGAGCCCGCCAATAAAACGCAGGTACTCCAGCGTGGTGAGCTTGTCGTAGACGTAGGGGCGATCCGGGATAAAGCCGGTGACGCGCCGCGCATCGACCGGCGCGCGGCCCAGATCGTGGCCGTCGATGATCACCTCGCCACGATCCGGGGCGATAAGGCCCGTGATCATGCGCAGCGTGGTGGTCTTTCCCGCACCGTTGGGCCCGAGCACCCCGAACACCTCGCCACGGGGCACATCCAGGTCGATATGATCGACAGCGGTGAAGTCGCCGTACTTCTTGTGCAGCCCGCGCACGCGCACGATCACGTCGTCTGGCGAGCTTTCGGGGAGGGGCGATGATGCCACAGGGTCGGTGCTCATAATGCTCTCGTGAAGAAGTCGCACTCGGGGTCAGATCGAAACAGCGTCAAATGAAAGTGGGGTCAAATCGAAACACAAAGCACTCAGCCACCGGCGACCTGCGCCTTCTCAAAGAGATCGAAGATGCGCGGGGTCTCGAGCGTGGGACTCAGGAAGAGCTGCAGGTGGTCGGCGCCGAGTTTGCCCGCGCGCAGCGGATCGATCTCGTAGCGGGTCCCGTCCTGGCGGATGGCCACAAGCCAGATGCGCGGCCCCAGAAAGCCCTCCGTGCCGAAGTTGAGCCCGTGGGCCAGGCGCACGTCGTGGCCGGCGTGACGGGCGGCCAGATGCACCGCGGCCAGGCAGCCCTGCGGCCGGGTCGCTGGCAGCGCGCCGTCGGCGGCCAGCAGCGCTGCCTGAAGATCCTCAAGTGAGGACGCGGCGTTTGCCCCGTCGCCCGGCTCCGGCCAGCGCACCGGGCGCTCATCATCGCGCAGCGTGCAGAGCGCAGCGAGCGCCTGGCGGCGCTGCTCCGTATCGTCGGTGGCAAGCGCCCGGGCCATCGCCTCCATGGCGGCGGGGAGCTTCTCAGGCAGCGCCACCTCCGGCGCTTCGCTCCACGCCTCGCCAGCCCAATGCGGGTTTAAGGGCCCGACCTGAATCACGAACTCCTCGTCGGTCTCCAGCATCACCCGCTGGCGGGGCGACTCCAGGGCCAGCCCGCTGCGATCATCGAGGCCCTGCAGGCCAACTTCTCGCAGGTTGAGCTCCGAGACATCCTCGGCGCCGGTGAGCGCCTCGATCTGACCGCCACCCAGGTAGCTGGCCATCGTGAGCAGGTCGCCGGCGCTGACCCCTTTCAGAAAGTCCGGGCGCTCTCGGGGCGCTGCCTCATAAGCCTCTTCGGCACGTCGGAAGTACGTGCTCGCCAGCGCCTCGGGCAGCCGGCTGCCGCGGATACGGAAGGGAAAGCCCTGCTGCACCACCTCGCCACGCCCATCCACCAGCACATCGAGGTACTGCGAGCCAATCGCCTGCACAAACCGGTGCACCTCCACCTCCTCGCCAAAGTGACGAATGGTCTCCTCGCCCACATAGCGCAGCGAGAGGTCGGTGGGGGCGAGCGTCATCGGATCGATGAAGTCTTGCGCATAGGTCGCGCCCGGCTCAAGCTCGCCGCTGGCCATCAGCCGTGGAATGGCGTGGCCGACGAGCTCCGGCGGGGCGTCCAGCGGGATCGTAAAGCGCTCCTGCTCCCCATCGAGGTAGAGCGTCACGTCAAAGGCCTCCCCGGTGTAGTTCGCCAGCGCCCGCAGGTGCATGCCAAAGGCCTCGACCTCGCCAGAGGCCGAGCGCAGGCGAAGATCGTCGTCAAGTGAGACCTTCGAGTCGAGGTGCACTCCCTGAACCTGGCCCATAATCGCGAAGGTCGCGTAGGCGCTCGTCTCCACCAGCCAGCCCTCGACCAGACGCGTGCGCTCTTCGCGGATCACACCCCGGTCTTCCTCCCCCTGCTGCAGCGTGATGAAGGTGACGCCTTCTTCCAGGTCGAAGGTGCCTGAGCCCATCGCTCGGGCTTCCTCGGAGGCACTCAGCGCAAAGACCGCCGAAGCCGCCAGCCAGGCGACGACGACCACGCCACCAATGATGTCAAAGGTTCGCAAGACTGCACTCCGGGCGGGAGAAAGAGAGGGCGCGCATCGACGCAACGAAGTGTAGACCATCGCCCGAAGTGCGCCAACCGCGGCACCCACGCCACCCCTGGCAGCGTCACCACCCTCGCGCGGGGGGTTGATCACGGGGGCTGCGCGGGGCATCATCGCGTTGGAGCCCCCTCAACTGCAGCCCCCGACGCAAGGCCAGCGCGCATGTCGAAGAGCGACACGACCCACTTTCATTTTGATTTTGGCGGCATCACCCTGGAGCTCAGCGGCGAACGCGAGTTTGTGGAGAAGATGTACAAACAGGTGATGCGCGATGTGGCCGAGGCGCGAAGCGGGGCGCATAACGCCGCCCGTGGCTCCTCTGCCGGGAAGGGCGGCACGCAGGGCAACCCCGCCAAACGTCGCTCGGTCTGGGTGCACCGCTGCAGCGATCTGATGCGCAAGATCTACATGGCCACGCCCGCCGACGTGAGCTCGTCGGTCCTGGGGCAGGCCATCGACTCTGAGCCCATCGGCGTGATCTACATCGATAAAAAAACGTTTAACGGCATCTTCCCCGAGATGGACGGCGGACAGACGATGTGGGCCGAGTTCACCGCCGCCGGCAAGGCCAAGCTCGCTGAGGCTACGCGCCCGGCGATGAAGGCGCTCTCTCCCGACGTGCTCAAGAAGTCACCCGGCCAGCCCTGATCCCCCCGTCACACGCGAACTTCGGGCGTCATTCGTCCGGCCAGTTGTAGACGCGGCAGGCGTTCGCGAACGTGGCCTCGGCCAGCTCATCGAGGGCGATGTTACGCGCCTCGGCGATCACCTCGGCGGTGTGGCGCACATAGCCCGGCTGATTGCTCTTGCCCCGGTAGGGCACCGGCGCCAGGTAGGGCGAGTCGGTCTCGATCAGCAGACGATCCAGGGGGACGTTTTTGGCCACGTCGAGCAGGTTGCGTGCGCTCTTAAAGGTCACAATCCCCGAGAATGAGACGTAGAAGTCGCGCTCCAGCACCTCGTCGGCCATCTTCTGCGAGCCGGTGAAACAGTGCAGGATACCGCCGGTGGTGTCGGTCTCGCGCAGGAGGCGCACGGTATCGTCCTCGGCGTCGCGGCTGTGGATGACGATGGGTTTTTCAACCTCGTTGGCCAGCTCCAGAAAGCGCCGGAAGACGTCGATCTGCACCTCGCGCGGCGCCTTGTCGTAATAATAGTCCAGCCCGCTCTCGCCGATGGCGACAACTTCAGGAAGACGCGCAAACTCGGTGGCGATGGTCTCAAAGACCTCGTCGGTGCACATCGCCGCGTCGTGCGGGTGGATGCCCGCGGTGCAGCGAATGAAGTCGTAGCGCCGCGCAATCTCCAGCGCGCGGACGTTCGAGCCAAGCCCGCGGCTCGCCCCGATGGAGACGACTCGCTCCAGACCGAGCTCGCGACCGCTGGCGAGCACCTCGTCGAGGTTCTCGAAGATCGCCGGGAAGTCCAGGTGGGCGTGGGTATCGAAAAGTCTGGGCGTCGTCATAGGAAGTCTCACAGAAAAAGTTCAGGGCGCGCCGTCAACGTCCGCATCGGTGCGTGCGTGTCGCGGGGCGATGGGTTCGGGAGCGCGGCCGAGCGCAAGCCCGGCGCGCGCAAGGTCGCGAAGTTCAGGATCGGCGTGGCTCTGAGCGATCTCGCGCAGCGTGTTGGCGGCAGCCTCTCCACCGAAGTCGGCCAGGGCTAAAACGGCCGTGTCGGCGTGATAATCCGAGGAGCGTGCCAGCTCCAGCAGGTGATCGAGGTGCGCGTCGAGGTGTTTGACGCCGACCAGGCGCAGCGCGTAGCCGCGCACGTCGTTGCGACGCGAGTCGAGAGACGCCGCAAGATGCTCGTCGCCGCGCCCATCGCCGAGCTCCATGAGGGCTGCGGCCGCGTCGAGCTTGAGCAGCGGGTGGGCAAACCAACGTGAAATCACAGCATGCAACGCGTCGCGGGCGGCCTGGCCATCGAGCATCGCCAGCGCGCGGGAGGCCTGGGCGACCCAGGCTTCATCACGAAGCATGGAGGTGAGCTCGTCGACCACCGCGCTCCGGCTGGCCTCGGGCAATGCCTCCGGGCTGAGCTCGCAGGCATCGACCAGCTCGGCCACGGCCACCGCCAGCGCCTTTCGCGCCGCACCGCGCGCGCCTTGCCAGCTTTGCAAGAGCGCCGGCAACATCTCGGCGCGCCTCAACTCCACGGCGATCTGCGCGGCGCTGGCCGCGAGCTCGGCGTCCGGGTCGGAGAGCAACGCTTCGAGCTTCTCGCCAATCGTCGGGTGCTCGGGCGCCACGCGGTAGAGGGTCAGAAGCGCCTGAAATCGCACGTCGGCGCGCGCGTCCCCCAGGAGCTCGGCAGCCACCTCCGCGCTCCGGTCGACCTGCGGGGTAAATCGCAGCGCGGCGAGTGCAGCCACCGCTGCGCGCGAGCTCTGCCAGTCCAGCGCGCCATCCGGCAGCGCCAGCGAAACAAGAGTTTGGGGAGGCGGTGCCTGACCCCGGGCGAGGGACAAGAGCGCCTCGACGACCTCGTCGTTCATCAACGCACCCAGCCCGCGCGCCGCGTCCTGGCGCACGGGCGGGTAGGGATCATCGAGGCAGACCAGAAGGAGCGCGCGCCGCTCGGCCGGCGAGTCCTGCTCCTGCTCCAGAATGCGCAGAAGCTCGCGGTGGCGAGCCTCTGAGTTGGCGATATGGGCCAGTGTGGGCGTCAAAGCGCCTCCCTATGCAATATGAGACGCGCGTCAGCTGATGCGCGTGCCCACCTCGACGCGCTCGTCGTAACGCGCCAGCGCCAGTTTGCCGTCGGTGGTCTTCGCCGCCAGGATCATCGCCTCGCTCTTAATGCCAAAGAGTTTGGCGGGCTTGAGGTTGGTGACCATCGCCACGCGCAGTCCCACGAGCTCTTCCGGCGCAAAGGATTTGGCGATGCCAGCCACGATGGTGCGCGGAGCCTCCTCGCCGACGTTGGCGCTGAGCTTCAGCAACTTATCTGCCCCTTCGACCTTCTCCGCCGTGAGGACCTCGCCGACCCGAATTTCCACTTTGGTGAAGTCGCCAAACTCGATCAGGCCGGTGCTCTCGCTGTCGTCGCTCTTTTTGCTCTTTTCCACCTTTTTCTCGTCTTTTTTGGCCTTTTTGGCCGGTTTTTGATCCTTCGGGGCGCTTTTCTCGCTGCTTTCATCCTCTTCGGCCGGCGCTTCGAGCTTGCTGAAGAGCACGCCCGGAGCTTCAAGCGGGGTGCCGGCGGGGAGGTTGGCCCAGGTTTTCAACGTATCGAAGTCCAGGTGCGCCTCGGTGGTCTGACCAAAGCCGGCCAGGATCTTGCGCGAGGCATCCGGGGTGAAGGGCGCAGCCAGAAGCGCGATCCAGCGGATGGACTCCAGCGCGTTGTAGAGCGTCTGCTCCAGACGCTCGGTGTTGCCGGCCTTGTTGAGCGCCCAGGGCTGGGTGCGCTGAATGTAGTTGTTAACTTCGCTGGAGAAGGCCATCAGGTGCTCCAGCGCGCGGTGCAGCTCGCGATCGTCGAAGGCTTTGTCGATGGCGTCGCGCGCCGCATAGGCCGCGTCGCGCAGCGCCACGTCTTCCGACTCGGTGATGTCGCGCGGCGCCGGCACGCTGCCGCCGATGAACTTGCCGGCCATCGCGAAGGTGCGGTTGACGAGGTTGCCGATGTTGTCGGCCAGCTCCGCGTTGTTGCGCTCGACCACCCGCGCGTCGCTGAAGTTGCCATCGTTGCCGATCGGGATCTCGCGCAAAAGGTAGTAGCGCAGCACGTCGAGATCGTAGCGCTCGGCAAGCTCAAAGGCGTCGATGACGTTGCCCAGGCTCTTGCTCATCTTGATGCCGTCGTTGGTCCACCAGCCGTGGGCCACGATCTGCTTCGGAAGCGGCAGGCCCGCGCTCATCAAAAACGCCGGCCAGTACACCGCGTGAAAACGGAGGATGTCTTTGCCGATAAAGTGGATGTCGGCCGGCCAGAAGGCCTCAAAACGCTCGGTATCATCAAACGCGCCCACCGCGGTGATGTAGTTGGTCAGCGCGTCGACCCACACATAGAGCACATGCTCGGGGTCCTCCGGCATGGGGATGCCCCAGGAGAAGGTCGTGCGGCTGATCGAAAGATCGCGAAGCCCGCCCTCCACAAAGGAGGCCACCTCGTTGCGGCGCCCCGAAGGCGTGATGGCGTTCGGGTTGCAGCGGTACCACTCGAGCAGAGGCTCGGCGTACTTGCTCAGCTTAAAGAAGTAGCTCTCTTCTTCGACCCACTCCACCGCCGCGCCGGTGGCGAGGGCTTTGCCGTCGGCGATCTCCGACTCGTCGTAGTAGGCCTCGTCGGCCGCGGCGTACCAGCCCTCGTACTTATCGAGGTAGATGTCGCCCGATGCCTTCATGCGCGCGACCATCTCGGCGACCGTCTTCTTGTGATCGGCGTCGGTGGTGCGGATGAAGCGGTCGTGGGTGAGGCGGAGCTGTTCAAAGAGATCGCGAAAGCGCGCGGAGTTCTCATCGACCATCTGCTGGGGGCTGACGCCCCGATCTTCGGCGGCGCGCTGGATCTTGAGCCCGTGCTCGTCGGTGCCGGTCAAAAAGAAGACCTCGTCGCCTTTCTGGCGGCGGTAGCGGGCGAAGGCGTCGGCGATGATCGTGGTGTAGGCGTGGCCGATATGCGGCGCGCCGTTGACGTAATAGATGGGGGTGGTCAGGTAGAAGTTCGACATAAGAGAAGTCTCAGCGCAGTTGGGAACACATCAGCTTAAATCTCGCCAGGCGACCGTCGAGGGTCGCCTGGCGGCAAGGGCAGGGTGAACCAGAAGTTGGCGTCGCTGGCAAGGCTCAGTCGCCTTTGGGTTTGGGCGATTCGGTGGCTCCTTCGGTGCGGGGGGGCTTGTCGCCGCCTTTTTTGTTGCGACCGCGGCGGCGGCTGGAGCGTCGCTTGCTCGAGGAGCGCTCGCCAGTGGCCTTCTCGGCGCCGGGCTTTCCGCCGGCTTTCGAGCCCTCTTTGGTCGAGGTGTTGCCAGAGGACGTGTTGGTGCCGCGTTGCGAGCGTTGCTCACGCGAGGGGCTCTCGGAGCGGGAGCCTTTGGAGCGGCGCGAGCGGGAGCGGCCGGAGCGCCGGCGGCCGGAGCGACGCTTTTTGGAGCGACCGGAGTCTTTGCTCGCCGCCTCATCGCTGCGCTGCGCGTTGTCGGAGGCGGTCGCGCCGCTCTCTTCGGAAGGCTTCTGCTCGGAGCGTTGCGAGTTTCGGCGCCGATTGCGGCCGGAGCGCGAGGATTTGGAGCCCGACCGTGAGGATTTGGAGCCCCGTGAGCGTCGGCTGGAGCGCGAGGACTTCGAGCCCCGGGAGCGACGCCGGCTGCTGGAGCCGCGACGCTTGCGACCGCCACCCTGTGCCGACTCCTCAGCGTTGCCTGAGTCGACTCCTCGGTCGATGACGTTGGGATCGATGAGCTCGATCTCGGTGACCGGCAACATCTTGCGGTTGTTGTCGGCAAAACTCACCATCACGCGCCGGTTGATGACGTCGACCTCCAGGATCTTCGCCTCCCCGAGCTCGGTGCGAACCATTTTGCCCGCGCGCGGGAGTTTGGTGCGCATACGCCGGTAGAGCTGCTGCTCGTACACCAGACAACACATCAGCCGCCCGCACATCCCGGAGACTTTTTTGGGGTTGAGCGTCAGCCCCTGATCTTTGGCCATGCGAATCGAGACCGGCTCAAAGTTGTCCAGAAAGGTGCTGCAGCAGAGCTCGCGCCCGCAGGGGCCGATGCCGCCGAGCATACGCGCGCCGTCGCGCACGCCGATCTGGTGCATCTCGATGCGCGTGCGAAACTTATGCGCCAGATCTTTGACCAGATCCCGAAAGTCGATGCGACCGTCGGCGCTGAAATAAAAGACCAGCTTGGAGCCGTCGTGCATGTACTGCGCGCGGATCAGCTTCATCTGCAGCTTGCGCGATCGAATGCGCCCGATCGCAAAGCGGTAGGCCTGCTCCTCAAACCCGGCGTGTTTGTCGGCCTGGGCGATGTCGGCCTCGGTGGCCTTGCGCAGCACCCGCGGCAGGCTGTCGGTGGGCAGCACCTTGCGCGAGACCACCCCGCAGATCTCGGCCAGCGTGGGGCCGCGATCGGTGTCGACGATCACGTGATCGCCCTCGCGAAGTTGCAGCTCGCGGGCGTCGGCCTCATGACGGGTCTGGCTGATGCGGTAACGCAGCGATACCACGTTGTAGAGTTTCTTCTTTCCGCCGAAGGGGCGCGCCTGCTTTTTGGCAGGTTTAAAAAGCGTTGTGGTCATGGAAGTCGTCTATGGATGCGCGGGAGGGCGCCGAAGCGGCGCCCGGAGCCCGGGACTCATGCAGTTAAGAGGGCTGACGGATCTGGTCGAGGACACCCTCGACGATCAGCTGGGCGTTGACGTTGCGTTTAAGACGCCCGCGGGCCTCGGTCAGCGTGTCGAGGATGCGTAAGATGGCGTCGAGCGAGAAGCGCTCCACGCCTTTGTCGATGGTGGTCATCAGGTCGGCGTTGATCACGCGCCCTCGATCGGCACGTCCGGCCAGCATCAGGTCGCGAAAATACACGATGAGCACGTCGAGCTGCGCCTCCAGCTCGGAGTTGCCGCGCCCGAAGCGCTCGGCCGTCTCCAACCACTGGTTAGCGCGGTCGGCGGGCACCGCCAGAAACGCCTCCAGAAGTTCCTGGCGTTGCTCCAGCATCCCGGACTCCAGAACCTCAACGGCCCGACCCAGGCTTCCCTCGCCATAGCCAGCCGCGACCTTGAGCAAGGCCTCATCGACGGGCTCTTCCAGCACGTCGGGCAGGGCGCGGGCGACCTCATCGTCGCTGAGCGCGCCGAAGCGCAGACGCTGGCAGCGGCTGATAATCGTATCGAGCAGGCGGTGAGGTTGGTCGGTGATCAAAAAGAGCAGGGTGAGGGCGCTCGGCTCCTCCAGCGTCTTGAGCAGGGCGTTGGCGCCCTCCTCAGTCATGGCATGCGCCTGATCGATGATCACCGCGCGGTAGCACGCCTCATAAGGTGGTGAGAGCGCGGCCTTCTGAATGGCGCGGATCTGGTCGATCTTGATGAAGTTGCCGCTCGGCGCGATCTCCAGCACGTCGGGGTGTTGGCCGGCCTCAATGCGTTTGCAGGCCGTGCAGCGCCCGCACGCATCCTCCAGAACATCACCGGAGCGCTCCAGGCAGTTGAGACTGGCCGCAAAACTTAAGGCGGTGGTGTATTTGCCCACGCCCGTCGGGCCGCTGAAGAGGTAGGCGTGGTGCAGACGGCCCGCAGACACGGCCTGGGTTAAGACCTGCCGCGTTCTAGAATTTCCTAAGAGTTCCGACCACTTACGCACAGAGGGGCTCCGGGGGGTGGGGGCCTGCACCGAGGGCGGCGCATGTTAGGGAGCGCGCCGCGCAGGTGTCAATCATCGCCGGCACAAAGCTCAGCGCTCAAAGGCCAGATAAACCGAGCGACCTCGGCGGATGATTTTGAGGCGCACCACATCGCCCGCGCTCAGGTCGGCGACGGCCTGCTCAAAGCTCTCCTGCGAGTCGATAGGGGTGGTGCCCACCTCGACGATGACATCGCGGTTGCGCAGGCCTCCCTGCCGGGCTGGCGAGTCGTCACTCATACCGGTGACCAGCACGCCGCGCTCATCGGGGGCACGCACCTGGCGGGCCAGGCGCGCGGTCATCGGCGCGACCTCCACCCCGAAACGTGTCGGGCTGGTCGGGTCGGCCGGCAGGCTCGCGGAGGCCACCGGAAGGCTGGGGCGCTCCTGGTCGGGGATGGCCTGCATCCGCACCTCCACACGCTGCGACTCACCTGCGCGCATGATCTCAACCTCCACCGTGCTCCCGGCCGGGGTGGTTGAGACGTACCAGGGAAGATCATCGCTGGTGAGGATGGTGCGACCGCCAAAATGCGTGATCACATCGCCCTCTTGAAGCGCGGCTTGCGCGGCGGGGCTCATGTCAACGACCTCGGTGATGAGCGCGCCGGCGGCGCTCTCCAGCCGGAAGCTCGTCGCGAGCATCGGCTCTAAATCTTGCACACGCACTCCCAGCCAGCTGCGCTCGACAAAGCCGCGATCCTGGAGCTGCGGAAGCAGCGTCTTCACCATATTGATAGGAATAGCAAAGCTGATGCCCTGACCCTGCCGGTTGATGGCGGTGTTGATGCCGATGACCTCGCCATTCATGCTCACCAGCGGACCGCCGGAGTTACCCGGGTTGATCGGCGCGTCGGTCTGAATGAAATCGCCCTGTTGCTCACGCCCTTCAACCGGCAGGTTGCGCCGGCCCAGCGCGCTGACGATGCCCGCGCTCACCGAGTGGTTGAGCCCCAGGGGGTTGCCGATCGCCAGCACATACTCACCCACCTGAAGCGCGTCGCTGTCGCCCAGCGGCGCGACCGGAAGGGGCCCCTGGTCGACGTCGAGTTTCAAGAGGGCGAGGTCGGTGGGTTGGTCCACCCCCACCACCCGCGCGGGCATCTCGCGCCGATCGCTAAAACGCACATCAACGCTCGACGCGTTGTCGATGACGTGAAAGTTGGTCAGCACGTAGCCTTCTTCGTGGATCACAAAGCCCGAGCCCTGGGCCAGCGCCGGACCCGAGCTTAAGTCGCGAAGATGTGAGGGACCGGTACCCGGCGCATAGCTCACCATCACGCTGACCACCGCCGGCCCCACCTCCTCGACCAGCTCCACAAAGGGAGAGGTGTCCATGCCGCGCGCCCCCCGGCCCTCGGTCCACAATGCGCGCTCGGCATCCTGTGCGGCGGCCTGGTTGCCGCCCGCAAAAAGCAGCAGGATCAGCGCGCAGAGCGCGAGCGTCAGATGACCGAGACGAGGACGAGTGGCCAGGCGGAGAGGTTTCATGATCGCTCGTGGGGCATGGGTTGTCGCGGCGCGCGGAAGTAATGCATCGGCGAGTAATGCACCAGGTTCTCCACGCGGCTTGTGTAGATGCAGGCGTACACCTCGATCTGCTCGCCGAGGATGGTGTTCTCGTTGCCCATCTTAAAGAGTAATCCCCAGTAGCGATTAAACTCGCTCTCCAGCTGGCGCTCGACCTGCCAGAGCTCCTGAAGGACCGTCTGACGGCGGGCGCGAAGTTGGCTCTGGGTGCGCTTGATCTCGTCGAAGGCCGCCTGCACCTCGGCGTCGCCTTCAGGGGCGTCGAGCGCGTGCAGGCGACGGGCCAGGCCGAGCTCAAAGGCGATCTCTTCGTTGATCCGCACCAGCTCGTGTTCGATGGCGTCGAGGCGCGCACGCTCCTCGCGCAGCTCATCGGTGCGCAGGAGCTCGCCCTCGATTTCCTGCACCACCATCGCGGTGCGCCAGGCCGTCGACTTCTTGCTACGCACGATATCGCCGTAGATGTGGTCGCCGACGTAGAGCACCCGGTCCGGACGGAACCCGGTCATGCGATGAAAGTCGATGAGGTTGCCGCCCTGGTACATCTGACCGGGCTCAAAATGACCGAACTCCTCGCCGCTGACCTCTTCGCGGGCGTCGACGCGCAAAAAGGGCTGGCGGTCGGTGAAAAAGCCCGGCTTCGACGCCCCGGTGATCACGATGTCGAAGTAATCCTGCCAGCGCGGCAGCTGAGGCAGAAGGTCGTCGAGCAGGTAGCTCATGACGTGCTCGGTGAAGCGGGCGTAGCTGTTGGTGAGCACGAAGAGTTTTTTGCCGGCGCTGCGCAGGCGTTGCAGCGTGTGCGCCAGATCCAGGTTGCGCGTGAGGTACTGCTCCATATTCGCGATGATCTCATCTTTGATGGAGTCGTCGCGGTGGGCCAGGTCAATGCTGTAGCGGATGTCGTCGTAGAGGCGGCGCCAGTCGTGGCGTTGGCCGGGGCGGGTTCGCTCCAGGTAGTCGACCAACGTGGCGTAGAGGGCGGCCTCCGGAAGCGCGAAAAGCGTGTCGACCAGCGCATAGCGCGAGGTCGTCATGCTCATCGCCTGGGTGTGGTACTCGATGATGTCGTCGCCATGAAGCTCTTTAAAGCCGTGGTAGACCCGCCCCACAAAGCGGTGGCTGTCGAGCTTGAAGATGTTGCCGCGCACCGTGTCGATCACAAGCCCGCGAATCGCAAAGTCGGCGGGAACTTCCAGCTCAAGAATCTCGCGTGGATACCCGCGCTCCAGCACCAGGCGCTCCAGGGTCTTCTCGACGCTGAGACGCTCAATGGCGTCCTGGTGGTAGTGCGCCAGGGTGTAGTCCATATCAAAGCCCACCGCCTCAACCTCGGCCAGGTTGAGGTCGCGGTTGCAGAAGACCTGATGGACGGGAGCGAGCGATGGGGAGTGACCCTTGCGCAGGGTCTGCAGCAGCGAGAGCGGCTGCTCGGAGTCGGGAGGGTTAACCAAGGTTGTCTCGAAGCGTGTGTCGTTGTGGTGAGTGCCCCGGCGGTCATCAGAAAAGGGGCGGCATCATCATGGGAGTATACAGCGGGAGGCCCGCGGAGACGACGCGCGGACGTGCTTAAAGGTGCGGGGTGCGTCATGAGGCGCAGGCCGCGATCAGCCCGGGTGTAACAGACAGAGCGACCCGGGGATTCCGCCTCCCTTCCATGGAAAGTCCGCCTGCACGCCGCGCTGGCGTCGTTGCGATGCGTGAGCGCTTACAAAGGCCAACATCGATTCACTGGAATCGCGTTCGGGGCTGTGATAGAGCCTCGACCGTGTTGAGCTTGCCCCCGGCAGCCCGCGCAGAAGAGGCCTCGCCGGCAGGTGCCGCGAAGCCCCGGGGCAACAATGTAGTCACTATTTTGACGGAGTAACACCATGTCCAGGAAGTTGTTCGCAATGCTGCTTGTCGGCCTGCTGAGCGCCTCGGTTACCGCCTGTGGCGGCGACGATACGCCGGCTGACACCCCCGACACCGATGTCGATGCTGGCGATGATGCCGGTGAGGACACCGACACCGATCCCAACGAGCCGCACCCCTTCGAAGATGAAGTCGACGTGTGGATGGGCGACACCGCCAACTCCGCGGACGCGCCCCAGGCCATCGAAGCCGGCGAGACCATCGGCGGCGAGCTTGTCGGTGCGCCCCAGTACTACGAGCTGACCCTCGAGGCCGGAACCGCCCTTAAAGTGACCGTGGAAGCCGTGGATGGCGACCTCGCCGGCGAAGACACCTTCGGTGTGACGCTGCAGACAGTGGCCGACGAAGGCAACCGCGCACTCTTCTACGCCGAAGGTGCGGCCAGCCGTGAGTTCTTCATCTACGCCGACGGCAGCCACCTGCTGGTGCCCAGCACCGGCGAAGAGCTCAGCGGCGCCTACAAGATCACTACCGAAGTGGTTGAGCTCGATCCGCAAGAGCCCACCCTTCCCGGTGTGACCGAAGGCGACATGAGCGACGGCTCGATCAAGGTCTTCGAGGTTGTGGCTGACCTTGACGGCACCCTGGCCGCCGAGACCTCCGCCCAGCGCCTCGCTCCCGAAGGCGGCGTCGACACCTTCCTGCACGTCTGGGACGTGGCCGCTGAAGCCCGCATCGCCCAGAACGACGATTTTGGTGACGGCCACTACGATTCGCAGGTCTTCGCCGACATCACCAACGGCAACACCTACTACGTCATCGTCGACGCCTACAGCAACGACGCCGACGGGCTCTTCGAGCTGACCATGGAGACCTACGAAGGCGGCAGCACCGAGCCCGTGGTCATCGCCGATGGCGCCGAAGAGACTGGCAACATCGAAGCCCGCCTGGTGGGCACCGACATCAAGGCCTACTCCCTGACGGTGGAGCCCGGCGAGAACTTCCGCGTGCTCGTGGAAGCTGACGACGCGCTGACCCCGGCGATCGTGGCCGTCTCCGGCCCGGCCGGTGAAGAGCAGCAGGCCGGTAGCTCGCTTCCTGTCGAAGGCCGCGCCGGTATGTACGTGGGCGTCGGCGCCGACGAAGAAGAAGGTCAGACCTTCACCCTTTACGTCTCCGATGAGCGCAACCTCACGGAAGACGCCGAGCCGGTCGGTGGTGAGGGCTTCGGCTACACCCTGACCGTCGAGGCGGCGACCCGCAACGCCGTCTCGCTCGAAGATTCCACCTCGTCGGCTCAAGTGCTCGCGGACGTCGGTAACGTGACCTGGTTCGACGTGGTCGTTCCGGCCAAGTCGATCGTGAGCCTGGCCGTGGAGACCGAAGTCGCCGAAGACGACTTCACCCCGCTGGTTGTCAGCGCCGCGTACTGGACCTTCTCGCCGGCCTTCGGTGGGGAAGCCGTCCTTTACAACGACGCCGACGAAGCCGTGACGATGCCGGTGCTGGTGCGTGACGCGGCCTTCCGCGGCGCGGCCACCACCACCTACACCCTCAACGCCACCTTCGTGGACGGAACGCTTCCTGAAGGTCCGACCACCTACACCTTCACCGACCCGCTGCTGACCAGCGCCGACGCTGAAGTCATCGAGCTGCCGGCCCAGGTCTTCGGCATGCTCGACTCCGAAGCTGCCGCCGCCATCGACGAAGAAGCCACTCCGGTGCAGTTCTTCTCCATCGATCTCGTGGCCGGTGATGTGCTCGTGGCGCGCACCTCGCGTGGTGCCGAGGCTCCGGAGGACGAGGAAGAGGATGATCCCTCCACCACCGACACCATCGTGCGTCTCTTTGAAGGCGACGGAACCACGCAGATCCTCGAAGCGGACTACTACGTCGGTCAGGCCGACGCGGAGACCTTCTTCTCGGCCTTCTCCTACGAAGTGGAAGAAGATGGCACCTACTTCCTGAGCGTGGAGCCCTACTGCTCGGCGAGCATCTTCGGCGTGTTCTGCGCTGACGGTGAGTACCGCCTGGATGTGTTCACCGACGGCGCTGCAGTCGTGGAGTAAGGTGACCTGGACTGACGGCTCGCACGCGGGCGCCGTCAGCACACGTTGCGACACATCGTCGGGCGCCTCCGAATCTTCGGAGGCGCCCGTTTTCTTTTTCAGGGGGCGCAGGAGCCGTCGCCGCCGGCACCGCAGCATTGACACCCCGCGGCCCCGTGGCTACGTCTAGTGGCGAAAACTCGCACTGAAATGAACCAACCTGGAGGTTGATGCATGAAGCTGGCAACGCTACGCAACGGTACTCGTGATGGCGCGCTTGTGGTGGTGGGCAAAAACAACACGGTCTACACCTCGGCGGCCGAGATCGCCCCGACGATGCAGGCCGCGCTCGACCAGTGGGATGAGGTTGAGCCGAAGTTGCGCGCGCTGGCCGAGAAGCTCGAGCGTGGCGATGTGGAGTCGACCCCGGTGGACGCCTCGAAGATGATGGCGCCGCTTCCGCGCGCCTATGAGTGGATCGACGGCTCGGCCTACATCAACCACATCGTGCTGGTGCGCAAAGCCCGCGGCGCCGAGCCGCCCGAGACCCTCGAGACCGATCCGCTCGTCTACCAGGGCGGCTCGGGCGTGTTGCTGGGCGCCCATGACCCCATCGAGGTCCCCAACGTCGAGTGGGGCGCCGATTTTGAGGCCGAGGTCGGCGTGATCCTCGGTGACACCCCCCGCGGCGTCAAAGCGGCCGAAGCTTCGAAGTACATCAAGCTCATCGTCATCCTCAACGACGTGACCTTCCGCAACCTCATCCCGGCCGAGCTCGCCAAGTCCTTTGGCTTCTTCCAGTCCAAGCCGGCCACCGCGTTTGCGCCCTTCGCCGTCACCCCCGACGAGCTCGGCGACGCCTGGAAGGAGGGCCGCATCCACCTGCCGCTCAACACCTACTACAACGGCGAAAAATTCGGCGATCCGGAGGCCGGCCCCGAGATGCACTTCTCGTTCAACGATCTCTTGCAGCACCTCTGCAAGACCCGCGCGTACACTGCGGGCACGATCGTGGGCAGCGGCACCGTCTCCAACGAAGACCGCAGCCGCGGCTCCTCCTGCCTTGCCGAAAAGCGCATGCTCGAGAAGATCGACACCGGGGAGTTCACCACGCCCTTTATGAAGCCCGGCGACACGGTGAAGATCGAGATGCTCGATAAGAACGGCAACAACATCTTCGGCACCATCGACCAAAAGGTCGTCGACGCCGATTGAGCAACACGCTGCGAGCTGTTGAGGAGCGCGCCGCCGGCCTTCTGTGCCGGCGGCGCGCATGGGTTTAACGCATAGGCTTAAAGCACAGGTCTGGCGTATCGACCTGACGGGCGGACACTGAGCAAAGGCGGCGAGTGATGATTCTTCACGGATACTGGCGGAGTTCTTCGAGCTGGCGGGTACGTATCGGGTTTGCGCTCAAAGAGCTCGACTACGAATACCGCGCCGTGCACCTGGTCGAAGGCGGCGGCAGGCAGCACAGCGCGGAGTACCGCGCCAAAAACCCCATGCGCCAGGTGCCGATGCTGGAGTGGGAAGAAAATGGCGAGGAGATCTACCTCACGCAGTCGCTGGCCATCCTGGAGTTTCTCGATGAGCTGCGGCCGACCCCGGCCATTCTGCCCGCAAACCGCGTGCATCGCGCCTGGGCCCGCGAGATGGCCGAGGTCATCAACGCCGGCACCCAGCCCCTGCAGAACCTGGCGGTGATTCAGAAGATCAAAGCCGAGACCGACCTCGACGCCAGAGCCTGGTGCCGGGACTGGATCGAGCGCGGCCTGACCGCCTACGAGCTGCTTGCGGAGCGCCGCGCCGGCGCCTACTCGGTGGGCGATGAGGTCAGCCTGGCCGACATCTGCCTGATCCCGCAGCTCTACAACGCGCGCCGTTTTGACGTGGAGCTGGAGGCTTTTCCGACCATCCTGGGCATCGAGGAGCGCTGCAACGCGCTGGAGGCCTTTCAGGTCTCGCACCCCGATCAGCAGCCCGACGCGCAATGAGGTTCTGACGTGCAGACGTACGCGCTGGACGCGCAGATCAAGACCTTTGAGGAGCTCAGCAAACGCGAGCTCTACGAGGTGATGGTGTTGCGCAACGAGGTCTTTGTGGTCGGCCAGAAGATCACCGCCGAGCCCGAGGTCGACGGCCTCGATGTCGAGTGCGCCCATGTGCTTTTGCGCGCCGACGGGCGTCTGGTGGGCACCGCCCGAATCTTCCACAAAACGTCGCCGATGGTGGTAGGGCGGGTGGCGGTGCACCCTGAGTTTCAGGGGCAGGGCCTGGGCACGAAGGTGATGGAGGCGGTGCAACGCTACCTTGGCGAGCGCCTCGCCGAGCTGCACGCCCAGGCGCATCTGGAGCGCTGGTACACCCGGCTGGGCTGGGAGCGTTTCGGAGAGCCCTTTGTCGAGGCGGAGATCCCGCATGTGATGATGCGCTGGCCTTCGGGCGGCTCGCGTTAAGACTCTGCGGCGCGGCGTCCCGACCCACGCTCACCGGAGGGCCGCTCTTTTTGGGAAATGAAACTCGCCGGCCATCATGTTCGGTCGGTGCGGCACCACAAAAATTCGCAAACGACGACGTACCTACTTGAGGAGACAACCATGGCGTTGGCAGGCGTAAAAGTGCAGTGGCTGGGGCATTCGACCTTTGTGATCACGACCCCCGAGGGCAAGAACATCCTGGTGGACCCCTGGGTGCGCTCGAACCCCCAATGCCCCGCGGAGGCGCACGATATCAGCCCCGACGCCATCCTGATCACCCACGGCCACAACGACCATATCGGCGATGTCTTTGAGGTGGCCGATCGCTGCTCGGGCCCCATCGTGGGCATCTTCGATTTGATCACCTGGCTCGGGAGCCGCGGCGTGGCCTCCGACAAGCTCGTGGGCATGAACAAGGGCGGTACCGTCGAGCTCGAAGCGCTCGATGTGCGCGTCTCGATGACCGACGCGCGCCATAGCTCCTCTTTCACCGACGAGGACGGCACGGTCATCTACCTTGGCGAGCCGGCCGGTTTTGTCGTGGAGTTCTCCAGTGGCGAGTCGCTCTACATCGCCGGCGACACCTCCCTCTTTGGCGACATGGCCTGGATCGCCGAGATCTACGGCCCGACCGTGGGCATCCTGCCCATCGGCGACCACTTCACCATGGACCCCCTCCAGGCGGCGCTGGCCGCCGACCTGCTGGAGCTCGAAGCGGTGATCCCCTGCCACTACGGCACCTTCGACGCCCTCACGGGCACCCCGAAGGAGCTCGTGGAGTATCTGGAGACCTACGAGCTGGAGGTCGACGTGATCGCGCTGGAGCCGGGGCAGGCGCATAGCTTCTAAGTGGCTCCAGAGTACTTTTTAGTAAAAGTAAAAAAACCGCCGGCCTTTGAGGGCCGGCGGTTTTTTCATGCCACGAGGCGGTGTGATCAGGTCAGCAGGCGCTGCTTCTGGGCCAGAAACTCCTCATCGGTGAGCACGCCGCTGACATGCAGCTCTTTGAGCTCGTTGAAGTCCTGTCGGAGGGCGCACGGACTCATGCTTGCATCCTGACCTGTCTGCTCGGTGCGGAGCACCGGCTCGTCGTGCTTGCTGTTGTAGATTCGGTCGAATTTCTGCGGGCTCATCCCCAAAAAAACCACCGTGTCGTAGAGTGCGAAGAGCGTGGAGGCGCCGGTGAAACAGAGCAGCAGGAAGATCAGGCCCTGGACGTGGAGGCCCAGGTAAAACTTGTGAACACCGAAGGTTCCCAAAAAGAAGGCCAGCAGGGTGGCGGTCTTTTTTCGTTTCATAGCGGGCGTCCTGCGGGATGGGGTGCGGGGAGGTGGCCACAAGGGCTGGCATGATCGCTTGCCATTGTTTGAGCTTTGGGGGGTGTTGCGCAAGCTCGTTGCCATGTCCCGGGTCAACCACTCAGGATGAGCGCCAGCGCAAAGCTCCCTACGCCCCCGCCCACCGTCAGCACCACATACCCTAACGCGCGCCAGAAGGAGCGCGCGGCGAGCTGCCGGGTCTCCACCGCGAAGGTCGAAAAGGTGGTCAAGGCGCCGCAAAACCCGAGCCCCGCAACCATGAAGAGGGGGCTCTCGTGCACCGGTAGGTCGGCGCTTTGAGCTGAAGCCATCAGCCAGCCCAGCAGCGCGCTGCCCCCGAGGTTGATGAGCAGGGTGTTGAGCGGAAAATCCCGTCGGTTGGAGAATTCCGCCAGCGCGCGCGTGAGGGCAAAGCGCATCAATGCGCCCACCGCCCCGCCCGCACCCACAAGGGCTGCCATCTCCCAGCTCACGCCCCACCTCCGGCGAGTGAAAGGGGCGCGCCGCCCAGACGCGCGCCAAGCGCCGCCAGCGCAAGCCCCCCGACAAGCGAGAGCGCCACGTAGCTCGCTGCAAGCCCCGGCGACGCGTCGCTCAGGAGCCAGAACGCCTCCGACGCAAAGGTCGAGGTGGAGGTAAACGATCCCAGGAGCCCCACCCCCACGCCCTGCTGCAGCCAGGCCGGGGGGCGGCCTATGGAGGCGACCTTCGCAGCGACGATCCCCAGCAGCAGGCAACCGATGAGGTTGGCCACAAGCGTGCCCGTGGGCATCGCCCCCATGGCCGGCAGCGCCAGCCCCACGCACACGCGCAGCAGCGCCCCGAGCGCGCCGCCCAGGGCGACGAGCGCCAGCGTGGCCAGGTGGGTCGGGGGGGAGGTGGGCATCGTTAATCGTCTCGGCGTTTCGATCAGGGGCGCGGAGCGCGGCGGGCCGGGGAGAGTTAGCATGAGGGCTGGGAGGGCGCCAATTGGCCAGCTCCCGGGTGCGCGACGGTCGCGGTGAGGGCTGCGCGGGGCAAAACGTCTTCGCGAGTGTCGCGAAGGCGGCATTCCGAGCTCAAAACGCGAGATCGGCGGTCGCGCACGCGTTTTAGAAACCCAGAACGCGAGATCGGCGGTCGCGCACGCGTTTTAGAAACCCAGAACGCGAGATCGGCGGTCGCGCACGCGTTTTAGAAACCCAGAACGCGAGATCGGCGGTCGCGCACGCGTTTTAGAAATCCAGAGCGTGAGATCGGCGGTCGCGCACGCGTTTTAGAAACCCAGAACGTGAGATCAGCGGTCGTGGTTGAAGTTTGGACTGGCGAGTCGTGAGATCGACGGTCGCGCACGCGTTTTGGAAACCCAGAACGTGAGATCAGCGGTCGCGTGCCCGGGTTTGTGTGGGAAAGAGCGTCTGGTAGGCTGCGTCGCATACCCGAGTTGTTTTTGCCGTACGGGGGTCCGTTTGCGGCTCGTATCAGGCTTGCGCGCGGCACCGCGCGCTTGCGAGAGACGCATCATCTGCTTTTGGAGACAGGAGTTTGTGATGAGCAACAAAGTGGGAAAGACGGTGGAGAATCGCGTGACCTGGGGTCGTTGGGTGGCCTCGTCGATTCGTACGCATGGCGAGAACGTCGCCACGAAGCTCGATGGTCAGATGGGCTTCGACGTGGAGGACTGGCGACGCTTCATCGCCGGGCAGGGCGACGCGCTTGACGAGCGCACCGATGCGTTATGGCAGAAGGAAGCTGAGCTGGCCCGGGAGCGCGCGGACGATGACTCACATCGGACGGCTCGCGATGAGGCCGCGGCGCAGACCCTCACAGCGCTCGCCAGAGTTCGTTCGCTGCTGGACGCCGGCGCTCCGGGGCTGGCCCGGCGATTCGGCGTCGACGGTGAGCTGCCTCGCCATCCGAAGGCGGTGGAGTCTTTTGGCCAAAACGTCGTCGAGATGCTTCATCAGGCCGACATGCACATCGACGCCTTCGGTTCGCCCATCTCCACCCGCGAGCTTGCTGCCAACCTTCAGGCTCCGATCGAGGGGTTGCGCAAAGAGCTGACGACGCTCAACGAGGAGGAGCGCAAAGCCGAGCGTCTGCTCACGGAGCGCGACGCGTTGATCGAGGAGTGGTCGCGCATCTACCAGGCGGTCGCTGCAATTATGGAGCAGCTCTACCTCCTGGCTGGCGACGATGAGCTGGCCCGGCGCGTACGTCCCACGGTCAGTCGGTCTCTCGGCATCGACACGCCAGGAGACGAGGGTGAGCCCGACACTCCGGCGTCGCCGGCTGCTCCCGAGCTGGAGGATTCGCCAGAGCCGCAGCCGGAGGTGGCGGAGTAGTTTCCGTGATGAAACGCGCTAAAACATGAAAAATGAAACAAAAAAGGGCCGCCGGAGAGTCTCCGGCGGTCTTTTTGGGTCAGGGTTCAGGGAGCTACGTCGCCCAAAAGACTGGAAACGCGATCGATGCCCCGGCACACTGCCCCATCGCCCTTTGAAAGCCCTGAACCCCACGCACCGAGACATCGCATGACGTTCCCACGCTCGTTCTTCTCCCGGCGCGCAGTCATCACAAAGCCCGCGGTCCTGCTCGTCGGGCTCGCTGCCGGGCTGGTTGCGCCGGGCACAGTGCCCCTCGCCAACGCCCTGGACTGCGAGGAGCCGCCTGTCTACGCGGAGATCCAGGGGCAGATCGATGAGGTCTGGACGAGCGAGGCGTTTGATTGCCTGGTGGTTCAGCATGAGTTCGCTGTCCATGAGGGCAACAGCTTTGTGAACGTCTCCACAGACCTGGCCAACGCATGTGGAGAAGACCTCTGGGTGAGGGCGGATGCGGACTATCTCTACACCGCCGGTGACCGGATGGACGAGGTGCGGGTGGAGGACGGCGAGCTCGTGACCGTACGCGCTTCGCTTGAGATGCGCCCCCGGGAAGAGGGGCAGGGGGAGCTGATTTTTGAGGTGTTGCCGGACGCCGAGCGCGACGCGATGGAGGCAGACCCTGATGCGTATGTGCCGCTGTCGCGGGTTCAGTATTCGTACTCCGGCACGCTTTACGACATGGACGACTGGCCGTGCAGCAACGCCACCATGTTCGGGTGTTCGTCGACGGCAAGCTCGCCGGAAGCGCCAGCGCAGGCGCCGCTGAGCTGGGTGATGGTGGGGCTGGGCATGGTGTGGCTGGGGCGCCGTGCGCGGCGCAGCCCACCAGCCTCCTGAGAGCTTTTTATGGAAAAGGGAAGCCACCTCCGGCACACTGCTCGACCTGCCCCATCCGAGTCATCCAAAGCTATTTCATTCGGACATGCCATGCTGCCATCCCATCGCCCCACGCTCATCCCTTTCAAGAAAAGGTCTGCCCTCCTCCCGGGGCTCGCCGCAGGGTTTGTCGCTCTGGGAGGGGTGCCGCAGGCGGCCGCGGTATGCGTTGCGCCCGATCGCTACGATGAGCTCAATGCCTATATCGACGAGATCGGGTCGACCGAGAGTTACGCATGTCTGGACGTCGAAGCTGACACCGTGACCGACGCGGCGACGGGGGCCGTGTGGATCGTCACCGACATCATCAACGGGTGTGAGGAAGGTGTTATGGTCGAGTTCGAGCGCGTCGCGCACGTTCCCATGGACCCACCTTCTCCAGATAGCGAATTCATCTCAGCGGGAGAGGCGGTGACGTTGGAGGTGCAGGTGGAGAGCTACCAGAATGCACCGGAAGGGGACGGCGAGCTGGAGTTTCGCGTGGCCGGCGAGGACGAGCCGATCGTGCGTGTTCTTTATTCGTTTGAAGGGACGCCCCGCGATAACAGCGACTTTGAGTGCAACGACGAGGTCTCTGTCATGGGGTGTGGCGGCTGTGCCGCCTCCAACGCGACTCCGGCCCACGCGCCGCTGGCCTGGGTGATGGTGGGGCTGGGGCTTATTGGGTTGGGGAGGCGTGTGCGGCGCAGCGCGCAATCGTAAGAGCGAGGCTCCGACTGAGGCCCGCGCCGGGCATCGCGCTTGCGTGTTGCAAAAAACGAAAAGGCCGCCGGAGAAGAGTCCGGCGGCCTTTTTTATGTGCGTCTAAGTCGCGCGTCAGCAGGTTAGCGGGTCAGGCCAAAAGCGACCTCGGCCAGCCCCGTGACCTGCTCATCGCCGTTGTTTTCGCGCACGATGATCTGCACCTCCCGCACCCCCTCCACCTCCTCAAACTCATAGACCGCCGCGCTCGCCAGGTCCGGCTCGCCGGCCAGGTCTTCAAGGAGCAGGAGCTGCTCGCCGTTGGCGTCGAGGAACTCTACGTCGAAGCGCGCGATGGCGTAGCCCTCACTGTAGGCCGGGGGCATCGTGGAGCGGTGGTGCCAGATGTAGAGGGTGTCCATGGTCGCCGGCCCGTTGAAGCTGTAGGTGGCCCAGGCACCCTCGATGTCGCCGTCGGAGGTGGTCCAGTGGTTGCTGCCGCTGTAGTCGGCGTGGGTGTCGGCCGGCCCAAAGCCCTCGGGGAGGCCGGAGCCGTTGATCGTGTGCGCCACGCTGTAGGAGTTGGACCACTCCGAGCTGGCCAGGGCCTCGTCGGGCTGGAAGAAGGCCGAGTCGTAGCGATCTGGCGAGGTGCCGTCTTCGGAGACGCAGGCCACACAGAGCGCGAGCAGGGCGATGAGGGCGAGGGGGCGGGGCGTAAGCAAAGCAATCACGGCAGCTCCTTTTTCATCGAATCCAACAGTCATGTCGTCGGGGTGCGACAAAGCCTAAGGACACAGCAGGATGGGTTCAAGGCGCTGGCCGGTGACTTCAACATTCGTTTCAAATCCCAACCGAGGGGCAGCGCTGAGTGCACATCGCCTCGGCCCGTCGCGCAAAAGTGCTGGAAACACGTTGCGACGGTCGGCAGACTGCCCCCTCCCACCAAAAAGTCGATGAAAGCGAACCATGGATAGGGCGAGGGCATGATGACGATGAAGTCTGGCAAAGGCGCAAAAGAACGGGTGTTGAGGGTTGCGTCCTGTGGGTTGGGGCTGCTCGTGGGGTGGGGCGCGCTGACGGGCGTGCCACAGGCTTCAGCCGACATGATGTGCTCCGGGCCCTACGCCTACGGGGACCTCGATGTGCAACTCGACGAGGTGCATAGCGAGGCCGCCTTTGATTGCCTGGCGGTGGAATATGAGATGGACGAGGACGAGCACTATGGTTTCGTTCACCTACTGCTCAACATCGCGAACGCCTGCGGGGAGGACATCGCGATCGCGATGAACATCGACAAGCCCTACGGGGAACCCTACCTGCATGAAGAGATTGTCGCTGAGGGGGAAACGCTGCGCTTCGGCGGTCCGATCAGGGAGCTTGAGGATGAAGAGCATGGCGAGGGCATCGCCGAGATTCGCGCGATTCCTGCCTCAGAGCGCACTGGCGAGGAGATGGGGTTCGAGGAGTATCGTGCGATGGCGAGCGTGCATTATTCGTTTTCGGGCACGCCCACCTACGCGGACCCCTACTACAATGAGGGCGACTGCGGCCCGGGGACCACGTTCGGATGCGCAGTGACGAGTTCGGGGACGCAAGCGCCTTTGTCCTGGCCGCTGGTGTGGGTGGTGTTGGGGTTAGGGGTGGTGGGGGTGAGGCGGCGAGTGGGGCGATGAGGCAGCGTTTCTAAGCGTGAAACACGACACGGCGCTGGCGACCAGCGTTTTGGGTCTGGTTTCGTTGGGCATGTATAAGGTTGAAAATCGACGTCAGGGACATTCGCATGGCTACACGACTTCAAGATCCGCATGTTACGGGCCCCCCACGTTTTTGGTGCGTGTTGTTGACGCTGCTATGCGTGGGTGTCTGCGTGACGGTCACATCCCTTCGTTCGGCCCATGCGTCCGATTGCGTGGAGCAATCAGGCATGTATCAATCACTCAACGCGCACATTGATGAAATCTGGACCAGTGAAGCGTTTGATTGCGTGATCGCTGAGCCCGAGATCGTGGCGTATCCGGACTCCGGTGTGATTCAACTTTCTCTCGACGTCACGAATGTATGTGGTGAAGAGCTATTGGTGGTTGCAGAGCGAGATGGGTCGAATGGGGAACGTGTCGGCGATGGACAGCTGGTCAGGGTACGCGCCGATCTGCTGGAGTTGATGGAGGAGTCCGAGGGCGAGGGGGAGGTCAATTTTTATGCGATCACGGAGACGGAACGGCTAAGCAACGCGCCGGAGCCTGCGCCCCACAGGGCCCTGGCCCGAATTCGATACTCCTATAAGGGTACTCTCCGTGAGCACGACGACTGGTGCGGAGAGCATTCGGGTCTTTACGGGTGCGCGACATCCAAATCCCATGGACCCGAGGGGCCGCTGACGTTTGTTGGAGTGGCGCTGGCGGGTCTGATGGTCCGTCGACAGCGTATCAAGGTGATATAAATGAATGTCTCAATCCCTTCACCCCACACACCTTCGACGCCGACTTTGCCAGGCGTACCGGCGCTCCTCGTCGCGTTGGCGGCGTTTGCGACGTCGCTGGCGCCGATGTCGGCCCACGCGTTGAGCTGCGTACAGCCTCCCGAGTACGTCGAACTTGAGGCGCAGATCGATGAAGTCTGGAAGAACGAGGCTTTTGATTGCCTGATCGTTGAGCACGAAATTCGGACGGAACCCTGGGAAGGCCACGTCGAGATGTTTGCCGATATTGGCAACGCATGTGGTGAAGATGTCTGGGTCGTGTGGGGCGAGGAGCGCGCCCCCGGAGAACGCGTCGCCGACGGCGCGCTCCTCACGCTGAGCGCGGAGGTCGACCAGCTCTATGGCGAGTCGGAAGGGGAGGGGGAGCTTCCACTCAGCGTGCTTTTTGGCGAGGACCGGGGCGTCGAGGAGGTGTGGGCTGATGAATACGAAGGGTTGGCCTTGATTCAGTACGCGTACTCCGGAGTCCCCAACGACCACGACGGGAGCTGCGGGGACGACAGGCCTTTTTATGGATGCGCAGCCTACGGGGGAGGTGGGGAGGGGCAGGAGCCCTGGGGGGTGATGTGGGTGGTGTTGGGGGTGGGGGTTGTGTGGGTGAGGCGGCGAGGCGGCGAGGAATGGCGAGAGCACGAACTGTATAGGGCGACACGGTAGAGGCTAAGGCATTTACGTCAGGGGTAACGTCGTTATGTTCAGAGGCGTGACCGCTGTGCGTTTAGTAGAGCGGTATAGGGGGAAGCAAGCACGTACCGAAATCTGCGGTGATAGAGAACATTTTCAGTCGAAATTATTGCACGCCGGGGGGTTGACTACCACGAGGGGGCTGCTAGTGTTAGCTCATTCTAAGTGAGGATGTGTTGTAACTACGGGTGAGGGCACGTGCATGCGTGTCGTGCGCGTATGTTATGTGCCCGTACCTTTGCCCCGGATCATATTGTGTTTTGGGGAGACGTGAAGACGTAGCTGGTGGATATGCTATGTGGGGCACTTTTGTGCCTTGAGGGTAGATGTGAAGGTGCCGTGTTTGGTTTTGAAATGAAGGTTGTTTGGACTTGCGTGTAGGTCACTATTTCAAGTGAGGGGTGAAATGATGAAAGGCATGCTGAAGAAGATGTGGTGTCTGAGTGTAGTACTGATGATTGTCGGTGGCTGTGGTGAGGCGGCTCCGCCGCAGGAACCACTAATTATTATCGACGACGATTTTGAAGAGTCCGACGCAGGAACCGACCATGGTGGTCGGGATGATGAATACGATCCCGGGCCTGAGCCCAATCCAGGCACTGACACTGATCCGAACCCTGAGCCTGAGCCTGAACCTGAACCTGAACCTGAACCTGAGCCTGAACCTGAGCCTGCATTTTTTGCTACTAACGAAGCATTTTTCATGAAGACGTCATCCAGTATCTGGAAGATTGCCATGTCCGTCGATCTTCAAGAAGAGGTGGTATATTACGATGTCGAGCCATTTTATACTCATTCTGGAGAGATACATTCGATGACGGTGATGTGGGATCGTAGTGGGCTTCTGTTCACGGCGGATAAACCTGATCATCATTGGACGCACGCGCTTTATTTTGTCAACGCAGAAGGTGGCGAGGCAGTTCGTCTGCTCGATCCTATCGAAACCGATGCGTCATCGGCGTCGCTTTATGTCGAGAGTTCGACCGGAGGCCTTCTGGATCCGATTGTGCTTAAAGTCGGTCAATTTTCTGGAGGCCTTTCTTATAACAATTCACCGCTCGTGTATCGGGCTGGTGAGATTACTGTGCATACTCCTGCGTGTGGTTGGACCAGCAGTATTCGGGTTCATCCAGTCACGCATGAGGTTGTTCTGCATCAAAGAAACTGCAGTCTTAATCCACGATCCAATCATATTACGTACTATCCGAATTTAGAGTTTCAAAACGGTGTACGCATCCTCTCAGAGCTAGACTCTGATATGGCGCTGCTCTTTGTCGATGGGTTGAGTTGGACTACAGCAGGGAAAGTACTCGTCAGTCGGAGAAGTGGCCTTGTCGAGCTTGATCCTCAACAGCCAGGGCATGTTTACACCTACCCGGGGGGAGCGGTGGGAGCGTTTGGGACGAGCGTCTATGGGGGAGAGGTTCTTACTGAGGTTGATGATAACCTCGTCCTTGTCGACTATGAGCGTAACCTGCGGTGGACTTTGCAAGAGGGGATCGACGGGTTTCCTCCACCAGTCTGGTAGAGTGGGAGGTGCGAGGACGAAGGGCGGTTACAAAAGGGCTTGATCCGCGCGCGCAGGGGTGCGAAAAACAGCCTCGCGCCCGATCACGGCGCGCCCAGACCCCGTAGCTCAGTCGGATAGAGCGACGGATTCCTAATCCGTAGGTCACAGGTTCAATTCCTGTCGGGGTCATTTTTGTAAGTTGTTGAAAGTGTTGGTGAAAATGCCTCTCCGGGTTGGGTCTGGGGAGGCTTTTTTCGTTTCGAATCCGGAGTCGAAAATGTCTGTGGGCTACTACCGTGAGCTTGTGCGGGAGTTTTTCGACGGAAAGCGCGTCATTCTGGCGATGGGGCCTGTGGCCGGCTCCGCAGGTCGCGTGAAGGCGTTGCGAGAGCTTGGCGTAGCGGAGTGTTTGATTGTGGGCGACGGCATCGGGACCGGGGAGGTGCCCGACCCTTCGCAGACGCCCTGGGTGGTGGCGTCTATGGCGAAGGCGCCCGATATGCTCACGGGTCTTCGGAACTATGAGGCCGCCTTACGAAACCCCTCGCCGGAGGTGGTTGAGGCCGTGGAGCGCTTCGACCCGGACCATCGAGCGATCGTGCTGAGCTCGCATGTCTGCGACATCGAGGAGCTCTGTGGTCGGCCCAGGCTTGGGCCGCGGCTCAGGTCCTGGCTGGAGTTGGAGGACAAGGTGGTTGTCGACGCCTTCTGGGACCGCGCAAACGTCGCGCGGGCACCTTCCGAGGTGGTCGATCCGCATGACGATGCGCAGTGCGGGGAGGCTGCGGCGCGACTGGGCAACAATGCGGGCGTGGTCTGGGCCGGAGACGCCCGGGAGGGGATTAACGGCGGGGCGATGTACGTGCGCTACAGCCAAACCAAGGCCGAGCGCGATGCAGCGCTTGAGTTCTTTCGCAGCCATTGCGACCGCGTGAGGGTGATGCCCTATCTCGAAGGCATCCCCTGCAGCATTCACGGGGTGGTTTTCCCCGAAAAAACTATCGCGTTTCGCCCGGTGGAGATGGTGGTGTTTCGTCGGCCCAACTCCGGGATGTTTTTGTACACAGGTTTTGCGACCTTCTGGGATCCGCCAGCGAGTGCGCGAGAAGCGATGCGCGCGGTCGCGAAGCGCGTCGGGCGGCAGCTCGCCCGAGAAGTGGGCTACCGCGGCGCGTTTACCGTCGATGGCGTGCTGACGGCAAAAGGCTTCGTGCCCACCGAATTCAATACGCGGACCGGTGGGGCGTTTGGTTGGTTGGTCCAGGGTGAGCCCGACCTCCCGTTGCAGTTTCTGGAGATGATGATTCGCGACGGCGTTTTTTTCGACTATCGGCCGGCGGAGTTGGAGGAACTCGTGTTGAAGGTCGCGGATACGCACCGGGTGGGCGGAGGTTGGACGCCGGTGAAGCGTGTGTTTGAGCAGACCCGGCGGTACGCGCTTCGACGTCAGTACGGGGCCGGTGGGGTGGGTTTTGAGATCATAAAGAGCCTTGATTCCGAAGGCGCGGATGCGCGTGACGAGGACCTGGAGTTTGACGCTATGCTGCTGACGGGACCCTCGGCAATGGGCGGGTTTGTGCGCGTGTTGCCCGAGGTGTATAGACGAGCGCCCGGGCTTTCTGTGGCGCCGGAGGTGGCTGCGGCGTTTGCGTTGGTGGATCGGGAGTTTGGCACAAACATTGGTGTGCTTGAGGCTGCAAAGGAATCGTATGATACTCATTGTTAAACAAAATTGATTTTTGATGCGTATTTACGAGTTCGGTGCCCGGCGTTGTTGTGTTTGTAGGAGGTGGGCTATGAGGAGTAAATGGTGCGTTTTGGTCGGCGTTTTTCGTGTTTTTATGTTTGTCGGTGTTGTGGTGCTGAGTTCATGTACAACAGGTGGCGACACGTTGGCTGAAAATAATGTTGGGCATGAACCGTTGGTATCTTTGAGCGGTGATAACTTGTTATCGAAGCCCACTCGCCTAATCGTCCCCGATGATGCGGATTACGGTGGTGTATTGCGAAGGGCAATGCATGCTCAAATTTCTGATCTTCGATGGTATGGCTCAAATAGCTCGGCGCTTTCTGAGATTGAGCATTATGTGAAAGGGGGGCTGACCCGTTTGGAGGTTCGGGATTCGTATCGGTACGTTCCGGATGTTGCGGAGCGTGCGACAGTTAGTGCTGATGGTACGGTATATACTGTACGCTTAAAACAGGGGGTGTTCTGGCATCTTTCAAGGGAGAGCGAAGATGAGCCGGAGCTTGATTGGACTCAGTCACCGAGAGAGCTGACCGCTGAGGATGCGGTCTTTTATTATGAGATGATGGGGCATCCCGATGTGCCATCGGGGGCTATCAAGTCCTATTTGAAAGACATTGTTCGTGTGGAAGCCCTGGATCGTTATACATTTCAGGTTGAGTGGTCGCATCGCCTGCATCATGCGAAGGTTACAGTTTTGATGGCGCAGGTTGTGCCGCGCTGGCTCTATTCGCGGGAGCGAGATGGAAGTCCGATACCAGAGGATGAAGTCGCGCGACGTTTTTATGAGCACTGGGCTTCACAGTATTTTCCTGGAGTCGGGGCTTATCGGGTGGTTGAGTTTCGTCCTAATTCATTGCTTCGTATGGAGCGCAATGACAATTATGTCGGAGAGCGTCCTCCGATCGAGAGGTTGGAATGGAAGTGGTACCGAAGTGAAGTTGCGGCCGTAGAAGCCGTCACCCAGGGCGATGCAGATGTCGCGGATGTTACTGGCAGGGCTCCGGTAAGTACAGTTTTGAGCAGGGATTCTGTCCGAAATCTGTTTGAAGTTGGAAGGATGAGAGATGCGAGCTTTGATCGTCTTGCGTATTATTATATCGGGTGGAGCCTGGACCGCCCGCAACTACAAGATCGGCGGGTGCGTCAAGCGCTTGCGTATGCGTTTGACCGGGAGGAGGTGGGCGCGAAGTATTATGAGGATGATATGATCCTTCAGCCCGGTCCTTATTTTTACAAACACCCGGGTCATGCACCCGATGTTGAGCCCATCGAGTTTGACCTGTCTAAGGCGTCGCAATTGCTGGATGAGGCTGGTTGGATGGACCGTGACGGCGACGGGATACGCGAGAAGGAAATTAACGGTGAAGTTCTCGAATTAACGCTCGAGGCGGTTCATTTTAATGGGCGCGCCTGGCTTGAGATTATGGATACGTATCGTGAAAACCTTTTTCAAGTTGGGGTAAGGATGGAGGGGGTTCCCTTATCCTGGCCAAATTTGCTTCGTCGAATGGAAAGTGGTGAGTTCGATGCATTCACCGGCGGTTGGGGGTTAGCATGGGAAGTCGATTTGTACCAAATCTGGCACTCAAGTCAGGCTGATGTTGAGAATGGGTCAAATCGTGTCGGGTTTCGTCATGAGGAGGCGGATCGGGTTATTGAGCGTCTCCGTATTACCGTGAACGAGGATGAGCGTATTTCGCTTCTTCGGGAGTTTCATCGCATCGTATATTGGGAACAGCCCTATTTGTTCTTATTCGGATTGCGGGGCTACGCTATCTGGAACGCTCGCGTGAAAAACGTATCCTTTCAGGCGGTGCGGCCCCATGTCTCCACGCTCGGCTGGTATCTGTCTGACGGTCGGGATGCTCAGTGAGTTAACTGAAGTGATTATGGAGTGTGTAGAAACGTGTGGAAGGGGGGGAGGGATGTGTATTTTCGGTATATCTCTCCGATTGGTGTGGTGCTTTAAATGTTTGATGTTGTTTCGGAAATTGTACCTCCGGGTTGGGTCTGGAGGGGGGGGGCAAGGCTCATGATTGATCACATCTCATCCATCATCTGCCTCGCGATCAAAAAAACCTGCTCCAACTCCAGTAGATGAGCCCAACCGCGGCCCAGCACCTGCCAGCCCGCCGGGCCATTGTTTTTGATGTGGCCGCCAAGCGAGGCGACCGCCGCCATGATGCGCCCGGCGGTGGCTTTTCGCTTCATGATCTTGGGGCGTTTCATCCTCAAAATCGCGAGCTGTGCGGGGGTGATCCAAGCGCTGGCTTCAACGTCTTCGTGGTTGCGGCCCAGGTAGCGGATCACGAGCAGATTCCAGGCGACCATCGCCTTGACGCTCAACGCGGCAAGCAGCGTGTGGGCGCTCCGATGCTGCAATTTGGAGTAGGCCGCACCGGTCTTAAGTGCCTTAAAATACTCCTCAATCTGCCAGCGGGCGCGGTACCAATCGACGATTTTCCAGCAGTCCTCGTCGGTGTCGATCGGGCGGTCGGTGACGAGCAGCCAGCGCACCGGATCTTCGCCTTTTGGCGTGCGGATCTCGCTGACCTCGACGACGTTCACACCGAAGCGCGCCGGAGAGTTTGCCGCCGGCAGATTGTCGGGGCGGCGAAGCTCCACCCGAGTGGCGCGGATTTTGATGCGCGCTTTGCGGAAACGGCGAGCGCGGTGCGACTTGCTTGCCTTGCGTTTGGGCCGGGCGGAGAGCTCTACGGTGCGGATCGATTTCGACCATTCGACCTCGTCGAGAACCGCCTCAAGCGGCGCTTTCTCGCTGCGTTTTGGGCCGGTGGAGACGCTGCGATCGCCCGTCATCCGCACCACAAATCCGTAGCCGGAAAACACCATCGGAAAGAGCGTGTTGAAATCATCGCCCTCACGATCCATGACGTGAATCACCTCGTCGACGTCTTCAAGACGGGCCTCGGAGGCCTCGACAGCGTCAAGCCATCGGGTCTGCTCGTTGTCCAGAAGACCGTTCTGGGCGCGCCAGAAATCAAGCGCCTCCTGGCCCTCAATCTGCGAGGCGTGCACGTAGGGGCGACTGGCCACAAGGCCAAGCGGCGCGCGGGTTCCATCGGCGCTCACCGCCAGCGAAGCGTGCCAGAGAAAGCCCTGTTGATTCGCCCGCAGACGCGCCAGATTCTCCCGAGATGGCTCGTCGTGAATGGCGTACGCAAACTCGGTGGTATCGTGCGCGACCAGCACGGTTTGCGACGCTTCGCTGCGCCGGGAAGTCTTGTCGAAATGCGGCTCAAGAAGGGTTTGGTGCTCGGCAGCATCGTTGCTCATCAGGCGATACTAGGCCTCAACCTCAGCGTGATTTTCCATCGCGTCAGGGATCGATTTATCGGGTTGCGCGGCCAGTCGTCCGGCGATTCTGACATAGCGCTCGTTGCGCCGTTTATCGCCCAGATCCACGTCTTGGAGTTCATCGCTCAACGTCAGATCTGCCATCATCGTGGTCGGTTCCATCGCGCTCGTCCTTGTCTTCGAGTTTCATCGCTGTTGTCGGTGGCCAGTCGATCAAATTGAGGACGATTGTGTAAGGTGGGGCTGGGAGGATAGTTAGGAGGGCTGTGAGCGCGAGTATTTATGCGGGTTTTAGGAGATGTGGGGGATCATGAGGGGGCAAGGGATGCAAAAGGGCCCGTCCGGAGCGGCGGACCCTCTGCTCTTCAACACCCACCCCCCTAACGACTCGCCCATCGCCCCGAACAACGCGTCCTCCTCCGGCTCGCCCTCCACATAGAGGCGCGCGATGTTCTCGCAGTCGACGAGCCACATCGTGGGCGTGGAGCGCACCCCCCAGTTGGCTTCGACCTGCCGTGAAGCAGCGCCGTAAGGAACGCTCGCGCGGCGGCCGACGCGGGCCGCGTCGATGCAGGTGGTGCCCTGGCCGGTGACGAGGTGAATCACCGCGATTCGCGCTTTTGCAAAGTCAGCGCGTTGCGCGTCGAGTCTGGTGAGCAGGCGGTCGCAGGCGGCGCACCAGTCGCTCGTGAACACATAGAGCGTGGCCCGGGGGGATTGGGTGGTCGGGTGGCGAGCGGCGTCGGCGCAGAGCGCCGGTGCTTCGGGGGCGGCTACGCTGAGCGTTTCTATGATGTAGAGCGCCGAGCGGGTTTCGACGCCGCTGCACCCCGTCGCCAGTAGACTCAGGAGTGCCACAGCTGGCGGGATAATGCCGGATATGAGGAGGGCAGCGGTTCTCATTTATAGCCTCCCTTTGATGCCGGCGTAGAGGGTGCGGGGTTGGGAGGGGCCGTAGACGTAGCCGGCGTCGCGGGTGGGGCCCTGGTCGAAGTCGCGCTGGCGGGAGTCAAGGACGTTGCGGACGCCTAAAAAGGGCTCCAGCAAAAGCTCGCCGCGGGCGATGGTGGCGAAGCTGAGGTTGGCGCTCCAGTTGAAGAACCAGGGGGAGGTGTGCAGCCGGGCCGGAGCGCCGCTGGCGTCGTAGCGGGGAACGCGCATCGGGCCTGTGATCTCGATGCCGGAGACAAGGCGCAGGGCGCCGAGGTTGAGGAGGCCATCGAGGTAGCCGTAGTGGTTGGGGGTGCGCAGGATGTGGCGGGTGCCAAAGTCGTCGTCGGGCTCCTCGTTGAGGGCGCGCTCCAGGGTCCAGCCCGCCCGAAGCGCCCAGGTGGGGGCGAAGATCCCGGCTTCAAGCTCGGTGCCGAGCAGGCTCGTGGTGCCGCGGTTGGTGCGTTGCAGCAGGTGTTCGTTGCGCTCCGGGGCGTCGATGCTGTTGAGCACAAAGGCGTTTTTCAGACGCGTGTGAAAGGCGTTGAGGCCGACGCGCAGGTCTGCGCCGCCCGGGAGGGTGAGGGCGGTGGAGACTTGCTGGGTGATGCTCAGGGAGCGCTCTGCCTGAAGATCCGGGGCGTTGACGATGAGTCGGGCGTTGCCGCCGACGGTGTCGATGTGCAGGTCTTCGTCAAAGACCTGGGGGGCGCGAAAGCCGGTGGAGAGGGCGGTGCGCAGTCTGAGCCAGGAGGCAGGGCGCAGCATCAGCGCGGCGCGGGGGCTGGCGATGGGCGCTTCGAGCTCACTGTGGCGGTCGATGCGGGCGCCGAGCATGGCTTCACCCCAATCGGCAAAGATCCAGTGATGCTGCGCGTAGACGCCGAGCGTGGTGTAGGTCTCGTCGATCTGCCGCGCGTAGCCCAGAAAGCGATCGTCGATGCGGTCAATGCTTCCCTGAACGCCCAGGGTGAGGGTCTGGGGCCCCCGGGCATCAAAGGTTAAGTCGACGTGGGCGTCGCCTACCTGCAGCGGGTTGAGCGTGCGGCCGTAACCTCCCAACGCTGTGCGCTGCACCTCGAAGGCCTCGCGAAACTCCTCGTCGAGGGGCTGGCCATCTTCGGGAAGTTCAAGATCTTCGCGGCCTCCGCCGCCGTAGTAGGAGCGGCGGTCGGTGTAGGAGAGCACGTAGCCCAGAGCGTAGCGGAGGTTGGGGGAGAGGGGGTGTTTCCAGCGCAGGTCGCCCTGGTAGCGCTCGGTTTGAAGCTCTTCGGCGATGGCGGCGGCGTGGGGGGGAAGATCAAGGCGATCGCCGCCGCGGCGGTATTCGCGAAGCGTGTGAAAGGAGAGGCGGAGGTTGCCGCTCTCGAAGGGGGCGTAGAAGAGGTTGGCGCCGGCGGCGAGCTGCTGCAGTGCGGTCAGCTCAGAGAAGCCGTCGCCGCTTAAGTCGAGCGCAGTGCGGCGACGCGTGGTGGCGAAGACGTGGGCGGCGGCGCGTCCGTCGGCGCTGACCTGAGCGCCGTCGAAGCTCAAGCGCGCGTCGGGGGCGCTCAGGCCCACGTGGTCGTAGCCTGTGGTGACGCCCAGAAAGTTTTCGGTGGGCTGGCGCGTGACCAGATCCACCACACCAGCGACGGCGCCGGGGCCGTAGAGGGCGGAAGCGCCACCTTTGACGACGACCACCCGCTCCAGAATCTCCGTGGGGATCTGCTCCAGCCCGTAGACCGAGGCCAGCCCCGAGAAGGATGGAAGGCCGTCGATGAGGATCTGGGTGTAGGCGCCGCCCAGGCCGTTGAGGCGAAGTTGGGTAAACCCGCAGTTCTGGCAGCCGGTCTCCACGCGTACGCCGCTGGTGTACTCGAGCGCCTCGGCGACGTTGCGGGCGTTTCGTTGTTCGATGGCCTCGCGTTCGATGGTCTGCGCATGGACGGGGGCCTCATCGTCGGTCTGCCAGGCGCGCGTCCCGGAGACGAAGACGTCGGGGAGGGTGAGGGGATTGCTCTCGGGAGGCTCCGGCGACGAGGGTGCGTGGGAGCTGGCGGGTGGGTCGGGAGTGGGGGGCGATGCCGCGGCGTTGCCGCCGATTTCGGGCAGCATCATCAGCGCGCCGTCATCGTCGGTGGCCGCGGCGGCGTCGCATCCCGGCCAGCTCAGGGATTCAACCACCTTCGTGCACCGGGTCTTCTGGCAGAGCAGCGCCTGGAGCTCGCCGGAGGGGCAGCCGGAGTGCTGAAAATCCAGGCTGGCGAGGCGGTCGGAGAGGGTGAAGTCGTGTCCGGTAAAGCGGATGTCGTCTTCGTGGAGTGTGAGGACGAGTCGCTCGTCGAGGCTGGCGCGTTTGTTGAACTTCCAGTCGGGGGCGGCCTCAAGCTCCAGGTGATAGACGCCCGGAGCGCTCGACGTTGCGGAAATTCGGAGGGGGCCGGAGGTTTCGGAAGAGGCTGAAAGAGGGATGAAGAGCAGGGCGCTGCAGGCGGCGCTCAGAAGGAGGGTTCTCATCATGGGGCTCCAGAGAGGCGGTAGTTCATCGGGACGATCACGCGGAGGCGATCGCGGGTGAGAAGGGCGGGTGGGGGAGGCGGCAGACGGGGCAGGCGGCGAAGGGCGGTGAGGGCGGCGTCATCGAGGGCGAGGTGGCCGCTGGAGCGGTAGATGTCCAGCGCGACGATGTCGCCGTGAGCGTCAATCGTTAAAGCGACAAGAACCCGGCCCTCCAGCCCCAGTCGGCGAGCGTTACGGGGGTAGAAGTGGCGGCCAGCGATATCGGGGACGAGGCGCTGGAGGTAGGCCGCGCGAAGGGCGTCGGTGTCATTTTTGGAGGCGGGCAGGCCTGCGCCGGCGCTGTCGGGTGGGCCGGGGATGGTCGCCTGTGAAGATGCTGCGGAGCCCTCAGCGTGCGCGTCTTCGGCGCGTGCCGGGGCGTTGCCGGGGGCGTCGGTTGAGGGCGCGGCGTGTGGGCTCGGGGCTGATGAAGATGGCTGTGGAGCGGCCTCGATGAGTCTTGTGGATGGGGGCTTGCGTGTGGCGGCGCGTTGGAGCTGTGGCGTCGCAGATGAGCGCTGTGGCGCGTTGTCGTCCTGGCGAGGCGATTCGGGCTCGGAGGGTGGTTGTCGCGGCTCGGGGGCCTTTCTGGATGGCCTGGCGGGCTTGTCTGAAAGGGCGTCTGGGGCAGTCGAGGACGTTGGGGGGAGAGGCGCGGCTGTCGGAGTCGGGGCGGCCGCAGGAGATTGGGAGGTGGGGGCGGTGGTCACGGGCTCCCGGGGGACCTTTCCGGGCATGATGGCGAGCAGGCGCTGCGCCTGCCGGGTGGTGCTGGCGAGCTCCTGAGATGGCGAGGGGGCCGGGAAGGTATGCGCCAGCATGAGCAGCGCGATATGAGCCGCGAGGCTGGCGAGCAGGACGCGCCAGAAGAGGAGGTCCTCGTGACTCCGGGGGGCCGGCGTTGTTGCGCGGGAGTTTCGAGGAGGGGGTGGGGTGTCGGTCATGGTCAGGGGGCGTTTGGGTGAATCTGAATTGTATGTATTAGGTTATCCTAATTTCTGGATTAGCTCTGGCAAATCAAGAAGTCAATGGGGCCTAATTCTGGTGTGAGCCAGTGAGGGGGAGGTTGTTTAGGAAGGGGTGAGGGAGGCGGCCGATTGCCCATCGCCCCCCCTTTCCGCTATGACGCATCCCTGAGTTCAGGAATGTCGCCTTGTGAGCGACTTGACGAAGCGCGGCGCGCTGAAGCGTGCTGCACGAGGGCAGGAGCAGCGATGAAGTTGAAGTATGCGTGGATGTGTGCGGTGCTGGGCGCGGGGCTGATGGTGGGGTGCGGGGAGAGCAGCGAGCAGGAAGAGCCGACGGTGATCGAGACAGACGCCGGCGATGAAGACGTTGAGCAGATTGGCGAGGTCGATGATCGCGACGCGCTGGCGGAGCTCCCCTGTGGGGAGGAGATGCTGGCGGACTGGCCGCTTCAGGAGGAGGTCTCGGATGCCTCGGTGGAGATCACCGAGGAGGGCGGCGTGTTTACGGCGACCCTCGACGCGAGCGCCGGGGGGACTCAGGGCGCAGCGAGCAACCCCTTCGTCTACCTCAACCTTACGACCGGTGAGAAAGCGGAGCTTAACGATGTGGAAGCCGCGCTCAGCGAGGGGTGGCATCTCGGGTTTAAGCGCTTCATCATTCGTAGCAACAGCGGCGACTCGGGTCCGGGCGGCGTGCTGGTGACCAAGGTCAGCAACACGACCTTTGAAGAGGTCGATTCGGTGCCCGGCAACCCGGAGGCCTACCGCACCGACGACACCTACGACGCGAGCTGCACCCCGGAGCTCGACCCGATCGGCACGCCGATGACGGCGTTCAACTACCTCAACCTGGACAACCCGTCGGGCTCGCAGTCCTGGTACAGCTACGGCGGCGGCATCTCGCCAGTGGCGGGGGACGTGTACGTGGTGCGCGATCCGGAGGCCGGGGTGGCCTACAAGCTGGAGATCACCGGGTGGTCCGATGGTGAGTTTGAGCTGCGCTGGGCGGAGTTGAACTGATGCAACGATACGCGCAGCAGAGGATCGTGGCGGCAGCGCTGGCTGCGGCGGCGTTGGTGGTGGGTGTAAGTGAGGCGCAGGCGCTGCGCCCCACCAACCCCGGGCATCCGCAGAGTTACGGGGTGGAGGCTCGCTACCTGGACAGCACCGGTGGGCATGTGCGGGTGTGGTATGTCACCGAGGGGGAGCACCGATCGCCGCGAGTCGCCGAAGATGGGGAAACCCCGGAGATCGCCGACATGGTCGCCGAGGTAGGCGACGACGTGTTTGAGGCGATGGCGACCCACGGCTTTCGCCTGCCGCTGGTCGACAGCGAGCTCTACCCTACGAGCGCTGATGACGGGGGCGACGGGCGCTTTGATATTTATCTGATCAACTTCGAGGCCGGTGACGGGCAGTTTGTGCCTGAGTATTGCACCTCGGAGTCGCCCGAGCGTTGTGCGGGCTATGCGATGCTCGATCATGCCTTTATGCCGCTTTACTACCCGTCACGGGAGCTTGCGGTGAAGATCGTGGTCAGCCATGAGATCTTTCATGCGGTGCAGGCGGCTTACCGCGCCGACTGGCCCGGGTGGGCCTCGGAGGGGAGCGCGAGCTGGTACGAGGAGCTCGTCTACCCGGAGCAGGACGATTTTGAGCGGCTCACCGGCTACTACTTCGAGGACTCGGCGCGCAGCCTCAATGACCGGGCCCGCGGCCCCTCGGATGGGTTTTCGTACGGGGCGGGGATCTTTTTCTACTTTCTCGACGTGGTCTTCGGGCCGGAGATGATCGTGGCGGTGGCGGAGCGTTTTGCGACGTCGGAGACGATCGAAGATGCGCTTCAGGCCGAGCTTTTGGATAACTTCAGTGAGGCCGACGACGCGGTGGAGCTTTTTGCGATCTACAACCTCTTTACTGGCGAGCTGGCCGGGGAGGGGGAGGGCTACCCGCAGGCGGAGCGATTTGCCGGGGTGGAAGTCGTGGAGCTGCCGGGCGATGGCGCGTTTAACTGGGAGCAGAACGTCGACGCGTTCAGCGCGCGTTTTGCGCGCTGGGAGGTGACTGTGCCGATGACGCTTACGCCGGTGGAGGCGGAGGGGTGGCCGGCGGCGAGGCTCGCGCTGATCCGGGGCGGTCAGCAGGAAAATGATGGCTATGAGAGCCTGGAGGTCGGCGACACGGTGGAGGTCGGGCCGGAGGATTCGCCGGTGTACCTGGTGGCCAGCCAGGGGCTGGAGGAAGACGCGGTGATCAGCGCTCAGGGGCGAGTGTTGCGCGAGGATCCGCAGGTGCCCTCGAATGATGGGCGTGATGAGGAAGGGGGCGGTTGTTCGCAGGCCGGCTCCGGGAGCACGTCGGGCGTGGTCTGGGCGCTTCTGGGACTATGTTTGATGGGGCGGCGCGTGCGTCGCAAGCGATGATGGAGGGGGTGAGCGCGGCGGTCGAGCGTCTGGCCGAGGCGCTCGGCCTGGGGCCTGTGGAGACCACACTGGGGGTGGTGGCGGTGCTGGGGCTTGTGGCGACGCTTTTGTGGCGTCGTCTGCGCAAGCGCTGGCGCAGCGCCCGGGCTCGGCGTCAGGGGAGGTACGCGCGTCGAGCCGAGGTGCGCGCCGGCCGCTGGCTGGAGAAGGAGGGGTTTGAGCTCATCGAGGAGCAGGCCTGGCGCGACTGGGTGGTGCGCGTCAATGACGATGAGGAGATTGTGCGATTATCGGCCGACTGGCTTGTCGAGCGCGCCGGCAAGCGCTATGTGGTGGAGGTTAAGACTGGCAAACGCGCGCCATCGGTCCGCAACTCCGCCACCCGGCGGCAGATGCTGGAGTATCTCTGCGCTTACGAGGTCGACGGGGTGATCCTGATGGATATGGAGTCCGGGGAGCTCGTTGAGGTCGAGTTTCCGGTGCGCGTGGAGCGGGTCTGAGGCGTGTAAGTGCTTGAAGACGAACGAAATGTCACACGTATGTATGGAAGATGCATGCCCTGGGTGCTGTTGAAGCCTGATGTGTCGGGGAGCGTCGAAGGGGAAGATCAGGTGAATCCGGTCAATGAGGGCAGAGCGATGACGACAGGGCAGATGCAGGCAGTGGGGCGGCAGGACGAGGCGGATGCCTCGCAGCGCACACGGACGAAGCTGGCGGGGCGGTGTGTGTTGCTGGTTGAGGATGATGAGGCGGTGCGGGCGTTGATCGCGCTGCTGCTCAACGACCTCGGCGTCGAGGTGGTGGAGCTGGGCGACGGGATCGAAGCGCTTAATTATGTCGCCGCCTCGGAGGTGTATCGGCGCTCGGTGCGCCGCCCGGACTTGATTGTGGCGGATATCAACATGCCCAACTTCAGCGGGCTCGATCTATTGATGGGGCTTCGCGAGAGCCGGGTTCGTCCGCCGGTGGTGCTGGTGACCGCCGTCAACGACGAGGATATTCAGGCCGAGGCTCGCAGGCTGGGGGCGGTGAGCATCGTGCAAAAACCCTTTGAGGTCGATGAGCTCCTTGGCGAGGTCGCCGGCGCGCTTTTGCGCGCCGAGCAGAGCGATGAAGATCTCGTCGAGGGTTGAGTCCATCGCACATCGCGGAGCGCTGCGGCGCTCAGCCGGTCCAGTCCTCGATGGTCCAGCCGCGGCGGAGGGCCTCGCGCTGTAGTCGCGGATCGGGGTTGACCACCCGCGGGTGACCGACCTCCAGAAGCATCGGCAGATCGGAGTAGGAGTCGGTGTAGAAGTACGACGCCTTAAGATCGACGCCGACCTGCTCCGCCCACTGCTTCGCCCAGAAAACTTTGCCCGCACCGTAGCAGATGGGGCGCTCAAAGGTGCCCCGCAGCGCCCCCTGCTCGTCGATGGGAAACTGGTTGGAGAGCCAGGCGTCGAGCTGCCAGTGGTCGGCGGCTAACTTCGACATAAAGGGGCTGCTGGCGGTCAGCAGCACCAGCGGGTGCGCCTGGGCGCGGTGGCGCTCCAGCGCGGCCTCGGCGCCGGGTTGCACCGTCTTGAGGACATGGTCCTCAAAGAACATCCGGGTGCGCTCGCGCAGCGACTCGGCCGGCTGGCCACGGTAGTGGCGCACCGCCTCGGCGAAGGCCCGCTCCATATCGACAAGCGAGAGGTGGTAGAGGCCCATCCACGCCGACGCCTTCAAGAATTGCATCGCCGAGATGCGCCCCGCTCGCCGCTCGTGGCGCGCGTACACGAAGGCGCTGTTGATGGCGATGAGGGTACGGTCGAGATCGAAGAAGGCGGCGGGCCGCCCGGTGGTCTGGGTCATGGTGCGATGCCGGATCAGAGTCTCAGTGCAGGGTTGAGGACGCGGCCTCAACCCGGTCGGGGATGCCAGCTTCGAGGACTTCGCGGATCCTGGCAAGCTCTCCGGCCGGGGAGAGCGGGCCCATACGCCCGAGCAGCTCTATAAGGCGGGCGCCGGCCTTGCCTCCGGGCGCCAGAACCCGCAGATGCAGGTCGACCTCGGTGGCCGCGCCTCCTTCGACAGGAGCAAAACTCACCCAGCCTTCGTGGAAGAGGTCGGAGGGCTCAACGGCCCGCCAGACCAGAAGACGCTCGGGCTGGTCGTCGATGATCTCGACCTCGCTCTTGAGCACGATGTCGCCGGGCCCTTTGAAGCTCCAGGTGGAGCGCGCGTCGTCGATGCGGTCGATGTCGTGGATGCGGGGCAGGTAGACGGCCAGGTTTTCGACCTCGCGCCAGAACGCGTAGACCTCTGCGGGGGCGCGGTTGATGGTGATGGTGCGGTGGATGGGGGCCATCTCGCGGGCAGCGGTGTGCAGCAGGCGGCGCTGCCAGTCTTGTTCGAAGAGCTGCTCCTCAAGGGCCGCCCGGTAGGCGACGCCCACGCCGATGCCGGTGAGGAAGTAGCCGAAGATGCCGCGACGCTTGAGCCCGTAGGCGCTCAGGAGGGCGCCGGCGATAAAGGGCAGCGGGTTGATGGCTTCAAACCCGACACCGCCGCGCGCGCCGGGCTCGCGGCTCAGGGCGTTGAGCGCCATCACGGTGTCGGAGCGTTGGTCGCGCGAGCTCATGGTGGAACCTCGGAGAAGGGAATACAGGGCCGGTGCTGTGGTTCTGAGGCCGGTAGCCGCCCTGACGATGCGTGCGTGCCACCCTCAGACCTTGCCTCAAAGCCTAAGCACCGGGATCCGGGGTCGCCAGCGCCCAGCGCTTGACCCTGCCCGGGCCACCGATTAGTACGCCGTGAGCTATCGTTGACGCTGTGTCTGCTGCATTGAGAGCACCGCAGGTTAGGTTGCAAAGCCTCGACGATGCTAAAGCATCGCCTGCGTTTCGCGCCTTGCCCGCGTCACGCTCGATCTCGCATCCACCAGCGTCAACTTCTGCTCACAGCGTAGTACTGGCAGGCGTTGTCGGGCGAGCCTTATAGGCACGCCCTCGGTTGGCGCTTTTTGACCCCTGGAGACTTTCGATGAGCCAGCGAATCTACCTTGATTGGAACGCCACCGCGCCCGTGTTGCCGGAGGTGCGTGAAGCGATGGTGGAGGCGCTCGGGGCTGTGCACGGCAACGCTTCGAGCATTCATCGCGAGGGGCAGGCCGCGCGCGCGGTCGTCGAGCGGGCCCGTCGCGCCGTCGCGCGCGCGGTCGGAGCGCCGGCGCAGGCTGTGGTGCTCACCGCCGGCGCGACCGAGAGCAACAATCAGGTCTTGCGCCAGCACGTCCGCCAGACACCCGATCCTTTCATCGTGTGCACCGCGGTGGAGCACCCCTCGGTACTGGAGACGGTGCGCGCGCTCGAGAAGGAAGGCGTGCGCGTCGCGCTTTGGCCGGTCGACGTGAGGGGGCGGCTCAAAGAAGGCTGGCTTGGCGAGCAGCTCGACGCCGGCGCCACTCTGGTCAGCGTGATGTGGGCCAACAACGAGATCGGTAACATCTACGACGTGGCCGCCATCGGTGAGCAGGTGCAGGCCGCCGGCGCCACCTTCCACGTCGATGGCACCCAGGCGCTCGGCCGCATCCCGGTGGATTTTTCGTCGAGCCACATCGATTACATGACGCTCTCCTTCCATAAGATGGGCGGGCCCAAGGGCATCGGCGCCATCGTGACGCGTGAGGGGCTCAAGGTGGAGGCGCTGCTCACCGGCGGACATCAGGAGCGGGGGCGTCGCCCGGGCACTGAGAATGTGCCGGCGGCCGCAGGGCTTGAGGCCGCCGCGCGCGCGCTCAGCACGCAGCTCGACGCCTGGCGAGAGGCCCTTGGCGAGCGTCGGCGCCTCTTCATCGAGGCGCTCGCCGGGCAGATCGAGAAGATGGAGCTGCGCGGCGATACCGAGCACCAGCTCCTCAACACTATCAATGTGGCTTTTGAGGGCGTTGACGGCGAAGATCTTCTGCTGGCCATCGACCTGGAAGGAATCAGCGCGTCGAGTGGTTCCGCCTGCACGGCGGGCTCACTTGAGCCCAGCCACGTGGTACTGGCGATGGGCTTCGATGAGGCTTCGGCGCGGCGCTCGGTGCGCCTGAGCTTCGGGCCGCACACGCCGACAGACGATCTGGAGCGGGCCGCCGGCATCATCGCCGCGGTCGTGGCCCGACTTCGCGCCATGGGTGCCAACCCACCCGTATAACTTTGCTTTTGCACTTTTTGAACGCAGCGGTTAGCTGTGTCGCCGTGACAGGCCACTTCAGGCCTGCCGTGGAATGAGTCCCAGGACAAGACGATGTCGCAGACGATCACAGACATGCAGAGCTGCTCGGTAGACCAGCGCCCCCCCAGCCTTGAAGACGCCGAGGACATCAAACTCGCCGTCCAGGACCGCGTGGTCGTGGCGATGAGCGGCGGGGTCGACAGCTCAGTGACCGCCGGCATCCTTGCCGGCGAGGGCTATGACGCGGTGGGCATCGCGATGCGCCTCTACTCCACGCCGCAGGAGTCCTACACCAAGAGCTGCTGCTCGCCAGACGACCTTTTTGACGCGCGTACGGTGGCCGACTCCCTCTCGATCCCCTTCTACGTGGCGAATTACGAAGACGCGTTCCGCGAGCGGGTGATCGAATATTTTGTCTCGGAGTACCGCCGCGGCCGCACGCCGAACCCCTGTGTGGCGTGCAACGATCATTTGAAGTTCGACATCCTGCTGCAGCGCTCGCTGGCGCTGGGGGCGAGCTATCTGGCGACGGGACATTTTGCGCGCATCGACCGCAGTGGCGAGGTGCCGAAGTTGTTGCGCGGCGTCGATCGCAACAAAGACCAGTCCTACTTCCTCTTCGGGCTTCCGCGGGAGGCGCTCGGGCGCATCCTCTTCCCGCTGGGGGGCATGACCAAGGATGAGGTCCGTGACATCGCGCGCACCATGGGGCTGGAGACGGCTGAGAAGGCCGAGAGTCAGGAGATCTGCTTTGTGGGCGGAGGCGACTACAAAGCCTTTGTCGCCAAACTTCTCTCCGAGCAGGAGCGCACCCCGGGGCGCATTATGACGAGCTCCGGTGAGGTGCTTGGCGAGCATGATGGCATCCACAACTTCACCGTGGGGCAGCGCCGGGGGCTGGGGCTGAGCTACCACGAGCCGCTCTACGTCAAAGCGATTCGCCCCGAAGACGGCACGGTGATCGTGGGCGGTCGCGACGAGCTGGCCGCGCGCGGTCTTGTGGCCGAGCGCTGCAACTGGCTCTCCTTCGACCGCCCCAATGGTCCGATCGAGTGTCAGGTGAAGATCCGCTACGCCGGTGAGCCGGTGCCCTGTCTTTTGACGGTGGGCGCCGACCCGACGACAGCGTTTGTGGAGTTTGAGGAGTCGCAACGCGCGGTCACCCCCGGGCAGGCGGCGGTCTTCTACCAGGGCGAGGAGGTCCTGGGCGGGGGCTGGATCGAAGAGCCCCGGAGCTAACGATGGGCGCGATGAAGCACAAACGCGACGAGCTGCAATACGAGCATCGCGAAGACCTTGAAGCGCTCGAAGAGGCGCTGGGTTACACCTTTGAGGCGCGCGAGCTTCTGGAGCGCGCGCTGACGCATCGCTCCTACGTCAATGAGACCGCCGGGGTTGCGGGCGATAACCAGCGCCTGGAGTTTCTGGGCGATGCGGTGCTGGGGCTTGTCGTGGCGCATCTTCTTTTTGAAGACGATCGCCAGGCGGCCGAGGGTGCGCTCTCCAGCCGTCAGTCTGATCTGGTGTGTGAGGCGGCGCTGGTGCAGCGCGCCGAGGTGCTCTGCCTGGGCGAACATCTTCGCCTGGGACGTGGAGAGGTGCTCACCGGCGGGCGTAGCAAGCCCGGGCTTTTGGCTGACGCCTACGAGGCGATCCTGGCGGCGGTTTACCTCGACGGTGGGTATGAGGCGGCGCGCGAGGTGATTGAGCGCCAGCACGGCCCGCTGATCTCCGAGGGCATCCTCACCCAGCCGCTCGCGACGATGGTCGGGGAGGGCGCTCAGAAATCTCCCACCGACTTCAAGAGTTACCTGCAGCGAGAGGTGCAACGCCAGTGCGAGGAGCACCCGCGCTACCTCATCGTGGCCGAGGAGGGCCCCGACCACGCCCGCACGTTTGTGGCGGAGGTTCACGTGGATCAGGTCGCGCTGGGACGCGGCCAGGGCGCCTCCAAAAAGCAGGCGCAGCAGGAGGCCGCACGCCAGGCCATCGAGCGGCTCGACGCCGCCGGCGGTGATTTGTCGCAGCTCAAACTCGCGCCGTTGCCCCCGGAAGGCCGCGCGGGGTAAAACGCCTTGAGGCCCGTCGCCGCGCGACGCGACGGGTTATCTCCAACGTCTACAACTCGCCAGGAGTCGCCTGGCAGGTGGTCAACGTCACCACAGTGAGGACCCTATGTTTGGTCTCGGAACTACCGAACTTCTCATCATCGCTTTTATCCTCGTGCTGATCTTCGGCCTGGGCAAACTTCCCCACGCCGCCAAGCAGCTGGGCCTGGGGGTGAAGAACTTCCAGGACTCGGTGCGCGGCAAAGACGAGGAGCAGGCCTCCATCGAAGATAAGTCCGCCGATCGCGCCACGCGCGACGCCGCGGTGACCAGCGACGAGCGCGTCGACACCAAGGCCTAAGCGTAAGGGCGACCGATGCCGGTCAGGAGCATGACGGGGTTTGGGGCGGCGCGGCTTGAACGTCACGGGCGCAGCCTGCGTGTGGAGTGCAAGAGCGTGAACCACCGCACCCTGGAGGTGCGCGTGCACGCCAGCCGCGAGCTGCGCTGGCTGGAGCCGCACGTGTTGCGTGCGGCGCGCGCGCGGCTCGGCCGCGGGCGCGTCGATGTGCGTCTGGA
>NZ_VOSL01000042.1 GCF_007997005.1 Lujinxingia vulgaris | reverse complement strand
TTGGATAGGCGGACGGCCTCGGTCTTGAAGTCCTTGGGATATTGTCTGCTCATCGGAACACCTCGTTGTGGTTACTAAAACCATTCTCTTCGATGTGTCCGGGAAATTGAAGGAACCTCATCGGGCTGGTGCTCGTACTCGTACTCGGGCTGGTGCTCGTACTCGAACGGGTACTCGATCTCGTTCGGGTGCTCGTTCTCTCGAGTTTTAATGAACTCTCCCAAATGCCCCCCAACCCGAGCGCATCCAGGGCGAAGTCCAGCAAGGAGGCAGGGATGAAGCTGTAGCAGCGCTACTGCGAATCCCTGACGACGCCGCTGGCTTCGTCCTGGGGCGCTCGGCACGTGATCATTGATGATCGCCCCGAAGGCTCCCAAGCCCCAACATCGAGATTCGATGATCGCACCAGGGGCTTTCGAGCCTTCCTGTTTGTCCTCGATGATCAAAAAAAAGGCTCGCGAGCTCCGATTCTCCTCATCCATGAGTGAATCGAAGGCTTGCGAGCCCTCTTGCCGATCATGAATGAAGCGCCCGGGTGCTCTCGAGCACTTGGGCGCTTCATCGAATGGCGATTTGAGTGCTCTAGAGCACTTTCGCCATCATCAATCTTGAAAGGACGTTCAGTATCAGGCGTTCGCCGGCTCCGTCACGTCGCCCACCGGGGCCTGCGGCTTCTCGTCGGTGACGATGACGTCGGCGCCGGTGTCGAGGTCGACGTCGGGGAGCTGATTCTGGCCGCGGTTTCGTCGGTAGAACTCCGCGGCGCGGTCGTTTTGCAGGGCGAAGGGGCCGAGAATCAGCGAGCGATTCTTGCGGTCCTCCTCGCTCGTGGTGGGGTAGGCGCCGTTGACCCGGTGGATCAGCTCCACGCTCTTGGACGCGATATCGGCCTTGAGCTGCTGGAGCTCTTCAAAAGTCGGAGCGGCTTCGGTCTTGATAGCCTGGCTCATGGCCTCGGCAAATGCCTTAAACGCCACCTGCAGCACCTCAAAGGACGCGCTCAAGCCGCAGGCCGAGATGTCGCGGAGATGCTTCGCCTCCAGGTCGTTGAGAATGGAGCGCAACATCGCCTCCTGATCCTCGCGGGCGACGTTGGTCACCGAATGCACCTCCACGTTCAGCGGCCCATCGAGCAGGCGCTGGGCAGCCTTGCCGCGGACGGAGTCCTTGCCGTGGTCTTCGACCTCCATACGCGCGCGGCTCACGAAATTGGAAAAACTCTTATCGAGCTTGTTATCGCTCAGCGCGAGCTCGGGGTCCGACTTGGCGCTGCGGGCGGCCTCCCGGGTGCGGTGGCGCTCGGCGTAGCGCTCCGTCATGGCGATCAGCTCCTCATTACACGCCCCGATCTCCGCCGGCGGCGCGGGCTGCACCTTCTCAATCCCCTCCCGGGCGCGGCGAGCGGCCCAGCCGAGGCGCGAGGGCGGAAGAGCGTAGGAGTTGAAGAATTCACTCTGAGATACGATACGCATTGCGATACCTCCCCTTGAGGGTAGCGCAACCTCACCAGCGCGCATGACCGCCATGCTCGCCGCTGACTGCAGGTTGGGTGTGAAGGGGGGGAGGTTAGCAGAGAGGGGGGGAGGTGGAAAAGAGGGTGACGAGTTCGGGGCTCGTAACCGGCTCGCGCCAGAGCCGTAGGGGGAGGTCTTGTGCCTCCCCCGTACTCCCAGGTCTGGGAACGGCCGACCTCCTCGCCATTTCACCGCCCCGGAAACCACCGACCGAGAGACGGACATCCACCCCTCGTTTCGGCAGCGGAGCGTTTTCCAACACTATGCTAGGCTCGCAAGCCTACGGATTGAAAAACCGACCGGCCCGGGAGCCGACCCTTATGAAAGCGTGGCAAGACAACGACCTACTCGCAGGCCGCTACCGCCTGATGCGCGAGCTTGGCCGAGACCGCGGAGCCTTGCTCTGGGAGGCCCACGACGACCGGGAGATGAGCCTCGTTCACCTGCGCATCCTGCAAGAAAACCTGCGCAGCGAGCCGCTCGTTGTGATGCGTTTTACCCGGGAGGCGGCCCTGGCCGGGCGTCTCGACCATCCCGCGTTGAGCGCTGCCCGGGAGCTTCTCGACGACGAGGAGGCGCTGGCCCTGGTCTACGACGTGCCGGGCACGATGACCCTGGCCGACAGGCTGCGCCGCGGCGTCGTCGATGCCACCGAAGCCGCGATCCTGCTGGAGCCCGTCCTGGAGGGCCTGGAGTTCGCACATCGACGCGGGGTGATTCACCGAAACTTAAGCCCCGACCACATCTGGCTGGACGGGTCCGGAGGCGCGCGCGTCAGCGGGTTCGGAGGCGCAAAAGTCCTCGATATGGTCGGGCTCACGACGCAAAGCATGGCCTTTGGGCTCTCCCACTACGGGGCGCCGGAGCAGTGGTTTTCGCAGGGCGGCCAGGAGGGGGACGCCGACCCCCGCACCGACGTGTGGGCGTTGGGCGTGATGCTTTTCGAGATGATCGTCGGTCGGCCGCCGGTGCCAGCCGGAGGGCCGGGCGCGATGCTGGAGGCTCTCAACGGTCTCGATCTGCGGGTGGACCTCGGCGAACAGGTCAACTCCCCGGTGGGCCGCGCCATCCAGGGCGCCTTGCAGGTGGAGCGCAGCGAGCGAATCCCCTCGATGCGCGCGATGGCGGATGTGCTTCTGGGTCGCGTGGAACTTCCCGCGCATCTCTCCACATCCAAGACAAAAGAGGTGCCCTGCTGGAACTGCGCGCACCCGCGGATTCCCACCCTGGACCTTTGTCTGCGCTGCGGGCAGGGGCCCCTGATTCAAAACCCCGGGGAGGGGAGCGTCGATGTCTTCGTCCCCAAGTTTCGCAGTGGGGAGGAGACACCGGGGGTGCGGCGTTTCGCCGGTAGCAGAAGCTGGCGAGATCTCTTGTTCAGGACCTTTCATCCCCAATTGGACAGCGAGGAGAAGGCCTTGCTCAGCGAGCAGCTCGAGCGCGCCGGGGCCATCTTCGACGAGCATTCCCAAGAGCGAATGGCGTACAGCCCGATTATGATCGCCTCCGGCCTCACCGCGAGCGATGCCTATCGGCTCAAGACCTTTCTTGAAAAAGGTGAAGCCGCCGAACTGAAGAGGCCCAGGAAACACACATTCGACAACCCGAAGGAGGTGATGACCGACGATCAGCTGCCGATCTTAGTAAAAGATCGGAGCACCGAAAATCGCTTGGCCCGACTGATATGGGCGATGAAGGGTGTGAGGTGGTCGAGTCCGGTGCTCTACTTTTTGCTCTCCGTGATCTCCGCCCTATCAACAAGCTTTGGGGCACTTTTTCTCTTGATGATCGTCGCGATTTGGACATTTTCCGATGGTCAGGTAAGCGGTGATGATCTCTTCTTACCCTACTTACTCATTATAATAATATTCATGATCGTCGCGCCGATCTGGGTCGCGCTGGTGTTGATGGCGACGAAAAACAGGCGTCCTGCGGTGTCCTTCGAGGAGAGCGCCTCAGGGTTTTTATCGAAGGAAAAGGGGCAGGCGTGGGTCGCGTTCATGGGCGACCTCGCGAATGAACGGGATCGCCACCTGGCGGAGGATGTGCTCGCTGCTCTGAGCTGGCGCGGCGATGAAGAGGCGCAGCGTCTTTTGGACGAGGTCGAGCACGACGTGGCCCTCCTGGGCGCCGCACCGCGCGACGATGAATGGCAGCGCCTGCAGGTGGCCTGGGAGGGGCTGGTGGCGAAAGCAGAGCAGGCCGCGGACTCCCCGTCTGGAGCCGCCCGGCGCGAAGCGCTGGCCCTCGCCATGGAGATGAAACGCCACGAAAAAGCCGTTGAGGAGAGCGAGCTGGCCCGGGCGCGGCTTTTCGATGTGCTGGAGCGCGTTCGCGCTCTGAATGACGTGGCGATTCACGAGGAAGAGTCGCCGCAACACGCGTCGTCGAGCGCGCCCGGGGAGCTCAAAGCTGCCCTCGACGAGCTACGTCTTCTGCATCAATCGCTGACCGAGCTTGAGGGCACTCCCCATCTGGAAATCAGCGAAGCCGCCCGCGAAGAGGTCGACCTGCATCTGGCGCTACCGGAGCGTTTTGACGTGATTCGGCCCATTGCCTCCGGCGGGATGGCCAGCGTCGTGTTGGCCTACGACCACTACCGAGGGGAGGAGGTGGCACTCAAGGTCGTGCTCCCGCACCTGCGCGACATCCCTCAGATCGGCAGCCTGATCCGCCAGGAGTTTGAGGCCGCCTGCAAGGTGCATCACCCGGGCCTGGTGGCCATACATGAGCATCTGGAGGTCGATGGCGTGGGCGTGCTTGTGATGGAGTACATCCCGGGCATTGATCTGAAGACGATGATTCGCTGGCGCGGCGCACTGCCCCCGGCCGAGGTTCGCACCCTCGGAACGACGCTTCTGGACGCGCTCGGCGCGGCACATCGAAGCGGCGTGATTCACGGCGACATCAAGCCCGCCAATATCATTGTCGGCGAGGATGAGCGGGTGGTGCTGGTCGACTTCGGACTCGCCAGAATGGAGTACCTGGCCCGAGACACAGAGCTTGAGGCTCGCCTGGGCACGCCGGGCTATGCGGCCCCGGAGATTCTCGAGGGCGGCCTGGTGGACGAGCGCGCCGACATCTTTGGTCTGGGCCTGACGCTTCTCGAAGCCCTCACCGGCACATTGCCCTTCGCGCAAGGCGAAGACGAACCCGTTGCAGGTGGTGATCTCCAGGAGGTCGAGGCCGGGCTTCAGCTTCGAGAAACCCTGAAGCGCGCGGCGTCTCGGGATACGTCAAAGCGCTTTCGGTCCGCAGAAGAGATGCGGCTCGCGTTGGCTTCCGGCGCGCAGAGCCATGAGAGTTGGCAGGCCGAAGCGCTGGCGAGCGAGTCCTGCCATCAATGCGGCGGCGCCCGACTGCGCTACCTGCACCGCTGTACCAGTTGCGGAGCGCGTCGCTATCAGATCTCGGCCCGCTCGCGTTTTGTAGGATGGCAGGTCGTTGTGGAAGGGGAGACGTTGGAGGGTGCAGACGTCGCGGCGATTCGGCAGGTCATCGGTGAATTTCAGCGGATCGATGCAGAGCAACATTTCGAAGCGTTGCTCTCGGAGCTGCCGGTTCTCTTGAGCCCGTCCATTGCCAAGGACGATGCGCTGGCAATGGCCAGGGCGCTGGAGCGAGAGCATATATCAACGCGAATCTTGCATGCCGGCCTCGGCGCTCCTTTCTACCGAGCGCGGCGGTCGATTCGACGGATTTTGACCGGCTGGACTCCCTTTCTGGCGTTGATTCCGGTGCTTGCATGGCTCTTCCTTATCTTCTCCACCATGCGGCACAAAGAGCTCTATTTTTTTGAATTCGCGAGCCTGTTTGTTGTCCTGGGGTTGCTGCTGGTCGTCCTTGCCGCCGTGGAGTTAGGGCCGGTCCTGCGCTCGGCGACGCGGGTTGAAAAAGGCAACTCGCCAGGAAACGACGCTCGACCTGCGCCGGCCTTTGAAGACCACGCCATCAAGGCATTGCAGCAGGCTCGCTCCGAGCGCACCCGCACGCTGATCCAGGAGCTGGTGGAGACGATCGGCGCGCTGCGCGAGAGGTGGGCGAATTCTGCGGAGTTTGAGCATCTGGTGGATGCCCTCGATGACATCACCCTCAAAGCGTTCGCACAGGTGGAGGCTTTGATCGAGGCCGAGGCGCTGCTCGCCAGCGTCGATCCCCGGGAGCGCACGGACCGTCACGAAGAGGCGAATTTCAGGGTCGTGCGGATCGGCTCGGCGCTGCTGAGCCTGGCGCGAAACGTCAGGGAGCTTGGTGCTGCGGAGACGCCTGAAGATCTGGAGGCGTTTGGGGAGATGGAGGCGGTATTTGATTTCCATGTGCCGGATGATGCGGAAGACGAGCAGGCGGAGCGTGTGGTGGGGGAGGAGCAGGTGAGTTCGGCGTAGAAAAGGATTGGGTGGGGCGGGGACCCACAAGGGGTCCCCCTACGGATCGGGAGGTGGAACGGCCCCACCTCCCGCTGAACGAAACATCAACAGTACGAGGTCCGCATCGTCAGCGCCTCATCCCCCTCCATGATCCGCGTGATCCCGTCGATGCGCGTATAGCCGTAATCCTCCGCCGAGACCCCCTTGATGCGCTCGCCATCGGCGCCCTTGATCTCGGTCCAGGTCCAGCCGGCCACCGCCAGATACGTGGAGGTCTCGTCCTCGACCTCCAGCCCGTACTCGCCAGGCGCCTCCCAGATCGCGTCGGGGATCTCGCGCGGCTCAAGCGCCTGGCGGGGCAGCGGCTCGTTGCCGTCCATCTCGTCGGAGCCGTAGTCCACATGCGTCACAATGCCGATGAGCGAGGGTGTGAAGTCAAAATCATCGGGCCAGTTGATGGTGGTGCCGGCGTACACAAAACTCAGCGGCACGCCATGTTTCGCGCCCAGCTCCGCGACAAAAGCCGCGGCCTTTTTGATGGCGTCAGCGCTCTCAAATTCACTGCGCACCGGCCGACCGATGACGATCAGCCCCTCGTTTTCCATCTCATTAAGATAACCTGCCATCAGCGACCTCGGCGGTGGCGCGCCCGCGAAATAGCGGTGCGGCGAGTGGTTGGGATGTGGAGGCACGAAGGTATGCCGGGGAGGGGCAAGGGTGCAAACAGGGGCTAAGAACGCGTCCAGTGTGTCCGCGAATGTCCGACCCGGGGACGGACATGCCCCTTATTTTATGCGCCTGATGTCCCTCCCAGGGTCCGACACGCCCCCCGTGTTCGCCACTCCGCTCGCGCCCCACCAGACGCCCTCACGAATCTCCCCACATCGCGAACCCCGGCGCCCCACAACCACACAACCACCCAACCACCTGACCACAAAACACACCCCACCAGACGCCCTCACGAACCTCCCCACACCGCGACCCCCCGGCGCCCCACAACCACACAACCACATAACCACACAACCACAACCCGCACGCTCCCCAACGCCCTCACAAATCTCCCCACATCGCGAACCCCGGCGCCACTCACACCACATACGTCCCCGACCTCCCCGCCGGATCCACACTCTCAGGCAAGCAGACACCGCCCTCCCCCGCCCCACCTTCTCCGCCAACCCCCACCCCGCGCTCCGACCGCCCCGACCGCCCCGACCGCACCGGATGCACCCACCTCGCGCCCTCCCACCCCAAACGCCCCAACAACGCCAGCCCCAACCTCCCAAAACTCACCCGCGCGTTAATCTCGCTGACCGCCCGCACCACCCGCTCCCCCACGTACCACCCCACATACGCGTCCACCCCCACCGGCCCCACGTACCCCCGCTCGGCCACGGCCCGCGCCGCCTTCCTGGCCCCCTCCCAGAGCAACGCGTCCTCCTCCAAAACATCCACCGCACTCCCAAGCCCGAGCCCCCGAAACGTCCCCGTCGCGTCAGCCATAAGTGCGCACATCCCCAGCTCCCGCACCGCCCCCCCGGCCTCGATCTCGAAATGCAACGAGCGTTCCGCCTCAATCTCCACCCTCGGCTCCACCACCACCCCCAACCCCGCGCCAAACACCCGCTGTGCCCAACGCCGCGCGTCGTCCGGCAAGTCAGAACCGCGCCCCCGAAGCTGCCCCCGACCGCTCACCCCGAAGGGATGTTTGAGCACCCAGCCCGCCTCCAACCCCCGGACCGCCTCCGCCAACTCCGCCTCACTCCCACACACCGCCGAGCCCGCCAGCGCCTCAATCCCCAGCCCGAAGCGCTTATCGTTGACCTCCCGCACCACCCCAACATCCACCGGCCCCACCTCCAGCCCGGCCTTTTCAGCGAACGCCAGCACCTCGTCGGTCCACCCCCACGCCACGAGCCTTCGCCCCGGCTCCAGTGTTTGCGACCCGGCGGTAGGCGGCCAGACCACCACCTCGGCCTCCGGCTCCAGCAACCTCAAAATATGCGACCACCTCGCTGACATCGCCCGCACCGCTTTCGGGATCGGCGCGCCACTGAGCGCGAGCTCAAACTCCAGATTGGTCAACACATAGCTCATCGTCTTCCTTTTGAGGTGTATCGGCCCGGGCGTTTCGCGGTCCAGAGGCGAGGGTTACGGAACATTTTAACAGGTGTTTGCGTTGGGCCGCTTGATAAAAGCGCCGTTGTAATGAATCTTGTCGGCGGCGTCGCCCCGGCGCCTGCCCGCAACCTTTAGAAAACCTCTCGCAAGACGGCTGAGTTATGAGCGCCACCGCTGGTCAATACACCGCCAAAGACATCACGATCCTCGAAGGCTTAGAGCCGGTGCGCAAACGCCCCGGCATGTACATCGGCGGCACCGGCAAGGCCGGGCTCCATCACCTGCTCTGGGAGGTCGTCGATAACTCGGTGGACGAGGCTATCAACGGCTACGCCTCCTTTATCGAGGTGACCCTGCACGCCGATGGCGAGTCGATGACGGTCAGCGATAACGGCCGGGGCATTCCCGTCGACATTCACCCCAAAAACGGCCGCAGCGCGCTGGAGATCATCCTGACGACCCTGCACGCCGGGGGTAAATTCGACAACGAGAACTACTTCACCTCCGGTGGTCTGCACGGCGTGGGCTCCTCGGTGGTCAACGCGCTGAGCACCAGCCTCATCGCGCGCATCAAACGCGACGGCATCCTCCACGAGCAGTCCTTCTCTCGCGGCATCCCGCTGGGCCCGATCCAGGAGATGGGCGACGCGCGTGGCTCGGGCACCGAGATCTTTTTTCGACCCGACCCCGAGATCTTTGAAGACACCAGCTTCGACGCCACGCTGATCGCCGAGTGGCTGGAGATCAAGAGCTATCTCAACCAGGGCCTGCGCATCCTCTTTCGCGACGAGCTCCACGGCAAGTTCCACGAGTTCAAGCACGAGGGCGGCATCAAGGATTTTCTGGCGCACATCCAGAAATCCAGCAACCAGCCCCCCATCCATACCGATGTGGTGGTGGTGCGCGAGGCCGATCCGGCGCCCAACGTCGCCCGCGTGGAGATCGCGCTGCAGTGGACCGAAGACACCTCCGAAGACCTGCGCGCCTTTGTCAACGGCATCCCCACCGCCGACGGCGGCACCCACGAGCAGGGCTTTAAAGACGGCGTCGTCAAAGCCATGCGCACCTACTTCGACACCCACGATCTGGCACCGAAGAGCCTGAACATCGCCTCCGAAGACATCCGCGAGGGGCTTAAGGCCATCATCAGCGTCTTTATGATGGACCCGCAGTTCCAGGGCCAGACCAAGAGCAAGCTCAACAACCCGGACATCCGCAGCATCGTCTCGGGCATTGTGCGCGTGGAGCTGGAGCGTTTCCTCAACGCCAACTCCAACACCGGCAACGCCATCGCCCAGCGCATCATCCAGGCCGCCCGCGCCCGTCAGGCCAGCCGCTCGGCCGCCAAGCAGGTCAAGCGCAAGCGCGCTGTGAGCCACCGCCTCAACCTCCCCGGCAAACTCGCCGACTGCTCCTCGACCGACCCCGAGGAGTGCGAGCTCTTCATCGTCGAGGGGAACTCCGCCGGTGGGAACGCCAAGCAGGGCCGCGATCGCCGCACCCAGGCCATCCTCCCGCTGCGCGGCAAGGTGCTCAACGCCGAGCAGGCCACCCTCTCCAAGGTCTCCAGCAACAAGGAGCTGCGCGACGTGGCCGACGCCTTAGGCTGCGGCCTGGGCGATAACTTCGACGCCTCCAAGCTGCGCTACCACAAGATCATCCTGCTTATGGACGCCGACAGCGACGGCCTGCACATCTCCACCCTGCTTCTGACCTTCTTCTACCGCTACATGCCGCGTCTGATCGACGAGGGCTACCTCTACATCGCCCAGCCGCCCCTCTACCGCATCGACTGGGGCAACGAGACCTTCTGGGTCCTCGATGAGGTCGAGCGCGAGCGCACCCTCAAGAAACTCGAGCGCCGCAAGAAGACCAAAAAAATCAACCTGCAGCGCTTTAAGGGGCTCGGCGAGATGATGGCCGACACGCTGAAAGCCACGACCCTGGACCCGGAGCAGCGCCGCCTGCTCAAGGTGGTCGTGCGCGACGAGCACCGCGACGACACCGATCAGGTCATCGGTGAGCTGATGGGCAAGGATGCCTCCCTGCGCTTTGATTTCATTATGGAGAACGCCCGCTACGTCGACGAGCTCGACGTCTGATCGACCCACCCCCTCTGCGGATCCGCGAGCCCCGGATCCGCCGCCCCGGAGCGCTCCATGGCCGAACCCTTTGTCTTTCATTTTCAGCGCGGCCCGGCTGGCGAGCCCGAGGTCATGTACATGGTCGACCTGGACTGCGCCTGCCAGCTCTGCGGGCATGTGCAGTACCAGCGCTTCTACCACAGCACCCCCTTTCACACCTTAAGCCTCGATCTTCTCGACGAGCTCGCCGAGCGCGCCTACCTCAAGGCGGGCTACGAGTGTGAGAACTGCGGCACCGACGTGGGCCCCGAGGCCACGCGCCGCGCCGCGCTGACCTACGGCTTTGCCGACGACGCCGGGGTGATCCGCGTCTTTGTCGACCGCCTCGAAGAGACGCTGCGCTACGATCTTCAGCCCCGCCGCCGCCTCGACCCCCAGGCCATGCCCACCTGGCACCCCGACGACGAGAGCGCGCTGGTCTACGACGAGCTCGACGAAGACGAGCTCGAAGAGGTCTTTGGCCGCCCCTTCAACATCAAATGGGCCTGGATCGATCTGCTGGAAGACTGGGTCGAAGACCCCGAGGGCGGCGCCTACTCGCGCCTGGCCCCCGGGCTCTGGGCCGTGGTCGAGCGCGACGAAGAGGCCGCCGACCAGCTCGCCGACGAGGTCGACGAAGACGAGTTCTTCGACGCCCTCGACTCCGGCGATCTGGCGGTGATCCCCCTGCACGACAGCCTGCCGGTGGCGCTGGCCACCCACGATCACCCCGAGCGCATCTTCGGAAGACTGCACACCTGGCTGCCCTCAGCGCTGAGCACCGCCTTCAAAAAAGAGAAGCTCTGGGCCGACGCCTACATCTCGCGCCAGGCGGCCATCGAGACGATGGAGCGCACCCTGACCACCGCGCGCCTGACCTTCACCCTGCACCAGACCGAGGCCGACGTCTTCTTCTCGGAGATCACCACCCCCACCGGCGCGGTCTACGGCCGCGGGGTGGCCATCTCGGCGGTGCTTCGCCGCGCGGTGCACACCGGCCTGACCCCCGGTGAGGCCGCGCGCCTGACCGCCGAAGAGATCGTGGGCATCCTCCTGCAGCTCTGGTAAAGACCCGATCCCTCAACGTTTATGCGCATTTACATCACACAACGCCCTCTCGGCGAGGTCCCGGTCGGGGCCCTGGTGATGCTGCCCCTCTTTGCGATGCCGCTGGGTGCCTGGGCGGTGCGCACCGGCGTCTGGGAGTTCTCCACCTGCGGCATGAAGCGCCTCTTCGAGATGCCCTGCCTGACCTGCGGGGCCACCCGCGCCACGCTGGCGCTGACACGCGGCGACATCGCCACGGCCATCGCCTTTCAGCCGCTGATCATCGCCCTCTACGCCGTGATCGCCATCTGGGGCGTGCTCAGCCTCTTCACCTACCTGCGCCAGCGCCGCCTCGTCTTGAGCTTAAGCCACCGCGAAGATCTCGTCTTCAAAGCGCTGCTCCTGCTGCTCCCGGCGGCCAACTGGTTCTACCTCTACAAGGCCGGCATCTAAGCGCCCCCTCTCCCCCGCTCGGCGCCACCACCTCGATCCTTGTATGTGTTTGAGAAGATAGCTACTATTCGCCGCGAATGGTCCTGTCGCCGGGCCAGCTTACGACGGCGGCGATCCCCCACGCGGCGGCGTCTCCCTGACGCGCTCATCGCAGCTCCGCGACTCCTCCCCTCCCCTGAAGGCCATCCCCGGCCTGCACCACGATTCGGTCTCCGAAGTCTGAGAGGAACCTATGTTCAACCCGCTTCTTTCCCACACTCCGAGCGCCGGTCGGCTCTCGTCCTTCCTGTTGCCCCTGGCCATGATGTTGCTCGTCGGCGCGGTTGGCTGCGGCGACGATGATGGCGATGGCGACAACCTCTCCGGACTCGATGCGCCGTCGATCCTCGTCTCCCCGTCGAGCTTCAACTTCCCCGACACCCCCATCGGAGAGCGCGAGACCACGACGCTGATCATCAGCAACACCGGCGGCTCGGTGCTCAACATCACCGAGATGGAGCTCATCGATGAGAGCCCCACCCCGCAGTTTCGTCGCGGCCAGGGCTTTTTGAGCACCCTGCAGATCCCGGTGGGCGAGTCGCACGAGTTCAACGTGAGCTACATCCCGGTCAGCCCCGACCCGGCCCGCGCCGAAGTCCGCATGCAGACCAACGACCCGGACAACGCCGAGGTCATCGTCGAGCTCAACACCCCGCAGCTCGGACCGCAGATCTTCGGCAACCAGGCCGTGCGTTTTAACCGCGTGCCCGCCGGCGAAGAAGCCTGGACGCTGACCACCATCCAGAACATCGGCACCACCCCGCTGACCATCAGCCAGATCCTGCTCGGCCAGAACAGCGACTTCGACATCGCCTTCCCGGCCCCGGGCGCCGACCCGGCCGACCTTGAGAGCGACACCGACCAGTGGCCCGAGGTGCTTGAGCCCGGCGAATCCTTCGACATCCGCATCTGGTTCCGCCCGGTCAATAACAACCCCTCCTCCGGCGAGATCACGATCCTCTCCAACGATCCCAACCGCTCGACCTTCTCGCTGGAGCTGATCGGCAACAGCGGCTCCCCCTGCATGGAGGTCAACCAGGGCGAGGTGCTCGACTTCGGCGCCAGCTCCGCCGGTCAGGTCGGCCGCCGCTCCATCGTCATCACCAACTGCAGCGCCGAGACCCCCCTGGAGCTCACCAACATCTTCGTGAGCGAGAACACCGAGAGCGTCTTCGACCTCAACCTCGACCCGCTCGGCGGCGACCCGGACGACGCGCCGGTCATCATCGATCCCTCGCGCTCGGCGACCTTCCAGGCACTTTTTGCGCCCATCTCCGAGACGGCGTCCTACGAGGCGAAGCTGACCATCGAGAGCAACGACCCCGTCGCTTCGCCCTACGAGATCGCGCTGCTTGGCGAGGGCACCGACAACGAGTGCCCGGTGGCCGTGGCCGAAGGCCGCATCCTCAACACCACCCGCACCTTCACCGAAGGCACCGCCCTTCCGCTCAACACCATTGAACTTCTCGGCGGCTCGAGCTTCGATCCCGACGGGCAGGTCGACTTCTACGAGTGGACCATCCTGGAGTCCCCCGAGAACTCCCAGGCCCGCGTGAGCCCCAGCCCCAACCTCGCCGACCCCACCCTCTACCTGGATCTTGCCGGCACCTATGTGGTCGAGCTGATGGTCTACGACAACCAGGGTGTCGCCAGCTGTGGCGAGCCGGCCACCGTCACCATTCAGGCCATCCCCGAAGATGATGTGCACATCCAGCTGGTCTGGGACGCTCCCGGCGTGGCCAACCCCACCCCGGAGGCCGGCGTCGACCTCGACCTGCACTACCTCCACCCCTCGGGCCGCTGGAATGGCGATGGCAGCGTCTACTGGAACAACCGCTTCCCCAACTGGGGCAACCCCGAAGACGAGCGCGACGATCCTCGCCTCGACATCGACGACACCTGCTGCGGCGGCCCGGAGAACATCAACCACTCCAACCCGGAGTCGGGCCTGGAGTACGGCGTGGGCGTCTACTACTTCACCGACCGCGGCCTGGGCGCGGCCTACGCCACGGTGCGCATCTACATCCGCGGCGAGCTTCGCTTCCAGCTGCGCAACACCTACCTGCCCTCAGAGGGCTACTTCTGGCACGTGGCCAACATCCGCTGGCCGAGCACCGACGTGTACCGTCGCGACGTGATCGACTTCGGCTTCCCGGTCCAATGATCCACACCCTCGCCAGCTTCGGCCGCCGCCCGGCATCGCTTGCCGCGCTGGCGGCGGCCACCCTTTTGAGCGCCTCGCCAGCGCTTTATGCCCACGGCGCGCCCCCCCGGGCGCGCCAGGCCTTCGCCCTCACCGACCCCGGTGGGGGCGATGTGCTCTGGGCGCTCTCGACCAATTTCGGGGTGATGTCGCAGAGCGCGCCCTCGCGCTACATCTGCGAAGAGGCCTTTGAGGCTGGCGAGACCTACCTGATGCTTCCCTTTGCCTCGGATCTCTGGGTGAGCCTGGGTGAGGATCGCGTGGCGCTGAGCGAACCAGACTGTCAGATCGAGGTGGTGCACACCTACGCGCTCCCCCCGGTCGACGCCGACCACCGCCCGGCCACTGGCGAGGTCATGGTAGCTCTGGCCGACGCCACCGGCGCGCAGCTTCATTACAGCGCGGACGCCGGCCGCACCTGGCGTCCGCTTGAGGTCGACTTAAGCGATCTTCGTCCCACCGGCGTGCGTTTTGTCGGCGAGGGCCAGGTGGCGCTGAGCGCCTTTCGCACCCCGGATGCGCGCCGCGGTGAGGCTGTGGTGGCCCACCTCGATGTGCGCTCAGCCGCACCCACACTCAACCTCTTCGAGCTCCCCGCCGATCGCCGCTACCCTTACCTTTTGGACGCCGCCGAAGGTCAGCTCCTCTGGCACGCCCAGGGCCCCGAAGCGCAGGAGGTCTACTGGAGCGCGCTCTCTGCTCTGCCCGCCCCCGGCGCCCCGGTCTTTGAGCTCGACGCCTGGCCGGCCGCCGGCGCCCTCTCGACCGATGGCGAGCGCGCCTGGCTCAGCGGCTCCGACGCTAGCCCGGGCATCTTCACCGCCGAGCGCGCTGCTATTGGGCAGCAGGCCCCCGAACTCTGGCACGAACTCCCCTCCGAGCATCACGCCCGCTGTCTGACCCCCACCGCCAAAGGGCTCCTGATCTGCGGGCACCGCGCCACCGACGGCTTTGATCTGGCGCTGCTCGACGAAGATGGCGAGGTCGAGCCCCTGGTGGACTTCCGTGAGCTTCGGGGACCGCAGAGCACATGCCGAAACGCCGACGACACCGCCAACCTCTGTCAGGCGGTGTGGCCCGAGCTGGCCCGCGGCCTGGGCATTGACCCGGACGTGTTTGACGATGAGGCGACCGACGCCGGCGACATCACCGACGCCGGCGACATCCCCGACGCAGCCGACGCCGGTCAGGCTGGCGAGCCGGGCTGCGCGCAGGCGGGTGGGTCTATCGGAGCCAGGTGGTGGGGGCTGATCGCCATCGCACTTCTGAGCGCGCGCCGACGCCGCCGTTAAAGCAAACCTCCCCCCCGACGGGGACAAACCTGAGCCGCGCTCACGCCTGGCGAGGGGCCTCAAACGCAAAACTCACGCGCAGCTCCTCGCCCTCTCCGGCGCCGGCGGCGGTGCCGGCCAGGTGAAGATCGAGGCGGGCGGCGAGCTCGGAGAGTTCGGGGCGGTCGCGCTCGCGCGCCATGCACACCACCGCACCGCCCGGGGCCACATAGGGGCGCGCCGTCTCCAGCCACTGCACCGGCGCCTGAAACGCCTTGGAGATCACATAATCGAAAGCGTCGCCCTCGACCTCTTCGATGCGCTCATTGCGAATCGAAACTTCGCTCAACCCCAGGCGGTGCGTCACAATTTTGAGGAAGGTCGCGCGCTTGCGGCGCGGCTCCACCAGCGTGATCGGAAGATCGCTGTAGACGATCTTGAGCACCATCCCCGGCAGCCCCGCCCCGGTGCCCACATCGAGTATCGGGCCGGCCGGCTGACGGGCCTCGGCGGCCACCAGGCTGTCGAGGATCAGCTCGTCGATCACCTCCTGGCGATCCATCGGGCCGATGAGGTTCATCGCCTCATTAAACTGCAGCAGCAGCCCCACGTACTGCTCCAGGCGCTCCAGGCTGCGGGCATCTGCGGGCAGCCCGCGCGCCGCGCAGAATCGCTCGACATCGTTCATCCTGACTCTCACTTCATGGCGTTAAGGCGTCTCCACCCGACTCGGTGTGCGCGGCTCGCGCGGCAGGCCCGGCGACTTCGCCGGAGGGGTGGTGAGCTTATGCAGAGTCACGCGGATCTGATCGTCCTCCACACCCACACGCGCGCTCTTGCCGGTATGCGGCCCCGGACTCTCCAGCAGCGCGCGGCTGATCGCGGTGAGCACGTGTTTCTCCAGCGTGCGTTTGAGCTCGCGGGCGCCAAAGCGCTCGCTGAACCCCCGCGCTTCTAGCCAGCGCCGCGCCGCCGGGTCAACCTCGACCTGCAGACGCCGACGCTTAAACCCGCGACGCTCCAGCGCCTTGTTCAGCTCCAGCTCCACCAGGCGCTCCATCGCATCGGGGGTCAGCGGGTTAAAGACCAACACCTCATCGAGGCGGTTAAGAAACTCCGGGGCGAAGAACTCATCGAGCTTGTTGCGGATATGCGTGCCCTGCTCCTGGCGGCGATCCTCGGGCCCAAACCCCATCGCCTGCACGCTGGTGCGCGAGGCCCCCAGGTTGCTCGTCAAAAAGATCAGGGTCTGGCGAAAGTCCGTGGTGCGACCACGCGCGTCGGTCAGCCGCCCCTCATCGAGGATCTGCAAAAAGAGGTTGAAGATCTCGGCGTCGGCCTTCTCAAACTCATCAAAGAGCAACACCGAGAAGGGCTGGTTGCGGATCGCCTCGGTGAGCAGACCCTCGCGGTCTTTGTCATGCGGAGAACCGATCAACTTCTCCAGCGCAAAGCGCCCCTGATACTCACTCAGATCAAAACGCACCATGCGCGACTTCGAGCCGAAGAGACGCTCGGCCACAAGCCCCGTAAAGTAGGTCTTCCCCACCCCGGTCGGCCCCACCAGGAAGAACACCCCCAGGGGGCGCGCCGGATCGTGCATGCCCGTCTTGACCATCGCCAGCCGGTCGACGATCGCATCCACCGCCCGCTCCTGGTCGATGACCCGACGCTTAAACCACGCCCGGGTCTCCTCCAGGTTCATCGGCCGCGTGTCGTCGAGAAGATCCAGGCTCATGCCCGTGACCTCCGCCAGACAGGGCGGGATGTTATGGCTGCGCAGCACAAACTCACCCGTGGTCGGCTCTTCCTGGCGGAGGGTGTAATCGATCAACGCATCCATCAGGTCGCAGGCCCGCCCCGGCGCAAAGCTGCGCGTGTAAAAACTCTCGGCGAAGTCGCGGACCTGCTCCAGACACCCCGGCTCGGCGTGCAGCAAGCGATCTTCGTTGAGGTTCAGCGCGCTCAACCGCCGCGTGAGCACCGCAAGTGTCTCGGCCTCATCCATCGGCTGCACTTTGACCTGACGGAAGAGCCGCAAGAAGCCCGGATCGCGGCTCAGCCCGTTCTTCAGATCTTCTTCGGTGCACTCGGCGATGATGCGCAGCTGACCACGCTGCAGGTAGGGCTTAAAGAAGTCCGCAAAGTTCTCATCGCTCTTGGAGTGCGCCCCCGCCCCCAGCAGATCGTTGGGGTTGGTGATGTACATCAACACCTTGTCGTGCTTGAGGATCGCCTCGGCCATCTCCTTGAGCTTGGTCTCCCAGTCGCCCAGATAACGCGTCCCGCTGATGAGCTCGCTGGTGTTCGTCTCCAGGATCTGCCAGCCCTCTTCATCCGTGCTCAGCCGCAGGGCGACCTCGTGAATGATCGCAGTCTTGCCCACCCCGGCCTCGCCCACCAGCAACATGCTGCGCTGGCTGCGATCGTCGGTGAAGTGCTCCACCAACGTGCTGACGACCTCCTCGCGCTCAAACGCCCGCGTCAAAAAGGGGCGCTCCTCATCGGTATGCAGAAGTCGCCCGTACTTATCGAGCCCGCGCGAGGGCGTCGACGTCTTGGAGACCAGCTGCAGGCGCTGCCACAACGTGCCGTAGACCTCCTGGAGGTTGCGTGCCTCCAGGTAGTTGAGCACCAGGCGACGCTCCCGGGGGGTGAGCTGATCGGGAAGTTTCTTGTACTGCTCCCGCGTCAGCCGCGGCACCAGGCGGTCGAGGATCTCCTCGGCGCTCTGTTGCATCTCCAGCTCGCGCTCCAGCAGCGCCTTGAGCACCACTGGCAAACAACGCGGCGTCCCCACGGTGCGAAGTTGCGTAAGCGCCTGCTCGCGCACCCCGTACGACTCATCCTCCATCGCCCGAATCAACACCTCTTCGAGATGCGCGTAGTTCAGATCCCCCAGGGCCACCAGCGCGCGATAGCGCACGTCCGCATCGTAATCATGCATCGCGCCCAGCACCGCTTCGGTGCTGGCCGAATCCCCCAGGATGCCCAGCGAGAAGAGCGCCATCTCGCGCACCCCGGCGTGCGGATCGTGGATCAACCCGATGAGCTTCGGGATCGACTCCCGATCCCCCAGCCTCCCCAGGTTGGTCGCCGCAGCCATGCGACGCAGATGATGGCGATGCCCCAGATTATCCCGCAACACCCCCAGGATCGGCGTGCCCAGCGCGTAGAGCTGATCGCGATAATCGCGGTAGCGCTCCTCGTCTTCACACGCCTCAATCTTTTCCAGAAGCCGTCCGGCCAGCTCCACTGATGCATCCGTCATAACTCGCCTCCAAAAGATCGGCCCCGCGCCGACAACCTTCGTATAAAGGTCGCAGGCCGGTCCGATCTTCCACTCTATCGGTGCCCCGGAGGGCTGTACAGACCGGGCGCGCCGGCGCAGCGCTGGCCTTGCGCCGACAGCGCATTATCCCGGGCGCAGGTGGTTCCAGATGCGGGTGACCCGCCGGGCGACGCCACGCTCAAATCGCAGCGCTGTCCAGGCGTCGAGCAGCCGCTGCTGCCGCTCCGCATCGGCGAAGCCGCGCAGGTTGATGCCGCGGCCAAACCCCGGCGCCGACTCCACCATCACCGCGCGTCGCGATGAGGCGCGCAGCGCCTCTATGGCGTCGAGCTGCCGCAGCCCCCCGCAGGCCGCCTCCTGCGGACCATAGCCCGGCGGAAGATCGCTCACCGGCTCGTTGATCCCGACCACCGCCGCCTCAAACTGCATCCCCACCTCCCGGGCGACGCTCACGCTTTTACTAAAGATCGACGCCCGAACAGGACCACCCCGATCGCGGCAACGCATCGAGGCTTCCGCCGGCGAACGCATCACCGTCAGCGCCACAATCGGACCCGGCACCGCCGCCTTCCACAGCTGCATCGTCTCATCGACGCCGCTGATCACCGTCGGCTCAAAAAACGCCCCCTCACAACGCCGTCGCCGCGAGCCCCCGACCAGCAACTTCGCGCCCTGCTCCACCGCGTCATCGATGAGCTCCTCAAGCAGCTCCACCTCCCCGAAGTCCGCCTGGGGCCCCACCTCCACCTCTTCGACCCCGGGCATCCCCTGACGCAGACGCAGCACCTCGGCGACAACCTGATCGGTGAACACCGCCGCGATCGACTGCTGCACCCACACCCGCCGAATCGCCGCCCTTCGCCGGCCCGCGCCGCACATCGCGCCCCAGACCACCGCCCGCGCCGCGGCGACCAGATCCGCATCATTGAGCACCACCGCCACATCCGCCCCCGGCGCATCGCCCCAGATCGGCACCAGCCCCTCGGCCGCCGCCCCACGCACGCGCCGCACCCGGCTGGCCGAGCCCTGCACCACCACCGCATCGGCGCGCCGCGCAAGCTCTTCAGCGAGCTCATCGCTCCCGCAGACCGTCGTCCACACCGCCGGTGAGGCGATCGTCTGAGCGATCACATTGCCCACCGAGCTCAGCAAGAGCGGCGCGCGCTCATCGGCCGCCACCACCACCGTGTTGCCCGCCACCAGCGCCGCCATCCCCTGCACCACCGCGCTCTCCAGCACGTCATAGCTTCCCGCCACACACGCCACCACCCCCCGCGGCCGCCAGTACGCCGCCGCCCGCTCGCGTCGCCGCGAGAAGAGCCCCCCGCCCACCTTCAGCGCCTCCTCACTCAAGGAGGTCGGCGCGGCGTCGAGCACCTCCCTTAAAATCGCCATCATCCGCCACCAGGCGCGACGCATCTCCAGGGGCGTCATCCCCAGCTCTTCAATCCCCAGCTCCAGAAGATCCTCGCGCCAGTCCATCAGCGCGCCGAGCACCTCCTGAGCGACCTCAAGGCGCTGCACCAGCGGACGCCGCCGCCAGGCCCGCTGCGCCTCCCCCGCACGCCCCATCACCTCGGCGGCCTGCGACCCCATCGTACGCGCCACCTCCCCGATGGCGTGCTGGTTGGCCGGGTTGTAACTGGTGATCATCTCCCCACCCGGACGCTTGATGGACGCCTCGGGGAGCTGGTCAGTCGTCTCGAACGATGGGCTGTGTCGCGCGGGTGTTTCCATACAGGAGTCTCCTCAGAGCAAGACGCGGCGCATACGACTCCCCTCCTCGAACCCTCGAAGAGCAGAGTTGACCCGACCGCGAGACTCCCAGGTCACTCGCCAGCACAGTGAATACACAATGGGCAGATGGTAAATCCTCCCCCGTTAAGGTCAAGCCCGATCTGCGCGCCGCGATTGCCCCCCGCGCGCTTTTCAGCTACACGCTCGGCGGCGCAAACGCCTGCCTCGCCAGCCCGTTAACGCCCCTCTCATCGACCCTTTTCGCCCCCCTGCCACGCGCTCTCTTCGGCGCCCGGAGCCTGCGATGACCTTTGTCGACAAACCCTACGGACAGTTTCTGGGCTCAGCCCCAAGCTTTGAGGCCGCCTCCAACATCCTCTTTGGCATCCCCATGGACTTTACGTGCTGCTTTCGGGCCGGCACGCGCCTGGGGCCGCGCGAGATCCGCTACTTCGCCGACAACCTCGAAGAGTACTCCGTCGAGCAGCGCCGCGCCCTGGCCGACGACACCTTCTTCGACGCCGGCGACCTCGATCTTCCCTTCGGAAACCCGGCGGCCTGCCTCGACGTCATCGAAGAAGCCGTCGATCAGATCCTCAACGCCGGCAAGCGCCCGGTGGCCATGGGCGGCGAACACCTGGTGAGCGCCGGCATCGTGCGCGCCATCGCAAAGCATTTTCCCGACGCGGTGATCCTGCACGTCGACGCCCACTTCGATCTTCGACACACCTACGCCGATCAGGAGCTCAGCCACGCCACCGCCCTGCGCCTGTGCTGGAACGCGCTGGGCATGAGCCCCACCGACCAGCCCCCGCGCCTGGTGCAGGTCGGCGTGCGTAGCGGCCCGGCCGAAGAGGCGGAGTTCGCCCACCAGCACATCCCCCAGATCCTCACCGAGTCAACCTCCGAGCTCGTCGCGGAGCTTGAGAAGTTGCGCGATCTCTGGGGCGACCGCCCCGTCTACTGCACCTTTGATATCGACGCGGTCGACCCGGCCTACGCCCCGGGCACCGGCACCCCGGAGCCCGGCGGCCTGAGCAGCCACCAGGCCCTGGCGATTGCCCGTTTCCTGCCCACCTTCGAGAACCTCGTGGGCTTCGATCTGGTCGAGACCAGCCCTCCCCTGGACCACGCCGGCATCACCTCGGCGCTCGCTGCCAAGATGATCCGCGAGTTCATGATCGCCACCCAGGCCTGAGCCTGAACAGCCTCACTGGCCTCTAAAAACAACCTGCGACGAGGCGCTCCCCATGCGGGTGAGCGCCTCGTTAGCATGGTGCAGCATCCCCCGCTGACTCGCCAGCTCACCCGCCAAAATCAAAGCGGTAACCCGCCGAGATCAGCACCGTATGAAACTGGTCGCGGCTGCTCACCGGCGCCTCCACAATCACCGGATCCGGGAACTCCCGCAGGTGCAGCTGGTAGGTGTAATCCACCCCGATCAAGAAGGGCTCAAAGGTGCGCACCACAAGCCCCACCTGCGCCGACGCGCTCGGCGCGAAGCTCCCCTCGCCATACGCCCCGGCGGAGTTCGTGCCGCTGATCACCGGCGTAAAGAGCGCGGCCAGGTTCAGCTCCGCAAGCTCCCCGAACGCATAGCCCAGCCCCACGCCCAGCTGGGCCGTCAGGTAGCTGTGACCGGTGTAGAGGGCGTTGGGCGCCAGCGTCGCGCTCAAGATCTCCGCGCCCACAAGCCCGCGCCCTTTCAGCGAGGGCCCCAGCCCGCGCACATAACGCACCTGCCCGCCCCCGCGCATGTACTGCCCGGCCAGCGGCTCATCGGCAAACTGCGAGGTATAAGGCGCGACGTCGAAATGCGCTCCCACCTCCAGCGCCGCCCGACCTCCATCAAAGATCGCCAGCATCGCGTCCACGCGCGCTCCCCCTCCAAAGAGCGGCGTGTTGTGATTGATCTCAAAGGCCTCGTTGGTGCTCTGGCGCATCATCCGCTGTCCCACCATCAGCCCGGCACGCACCTTCAGGTGCGGCGCCATGTTACCGTACTGCTGGCGATGCCGGGCGACGGCAGCTGCCCGAAGATCGTCCTCCTGATCGAGGGGCTCGACCTGGGCCTCGGTCTGGGCGCGGGCGGCCTCTTCTTCCTCAAGCTGGCGTTGACGCTCCAGCTCCTGCGCCTCCCGGTAGGCCAACACCTCCGGCACCAACGCCGAGAAGACCTCCCGCAGCACCTGCATCACGCCATCCTGATCGATGCGCCCCCGACGAATGCTGTAACGCACATCGGCCAGCTCCTCGCCACGCGGCCCCAGCACCACCACCTGCAGGGTGTTGCCCCCGCCGAAGACATCGTGGATGAGCAGCCCCTCGATGTTCTCCTCGGACATCAGCTGCGCAAAGGCGGCGCGATTCTCCTCGCGCAGCGCGCTCTGCCGAAACGTCGCAAGCTCCAGCCCCATCGCCTGCGCGCTCGCCAGGACCTCGCCATCATCGAGCAGCTCGATCTGGGTGCTCTCCTCCAGCGCATCTTCGATGCTCTCGTAGGATCGCTCACCGCTGTCGCCGGCGGTGTTGATGTAGCCCAGCCGCAGCGGCGCCTGCTCCTGCGCAGTGGCCACACCGACCCCGGCCAAAAGCACACACAGCGTGACCAGCCACACCCCGGCGATCTTCCCAAACATCATCTTTACGCTCACAGCCTGCACCTTTCGATTCGGCGAAAACTCGCAACCTTTTCGCGCTTTAACGATCCATCACCATCGCACTGCCCTCTTTGGTAGCCTCGCCAGTGGCGACTTTTCAAGCCCGGGCGCTGGCGAGGCAACCCCGCGCGAGCACCTTTGAAGCACCCGCGCAGCTTCGCATGAAGCCTGTTGTCACGCTATAACCTCGCCAGCGCGCCGCCTCTGCCCTTCTTACCCCCTGAGTCTTCATGTTCGGCCTCTTCAAACGCCTCCGACGAAACGCCCTGCTCAAAGAGCCGCTGCCCCCCGCCTGGCACCACGCTCTGGCCGAGGCGCTGCCCTTTCTCGACGCACTCAGCCTCGAAGAGCGCCAGGGGCTGAAGTCGCACCTGAAGATCCTCATGAAACAAAAACACTGGGTCGGCGCCGGCGGCTTTGAGCTCGACGACACCATTCGGCTGACCCTGGCCATTCAGGGCGCGCGCATGGCCCGCGCGCTTCCCCTGGACGCCTTTGAGCGCCTCAGCGAGTTCGTCGTCTACGGCGAAGACTTCACGCGCCCCGATGACGCCTTCGGCGGCCCGATCCACGGGGAGGCCCACCCCTTTGGCACCGTCGTGCTCAGCTGGCCGGCCTGCCAGCAGGGCCTGGCCTACCCCTGCAGCGGGTTCAACCCCATTCTCCACGAGCTCGCCCACGTGCTCGACGTCTCCAGCGGCTATTTTGACGGCACCCCCCTTCTGCACAGCGGGGAAGATTATGAGCCCTGGGCGCGCGTCTTCCAGCATTATTTTGACGCGCTGCGCCAGCACCCCGAGCAGGCCTTTCTCGATCTTTACGGCGCCGAAGATGAGGCGGAGTTCTTTGCCGTGGCCACCGAAGCCTTCTTCGAGCTGCCGGATGTGCTCCTCGACGAGGCCCCCGATCTTTACGAAGAGCTCGCGCGTTTTTACCGCCTCGACCCGCATATCATCCCCTGCGGCTGCGAGTCCCACGAGCTCCCCGAAGACGACCCCGACGCCGAACCCGAAGAGGTGGGTCGCCCCCTCTTTGGCCCGGGCGATCCTCTGGATTTTCTCTAAGCGCCAGACTCACTGCGCTCGTTTTTCGGGGCACGTCGACGTCGACGCGATCGCCCGAAAAGTCGTGATCAATAAAAGGTGATCGCCGTCTTATGCTCAATGCTCAGACGCGCCGCCTCATAGAGCGAGAGCCACACCAGGCGCTCGATCGCAAAGGGTTGACCGGCCGGGCGCTGGGCGGCCAGCTCGGCGGCGTAGTCGTCATCGAGATTGCCCTCGGCGTCGACCTCGATCTCCAACGCGTCGGTCAGGAGCAAGAGCTCCTCGCGCAGCCGAATCGACGAGCCCAGCGCCCCACCGCGGATCTTATGCTTCGGATCAAAGTAGATCTCGTGAAAGTCGATCGGCAGGTAATACCCCTCGCTGTCGGAGTGGCAGAGCAGGTGCGAGCGCAGCTGACGGTAGAGCTGGCGTAGCACCCGGTCGTCGGCCGGATCTTCGCCCGGCTCCACCGGGTAGGGCACCCAGCGTGGATCGCGCATGATATGCGCACCGAAGCGCCGCAGGTAATGCAGCCAGGAGTAAGGAAACGAGTTCAGCGAAGCACGCGGCTTCGGCCGCCCCCCCTCGATGCCCTCAAAATGCTCGGGTTCCTGATGCGTGGGCAGCCCCTCGGCCTCCAACACGGTGTTAATATACGCCAGATCGTCGCGCATCGCCTGCGCCGCCGCCGGATTGTCCTGCTCAAAGAGCACCAGCGCTCCCACACCAATTGCCAGCCCCATTGCGACCTCCATATCGCCACACACTCGAAGTTGCCCGACCCCTCGTCGAAGGCACTCGTCGCGGCTCCCACTGGAAAAATATGCGCACCCCTTAGCCCAACCCCTGCCGGCGCGCAACCTAACTTTACAAGAGAGCCTTACACGCCCGGGCACACACTTCTTTTAAGCACTACCGACACAATGCGCATTCCTTATCTGAGGGGGCGACCTGCGCACCGCCCCGGCAAGAACCCCAGACCTTGTTTTACGCCGGAGGGTGCCTAAGCTACCGGCTCCGAGACGGACGGAACCCGCGACCCACATCGCGACCCCGGTCGAGCCTTGCATTGGGCGCGCGAGTGTTAGAGAACCAGCCACAGACACGCGCCGGCCAGGCGCCGTAGATCCAACCTACCAACGACCCCTGACCCCAACATGGAGATACAATGACGACGAAGATCGCGATTAATGGATTTGGACGTATTGGACGTTGTGTGGGACGAATTGCGCTGGCCGACCCGGACGTCGAGCTGGTCGCCGTCAACGACCTGACCAGCCCGGAGCAGCTGGCGGTGCTCTTCAAATACGACTCGGTGCACGGCACCTACCCGGGCACGGTGGAGGCGGTCGACGGCGGCATCCGCATCGACGGCAAGCTGCTCAAGGTCACCTCGCTGCGCGATCCGGCGGAGCTCCCCTGGGGTGAGCTCGGCGTCGACATGGTCATCGAGAGCACCGGCGTCTTCCGCAAGCGCGAGCAGGCCGCCAAGCACCTGGATGCCGGCGCCAAACGCGTGCTGATCTCGGCCCCGGGCAAAGGCGTCGACCTCTCGCTCTGCATGGGCGTGAACAACGACGACTTCAACGACGACATGAAGATCGTCGACGTCGCCAGCTGCACCACCAACTGCCTGGCGCCGGTGGCCAAAGTCCTCGACGAGGTCTTCGGCATTGAGCTCGGCCTGATGACCACGGTGCACTCCTACACCAACGACCAGGTGATCCTGGACACCCCCCACCCCTCCGACTTCCGTCGGGCGCGGGCGGCGGCCGTCAACATGATCCCCACCACCACCGGCGCGGCCATCGCCGTGACCAAGGTCCTCCCCCAGCTCAAGGGCAAGCTCGACGGTATGGCCATCCGCGTGCCCACCCCCAACGTCTCCTGCATCGACCTGACCGTGCGTCTTGGCAAAAAAGCCGACGTCGACTCCGTCAACAAGGCGCTTCGCGAAGCGGCCGAAGGCCCGCTCAAGGGTATCCTGGGCTTCTCCGACGAGCCGCTGGTCTCCTCGGACTACATCGGCAACCCCAACTCCTCGATCGTCGACGGCCTGTCCACGATGGCGCTGGGCGATGACTTCATCAAAGTCATCTCCTGGTACGACAACGAGTGGGGCTTCTCCAACCGCATGGTCGATGTGGCGAAGTTTATCGCCAAAAAGACCGCGTAAGCCTCTGATTTCACACGCAAAACACCCACCCTGACTACGTCGTGAGTAGAAGTTGACGTCGATAGCTGCGAAGTTGAGAGCTTCTCGGGCAAGGCGCAAAACACAGGCGATGCTTTAGCATCGTCGAGGCTTTGCAACGCTGCCCGAGGAGTTCTCAACGCAGCAGATACGGCGTCAACGATAGCTCACGGCGTAATAAGCACCGACCTTTTTAGCGATGCTTAAAGGGGGGTCGGGTGCGGGAGACGCTTCCAGCGCGGAAGCGTCTCCCGCACTTGCTAACATGACCGCTGACTTTTCGACTGAACCTGTGGGGCGCTTGCGCCCGACGCTGCGGAGCCCAAAAGCCTGATGGACACCACCGGCATTAAATTCGTCGACGAGCTCGACCTCAACGAAAAACGCGTGCTGATCCGCGTCGATTTTAACACCCCGCTCAACAACGGGGAGGTCGCCGATGACACGCGTATTCGCGCCGCGCTGCCCACGATCGTGCATTGCCTGGAGGCCGGCGCGAAGGTGATCCTGTGCAGCCACCTGGGCCGCCCCAGAGGCAAGGTCAACCCGAAGTACACCCTGGAGCCGGTGGCCGCGCGCCTGGCCCAGCTCCTCGACACCGACACTCTGCTCTACGACGTCGAGGTGGTCTTCCCCGAGGCGGTCGTGGGCCCGGATGTGGCCGAGATCATCGCCGACTTGAAGCCCCGTCATCAGGTGATGCTCCTTGAAAACCTGCGTTTTGAGCCCGGCGAGGAGTCGGGAGATGACGGGTTCGCAAAGGAGCTGGCGGAGCTGGCGGACTTTTATGTCAACGACGCCTTCGGCGCCGCGCACCGCGCGCACGCCTCGGTGTACACGATCAACAAATACTTCGATCGCAACCATAAGGCCGCCGGGCTGCTGATGCGCGCGGAGTTGCAGGGCCTGGGCCGCCTGCTCCAGCGTCCCGAGAAGCCCTTTGTGGCGGTGGTCGGCGGCGCCAAGGTCAGCGACAAGCTCGGCGTCTTGATGAGCCTGCTCGACAAGGTCGACGAGATCCTCATCGGCGGGGCGATGGCCTACACCTTCCTGGTCGCGCAGGGAGTAGGCGTGGGAGAGTCGCTGGTCGAGCGCGACTTCATCGACCAGGCCACCTCCATCCTCAACCGCGCCAAAGCCCAGGGCGTCAAACTGCGCCTGCCGGTCGACCACCGCGTCGCCCCGAGCTTTGAGGCCACCGAGGCGACCATCACCGACGATAACGTGGTGCCCGGCGGCTCCATGGGCCTGGACATCGGCCCGCGTACCGCCGAGGAGTACGGTCGCGCCATCGCCCGCGCCTCCACCATCTTCTGGAACGGCCCGATGGGGGTCTTCGAGAAGCCGGCCTTCGCCGAAGGCACCTTCGCCGTGGCCCGCGCGATGGCCAACGCCGAGGGTTACACCGTGGTCGGCGGTGGCGATTCGCTGGCCGCGATCGAGAAGGCGGGGCTGGCCGAGTCCATCGACCATGTCTCCACCGGCGGCGGCGCCAGCCTGGAGCTTCTCGAAGGCAAATCGCTCCCGGGCATCGACGCCTTGCGCGCGAACTACCCCATCGATTGAGCGCGTCGCGACACCAAGACGTATCAAAAGGTTGCCCGCGCGAGCGCACCAATCACGCGGGAAATCTTTCAATCATTTCAACGCCTTAGCGCCTGAACTCAAATTCAAGGCTCGACCGATCTTCGATCGGGACCATCTTTTTTCGGAACTCACCAACTCGGGGTGGACGGGTCCTCTTGAAGCGAGCGATCGCCTCGTGCGAGAGTATCCACGTCACCTCGCCAGGACGCCTGCGCAGCCGTGTTGATGCCCGACATCACCACCGAAGGAGCCGGCAACGCGAGCCCCCGGAGACGCACCCCCCCCCCGGGTAACTCGAAACGCCGGCGCGCTGACTGACCTCAACCCTCCCGCCGCTTCCCACACCGGGCGCGCGGCGGCCCACCACCCGGAGCTCCCCATGCGTACGACCATCGTCGCTGGAAACTGGAAGATGAACCTCACTCAGGCCGACGCCCTCACCCTGGGCCGCGCCATCGCCGAGGGAGCTCCCACCCGGGGGGTGACCGCCATCGTCGCCCCGGTCGCCCTGCACATCTCCGCTTTGAGCGAGGCCCTGGCCTCCTCCCCGGTGCTGCTCGCCAGCCAGAACGCCCACTGGGCCGAGTCCGGCGCCTACACCGGCGAGCTCGCCGCCCCGATGCTGCGCGAGCTCGGGGTGCGCTACGCGATCCTGGGGCATAGCGAGCGCCGCCAGTACTTCGGCGAAGACGACGAAGGGGTCAACCGCAAGACCCGCGCCCTGCTCGCGCAGGGCCTCCACCCCATCGTCTGCTTTGGCGAGTCGCTGGAGGAGCGCGAGGGCGGCCGCACCCGCGACAAGGTCGAGTTCCAGGTCCGCGCCGCCCTCTCCGGGCTCAGCGCCGACGAGGCTCGTCGCGTCATCCTCGCCTACGAGCCCATCTGGGCCATCGGCACCGGCAAGACCGCCTCGCCGCAGCAGGCCCAGGAGGTGCACGCCTTCTTGCGCGAGGTGCTCGAAGATCGTTTCGATCGCGAGAGCGCCCAGGCCATCCCCATCCTCTACGGCGGCAGCGTCAAACCCTCCAACTTCGCCGAACTCCTCTCCCAGCCCGACATCGACGGCGGGCTGGTGGGCGGGGCGAGCCTTAAGGCGGAGAGTTATCTGGAGCTCTGCCAGATCGCCGTCCAGCAGGCCGCCGCCGGCTGAGCCCGGGCGCCGCGCTGAGGCGCATTCAGGGCCAACCTCTCGGGCCTGTTGCGCCTTCTGCGATCGAAATAATCGCCCCTCCGCGAGTCGTTTGATTCAGGCATCCCGGGCCAGGCCTTCAAGGGTCCGGGAGCGGCGCGCCTTCGCTTTCGGTGCGTCCTTCTACCCATGGCAAACCCATGCGCTTTCACGCCTTTCGCGACTTCGAAGACGGCACCATCATCGACGGGCTGGGCTTCGACATCGTCGTGCATCGCCGTTCAGTGGGCACGATCAACCTCCCCTCCGGTCAGCTCATCGCCTGCGACCCGCTGCACGCCTTAGACACCGAACCCTTCGCGCTGAACCTGGAACCGGGACAGTACCCGGTGCACCTGCTCGTCGCCGAGCTTCGCGACGAGCGCCGCAACGCCTACGCCGTGGTGCGCGTCGGCGAGGGCCCGGTGCGACGGTGGGAGCCGGCCGAGATGAGCCTGCCGGCGGCCAACTCCGACCAGCCCGACGCCCCGCGCCCCTCCCTGCTCGACACCCTCGATGAAGATCCGGGCTACCCGGTCGACTCCTCGCTGGGCGCCTTTATGGACGCCACCACCGCCGGCGCGCTGATCGACTACCACCAGATCGTGATGCCCGAAGACAACGACTTTGAGCGCCTGCTCCTCGCGCGTCTGCGCAAGCGCCGCCGCGCCGGCGCCGGCTACGGCACCCTCGATCTGCGCCGCGATCTCAAGCTGCCGATGCCCGAAGGGCTCAACCTCATCGCCTTCGACGCGGGCTTTGGTCCCGGCCACTACCCCACCTATGTGGGGCTGGACGATGACGGGCAGGTCGTCAACGTGGTGACCGACTTTCAGGTCCTCGATCTGCGCTTCCCCTCCTTTCCGCTGCCCGCGGCCACCTCCCTCGACGAGTTCGAATAAGGTCACCTGCGTCGGAAGGTTCAGCCCATCGCGCGAGCACCCGCGTCACCTCACCCTTTCGGGGGACACAAAGCAGGCGCTCGCGCCCCATTTTGGGTGCTTGCCCTGCTTGCCCCCCTCGGCAAGCCCGCATAGGATGACTGCCTTGAAAGGCATGGCGCGGAACGCTCTGCTCTCGCGGGCGCAAGCAAGGGGTTGAATTTGGGACACCAGGACAAGGTGATCGACCGACTGGTCGACGACGGCAAGGTTGAGTCCGAGCTCCGAGACACCCTGCGTGCGACCTTTAAAACGCACGCTTCGAGCGCCCTTTTAACGCGCGCCGCGCTTGAGGAGGCCGATCTTCTCGAAGCCCTCTCGCTCGAGTTCGACCTGCCCCCGGCGGGCTACGCCGAGGGGCTCTTCATCCAACGCGAGCTCTTGAGCGCGCTGGGCCCCGAGGCCATCCGCCAGTACGAGGTGCTGCCGGTGCGCCGCCGCGCTGGCGAGCGCGTCGATGTGCTGGTCGTCGAGCCCCTCAACGCCATGGCGCGTCAGATCGTCGAAGAGTCGCTGGGGCTGCCGCTGCGCCAGTACATCTGGCCGCAGCTGCGCTACCTTCAGGCCCGCCACTTCTTTGTGGGCGACGAGCTCCCCGACTTCGCCACCGCCTACCTGCGCGAGCATCCGGTGACCATGGGCTTCGCCACCGCCGGCGATCAGCCCGAGCTCTACGACCTCCTCAAAAGCTCCACCAGCCTCCAGGTCAACACCTGGGAGGAGGCCGATCGCCTGGCCTTCTTTGAGCAATGCTTCGACCGCGACACGCTCCTCAAAGCCCTCCTGAGGATGGCCGCCGGTCGCCTCACTCGCCGACTCATTGTGGTGCTGAGCAAGAAGGGGGTGCAGCCCTATTTCCAGGAAGACTGGCCGGCGCTCGATGCTCAGTTTGAGCGGGTCGACGCGCTGCGCGAGCGCAAGGCGGCCACCACCCTGGACCACGCTCGCCAGGATCGCGACGCGCTGCTCACCGGCAGCGCCGCCGAGCTCGGGCTTGAGCCCCTCTTTGAAGCGTTGGAGGTCGAGGCGCCGCCCCTTCTGGCGATGATCCCGGTGCGCATCGGCGGGCGAGCGGCCATGGCGCTGCTCGGCGCTCCGACCGACCCCCGCGCCGCCGTCCGCCTCGATGAGGTCTCAGAGACCTTCGCCCTCGATGAGCTCGTCGAGGCCGCCGCGCTCGTCGGCCGCCAGCTCGAAGAGCTCATCCGCCGCGCCAAAACCGGCACCCTTCCTCCCCCGGCCGAACGCATCCCCCCGCTGCCCGCGCCTCGCCATCAGCTCGGCCTGGGCTTTGAAGACTCCCTCATCGAGATGACCATCGCCAGCCGGCAGCGCGGCCGCCACCGCTGGGAGATCATCGACATCAGCCACGCCACCGACGAGCCCTCCGAGCCCCTGGATCTCGGCTCCAAACTCCCCGAACCGGAGGTCATCGGCGCCATCTCCGAGGCCTTTGGCATCAGCGAAGCCTCCGAACCTTCCGAACCTTCCGAGGTCTCTGAGAGCTCGGAGGCATCCGAAGTCTCCGAACCTTCCGAACCTTCCGAAGTCTCTGAGGCGACTGAAACGAGCGAGCCCACCCACGTCTCCGAGCCTTCGGAAGTCTCCGACGTTTCCGACGTTTCGGAGCCGGCGGACGCGCCAGCCGTGGCGATGCGCGACGGCGCTGGCGAGCGCTCGGATTCCTATGAGGCGCCGCTCACCGATGAGCTCGTCGAGCTGCCGCTTTTTCCCGATCCTTCCGAAGCCTCCGAGGCTCCGAAAGATCCGATGGAGATCACCGCGGACTTCTCGCCAGCGGCCTTCTCCGGGGAGTTGAGCTCCTCGGCCAGCGAAACTCCTCGCCACTTCGAGGTCGCGTCGTCGGCGGCCGACGACGAGGAAGAAGGCGCGATGGGGGCCTCGCACACCGAGATCTACTCCCCTTCGTCGGTCGCCTTTGAGAGCGCCGACGACACCCCGGCCCCCTACGCCGAGGTGGGCGCGACCTCCTTTGGCATGCCCGCCCTCTCCGCCGACGAGCTCTCCTCCCAGGCCAGCGACGTCGCCTCGACCCCGGCCGAGGCGTCCAGCATCTCGGAGGCCATGGTCGCCGACGCCGAAGAGCGCGAGGCCCGACCCGAGGACGCCGGTCTTTCCGACCCACGCGACGCCCACGACGCGGATGACGACGTTGAAGGCGTCGACAAAGGCTGGAGCGACATCCTCAACGAGGTCTCCGAGAACGTCGTGCCCCCGATGCGCGCCGAAGATCGGAGCGAGGCCAGCGCGCCACAGGCCGCCGTGTTGGAGCCCGTCGACGAAGAGCCCCTCAATGAGCCGCCTGTCGATGAAGCGCCGCTTGACGAGGCCGAGCCCCGGAGCGAGGCGGCGGCCGACGCCCCGGCACCGCTTGAAGCGGCCGCGCCCGAGGAGCGCGAGGAGATCCAGCCCGCGCCGCCCGCCCCCACCGCCGAGTTGCACCCCGTCAAAGGCGCTCCGAGCGAAGCG
>NZ_VOSL01000041.1 GCF_007997005.1 Lujinxingia vulgaris | reverse complement strand
GGCGCTGGCGGGCCTGGAGCGCCGGCGCCAGGCCGAGCGCGCCGACGACGCGTCGCAGCCGGAGGAAGACTGGAGCGAGGGGGCGCGCGCGCCGGTGGGGCCTGCTCGGTGGATGCCGAAGCGCTTAAGTGAGGAGGAGGCGCAGGAGCTGCAGTCGGAGCTCGATGAGGGGGAGATGCGCCAGGCCAGGCTTCTGGCGATGCGCGAGGATCGCCAGCGCTCCATCGATGTGGTGGCGCCGCGGGTGGAGGCGTGTTTTGAGGATCTTCGCCTCCGCGAGCCCGAGCGTCAGGGGAGGCTCGCGCTGACCTGGACGATGCTCGCCGGCGGTGGACTGGGGCTCATCAACGAGGCCGAGGTGCGCGCCAACGTGGGGCTGCGCGAGCCCGGCTTCGAGATGTGTGTGATGGAGGCGGTGCAGGGCCTGAGCTTTGAGGCCACTGGCGAGTCGGAGCTGCTGGTGGAGTGGGTCTTTGCTCCCGGCGAGCAATGAGCTCGCCGGGGTGATGTGAATCAGCGGCCCACCCAGAGGTCGTGGGCGCGGGTGATGAGTGCGGCGAGCTCGACCTGGTCGGGATCGCCCGCATAGGCGCTCTGGGCGGCGGTGGCGAGCAGCTCGTCGAAGGGGGGCACCTGAGCGTTGCTGCGGGGTACGCGCAGGCTCTCGGCGAAGCCGGCCACCGTGGCCGCAAAGCGCAGCTGGGCGGGGGCTTTGTCGAAGCTCTCGTAGATGCGATCCGGGGTGAGCGCGCGGCTGACGAGCTGGCTCTCGGCGCCGAGCTCCTTTTTGTAGCGGACGTCCACGCGGGCCAGCTCCGCGCTGGTGGCCGGGGCGTTCTCGGTGAGCTCCACCTCGTAGAAGGCGGTGACGGTGTGGCCCGGGCCGAGCTCGGCGGCGTCGACCTCGTCGTTGTCGAAGTCTTCGTTGGCCATCGCGCGTTTTTCGTAGCCGATGAGGCGGTAGTTGGCGATGTAATCGGGGTTGAAGTCCACCTGGATCTTCACGTCGGCGGCGAGCACCTGGAGGGTGCCGACGACCTTCTCACTGAAGATGCGCTCGGCCTCTTCGGGGGTGTCGATGTAGAAGTAGTTGCCGTTGGTGTCGCGAGCGAGCTTCTCCATGATGTCGTCTTTGGAGCCCAGGCCCATGGCGACGGTGGTCACGGTGATGTGATCGTCGCGGTAGGAGCGGATCAGCTCGGCCAGATCTTCGCCGGGTGGGCCGACGTTGAAGTCACCGTCGGAGAAGATGAGCACGCGGTTGTTGCCCTCTTCAATAAAACCCTGCCTGGCGAGCTCGTAGGCCTTGACGATGCCGGCGTCGCCGCGGGTGGTGCCTTTGGCGATGAGGCCGTCGATGGCGCGCAGGATGCGGTCGCGGTCGGCCACCGGGGTGGGCTCCAGGATGGTGTGCGTGCCGCTGGCGTAGGTCTGGATGGCCACGGTGTCATCGGGGCGCAGGCGCTCCACCAGGGTGCGCATGGCGATCTTGGCGGCGGGAAGGCGTGTGTCCAGGCCCATCGAGCCGGAGACGTCGACCAGAAAGACCAGGTTGGACGCCTTCATCTCTTCGACGGGCACATCGGCGCCGCGGATGCCCACGCGCACCAGCTGGCGGGGCGTCTCGGTGGAGCCGAAGTAGCTCGGCAGCATGTCGAGCTGGATGGAGAAGTCTTCGCCGGAGGTGGGTGGGTTGTAGTCGTATTCGAAGAAGTTCAGAAACTCTTCAGGGCGCACCGAGTCAGGGTGAGGGAGTTTGTAGCGCATGATGGCCTCCCGCGAGGCGGTGTAGGAGGCGGTGTTCACGTCGATGGAGAAGGTCGACGTGGGCTCCTGCGCGGCGCGGGTGAAGTTGTGATGGCCGATGGCGCGGGCGGGCGGATCGAGGGCCAGGCGTGCGGGAGGGGGCGTCCTGGGGGTGGGCGGGGGGATGTAGACTTCCGGCGCGCCGCTGCGCGCCTGCGCGACCTCCCGAAGGGCCGCGCGCCGGGCGGCGTTGGCTACCCTGTCGCTAGACGAGTTGGAGCTGTGGTCCGGGACGTTTGAGCGTTTGGGGGCGTCTGGATCGGATGGAAGCGGGCCAAAATAACAATTCGCAGAGACATCCTCGTTGGCCTCCTGAAACTTCGAGGCGACGGTGGTGCCGAAGAGTTTGACCGCGCAGATGGCGACGACGACCAGCGCGGCGAGGATGCCGAGGTAGAATCGAGTGCTGCGATTGAGAATCATAAGGGGCCTCTCAGAAGTTCGGCATTCAAACATCATCGCTTGATGGAACGAGTGTACGTGTTTGGGAGCAAAATTCCCAATCTGGCCGTCGCGAACGTTTGGGGCCGGTGGCTTAACGGAGCGTGATCACTCGGCGGACGGTTCGTCTGGCGCGATGCGCTCGGCGTCGGCCGGAGCCGCAAAGGCCTCCTCGGGGGCGGGAGGGCCGGTGAGCTTGATGATCAGGATGATCACGATCGCCAGAAGGGCGAGGAGGCCGAGGTAGAATGGGGCGCTGCGCTCTTGTTCCATCGGGGCTCCGAACGGTTGAGGATCGATGTGGGGCGTTCTGCGGTGAGCGCAAAGTGTAGGCATTAGCGGACGGGATTCCCAATCGAGCGCCCTGAAAAAAAAGCCCGCCCGGCTTTGCCGGGCGGGCGGTTCTGCGTGAGGTTCGTTGAGAGATGTGATCAGTTTTGCGGCCACAGTCCTTCGGCGACGTCGATGAGCTCCAACAACTCCTGGTGGTGGGGGTTCTCGGCGTCGGAGGCGGCTTCGGCGATGGCGTGGACGTCGGCGAAGCGGGCGCCGTGGCTGAACTCACTCTCTTTGAGGATGGCGGCGAACTCGGCCACAGCGGTGGCGAAGCGGAAGTTGGCCGAGGCTTGCTCGAAGGTGTCGAGGACCTGCGAGCGCTTGATCAGCTGCGTGGTCTCGATGCTCTCTTCGCCGAACTCGGGTTTATGGCGGATGCGCACCTCGGAGAGCATCAGGTCGTCCTCGGAGTCGGTGAGCTCGATCTCGTAGAGGGCGGTGACGGTGTGGCCGGGGCCGACGTCGGCGGCGTCGCGGGCGTCGTCTTCAAAGTCTTCGTTGTTGAGCAGGCGTTTTTCGTAACCGACCAGGCGGTAGCGGATGACCGACTCGGGGTTGAACGCGACCTGTACTTTGACGTCGGCGGCGATGACTTCCAGCGTGGAGGGGAGCTCCTCGCCAAAGGCGCGGCGAGCCTCGGCGACGGTGTCCAGGTAGAGGTAGTTGCCGTTGGCGTCGCGGGCCAGGGCTTCCATCGAGGCGTCGTTGTAGCTCATGCCCACGCCGACGGTGGTGATGGCGATGTTGCGATCGCGGAAGTCGCGCACCAGGTCGACCAGTGACTCGCCGGTGCGGCCGACGTTGAAGTCGCCGTCGCTGATGATGATGACGCGGTTGTTGCCGCCTTCGATGAAGGCGGCTTCGGCCAGGTTGTAGGCGGCGGCGAGGCCGGCCTCGCCGTTGGTGGAGCCGCCGGAGGCCATGCTGTCGATGGCGTTGGCGATGGTCTCTTTCTGGTCGCCGGCGGTGGGGGAGAGCAGGGTGCCGGTGCCGCCGGCGTAGGTCTGAATGGCCACCGAGTCCTGCGGGCGCAGGTGGTTGAGCATCGTGTGCATCGCGCGCTGCGCCAGGGGCAGGCGATTGTCCGAGCTCATCGAGCCGGAGACATCGATGAGGAAGACCAGGTTGGAGGGCTTCATATCTTCAACGCTGACATCGGCGGCGCGCAGGCCGATGCGCAGAAGATGGCGCTCATTCTCAACGTCTTCGGGTGCGAAGTAGGAGGGGGCGATCTCCATGTTGATGGAAAACCGCTCATCGTCGAGGGGCTCGGGGTAGTCGAAGCGGAAGAAGTTGATGAACTCCTCGATGCGCACCTGCTCGGATTGGGGGAGCTGGCCGTATCGCAGCTGGCCGCGGGTGTAGGTGTAGGAGGCGGTGTTCACGTCGACGGAGAAGGTGGAGGTGGACTCCTCGGCGGTGTCGACAAAGGGATTTTCTTCGAAGACCGGGTGGTCGAGGTCGGGGCGCTCCTCGGGGTTGGCGGGAGCAGGCTCCGGGGCGTAGTAGAAGTTATCGCCGGCGTAGATGCCATCGTCGAGCTGATAGCCGCAGGCGCCGAGCGAGAGGGCCGTAAGCGAGAGGGAGGTGGCGAGCAGGGCGCGGGTGTTGAGGTGCGGTTGCATCGGGACTCCGGAGTCCAGGGTGAGGTGAGGATGAGGAGGTGAGTGTCGGTCAGCGTTGGGGCCACAGCTCGCCGGCCAGGGTCACGAGGTCCAAAAACTCGAGCTGGTAGGTATCGCCGGGGGTGGAGGCGGCCTGGGCCACCGCGTGCACATCGTTGAAGCGGGCGCCGTGGCTGAACTCACTCTCTTTGAGGATGGCGGCGAACTCGGCCACAGCGGTGGCGAAGCGGAAGTTGGCCGAGGCTTGCTCGAAGTCGTCGAGGACCTGGGAGCGCTTGATCAGCTGCGTGGTCTCGATGCTCGCGTCGCCGAACTCGGGCTTGTGGCGGATGCGCACCTCCGAGAGCATCAGGTCGTCCTCGGAGTCGGTGAGCTCGATCTCGTAGAGGGCGGTGACGGTGTGGCCGGGGCCGACGTCGGCGGCGTCGCGGGCGTCGTCTTCAAAGTCTTCGTTGTTGAGCAGGCGTTTTTCGTAACCGACCAGGCGGTAGCGGATGACCGACTCGGGGTTGAACGCGACCTGTACTTTGACGTCGGCGGCGATGACTTCCAGCGTGGAGGGGAGCTCCTCGCCAAAGGCGCGGCGAGCCTCGGCGACGGTGTCCAGGTAGAGGTAGTTGCCGTTGGCGTCGCGGGCCAGGGCTTCCATCGAGGCGTCGTTGTAGCTCATGCCCACGCCGACGGTGGTGATGGCGATGTTGCGATCGCGGAAGTCGCGCACCAGGTCGACCAGTGACTCGCCGGTGCGGCCGACGTTGAAGTCGCCGTCGCTGATGATGATGACGCGGTTGTTGCCGCCTTCGATGAAGGCGGCTTCGGCCAGGTTGTAGGCGGCGGCGAGGCCGGCCTCGCCGTTGGTGGAGCCGCCGGAGGCCATGCTGTCGATGGCGTTGGCGATGGTCTCTTTCTGGTCGCCGGCGGTGGGGGAGAGCAGGGTGCCGGTGCCGCCGGCGTAGGTCTGAATGGCCACCGAGTCCTGCGGGCGCAGGTGGTTGAGCATCGTGTGCATCGCGCGCTGCGCCAGGGGCAGGCGATTGTCCGAGCTCATCGAGCCGGAGACATCGATGAGGAAGACCAGGTTGGAGGGCTTCATATCTTCAACGCTGACATCGGCGGCGCGCAGGCCGATGCGCAGAAGATGGCGCTCATTCTCAACGTCTTCGGGTGCGAAGTAGGAGGGGGCGATCTCCATGTTGATGGAAAACCGCTCATCGTCGAGGGGCTCGGGGTAGTCGAAGCGGAAGAAGTTGATGAACTCCTCGATGCGCACCTGCTCGGATTGGGGGAGCTGGCCGTATCGCAGCTGGCCGCGGGTGTAGGTGTAGGAGGCGGTGTTCACGTCGACGGAGAAGGTGGAGGTGGACTCCTCGGCGGTGTCGACAAAGGGATTTTCTTCGAAGACCGGGTGGTCGAGGTCGGGGCGCTCCTCGGGGTTGGCGGGAGCAGGCTCCGGGGCGTAGTAGAAGTTATCGCCGGCGTAGATGCCATCGTCGAGCTGATAGCCGCAGGCGCCGAGCGAGAGGGCCGTAAGCGAGAGGGAGGTGGCGAGCAGGGCGCGGGTGTTGAGGTGCGGTTGCATCGGGACTCCGGAGTCCAGGGTGAGGTGAGGATGAGGAGGTGAGTGTCGGTCAGCGTTGGGGCCACAGCTCGCCGGCCAGGGTCACGAGGTCCAAAAACTCGAGCTGGTAGGTATCGCCGGGGGTGGAGGCGGCCTGGGCCACCGCGTGCACATCGTTGAAGCGGGCGCCGTGGCTGAACTCACTCTCTTTGAGGATGGCGGCGAACTCGGCCACAGCGGTGGCGAAGCGGAAGTTGGCCGAGGCTTGCTCGAAGTCGTCGAGGACCTGGGAGCGCTTGATCAGCTGCGTGGTCTCGATGCTCGCGTCGCCGAACTCGGGCTTGTGGCGGATGCGCACCTCCGAGAGCATCAGGTCGTCCTCGGAGTCGGTGAGCTCGATCTCGTAGAGGGCGGTGACGGTGTGGCCGGGGCCGACGTCGGCGGCGTCGCGGGCGTCGTCTTCAAAGTCTTCGTTGTTGAGCAGGCGTTTTTCGTAGCCAACCAGGCGGTAGCGGGCGACCGACTCGGGGTTGAACTCGACCTGGACTTTGGCGTCGGCGGCGATGACCTCAAGGGTGGAGGGAAGTTCCTCGCCGAAGGCGCGACGCGCTTCGGCGATGGTGTCCAGGTAGAGGAAATTGCCGTTGGCGTCGCGGGCCAGGGCTTCCATCGAGGCGTCGTTGTAGCCCATGCCCACGCCGACGGTGGTGATGGTGATGTTGCGGTCGCGGTACTCGCGCACCAGGTCGACCAGCGATTCGCCGGTGCGACCGACGTTGAAATTGCCGTCTGAGATGATGATAACGCGGTTGTTGCCGCCCTCGATGAAGGCGGCTTCTGCCAGGTTGTAGGCAGCGACGATGCCGGCCTCGCCGTTGGTGGATCCGCCGGAGGCCATGCTGTCGATGGCATCGGCGATGGTCTCGTTCTGATCGCCGGAGGTGGGGGGAAGGACGGTGCCGGTGCCGCCGGCGTAGGTCTGAATGGCCACTGAGTCCTGCGGGCGCAGGTGGTTGAGCATCGTGTGCATCGCGCGCTGCGCAAGGGGCAGGCGATTATCTGAGCTCATCGAGCCGGAGACATCGATGAGAAAGACCAGGTTGGAGGGTTTCATCTCCTCGATACTGACATCGGCGGCGCGCAGGCCGATGCGCAGAAGATGGCGCTCAGTCTCAACATCTTCGGGGGCGAAGTAGGAGGGGGCGATCTCCATGTTGATGGAAAAGCGCTCATCGTCGAGGGGCTCGGGGTACTCAAAGCGGAAGAAGTTGATGAACTCCTCGATGCGCACCTGCTCGGGTTGGGGGAGCTGGCCGTATCGCAGCTGGCCGCGGGTGTAGGTGTAGGAGGCGGTGTTCACATCGACCGAGAAGGTGGAGGTGTCTTCTTCGGCGGTGTCGACGAAGTCGTTCTCTTCAAAGGTGGGGTGGTCGTTGTTGAGGGGAGGAGGCTCGGCGCCGAAGTCTTCGTCGGGGTAGCCGGCGTCGGCGTAGTCGTATTCTTCTTCTTCGTCGGCGGGGTCCGGGGTGGGCGCGGGCTCCTGATGCTCATCGCCCCCGATGGGGTCTTCGGAGCTGCTGCCGATCATGTCGTCGTAGGAGCCGCAGGCGCTCAGAGTGAGGCTGAGCAGGAGCAGAGGGAGCAGCGCTGAGCGGCGGAGGACGGGGGCTGGCGAGCGGGAGGTGACGAGGCGCATCGGGCTGCTCCTGAGGGTGAAGAGGTGAGTTGAGAGATGGCGGTGGGGGGGAGGTTGCAGATCTTATGCCAGAGGTTTTGAAGAGGGATGCGCCGGGAGGTCGGGGAGGGGTGAGGTGGGGAGGAAGGGGCTTCGGAGGTTGTGCGGGGGAGATTGAGAGAGGCAGCGAGGTGGCGTGGGGGGTGGGGTAGGGGATGTCCAGTGGGAGGAGGATGTGGAGTGCGGATGTGGCAGGAGAGAGGTTGAGGCGGTGAGCGTAAAAAAGCCCCCGGCGCGGCGCGCCGGGGGCTTTTTTAAACGATGTCACCCGGAGTGGGGTGAGGGGAGCTTACTCGACGACGAGGGGGCCGACGATGGAGGAGGGAAGACCCACGGTGGCCGCGGTGGTGGAAACCAGCGGGGCGGTGGGAGAGCTCTCCGGAGGGGTGAGTTCGGAGCAGGTGCCGGCGGCTTCCAGGTAGGAGGCGACGGTGGCGTTGGTAGGCACGATGATGCCGTCGGCGCCGATGGAGGAGCTGCTGGCGAGCAGCAGGGTGTCGTTGAAAGGATTGTAGAAGACCGAGCGGCCCCAGACCTTACGGGTCTCGGCGTTGTAGTAGCTCAGGTAGGTCGAGCCGGTGCAGCCCGTGCTGGAGAACTCCAGGGTGGCGGCGTTGACGAAGTCCCCGGCCCAGCTCATGGTCACGCGGTAGCCGGCGGAGGTGAGCACGCTGATGTCGGCGTCGGTGGAGCCGATGACAAGGCCGAGTGTGACGCCGTTGGCGTCGACGAGGGTGGCGCCGCCGCCGGAGGCGTCCTGACCGTCTTCGCCGGCCGGGCCCTGCGGACCGGTCGGGCCCTGTTCGCCATCTTGGCCGTCCTGACCATCCTGTCCGTCGATGCCGTTGCAGACAGATTCGGTGGAGGTGACCTGATCGATGGTGTCATCGCCGGTGGTGTCGTAGCCGAAGGTGACCTGGACGCCGCCGCCCGGGCAGTTGGCGTTGCCGACGGCCAGCGGGGAGGTTTCGACCAGGGGGTTGAGGGCGTCTTCGCCGTCTTGTCCGTTGCTGCCGTCCTGGCCGTTGCTGCCGTCCTGGCCGTCGATGCCGTTGCAGATCTCGCGGGTGGAGGAGGTGTCGTCGATGGTTCCGTCGCCGGTGGTGTCGAAGCCCACGCGCAGGCGCACGCCGCCGGCGGTGCAGGTGGCGTCGCCCTGGGCCAGGGTCTCAAGCTCCATCAGCGAGGTCAGGCCGTCTTCGCCGTCGACGCCGTCTTGTCCGTCGGTGCCGTCGCGGCCGTTGCAGACTTCGACCTCTTCGACGATCTCGTCGCCGGAGATGGCGTCGTCGTTGTTGTCGTCGTAGCCGAAGGTGAAGAGGGTGCCGCCGCTGGCGCAGACCTGGCCGGGCTCAATGGGGGAGGTCTCGACCGCCAGGGTCAGGCCGTCTTCGCCGATGATGCCGTCTTGTCCGTCTTGTCCGTCGGCGCCGTCTTCCCCGTTGGTGCCATTGAGGCCGTCGCGGCCGTCTTCGCCGTTGCAGACCGCGCGGGAGAAGTCGAGCTCGGAGGTGTCGACCAGGCCGTCGTTATCCACGTCGATGCCGCTGCGCAGCTCCACGCCGCCAAACTCGCAGGTCTCACCCGGGGAGAGGTCGCGAAGTTCCACGGTGGGGACCTGCCCGGTGGGGGTGATGGCGGTGTCATCGTCGTCGCCGCCGCAGGCGACGAGGGTCAGGGCAAGAAGGGCAGCCAGGGCGTGGCGGGTGGGGAAGATCATAGAGAGATGCTCCATCGACGTCGGTGAAGGGGGGTCGCTCGCTCGGGTGAATGCTACGGCGACCACCATAGTGAGACGGCGCGTAGAATCAAGTGGTTGTGAAATTTTGTTTCAGTCGGGATCGGCGCTCAGGTAGACGCGGTGACCTTCGTCGTCGACACGGCGTACCAGGGCGGTCATCGCCAGGGTGAGGATGATGAACATCAGGGCTTTGGCGACGCTGTAGCCGATGACGCCGGCGGTCGGGGAGTCGAAGAGGTAGCCCAGGCCGATGCCGGCGGTGCTTAAGATCAGCGCGATGATCTGCCAGCCCAGAAACCAGCGCTGGCGGTTGAGCACGGGCACCAGGGCGCTGGCAGGCACGGCGACGAGCATCGCAAAGAGAAAGCCCATCAGATAACGCGCGAAGCCTCCCGCGCCCACCCACTCCTCGCCCAACACCAGACCGAAGAGCGGAGGGCTGAGCAGGGCGGCGGCGATCGCCGGGAGGATGCCGGCACCGAGCAGGATGAGGGTGGTGCGTTTGTGGTCGGGGTAGAGGGGCAGGCCCTGGTTGAGGCGCTCGCTGGCACGCTGGTAGTAGACCTGGCGCACCGAGTTGGAGACAAGCGTTACGGGCATCTTTAAGATCAGGTAGGCCACCGAGTAGAGGCCGGCGGTGGCGGCGTCGAAGATCAGCCCGAAGAGGAGCACGGGCAGCCCGTTGGTCAGGCCGTTGATGAGGGTGACCGGGGCGTTGTAGCGAGGAAAGTCGCGGTAGGTTCGCGCGACCTTACGGATACGCTCGGCACTGAACGCCCCCCGAAGTCGCGAAAAGTCTTCGCGAAGCACCTGGGCCAGTAAGACCAGTGAGGCGATGATCTGGCCGGCGGCCTGTCCGGCGACCAGCCCCAGGGGGCCCAGGGCGGCCACGCCGGCGCCGATCTTGGAGCCGGCGGAGGTGGCCGAGGCGGCGACCTGGGAGATGGAGAGGCGTTTGAACTCTTTTCGCCGGGAGCACCAGTAGCTCAAGATCTGGAAGACGCCGGTGACAAAGACAAGCGGAGGCACCCACCAGAGCCAGTCGGCGGCGTCGGGCTGGCCGAGGCGTTCGGCCAGGGGGACGCGGCCCAGGGTGATGACGATGAGGGTGATGAGGGTGAGCGTGGTCAAAATCGCCAGGCTCAAGGAGAGCAGGTTTGCGGCGTCGTCATCTTCGGCGGGCAGCACAATGGCCATGTCGTAGCGGAGCGCGGAGACGCCGGCCAGGATGTTGACCACCGAGTTGAGCATGCCGAGCACGCCGAAGGCCGCCGGCAGAAAGAGGCGGCTGAGCACCGGGGTCGACGCCACGGTGATGAGCTGGGCGACGAGCGTGCCGCTGGCCAGCAGGGCGACGTTTTTGAAAAACGCGCTGCGCACCAGGGTTTTTAGTTTATCTACGGCAGACACGCTCAGGCTCGGGGCTGGAGAAGTTGACCATAGAGCGCGTGAAGATCGCGGGCGATGGCCTCGGGGTTGTAGTGCGAGAGCGCGCGAGCGCGGGCGGCCTGGCCGTGGGCGCGGGCGCGCTCGGGCTGAAGGCGGTAGCTGTTGAGCGCGCCGAAGAGGGCGTGGGCGTCGTCGAGGGGCACGGTGCGGCCGGTCTCATCTTCGACGATGGCCTCTTTGCAGGGGCCGATGTCGCTGGTGACGCAGGCAAGCTCCATGGCGGCGGCCTCCAGAAGTACGTTGGGGAAGCCCTCGCGGCGTGTGGGGAGGGTGAGCAGATCGAAGGCCGGGTAGATCGCGGCGGTGTCGGCCACAAAACCTGCGAGGTGGATGTTGGGGTGGGTTTCGAGGGCCTGGCGCGTCTCGGCGCTGAGCGCGTCGCGCTCTTCAAAGGGGCCGACCAGCACCAGGTGGGCGTCGGGGGCGATGGTCGCAAGTTTATCGAAGGCGCGCCAGAGGGTCTCGATGCCTTTGTCGACGACCAGGCGTCCCACAAAGCCGATGACGAAGTCGTCGGGCTTGAGGCCGAGCTCGGTGCGGGTCTGTGCGCGGTGTGCGGCGTCAAAACGCGCCGGGTTGAAGCGGCTGGTGGCGTCGACGCCCTGGCCGCTACCGCCGGCCAAAACGCAGATGCGATCGGGGGGGCAGAGGTTGAGTGAGAGTGCGGTCTGGCGAAGCGCGAAGCCCACGGCGACGGTCTGGTTGGAGAGGCGCGTGGAGACGTGTTCGGTGGCGGTGAGCAGGGCGCGTTTCCAGCCGGTGGCCGTCTCCAGGGGGAGGCCGCGCATGTGGTAGATGCGCACGGGGGTGCCGGCGGCAAAGGCGCTCAGTGTGCCGAGCAGGCCGCCTTTGGGGGTGTGGGCGTGCACGATGTCGGGCTGAAGCCTGCGCAGGGTCTGCCAGAGCTGGCCCAGCGCGCGCAGGTCTTGCACTGGCGAGATGCGCCGGGGCATCTCGATGGTGTGGATGGTGATGCCAAGCTCGGCGGCCATGCGCTCGACATGGGGCCCTGGCGAGCAGAGGGCCTCGATGTGCATGCCCTGCGCCTTCATGTAGGGGATCTGCGTGCGCAGAAAGCCCAGCGACTCGGCGACAGTCGTGATATGTAAGAGGCGAGTCATGCGGTTCCGGGGAAGCGTGGGGCCAGGTCGCTTTGTGTGCGAGCGCGGTCGTAGCAAATTGCGGCCAAAGGATCGACTGGCGAAGGTGATGATGTGATGACCACAAGCGTAAGCGCAGCGGGAGGGGAAAACCATTCCACCGGAGCGCATTCTGGTGCGCGTGACGGGGGCTGGTATGAGGGGGCGCTCGGCGCGATGGCCGGCGGGGTCGATCTCTCGAAGCTCGATGCGCGAGGGGCCGAGCAGGTGCTCTGGCGAGCGCGGCGTTTTGGTCTTGTGGCGCCGGTTTGCCAGCGTTTGCCGGCGGTGGGGGCGGTGGCAAAAGAGCGGCTGCGCCTGACCGCCCAGATGGCGCTGGTGCGGGAGACGACGCTCGACGTGGCGCGGGTTTTTGATGGCGTTACGTGTTTGATTTTAAAGGGGTATCCGCTTGCGGTGTCGCTCTTTGGGGAGGGCTCCCGGGAGCGGGTGAGCGCGGATGTGGACGTGCTAGTGTTGCCCGGGGATCGCGAAGAGATCTGCGGGCGATTGAGGCTGGCGGGCTATATGCCGGCGCTGGAGGAGGCGCCGCGAGAGTGGGCGTACAATCAGCATGCCTGGCGTCATCAGACGACCGGGGTGCTGGTGGAGGTGCACTGGGCGGTGGGGTTTCCAGAGCTTCCGCATCTGGGGGTGGGGCGGTGCCTGCGAGCGTCGGAGACGATGATTTTGCGCGGGGTGGAGGTGGGGGTGCCCTCGGCGGCCTGGGGGATGGTGCAGCTCGCGGTGCACCTGCAGCAGCATCTGGGGTTTGCGCGGGGGCTGCTTGATCTTGCGGCCTGTGTGGACCGGTACGGTGAGGCGTTTGTGAGCGGGGAGGTTGAGGCGCTGGCGCGGGAGCTGGGGGTGTGGGGTGTGGTGAGCTGGGGGCTGGGCGCGCTGGAGGTGTTGGTCGGGCGTAAGGGGGCGTTTGAGGGGCTTGAGCGAGGTGGGGCGGTGGAGGCGTGGGCGCGCGTAAGCGCGGAGAGCGCGCGGGGATGCCTGGTTGGCGAGTCGCCGGGGAGGTGGGGCGGAACGATCGCGGCGGTGATGCCGGAGGTGGGGCCTCTGGGGGCGATTATGCTGCGGGCGGCCACGATGCTGGTGCTCGACCGGCCGTCGATGCGCCTTCGGGGGGCGCTCTACGCCACGTTGCTCGGGCCGCATGAGGTGGGGCGGCGCCTGAGCCAGGCGGGGCTGGAGCGGTGGCTGGGGCCGGGCTGAGCGCGCGGATCGTGGCGGGTTTCTCGGAGCGCAACCGTGGGGAGCGTGGCCGAGAGGTTCAGTCAGCGTGCGGCGGTGGCGTCGGGGAGCGCGAAGATCGTGCCCAGCGAGAAGCTGTGGGAGGCGGCGGTGTTGCGGCCCCAGAAGGTGTAGCCGTAGTTGGCCAGCAGCTCGAAGCCGGCCACGCGGATGATGAGGCCGGCGTCGGCGGTGAGCGCGCTGCGATCGAGGCGAAGATCGAGGACTTCGATGTCGTCGGGGGACAGCTGGTTGGCCGGGGTCTGAGGGCTGCCAGTGACGTAGGTCTGACCGATGACCTCCCCTTCGGTGATGGTGTGGATGCCGCGCAGACCGGCCAGAAGCACGACGTTGTCGTTGATGAAGGTGCCGGCCCGCACGCCTGCCAGGGCCTGGTTGCCGGGACTTCCGAAGCGGTAGCGCAACCCGGCGTCCAGGCGCACAAAGGTGTTGAGGGGGGCGATGTAGGTGCCCAGGAGCAGGCTTTGCGTCAGGTCGCTCTGGGCGTCGCCCAGGGTGGCCTGGCCGCCGATGCGGGTGTTGCCGGCTTCGTCGGTGACGAAGGTGCCGGTGGGCTCGTCGTAGCCGGTGGGGAGCTTGGCGGAGGATTCGGAGGTGATAAAGACTGCGCCGCGCACCAGGTTGTAGCGGGCGTGCAGGTAGACATCGGCCACGCCGAAGGCCGAGGTGTTGAAGTTGCGGATCTGGTCGGTTAGCTCGCCGGCGGTATCGCCGGGTTCGGGGTCGTTGAGCAGCAGAGCGTCGGCCAGGTAGGCGACCTGGCGGAAGTCGACGTCGGCGCCCAGCTCAAAACGATCGGTAAAACCGTAGCGGGCGTGGGTACGCAGGTTGTTGCCAAAATAGCGGCCGTTGAGCGGGTAGGCCTGGATGGGGCGGCCGTCGATGAGAAACTCCCGGGTGGCGCGCTGGAAGGTGTAGTCGAAGCCGACGACGAGCTCGTCGGCCGGCAGCGTCCAGGGGGAGGCCAGGGCCGGGGAGGCGCTCAGGGTGAGGGTCGCGAGCAGGCTGAGAGCGAAGAGGGAAGAGCGCATAAGACGTCTCACACACAGATGGGCGATCATCGAGAGGTTGCGCAGATCAAGGGGGGGCGGGGTGTTGCAGCGCTTTGCATCGCCGGGAGTTGGTGGCTGGCGAGGTCGCTAAAAGAGCCGGGGGGGGCGTTTCTTTTCGGGCTCGGGGGCCGGTGTTTCGTCTTCGGGCTCGTCTTCAGGCTCGGCAACCGGCGCTGCGGGCTCGGGTTCCGGTTCGGGTGTGGGCAGGGGGAGCGCTCTGACCGGAGCGGGCTCTTCGGGAGCGGGTGAGGTCGGGGCGGCGATCTCGTTGTCTGCCGGATCAGCGGGTTCGGGGGCTGCGGGCTCCGGGGTGGTTTCGGGGGCAGGCGCCGGGGCGCGGGAGGGCGCGGTGGTTGTG
>NZ_VOSL01000040.1 GCF_007997005.1 Lujinxingia vulgaris | reverse complement strand
AGCCCGACGCTCTGGCGAGGGCGCTCCGTCGCCGGCGCCGCCACGCCCCGCGGCCAGGCGCCGTTTAGAAACGCCCCCGCAGCGCGACCGAGCCCGGCCCGACTCCCAGGGCGAGCGCCGGATCATCGTCGCCGCGCGCCGAGCTTACAATAAGCCACCCCACGCCCAGCGTGCTCGCCCCGATCCCCACGCCCAGCAGCACCCACTGCGCCATCTCGTAGCTCTCGCCACGCCCCACTAGCTCATCGTAGCGCGAGGGGGTCATGGTGCCGGCGGCGTTCTCGGTGGCAATGTCCTCTTCGATCCCGCGCATCAACACCACCATCGCCGCCGCGCCTCCCAGCGCGACTGCGCCCACCCCGAGCGAGGAGTACGCCCCCAGGCGCGATCGCTTTCGGGGGGCGATCGGCGGGGCGAGGCTTGCGACGCCCCGCTCCGAGCGCGCCTCATCGGCAGGCGTTATGACATCGCGCTGCGAGCGCACCGCGCTCCCCGATACGTCAGGCGCCGGCTCGGCCGATGCGGCCTGTGGCGCGGGCGCGCTCACCTCAATGACCACTGGTTCGCCCACGCCCAGCGCAACCTCTTCGACATAGGGCCTCGCGCCGGCGCGCTCCACCTCGACCCGGTAGCGCCCCTCGGGCAAGCCCTGGCGGGTGATCTGACCGTGGCCGACCACCACCCCGTCGATGCGGATCGCGTCTCCGGGCTGCGGCGCGCGCACCTCCAGCTGCGTCGTCATGCGCGCAGCCAGCTCCCCGAAGATGCTCTCGACTTCCCGGCGAAACGCCAGCACCGGGTCGCTGCCCTGAAGTTCGCGCTGCACCTCGATGGCCGGGGCGTCGTTGAGGCGGTCAAAAAACGCCACGCTCACCACCAGCGCTCCGTTGCGACGCCGCACATCCCCCGAGATGAGCACCTGCGCGTTATTGAACTCCGCCATTTGCTCCAGACAGGCGCGCTGGGCCGGCTCACAGCCCAGGACCACGGCGGTCTCTTCCCGTTGCAGCGGGGTGGCGTTGACCACGCGGAACGACCCCACCTGCAAAGCCTGATTCCGAAGCACGGCGCTCAAGTTGCTCAAGAGAAGGGGCTCCACGCCGGCGCCCTCCAGCTCGAAGACCACCGCGTCGACCACCTCGCCAGGCTGCGCCGCAGCCTGCCCCATCGCCATCATCATCGCCATCAAGAGCGCGAACGCTCCGAGCGCAGTACGTCGCATCAATTCACTCCCCGGCCGCATCTCGCGCGGCCACCGAAGGTCACCGCGGCGATGCTGATGCCGCGGCCGTTTGGACCCGTGTCGTTCAGGGAGTATATGGCGAGCGCGCGCTCAGTGCATGCGCCAATCGCCGAAGGGGCGACCGAAGTTTTCGCGGTTCTGCTCGCCATAGAGTGGCGAGCCCGGCGGCGGGGTGTAGGGCTCTCCCCAGACCGCGCCCGGGGCCAGCAGCTCGCCGGAGGCGGTGCGAAGCTCCACAGGCTTGCCGCGCATCGCACTCAGCCAGGGGGCGCGCTCGCCGCGGTTGGGGGTGGGGTTCTCGCGGGCGTACTCCAGCGCGCGGGCCAGATCCTCGTCCTTCTCCGCGATCGCTTCGAGCGACTGCGCCCGGGCGGCCTCGCGGGCCGCCAGATCCGGAGCGGCGTGATAATCGATCACACGCTGCCCGTGGCGCCCGGCGATCATGTAGAACTCCAGCGATGGCGAGTGCGGGCGAAGCGGCAGCACGCGCACCCGGCCCGACATCTCCACGTACTCGTAGTCGACCAGGCGCGAGCGGAAAAACGCGCTGAGTTCCTCGACGGTCATGCGTGTGTGCACGGTGACCATCGTCTCGGAGATCTCCAGCCGATCGCTGTAATCGGGCGGCAGCGGAAGCCCGAAGACCTCCCGGGGTTCGGGCGCAGGCTCCGGCTCGCGAGCACGTTGCTCCTTGCGCTCCGGATCGTCGCCGGGCGCCTGCGCCTCCTCGCCGCGGCATGACGCCGCGACGAGAAGGATCCCCAGCGCAATGAGAAGATGTCGAAGGTGCGTTGGCATCAGTTCCCCACAATCGTCCAGCTCAAGGGCACCGAGCGGGTCGACGGCGGCTCAAGCTCAATGTTGAACCCGCCGATCCCGCCGGTGTTGGTCGTCCCGGGACCGCTGGTCGGGTTGCCGTTGCTGTCGTTGCCCACCGAGGTGAAGGTCAGCTGCGGCTTTTTGGCCTGCGACTCGCGGACGGTCTGCCCCAACGATTCATCGTCGATGACGTCGTTGCAGACCGGGCCCAGCGTGATGGAGAGGCCGCGGATCAGGGCGGGCTGCGCCGGACCAAACCAGCGGGGCACACCGTCACTATCACCGGTGTCGAGCAAAAAGAGCGCGGGGTCGAGCGAGCCGGAGCCGCCGTCGGCGTACTCGGTCCACGCCCCCTTGGCCTCGACCTCCACCGGGCCCGACTCGTAGTCGTAAGGCGTGCCCTCGAGACGGTAGATGCGCGAGGTGCCCGCCAGGCAGGCAGCCTCCTCCTCGACATAGGCCGTGAAGAAGACGTCGCCATCAAAGACGACCGGCTCGCCGGTGAGGCGCTCTCGCGGCTCCAGGAAGTAGCGCCACAGCGGGGTCGGCACAATCTCATCGACGGTCTGCTGCACGCCGCCGGTGGTGACTTCCACAACTTTGAAGTCCTCTTCAATCGCGATAACCGCCTGCACGGTGTTCGTCTCACTGGTTTCACCGGGGGTCCCCAGGCCGTAGACGACCACCAGGTTGCGGTTCTCATTCATGTAGAGCGCCGGGCGGTAAGCCGCCGGTCCGAAGACGTCGGTGCCGTACTCCGCGTTGAGATCGATCATCCAGGGGGAGTCCTGCTCGGCCGGATCAAAGAAGAGCTGCACCTCCCACTCGCGCGGGTCGGGGCGAGTCATGTCGATGCGGAACATCCGCCCGTTGGCGTCTCCGATAAAGCCGCGGGTGGCCACGTCACCTGGCGAGTCGCTGTAGAGCGCCGGCGAGCCGATCATCTGGCTGGGGAAGCGCTGCATATCACCATCTTCGTCGCGGTAGTCGACGAAGCGGCGGATGATCATGCCCGTCTGCAGGTCGACGATGTAGATGGCGCGGCCGGTGATATCCTGGACGCAGGAGAGCGGCGCCTCATTGCGCTCAGGCGCCAGCCCGGCGCCGAAGACGGCGATCGGGCGCTGCAGCGCGGCGGTGGCGCTGTCGCCCAGGCGCATCGCCGCCATACCCATGGCCGGGTCGCTCACCGAGGTCCCCAGAAAGCCCAGCTCCCAGGGGCTGGGGGTGTCTTCGTCGTCATCATCGCAGCCAAAGAGCCCGCAGAGCGCCGAGCCCACCGCCGAGTCTTCCAGCGCGGTGCGGCAGGTATCGAGCTCGGAGTCATAGGCCGAGAGATCTTCGGGGGCGTAGCGCCAGGTGTCGAGCTCGGCGAGCTGGTGCTCTTCCCACTCACGGCTGAACTCCCAGAGCACGATGGGATCGGGGGCCTCGGTGGCCGAGCCGGTGCGGGTGACATCGAGCGCGAAGTAGCCCTCGCCGACCCCGCCCATGCCCTGCAAGAGGACGGTGCGCCACTGCGCGGCCTTGGGCACCTGGCCGGTCCACGCGCCGCAGGCCTGCAGGTTGGAGTTGAGCGCCGGGTTGGCGTGGCAGAGACGAATATCTCCGACGACCGGGCTGCCGTCCATCAACTGGGCGGCGCGCAGGCGATTGGGCTGCAGCGAGCGGTGCAGGCTGAACGGCACATAGGCCCAGGCTTCGCGTTGATCTTTGGCCGGGACGTTGTCGCGCTCGGTGACGGTGGTATTCAGCGAGGCCGGAAGGTCGCGTCCTTTAACCTCATCTTCACCGGTGTGAATGGCGTGAAGTTGACCGTCGAGCGTACTGACATAGAGCATGGTGCGCCGCTCGGCGTACTGCTGACGGAAGGCGCGGTAGCCGTCGTTGGGAAGATCCAGATCGGGGGGGCCCACCGTGACCGGGTTGGAGTTGTAGATCGCCCCGAGCACGCGGTCGGCCTTCGGTCCAATACGCCCGCGGTACTCATTGACCAGGCCGTCCATGATCGTCTCGCGGGTCACCCCGGTCTCCGGATCATCCTGCACGCCCCAGTAGTTGTAGAACGTGTCGGCGGTCTGCGTCGCCTCCTCAAAAGCGCTGAGCATGTTGCCGTGCTCAAAACGCACCCGCGTCCCGAGCACCCGCCCGGTGTTGGAGGCCGCCAGCAGGCCGGTGTCCCCGAACTCATCTTCGGTGGTCGGCACCTGGCTGAGCGCGTAAGTCATCGGGAAGAAGCCCGGCACCGGCCCGGTGCCGCTGACCTCCTCATCGCCCGGCTTCAGCAAGAAGGAGGGGAAAGAGGTGAAGACGCGACGGCGGTCGGTGGCCACATCGGTGCGAACCACCGGATCATCCAGGGGATCGCCGATCGCTTTACGCAGCCGGTTCACGTCGTCGTGAAGACCGTCGAGTGTGTCTGCCTCGGTGACCAGGGAGTCGCCGCCGTCGCAGGCGTAGAGCTTGCGGTTGAGCACGCCTTTCCAGAAGACATTATCGCCCTGAATCTGCATCCCGGAGAAGAGGCGGTACTGGCCCTGCTCGCCCTCGGTGTCCAGGTAGCTGGTGATCGAGGGGCGCGTGCGCGCCGCCAGGCCCGAGGAGCCGGCGATCTCGTTGAAGATCAGCTGGAACGCGCTCACCAGAGAGGCTTTGCTGTTGTTGTTGAGGATCAACGCGGGGTGATCGCAGGTAAAGGGCGCGCTGCCGTCAGGGGGCTGGAAGGTAAAGCCCATCTCCTGGGGCACCAGACAGGGCTGGCTCAAATCCTCCGGATCGCAGGTGCCCGCGGGTCGGTTGCCGTCGCTATCGCGCACACCACTCTGAGAGCCCAGCGGAATCATCTCCGGAGGCAGGTAGTACTGCGCGCAGGTGCCGCCGCGCATCGCCATGGTGGCGACTTTCTTGATGGCGTTTTTGCGCCGCTCGTTGTCCTCTTCCAGGTTCACCGCCAGCACGTGCACCCGGGGGGCGTAGCGCTCCTCGATCGCCTGCCCGTTGTTGGCGGCCTGCATCTCGCTCTCCGACTGCGTGAGCATGTCGAGGATGGCCGTCTCGGTGATGTCGTACTGGTATTTGGCCGGATCGTAGCCAAACGCCGGGTTGAGGCTCTCGCTGCCGATGCCGTTGCCCGCCCCGCCGGGGGCTTCGGGCTCGGGGAACCCGTCGGTGAAGAAGACCACGTGGCGCGGTCGACAGGCCGCATAACGATCTTCGATAAATGGGTTGATGGCCTCAGGCCGATCCGAGGAATTGTCTTCATCGCTGTGGCTGTACTGCCCGTAGCTGTAGAAGTTCTTCAAGTCGTGGAAGACCGCCGCAAAGGGGCTGGCCATGCTGATGGGCTGCTTGTTGAGCGGGTAGTCAAAGATGGGGATCTCCCAGTTACCCTGCGCTCCTTTGGGGCGTTTTTTCTTCTTGCCGTCGCTATCCACCTTTCCGGAGAGGTAGGCCTCGCGGTCGTTGATGAAGCCGGCGTTGAGGATGGCCTCCTGCACGTAGGCCGAGGTGTTATCCATCTCGTCGGCGCCCAGCTCCAGGCGCGTGGGGCCGATAAAGCGGAAGAGCCCCAGGTTGTAGCAGGGGGGGCTTCCGCAGCCGGCCCCTTCGATGCTGTCGCCGGCGTTGCTGCCCTCGTTGGTGACGATGTCGTTCATCGGGTACTCCCACCCGCCCGAGGCCGTGCCATCGAAGCGGTAGCCGTCGAACATCGCCACCGAGAAGATCGTGGTGCGGCCCATCGCGTCGAGCAGGCCGTTGGCTTCCTGCTCGTTGTAGACCTCCTGGTAGTGGGGACGCGGATCGTCGTGGTCGATGAGCCCCTCAAAGCGGTCGCCGGTGCCATCGCAGGACCAGCTGTTCTGGTCAAAGCTCCCGCAGCAGACCTGCTCCTCCTGGGAGGCACCGCGGAAGCGCGGCACAAACCAGCAGCCCGGCCCCACACGCGTCTCTGTGCCCCGGCGCAGGTACATATCGCCGGTGAGGATCTCTTTGAGCTGGATGTGGCGGGGCTTGTTGCTGTCGGTCAGGCGCATCTCGGCGTTGGCCAGCATATCTTCGAGCGCATCTTCCTGACGGTTGGTGACCTTGCCGCTCTGAAAGCCTTCGCAGTCGGAGAAGTCGCCGCAGGCCGGCGGGCGCACATAATCGTTGCACTTGTGGTTGCTGCTCCCGTCGAAGGGGTGCCAGACCATGCACGGGCCCATCGTGGTCGTGGGCGTGCCGCTGACCGGGGTGCCGTCGACGCGGGCCGAGCCGGGGAGGTTGAGCGAGGTGCCCGGCACCCAGGTGTCGCTGTGGGCGCCCGAGGGACGATCGCCCGAGGAGATACCCATACGCGGGTAGCGCCCCTCGCCCTCTTCGGTCCACTGCATGCTGGCGGAGGTGTCCAACACGATGGTGACCACCGGTGACTGGGCGATGCCAAGCTCCACCGGGCTCTGGCTATGCACCGCACGCGGCGCGCTGGAGAGCAGCAGCCCCGCCCCGGCGATCGTCACCAGCCCCAGCCCGCTGACCAGAAGTTGTCGTTTCGTGTTCATTGTCATCACCTCAGCCTGTGGGGCCTTGCAAGCCCCGAGCAGCTCTTATTGTCGAATCGACTCGCCATCATGACCCCAGAAGGGTCCAAACCAGTCAGCGCGAACCACAATCAATCGGACCGATCATCGCCTCGGCGCTATGCCTTCCCAGCGCGCGCTGGCGCCGGCGGTCGGTCTCCGCCTCGGGCACATCGCCGAGGATCGCTTCGGAGGCGACCGTCACTTTCTTGAAGCAAAACTCCCCGGAGTAGCCCGGCGCCGGGGGGCCATCGATGGGGTCGCGCACGATAAAGCGAAAGCTCACCGGGTTGGTGCTGTCGTTCTCCAGGGAGCCGGCCGTGCTGCTATCGATGAGTTTGCCGTCGGGGAGCACCTCGCGCAGGGTGGCCTGGCCACCGCCGGGGTTCTCCTCGGGGCTGAAGATCTGGTAGCCGCCCCGGCGGATCGCGCCGATGCGCTCGGCCTCCGAGCCCAGGCTGCTCAAGTCGGCCTCGGCGCGCGCCTTGAGCATCTCCGAATAGGAGGGCGCCCGGGCACCGGCGCGGTACAGACCAAACTGCACCACAGCGTCGCTGAAGACGGTGGCCTGAGCTCGGCTGCGGTGGCTGGCCGAGAGCCAGACCCCCTCGGTGGTCGAGTCCAGCGCGACCATTCCCAGGCCGGTGAGCACCAGGATCACAAGGAGCACCACCACCAGGGCTGCACCGCGTTGATTGTTGGCTTGAAGTCGCATCAGAGCCCTCGCATACGGAAGTTGGCAAGATCGACGCTGGACTGCACCGTCACGACCGAGGCCGCCCCCGGGTTGCGCGGGTCGACATCGTAGGTCTGCATGGTGCCTTCGACCTCCTGGAAGCCCAGCCAGTCGGCGTCTCCGGCGACCTCAAAGTGGGGCCGGTTGGTGCGCTCATTCTCCGAGCGCATCGAGAGGCGAAGGTGCGCCACGCGCGCCAGATGTGGCTGAGATCCGCTGGCCGGCGGGGTCAGGCAGGCCCCGGTGACGGGCTCCCACTCCTGCTCCAGCCGGGTGGTTTCCATCACGCCGAAGCCATCGGCGCAGTCAAACCACACCCGAAAGTCGACCACATGGTTGGCGATCACCAGCGTATTCGCCTCCTGCGCGGCGGCGTCCACGCCCACGATCACCCCTTCGAGCTGAGCGGCCGTCGGCGAGTTCAGGGCCATCAAATCCCCGAAGTTAAGCCTGTGGCGGACCAGCTGCAGGTTGGTCGGATCGTAGGGGTCGACGCGTACGCGAAACCAGAAGGCGTCGAGGAAGGCCGCATCATAATCATTGTCTTCGCCGTCGATGCTCTCCAGCCCCGACATGCGCCCCTCACCGCGGAAGGTGATGGCGGCGGTCGTCAGCTCCAGCGCTCCGGAGCTGATGCTGGCCTGACGCACGGGCACAAACTGCATGTAGCCCTGGCGATCGCTGATACGCAGGCCACGGGCGCTGGCCGCCTCGGTCAACGCCAGGGCGCGGGGGTCGGTGTCGTCGGCGATCACCGCGCTGTCGGCCGAGACGTCAAAGGGATCGATGCGGGTCAGTCTCCCCATCCCCCGCTCGACATTCTCGACGCGCGCGCTGGAGGGCCGCACCTCACTGACAAGAAAGCTCTGCGGAAAGTCGTAGGCGCCGACCACCACCACGCCACTGAACGCCGAGCCGGGGTTGCGCGCCCCGATAGCCTGAAGTGTGGCGTCGCCCTGATACACATCGCGGCTGTTCTGCCACCCTTCATAGGGGATCAGGCCGAACATCGGGTCGCCTTTGGGCCGCACCCAGGGATCGACCGTCGCGTTGGGTGTGGCCTGACTTCCGGCCGACTGCAGCTCGTTGCGCACCATCTCCAGCGCAAAACGCGCCTCATCAGTGGCACCGGCCATCGCGTCAACATCGATCAGCGCGTCGGAGGTCCGGGCGAACATCCCGTAGATCATCGCCACCAGCCCTCCCACAAGCGTCATGGCGATCATCAGCTCCACAAGCGTGAAGCCACGACCGGCCAGCCGGCGTCGGGTCAGGCGATGGGGTTGGGGGTGTCTCATCATCGTATCCTTACATCGCAGTCGTCGTTGCGGCGTCATCATCGGGTTCAACGCGGGCGAATGGCGCTGGCGAAGTAGCTTGCGCGCAGGCCTTCGAGCTCCAGTCTCAGGTCTTCGTCGCCGGGTATCAGCAAGCCGGTGTCGACCGTGTCACAGCGGCCATTAAGGTTGCCGCCGTCCTGCCCGGGGAAGGTGCCGTTGGCCCCCGGGTACACCACCGCCAGGCGGATCTGCATGTAGGGTTGCGCGATGCCATCTTCTTGAAGCTGTTGGGCGGAGCCGAACACACAGAAGCGGGCCGCCCCGTCGTCGGAGCGCATCCGCAGGTTGACCGGGGTGTCGTAGAGGCGCACCCAGCCGCCGGCGCCGGCGGCGGTGGCCAGGTCGGCCAGAAACGCCGATCCGCGCCCGTCATTATACACCTCGGCGACGGTCGAAGGGGCCATCACGCCGTTCCATCCCATCGCCTCAGCCCGAAGTCGCGCTTCGACCTGACGGGCCATCTCCGTAGCACCGGTGACATCGCGCGAGACGGTGTAGCCACCCAGCGAGGTAAACTGCATGGCGATCGTCGCCATGACCCCCACCGACATCAGCATCATCGCGATCAGCAGCTCGACCAGCGAGAAGCCACGCGTTGGTGCGATCTTCAGGCTCTTCTTTTTCATTGGATCACCCGCGCCTGACCGTTGAAAGGAATGTGGATCATATAAAAGCTGGAGAGCTGGCGCTCGACGCTCAGCTCGAAGATCTCATCTTCGCCCGCTCCGATGGAGGGGCAGTCGCTCACCCCGGCGCCCAGCGCCTGCTCCGGGTTGGCCATCCAGAAGCGGAAGTTGTAGCCCGGGCACGCCCCGTCGCTGCTAAGCGTGCGGCCGTCGCGGTCGAGCACACGCCCGGCCGGCGAGATGCACAGCGGTCGGGCCAGGGTGCCCTCGGCGGCCGGGTCGGCCCCCAGGATGGCGTGCTCCAGGCCGGTGGCGTTCATGTCGATCTCGATCAGCGCCTCACCCGGCCCCGGCGCGGTCACCACGCCCTCGGCGCAGGTCAACGAGCGGTTCTCCGAGCGAAAAAACTGCACCGAGCCCGAGTCACCTCCTCCCCGCTCCACCGCCACAAAGACCACCTCGCCGCGGCCCATCGCGTAGGCCCGGGCCTCCTGAAAGGCCTGCACGATCTGGCGGTTGAGCCCGCGGGTGCTGTTCTCTTTGATGGTGCGCGAGACCGTCGGCGTCACCAGCGCGGCGAGCATCCCGACGATCACCACCACGATCATGAGCTCCACCAGCGTAAAGCCCTGCTCCGAGCGCGGGCGTCTGGTGTGTGTTCTCTTCGGCATGGCCTCTCTCATCGTTGCATCACGTCAGTCATCGCGGTGGTAGCTCTAACACAGCCTGAGGGTGTCGCAAGATTCATACCACGCGCCAGGGCCACACCCACCCCCGGCGCCCTCCTGGCGATCGGCGGCTCTCGCAGGCGGTGATCGCCGACTTCGACCTCACGAAAGACTTCGTCGCCCCGCTCACGATACTATGAAAAAATTTCATACCCTTGAAGTAATTGCACAACGCGCCCCGATTCACTACACCCCGAGATGTTGATTCTTACCCTCCTCCGCCCTCGAGAGCCCGCCGTGGCGTCTGGCCGACAACGCTCAACATGCTGGCCTTGCCTCGCCACACTCCGAGCGACCCACACGCTGCTCTGGATCGCCACACTTCTGGCGACCGCCGGCGTCACCCCCCTTCGTGCGCCGGCCGACGCCCACGCCACCACCTATCAGGTGCGCACCCAGTCGCGCGCCCGCGCCACTCAACACCTTCGCGCCGACCGCCGCTGGGAGGCCTCCCGCACCTGGACCCAGGCTCTGCACCTGAGCGCCCACGATCTGATGGGCGATCGCACCGGTCGGCTCAACGCCCGGCTGAGCTTTCGATATTTTAGCGACGCGGCGCTCTCACCCGAGCTTCGCGAAGATCCGCGCGCCGTCGACCGCTTCAACGATCTGACCCTGGATCTGGCCTATGTGGACTGGCGCCCTTTTGAGGCGCTTCAGCTTCGCGCCGGACGTCACTGGGCCGGCTCGGCGCTGGGGGTGGTCGACCTCGACGGGCTCAGCGCCGAGCTGGAGCTGGGCGAGGGGCCTACCCGCCAGATGGTGCGGGCCTGGGCGGGCCGCCAGGTCGACCACCGCCTGGGCCCCTTCGACCCGGCCACCTTCGATGTGCAGGGAGTGCCGCTCAACGATCCTTACGCCTCGCGCGCCCAATCGACACTTATGGGTGTCGCGCTGGGCGTGCGCCACCGCCGCCTGCACCGCGTGGAGGTTGCCGCATCTCGATCGGCGCGCGCCATCGCGCCGCCCGAGGGCTGGGGAAGCACCGACGCCCGCCAGATCGAGCATCGCTTCGGAATGAGCGCGCTCATCACACCCGCGCGCTCGCTCAACCTCAGCGCCCTACTGACCTTTCACGGACCGGCCCGGGCTTTCGATCGCGCGCTGCTGCAGGGCGCGCTGGCCGCCGGCAAAACCACCACGGTGTCGGTGGGGCTCGACCACCGCCTCCCCATCTTCGACGCCGCCTCGATCTTCAACCTCTTTGGCGCCTCGCCGCGCCAGAGCGCGTACTTGAGCGTGATGCGCGCGCTTCCGGCCGCGCAGACCTCGCTGGAGGTGCGGGCCTGGGCGCGGGCCTACCGCGACGCCGGCGACCTCTTGAGCCTCCCCGACCACCTCGCACCGGGCGCGGCGCTGGGCGCGCACACCCGGCTTCGCCTCTTCGAGCGCGACGCGCGGCTCAGCGCTCAGTTCAGCTACCAGACCCACACCGAAGGCGCGCCCACGGGTGATCAGCTGCTCGTCGACGCCTCACTGCGCGTGGCCGCCACCCCGCGCCGCCTCTGGCTGACCGCGCGCCACCTCACGCTCTATACCACCGGCGCCTCGGGGAGCCGGGTCGGCCCCGGCGATGAGCACAGACTCGCGCTGAGCACCAGCCTGGGCGCGGAGGTGGGGCTGGGAGCGCTGGCGCGCCTCGCGCTGCTGGCCGAACACCGCCAGGGAAGCGCCCTGCCCTCCCACGCCCTGCTCTACGCCAACCTCACCCTGGAGCTGTGGCCATGATGTCTCGGCGACCACCAACCCGCCTCAATGCCTCGAAGCCCACCCCGCGCACAGGCTTATGTTATGCGACGATCATGGCCCTCGTGCTCACGAGCATCCTCATCATAAGCGCCTGCCAGGGCCCGGCCTCGCCAGCCGGGACGCTGCCCCCCTTGCAGAACCCACCGAGCTACCGCTCCGCGCTGCCCGCCGACCACCCTCCGGGCTTAAGCCCCATAAGCGGCATGCGGATGCCCGCCGATCACACCGCCGACTGGATCGCCAGGCACGGCCCCCGCGCGCTCACGCAGAACGCCGAGTGCATGAGCTGCCACCTGGAGGCCGACTGCATCACCTGCCACGTCGACACCCTCGCGGAGAGCTCGCTCATCCACCCGCCCAACTACGTGGCGATGCACGGCCTGGAGGCGCGTCAGAGCATCGACGATTGCGCCACCTGCCACCAGGCCCAGACCTTCTGCACGAGCTGCCACCTGGAGTCGCAGGTCAGCCCGGACGCCCCCTTCGACCTGCGGCCACCGGCGAACTTCGCGATGCACCCGCCCGGCTGGCTCGACGCAGCCATGCCCAACAACCACGGGGTCATGGCGCGACGCGACATCTTTGAGTGCGCCTCCTGCCACAGCGAGCAAGATTGCGTGAGCTGCCATACGGGAATCTCACCCCACCCTCCCGAGTTTCGTTTCGAGTGCCGCGCCTGGCTTCAAACCAACCCGGCACCCTGCGCGCGCTGCCATCTTGAGCTTGCCCCGCTGCAGGCCGGCTGCCTGTGAGTTCCGGGGGGCGCACCTGGCGAGCGCGTCCATCCTTTTGAATTGACACCCCGCGGCGATGCTGCGAAGGCCTCTTCTGGCCCCCCGACCCGGCACCCCCATCCGGGTCACTCCCTCCTCTGAGCGCTCCATCATGGCCCACCATCCTCCCCACGCGCCCCGCAACACCGAGCCCGCCCCCTCCCCCTCCTCGCCACACTACGCCGACGCCCGCACCGCCACCGTGGTGCTCGCGCTCTTGAGCTCGGTGGTCTTCTTCGCCGTGGTCAACGGCAACATGGTCAACGTGGCGCTGCCCTTTATCGGCCGCGACTTCGGCGTCTCCGAGGGCGTGTACGGCTGGGTGGTCACGGGCTTCTCGCTGACCTTCGGCATCTTCAGCGCGATTCACGGCCGCCTGGCCGATCTGGTGGGGTTAAGGCGGCTCTACTGCGCGGGCATCCTGGCGCTGGGCGCCACCTCCTTGATGCTGGCGGCCTCGCCATCGATCGAGGTGATGATCCTCCTGCGCTTTCTGCAGGGCGCGGGCAGCGCCGCGCTCCCGGCGCTGGGCACCATGATCATCGCCCGGGTCTTTGCCCCCCATCGCCGCGGCGGTGCCATGGGTCTTGTGCTCGGCGCGGTGGGCCTGGCCGCCTCGGTCGGCCCCTTCCTGGGAGGCATCCTCGTGGAGCTGGGCGGCTGGCGCCTGGTTTACGGCATCACCGGCCTTGTGACCTTCGCCGCGCCGGTGGCCTTCCGCCTCTTGCCCGAATCGCTCGACACCCGCTTTGGCGACACCTTCGACACCCCGGGCGCCCTGCTCCTGGGCGTGGGGGTGAGCGCCTGGCTGTATGCCTTTACGATCATTGAGCAGCGAGGGTTTGGCCCCGTCTTCTTCGGCCTGCTGGCGCTGGGCCTGGTGCTGCTCTTGATCTTCTGGCGACGCATCCACCGCATCGACGAGCCCTTCGCGCAGCCCGAAGTCTTCAGAGATCGGCGCTACCTGGCCAACAGCGCGGTGGCTTTTCTGACCAACGCCACCCGCTTTGGCACGATTGTGCTCGTCCCGATCTTTTTGATCGAGGTCAATCACGTGGCCCCGGTGGTGGTGGGGCTGGTGCTCTTACCCGGGGCGCTGCTCATCGCGTTGATCTCGCCATTTACCGGGCGCTACGCCGATCGCGTCGGCGCCCGACAGCCCATCACCATCGGCATGGTGCTGATCATCGCCGGCAACCTCATCACCGCCTACTACGCCGGTGGCTGGGAGGTGGGTGTGGGCCTGGGCATGGGGCTCTACGGCCTGGGCTTTGCGCTGATTCAGAGCCCGATCGTCAGCGCCACAAGCCAGATCCTGCCGCCGAGCCTCACCGGCAGCGGCATGGGTATCTTCATGATGATCTTCTTTTTAGGCGGTGCCTTTGGCGTGGCGCTCAGCGTGACGGCGGTGGAGCTCCAGGCCGACAGCGCCACAAGCTGGCTGGGCTTTGACTTAGGCCCCGGCGCCATCTACTCCAACGCCATCCTCACCCTGACCGTGCTGGCCACGTTGGCGCTCATTCTCACCCGCGGGGTCCCCGGACTGCGCCCCAAACCCATGGAGCTGACCCCATGACCTTCACGCCCCTTCAGGCTCGCCTCTACGCCGCCACCCACACCGGCACTCCGGGCGACCTTGCGTACTACGCCTCCCGCACCGCCGGCGCCTCCTCCGTCCTGGAGCTGGGCTGCGGCCACGGCCGCCTGCTCGAAGCCTTAAGACCCGGTGTGGAGCGCCTGGTCGGCCTCGATCAAGACCCCGAGCTCCTGAAATTGGCCGCCGCCCGCAACCTCCCCCACACCGAGCTGCTGGCGCGCGACCTCCGAGATCTCCCGGCCGATGGCGAGTTTGAGCACATCATCCTGGCCTACAACGGCCTCTATTGTTTGCCCGACACCCCCGCGCTCCGAGCGACCTTTGCAGCCGTGGCCGGCGCGCTTCGCCCCGGCGGCCTCTTTCACCTCGATGTCTACCCCACCGAGGGCCTCGACGAAGACGCCGCCGAGATGGACATCCCACCAAACGTCATCGTCGACGACCCCTCCGCCCCCACCACCGAGCTCGATGTGGACGGCGTGATTTACACCATCTGGGAGGGCTCCTTATGGGACGCCCACGAGCGCACCTTCGAGGTCACCTTCCGCTACGTGCGCGAGGACGAAGATGGCGAGGACCCCGAGGCCGGCGTGCCCATCACCATCGCGCACCGCTACTGGCCCCTCGACACCCTCATTGAGACCGCCCAACAGGCCGGCCTCGACTTCGTCGGCCAGCGCGAAGGGTTTGATGACACCCTCGACGATGAGCTCGAAACCCCGCCCCAGCACGTGCTCACCTTTGCGAAAGTAGGCTGAGAAAACACAATCAAAGGGGGGGTATGACGACGCCAGCGCTGGCCCACCGGGCCGGTGTCTGGTAGCTCTCTGCCCGTCGTCAACATCTCTATGAAGGATGGTGGTCATGTCGTCTCCCGCTTTTTTTGCTCGCCGGGTCGCAATTACCCTCTTGCTCGCGCTGACGCTCAGTCCAGCGCTGCTGGCCTGCAAATCCACCTCAACCAGCCCCGACAAAACGCCGCCACCTATTGAAGTCACCGGCCCCGAAGATCTTGTGCAGACCGAGGACACCCTCCTCTCCTACCGCGTCCGTCCGGGTGGCGAGCTCCCCGAAGCGATTCGCAAGATCTCCTTCCACCCCATGCTGGCCTTCGCTGCCGACGCGCTCGACGACCCCGTCGACGTCCTGCTGGATCTGCCCGATGGCTCGCTCGGCGCGCTCGATCGGAGCCGCCCGCTTTTCTTCAACGTATCCAGCCTGGGTAACGAGGACTTCTTGCAGGCCGTCGAGCTGGGTCTGCCCCTGCGCGAGCACGAGTGGCCCTCGTTCATCCTGACCCGGTGGTTGCTACCCACAGACGACCCCGCAAAGCTGGCCTCCCAGATCGACTCCCACTACGCCCCCGAGCTCGCCGCGTCCCCCGACGACGCCGTGGTGCTACGCTCTTTTGAGGGCCCGGGATTTCTGCGTGTGGAGGTCGCCCTTCCCATCACCACACAGCACCTCCCGGCCCGGGAACATCACAGCCGGGCGCAAGCCTGGATCGACGCGCTGGACCTGGCGAGCCTCCCGGCCCCCTCGATCGCCGCCTATCGCCCCACCGCCGCTTATAATGCTTACACGAAGGGCACCAGTGAGATGGCGATCTGGACCCGATTTGACGCGCTCGCGAGGATCGCCAGCCTCAACAACGCCTTTCTCATCGCGCGCCAGGCCGATGTTCGCACGATGGCACCGAAACACCGTCTGGAGACCCACCGACGTCTGGCCTTTCCCTCCGTCATCAACGATCCCCTCGTCGCGGAAAACGAAGACATCGCGCTCCTTTTGAGCGCCACCGAAGAAGGCGCGATCCTCTTCGACATTGTCACCACGCCCACCGCAGCAGGCGTCCGCTTGCGCGACGACCTTTCCCCCGGCCAAGCGCTTGGGCCGCTCGGCATCACACCCTTTCTGCATGTCGACGCCTCTCTCCTCGGCGTCTCTCCCGATGATCGTGACCTGAAGATGTTTTGGACGCTCAACGACATCATCGGCCGTCAAGAAGACGCCACACTTCCCACACCGGACACCCTGCCGATGACCAATGGCGAGGGGCTTCTTCTGGGCCTTCTGGCTGCCGGCCACCATCCCATGACCTCGATGCATCGCGTCCGCCAGACGCTGGCCAGCGCAATGACCGCACCGCTGCCTCAAACGGTCTCTATGCGCGCCTTCCACCTCCCGGATGTAAGTCCGATGCCGGTGGGCGCCGCCGCCCTGCTGACCTTCGAGAATACGCCTGAGGTGCGCGCGGCCATTGAACAGACCCTGGAGATTTTGCGGAGCCAAAACACATTCCTTCTCGACGCCGAGATCCGTGACGTGACCGAGCAGATTGAGGTGCGCCTGAGCCTTGGCGAGTCCGCAGAGACACGAGTCCGAAACGCAGATACGCGTCCGAGTGAGGGAACGCACATGGCCTTTGAGGCCGCGCACCTCGGGGAGTTGCGCGCGCTCGCTCCTCGCGGCTTTTTTGACATCTTCAACAGGATCAGCCTGACGGCCCAAACTCACGACAATGTTTGGAGCCTTCGGCTGGCGCTCAACGCGCCGCCTGATCTTCCGGCTCTCGACCTGGCCAGCGATGTGCCCTTGCTCCCCACCCCGACCTCGCGCTGCCGCACCGAGCTTGCGGCCGCGGCCTTCACCCACCTCAATGACTTAAGCGTCGACGGTTCGGCAAAGGTCGAGCGTTACCTGGAGACCTACGCCGAGCGCGCTGAGCGCTGCCTGGGCCCCGACCACCCCTACGCCGCCGAGGCCGAAGCGCGCCTGAATCTGGTGCGTCAGTGGGCCGCCGAGCTCGGCGAGGATCCCTCCCTCTCGGCATCGGCGCAGTGAAGGTTTTCCACCGCACACAGGGGTGGGCTCGTCGCCCCCGCGGCTGGTCCTTTTGGCTTCGTTATGCTAGCTGTGCGCCTGCTTTTTGACCGCTGAATGCACCGCCGGCCCGGCGCGTCTTTATGCTGACGTGTGCCCCACGGCGCGCCCGCACAGGCTCACGACCTCTGCACAAAGGATGATGATGAGACTCTCCGCTCCCCACCGTACCACTCGCCAGCTCGGCACCGCGCTCCTGATCAGCGCCACGCTCAGCCTGGGGCTGACCGCCTGCAAATCTTCGCCAGAGGCTCAGGATGAGGCCGCTCAGAACCAGCCCATCACCCTCTCCGGCCCCGAGGACCTGCTGCAGACCGAAGATACTCTGCTGGCGGTGCGCATGAATTTTGGCGGCGACCTCCCCGATGCCATTCGCACCATGGAGGGCAATCGAGACGCGCAGATGGTGGCGAACCTGCTCGACGATCCGGTCTCCTTCTTCATGAACGAGCCCGACGTGCAGCTTGATCTGAGCGCGCTCGACACCGGGCGCCCCCTCTACGTGACGCTCTCGCGGATGGGCAACGAGGACTTCCTCGATGCGGCCGCCCTGGGGCTTCCTACCCGCGAGGAGGAGTGGCCGACCTATGCGCTCTACCGCGCGCTGCTCCCCACCGACGATCCGGCGCTGATGGCCACGCAATTCGACCAGCTCGTCGCCGACTTCAACGCCGACAAGCCCCGCTCCCCCCTGGCCACCCGCAGCTTTGAGGGCCCGGGCTTTCTGCGCGTGGAGATCGCCGCGCTGATGAACACGACGCGTCTTCCCGAGGGCGACCGCCTGGAGCAGGCCCGGACCTGGCTCAACGGCCTGGACCTCGAGAACCTGCCGCTGCCCACGGCGGCGGCCTTCCGCCCCACCGCCGCTTATAACGCCTTTTTGCAGGCCGAGAGTGAGCTGGCCGTCTGGGCCCGCTTTGAATCACTGGCGCACGTGGGCATCCTGGAGGCCTCGATGAGCCCGGCGGCCAACACCCGCCAGAGCGGTGGCGACGCGGGCATGGCGCGCTTCCGCATGGAGAACATCAGCCGCCTGGCCAGCGCCTCGGTCGTCGCCGATCCGGTCGCCGCCGAACACGAAGACGTCTCGTTGCACCTCGACGCCGATGAGGCGCACGCGATCACCGTCGACCTGGTGATGACCCGCACCTCCCAGGGCGCTCGCGTCCACCAGAAGACCAGCCAGTCGGTGAGCCTGCCGGCGATCGACGCGCAGCACTTTTTGGCGCTGGACTGGTCACTTAACATCGCCGACCTGGCCGACACGGTCATCGCTCCCTTCTGGCAGCTCGACTACCAGGGCGGCACCTCCAGCGGGTTCGACTCTCTGGAAGGCAACGATCTGCAGCGTCGCGTCACCTCCTCCGAGCTCGCCCTCCCCGTGCTGATCTCCGCCGGGCAGTACCCGATGGCCCTTGCGCAAACCGCCTGGCAGGCCGTCGCAGATAGCTTCCCGCTGCCGGTGGCCGGCTCGGTGCGCGCCTACACCCTGGCCGAGGGCGGGCAGCTCCCGGTGGGCGCGGCCGCCACCCTGCTCTTCAGCAACGAGCCCGGCGTGCGCGACCAGCTCCAGCAGCTGCTCACCCTGGGTCAGAGCGCCATCCCCACCAGCTTCGACGCCGCGCTGATCGAGCGCGACGACAACCACATCGAGCTTCGCCTGAGCCTGGGCGGCACGGTCAACGAGAGCTTCGCCGCCGCCGAGATGGTTCAGGTGCAGGAGACCCGCGTGGACTTCAACGCCGAGAACCTCGGGCAGCTTCGGGCCTTCATCCCCAACAACGCCACCGACGATCTGCGCCGCTTCGCCGCCATCACCCGCAGCAACGACGAGACCCAGATCATCCGCATCGGCCTCAACACCACTGGCGAGCTGGAGGCTCCGAGCTTCGCCAACGACGCCCCCCTGCTCACCGCGCCGACCTTCCGCTGCCGCACCGAGCTTGCGGCCGCGGCCTTCACCCACCTCGAAGACCTCGGCAGCGACGCCCGGGCCAAAGCCGACCGCTACCTGAGCACCTTTAGCGAGCGCGCCGACCGCTGCATCGAGCCCACCCACCCCTACGCCGCCCAGGCCCAGGCCCGCCTGGAGATGGCCCGCGAGTGGGCCGCCCAACTCGAAGACAGCTCCCAGCCGGTGGAGAGCGTCTACTAAACCCGCGGTTGTTTGTTTTGAAGGGGGGCGCCCGGAGCGCCCCCCTTCGCGCTCTGCGCCCACCCCATACTTAAGAGTCTGCTGATGGTTTCGCACCTTCGTTACGCCTGTCTCCCCGCCCTGCTCTTCGGCCTGAGCGCCTGCGCCTCCCCGGCCCCGACCGCCGATGAGGCCCCCACCGATGCGCCCGTCGAAAGCGCGGAAAACGTTGAAACGACCGAGAGCGACGACCCCACCGACTACGCCGTCACCTTCAACGGCCGCCAGATCGATCTTCGCCCCTACGTCCAGGGCTTTCCCTACTCGCGTATCACCCCCGATCTGGAGCAGGGCCACCTCCTCTACTTCGAGACGACCCCGGAGGGCACCTGGATGCGCAAGATCGATGCGCTTCCCGAGGAGGGGCAGGTCGACCTGAGCCAGGGGCACAAGCTCAACGACATCGACTGGTCCACCCGCAACTACTGGGGCGGCGAGTACAACCGCACCCTGGAGGGCCTGATCTTTCGGGGCGATGAGCGAAACGATGAGCGCATCAACCTCTACCACCTCGACCTGACCACCGGAGAGGTGCGCGCGCTCACCGACGTCGACTACATCTACGCGGTGGGCTTCTCCGGCGACGATCGCCTGATGGCCTACGTCGTGCGAAACGGCACCGAAGAGCCGTTTAACAGTTGCCTGCGTATCCGCGACCTGGGCACGGGTGAGGAGCAGCAGATCTGGTGCGATGAGGGCGGAAAAGACCGCCTGACCTGGTCGGGCATCGAGTTTGACCCGGCCAACCGCCACGTCGTGCTCAACCTGCAGCACGACGGCGACCGCCGCACCACCAACCTGGCCCTCTTTGAGCTCCCCCACCCGGCCGAGCACGACGAGCAGGTCTTCGACGCCCCGCGCCAGCTTCTGGAGCGCGGCACCCGCCACATGCGCCTGGGAGCCCTCGCCGAGAGCTTCGATGGCGAGCGCCTCCTCTACATCAGCGCCGAGAGCGGCCAGGACGCCCTTTACGCCCTCGACGTCGAGAGCGGCACCTCCACGCTCCTGAGCGCGCTCGACCACGAGATCAGCGACGCGGAGATCGTCGAACCCGAGGGATCGGGCCCCCTCCTCTTCCTGCTCCTGGAGCATCCCACCGGCTCCATCGCCGAGCTGCGCGACCTCGCCAGTGGCGAGCTGCTCCAGCGCGAGAAGTTCGAGGAGTCCGTCTACGTCGCCGACGCGTTTGCCGATCGCCTGGCCCTCTCCTCAAGCTCGGTGCGCACCCCCTTTGAGCTCGACCTCGTCGCGCTCAACGCCGACGGCCCGCTAAGCGCCCCCATCACCATGGAAGCCCGGCGCCTGGCCGAGCTCCCGGCCGAGCTCTTCGAGAAGCTCGTGCATTGCAAGGTGGAGCGGGTGGAGTTTGAAACCTTCGACACCGTCGAGACCCCCGACGGACCGCGACCCCGCACCCTGCACGCCTACTACTTCGAGCCGGTAAATCCCCCGACCGACGCCGATCGTCTGGTGCGCATGACCGCATTCTACGGCGGCGGCAACTACTTCAGCAGCGCCAACCAGATCATGTGCGAGGCGGGCGTAGCCACGTTGAGTCCGGCGGTGCGCGGCTCCTTCGGCTTCGGCGCCGACTTCGCCGCGCTCAACGACGGCGACCTGGGCGGCGACGAGATCGTCGACCTCTTCAACGCCGCCCGCTGGCTCGAGAAGAACAAAGGCTACGCCCCCCATCAGATCGGCGTCTACGGCTCCAGCCACGGCGGCTACGCCACCATGCGCGCCTTAACCTTCCCCCCCGGCACCAACGACCACAACGACGTCTACCCCTTCGGCTTCGGCTTAAGCCACGCGGGCTTTAGCGACATCATCACCTTCTTCAACACCAGCAACATCCCCGACTGGGTGATCCTGGAGGCCGGCGACCCCACCGTCGACGCCGCCAAACTTGAGGACCGCTCCCCCCTGACCCACGTGGATCGCCTCACGTCCCCCCTGCTCCTGACCCACGGCGCCAACGACAGCCGCGTCCCCGTCGCCGAGAGCCGCCAGTTCGCCGAAGCGGCCACTGCCGCCAGCGCCCCGGTCACCTACGTGGAATTCGAGGGTCAGGGCCACGGCATCAGCGGGCTGCAAAACACCCTGCGCTACTACCGCGCGGTCTTCTCATTCCTGGAGGGCGAGGTGTTGGGGGGCGGAGATTCGCGGAGTGGGGAGGTTCGGGCGGACGAGTGAGCTTCGCGGGTTGTGGTTAGGTGGTTGAGTGACGCCGGCGCTACGCGTGAGTTGGTCGATTTGTGGTGAGGTGGTTGTGGGGCGTGCGGGGTTCGCGACGTCGGTCGATTCGTGTGGGCGTGGGGGGGTCGCGATGTTGGGGGGTTCGTGTGGGCGGTGGGGGGTACATGCTCGACAAACCGCGTAAATGCTGGTGATGGGGTGACCCTCGGTGATGGGGTGACCCTCGGTCACCTCGCACCCGCATAAACATTGGCGCTCAGGCGACCCTCGGTCACCTGAACGCAAGCACGAGCACCAGCACCAGCACGAGATCGAGCCCGAGGTCGAGATCGAGCCCGAGCCCGAGCCCGAGATCGAGCCCGAGATCGAGCCCGAGATCGAGCCCGAGATCGAGATCGAGACCGAGCCAGAGCCCGACATCCCCCCAACGCCCACACGAACCTCCCCACCCCCGCGCCCCTCCCAACTCCCTCAACCACCTAACCACAAACCTCCCCCCCCCCCCCGCGCCCCTCCCAACTCCCTCAACCACCTAACCACACCACGCGAACCCCCAACCCACACGCCAACTCCCAACGCCCCTCAACCACCTAACCACACAACCACAAAAAAACGCCCCGGAATCACTCCCGAGGCGTCTCTCCCCCCCCGCTCGCCCCCCAACCCGAGCGCATCCAGGGCGGGGCTGGCAAGGAGCAAGGAGGAGCGTGTAGCAGCGCTACCGCGACGACGCAGCGACACAGCCAGCGTCGTCCTGGGGCGCTCGGCGAAGGTCAAAAGTTTTCTTCGCGGGAGATCTTTCGAATGATCAACGACTGCTTCTCCGCGCTGATCCCGAAAGCCTGCACCATCGATTGCAGCAAAATCCGCTCGTCCTCGTGCACCTCCTGATCCGAGATCGCGACGAGCGAGGAGAGGTAGTAGGCCTCCTCACGCAGCCATTCGTCGCCGAGCCTGGTGCCCAGAGCCACAAAAAGCTCCGAGAGGGCGTCGGGGGTGGGCTGCACCTGGCGAGCGCGGGCGATCGATGCCTGCACAAAGCCCTCGGGGGAGTGGCCGCCATTCCACGTCAGCATGCCGATGGCCTCGGTGAGCTCCTGCTCCTCCTCGGGCAGAATCTTGCCGTCGATGACCTTGGTGGCCACCAGCGTGTCGATCAGGGCCTCGTTCTGCTCCTGGGTCAATTTGGCAAAGCGGCGTTCGGTGAGCTTGTTGGCGATCATCTGAAAAATGGGCATCGAATCCTCCAATCGAAACACAGAGTCGGGTCAGGGCGATAAAGGTTGTTACGGGTCAAAAGCAATGGGCGAACCCTAGCAGCGAGCGCCCGGCGGGCACAACTGCGATACCCCCGAAAGTGGCAGAGACGATGGCAGGCTGGCGGGGCCAGCGGCAGGCGTTACCAGCCGATCAGGCGCAGAAGATCGACCAGACCGTAGCGTTCGATCAACGCTTTTCGGCGCCGGGCCAGGCGATGCTCGCGGGCGGCCCGCGGGCTCATATCGCGCAGCGTGCCGGCGAGTTGGGCGGCGATGGCGTCTTCGAGCTCCTGGCGCTCGGCGGCTTGAAGCGCGTCCCAGTAGGCGTCGATCAGCGCGCGATCGGCGGCCTCCAGCTCTTCAAAACCAAAATCCCCCCGCTCGTTGCTCAGCTCTCGGGCGCGCCGCCACCCCGCGCGATACGCCTCACGCCAGCGTTCCTCCCCGCTCGCTCGCCCCGCCTCCTCGATCGCCTGAAGGGTCTGGTGCAGAAGCTCCGCCTCACCGCGATCGCCATCCTCGTCCGGGGCGGGCGAGGCCTCACCCGGCGACGCGGCACCTGCCGGATCGCCCCCGTGACCCGGGTCTGCCCCCGCCCCGCTGTGCAGACCGGACTCCGCCAGCCGCTCCAGCTCGGCCTCGATAAAGGGCCAGCACTGGCGCACCGAGCGGGGGCGCTCCGCCTCGCCATAGGCGCGAAACGCCTCCTCGATGCCCCGGCACACCGCGGCGGCCGGCGCCCCCTGCTCCTTGAGCGGTAACAGATACGCCAGGTCTCTGGGGCTGGGGATGTACGTGCGCCCGCTGAGCTCGGTGAAGAAGTACTGCACCTGCTCGATAAACCCGAGCTGCCCCGGCGGAAGATGACTCATCGCCCCACCCTACTCTTGAGCCTCGGCCGGCAACGCGCCCTCGGCGGGCGGCGCCTCGGTGGGCTCCTCATCGAGGGTGGGTTCAGCCGCCCCCGGCGCCTCGCGCTCTTCTTTCTCCCGGGCGCGAAACTCCTCGCGGCTCAGGCGCTCGCGCATCCACCACACCCCCTCCTCCGAGACCCAGCGCTCGATAAAACGCCCCTCGCGCACGGTGGTGTCGGGGAGCTCGTACCACTCCTGCTCGACCTCCAGGATGGCCTCAAACCCGTCGTCGGAGAACTCCACCTTGCGCAGCGCGAGCTCCACCACGCGATAGTCATCGCCGAGCTCCTCGTAGCGCCCCAGAAAGGACTCCCGGGCCGCCTCGTGCACCTGCTGGGAGGCCTCCTCCCAGCGCGCCCAGCGCATGTTTTTATGGAAGTTGCGCGCCGCCATATCGAGCGCCGCCGGGTCGGCCGGCCGCTCGTTGACCTGAGCTGCCGAGCACCCAACGCCCGTTACGAACACCACGCCCAGCAGCACGAGCGCTGCGGCCAGCCACGATCTCAAGCCTCGATGCAGGTTCATGCCTTCCTCGTCTTCTTGCTGATCACGGCCTTAAGACGCGCCATGTCGGTCGCGGTAAACTCACGGGTCAAAAAGAGCGTGGCCAGAAGCGCCACCCCCATCGAGGCCATCTTAGCGACGACCAGAGCCAGGTACACCATTTTGCCCTGGGAGGTCACCAGCTCCACGCCGAGCGGCACCGCCATATCGATGCCCCAGAGCACGCCGGCGGCCAGCAGCAAGCGACCCAGGGTCGCCCAGGGGGGCGCCGCGCCAAAGGCACGCCACAACCACCCCACGCTCAGCAGGCACCCCAGCACCATGGCGATGGTGGTGGCGATGGCCGCCGACTGCATGTAGTCGGTGGCCTGCAGAAGAAAGGGCGCGGCAAAATTGGCCGAGGCCTCGGCATGCGCCTGGGCCTGGGCCACCACGCTCATCGCATCGCCCGAAGGGTTGACCGGCGCCACGGGCACAAGCCCGGCCATCGCCTCGGCGTGGGTGCGCGTCAAGAACACGTAGTTGAGCACCGCGCTCAACCCCAGCGACGCCCCCATGATCACCACCGCCGCCAGCGGATGCCCTGACCCGATGATCATCGTCGTCGCCACATAAAAGAGCGCAAAGAAGATGATCGACACGCTCAAGATCGAGAGCGCCACCGACGCCGCCTGATAATCCGCCGAGTAGAGCGCCCCGATGATCGAGTCGGCGTTAAACGCCAGCACCATCGCCACCGCCGCGATCAACATCGAGCAGTAGCGCAGCGTGCTGCGCACATACGCCCGCGTCTGGTTGGTATCCTCGCTAAACGTCGACTGGCTGATCATCGGGAAGATCACAAAGGTCACCGCGATCACCCCCTGGTAGGGGATGCGCGCCACGTTGAGCACCGCCCCGTAGAAGCCGGCGAACTTGTTGCTCATCAGCGAGAAGAGCGACTCCATTCCGCTCAGATGCGCGGGCACCCCGGAGGCGATCGCCTTAAGCACGAAAAAGTCCGCCCGCATCAACCCGTTGAGCGCAAAGGTGTAGAGCATGATCAGCACAAGGTAGTTGAGCAGGCGCTTAAAGGCCTGGCGGGTCTGCTCTTTGTCCAGCCCGCCCTGGCCGATGCCGGCGGCGCGCCGCACGCGCTCGCGGCGAAAGAGCCACACCCCGGCCACCGTGCAGATGATGCCCGCCGCCCCCACAAAGCCCGCCACCGCCCCGCCTACGCCGAAGCCCAGCAGCACAAGGCCCACGATCCCGAGCATCTTCAGCGTGGAGAACCCGAAATCCAGGCTGGCCTGGCGCGCGAACTCCTTGAGCCCGTTAAAATAGCCCACAAAGATGGCGTAGAAGGCATAGAAGAAGATGATCAGCGCCGAGAGCCGCAAGAGCGGCACGAGCGTCATGTCGTTAAAGCTGCCGGCGATCCAGGGTGCCCCCAGGGCGTAGAGCGCGGCCACGGGCACGCCGAGCATCAGCTGCATGCGCACGGCCATATTGACCAGTCGGCCGGCCTGCTCGGGCTGCTCGCTCACCAGCTTGCTGACGGCGTTGAGCGTGCCGGTGATCATCACCATGTTAATCAGCCCGATGGACTCGGTGATGATCAAGAACCCCCGGCCGGCCTGCTTGACCGACGCCTCATCCATAGCCCGCGCCTTCTCGGCGCCTCGCTCTTGCGCGCTCATCTCGCCTCGTATCTTCAGTCGATCGACAGGTGCGGTTGTGGCATAAAACCGGCTCGTGTCAACAATGCTGGCTCAGCGTTTCTACTGCTCGCCACACCTTGAAGGGATGTCTGCTATGCTCCGACACATCACCGCGTTCGGCTTCTTTCTGATGATGAGCCTGGGAGGCCTCCTGGCCGCTCAAGCCCAGGACGCGCCCGCTGCCCGGGCCTTCCCGCCGGAGCAGGAGGTCGTCGCCTCGCCGGCGGGTGTTAACGAACAGGCCGCCCCCTCCGAATCGACCGAATCGACCTTCTTCGACGCCGACCACCGCCGGCGCATCTATGAACAGGGGCGCTTAAGCCACACCCGCGCCGCCCTCTACTCCCTTCTTTTGCCCGGCCTGGGCAACTTCTACGTCGAACAGTACATGCTGGGCACCGTGGCGATGTCTCTGACCGTCTTCGCGGCCATCTTTCTGGCCTACGGCATCAGCCTCTCGCGCAGCGATCTTGTGGGGTTGGGCGCCGGGGTGGCGGGCCTGGCCTACGGCGGCGGGCTCATTACCAGCTACCAGGGCGTGCGCCGCTACAACCTTCAACTCCAGCAGAGCCTGCAGCTCGACCGCGCCGCCGCCCACATCCCGAGCGCCCCGCGCACCTGGGGCTTAAGCCTGAGCGTGAATTTTTAGGCCAACCCTTTTGGGCCCGGGCCAACCGACGACTTACTCGTCAAAAAGTTTGACGCTCACCCGCACATCCTCCGCCCCGAAGAGCTTCTGCGCCTCGGCCACCACCGGATCGGTGCGCACCTCTTCGACCAGCGCGGCACGGCGACGCCGGATGTCTTCCTCGCGCTCCTCAGCCAGATTGGTCACGCCGCGGGCGGCCTCCACGTCGATCTTCTCCATCACCACCCGCCAGTCATCACCGAAGATGCGTTTCACGGCGTCTTCGATGGTCTTCTTGCGGGCGTCTTCCTGGGCGATGTCGGCAAAGGCCTCGGTGAAGTTGAGGCGCACCTCCCCCTCCTCAAAGCGCTGCACGTAGGCGTACTCACAGGCCGCCGCCACCGGCGCGTTGCTCTGGCGCACAAACTCCACGACCGCCTTCCAGCGCTCCTCCGGCGAGCTCAGCGTTGAGACGTCGGGAACCTCCAGCGCGTCGACATCGGCTTTGATGAGACGCTCGGGGATCCGGGGCTTCGGGGGGGCGGCGACGGCCACGTCGCTGTCGGGCTCGCTCGCCACCGCCTGACCCTCGGTCACCTCCGCCTGACCCTCGGTCACCTCCGCCTGACCCTCGGTCACCTCCGCCTGACCCTCGGTCACCTCCGCCTGACCCTCGGTCACCTCCGCCTGACCCTCGGT
>NZ_VOSL01000039.1 GCF_007997005.1 Lujinxingia vulgaris | reverse complement strand
GAGGTGTTTTATAACCGAGCGCGAAGCCACTCGGCGATTGGGTATATGAGCCCGGTGGCGTTTGAAGCTCAGGTGGCAAAAGCTGCCTGAAGAACGTGTACGGGAAATCGGGGGAAGCTCAGATTTGAAGGCTCTGGAGCACCCTCGCACGCCCCAAATCCCTGAGTCGGGCTCGTACTCGTACTCGTCCGGGTACTGGTACTCGTACTCGTACTGGTCCTCGTACTCGTACTGGTCCTCGTACTCATCCGGGTACTCGTACTCGTACTGGTCCTCGTACTCGTACTCGTCCGGGTACTCGTGCTCGATCTCGATCTCGATCTCGAACCGCGAACCCCGGCCGCCCTCACGAATCGACCCACCCCGCGCCCCTCCCATGCCCCTCAACCACCCAACCACCCAACCACCCAACCACAACGCGAACCTGCCAACGCCCTCACGAATCGACCAACCCCGCGCCCCTCCCAAGCCCCTCAACCACACAACCACCCAACCACCCAACCACAACGCGAACCTGCCAACGCCCTCACGAATCGACCAACTCCGCAAACCCCGGCGCCCCTCAACCACCCAACCACCCAACCACAAAGCGTCCCCCCCAACCCACAGCAAACCCCGATGTTGATATTCCATAAAGGCCGCACTAGGTTACCCCCCGACATACCCCCGATTTTCCACCCATCCCCACCCCGGACGTACCCATGCCCACCACCGCCTTGATTCCCGCCGCCGGCCGCGGCGCGCGCCTCGATCGTCCCAACACGCCCAAGCCCCTGGTGCACGTGGGCGGAAAGCCGTTGTTGCTCTCGCTTCTCCAGCGTCTGGAGAAGGCCGGTGTGGAGCGCGCGGTGGTCGTCACCGGCTTCGGCTCCGAACGCGTGGTGCGCGAGCTGACCAACCACCCCGATCTTTCGCTGAAGGTGGAGTTTGTCGAACACGCCGAGTGGCAGCAGGGCCTGGCGAGCACGCTGCTGGCGGCGAAGGGATTGATCGACGAGAACTTCGTGATCGCGATGGCCGACCACGTCTTTGACCAGAAACTCGTCGACGCGATGGTGGCCACCGAGCCTGGCGACGATGTGGGCGTGGCGCTGGTCGACACCGACGTCACGGAGGTCTTTGAGCTGGAAGATGCCGTCAAGGTGACCCTGGAGGGCGATCGCCTCACCACGGCCTCCCGCACCCTGAAGAATCCCGACGCGGTCGACGCCGGGCTTTTCGCCTTCACCCCGGCGCTTTTTGAAGCGCTGGAAGAGACGCGTAAGGTGAAGGAGCCGGCCAGCCTCACCGACGCGCTGGCGCTCCTTGGTGAGCGCGGCCAGGTGCGTGTGATCACCACCGGTGAGCGCGCCTGGCATGATATTGATACCCCGCAGTCGCTGGTGCGTGCCGAGATGGCGCACCGCGCCGGCATCCGTAAGGCGGCGGTGCACCGCCCCGAGTTCAAGATCGAGCAGGGTCGCACCACGCATAGCTACGACTTCATCGCCGGCGCCCCGGTCAAGACCGAGATCCACGTGCAGCGCGGCTTTGTGCGCAACCCCGAGCGCCTGCAGCTCATCCCCGACGAGAGCGCGTCCTCGCCAATCTACGTCTTCACCGACACCACGGTGAACAGCATCTACGGCGATGATTTTGTCGGCGGCCTCGACCGCATGGGCTACGACGTGCGCCGCATCGTGATGAAGGACGGCGAAGAATCCAAATCGATGGCCAACTACGTCAAGCTGGTCGACCAGATCCTGGCCGAGGGCATCGACGAGCGCTCCGTGCTCGTCTCGCTCGGGGGCGGCGCGGTGGCCAACGTGTGTGGTTTTATCGCCTCGACCCTCTACCGCGGCATCGGCCTTGTGCACGTGCCCACCACCCTGATGGCCCAGTGCGACGCCTCGATCAGCCATAAGCAGGGCATCAACGGGGCGCGAGGCAAGAACCTCGTCGGCTCCTACTACTCGCCCATCGCCATCGCCGTCGACGTGGAGGTGCTCGCCACCCTCGAAGACTGGCTGATCCCCGACGGCTTGAGCGAAGTCATCAAACACGCCCTCGGCCAGGACCGCGACTACCTCGACTACCTGCTCGGCTACGAGGGCACGATCGACGATCCGGACTTTCTGGAGACGGTCGTGCGCAAGAACATTGAGCTGAAATGCGAGCTCGTGGCCATCGATCCCAAAGAGCATCGCGAGGGCATGGTGCTGCAGTACGGCCACGAGGTCGGCCACCCCGTCGAGTACCTCTCGGGCTATGACTTGAACCACGGCCAGTCGGTGGCCATCGGCATGATGGTCGCCGCCCGCGTGGCGCGTCTGATGGGCGCCTGCGACGACGCGATGATCGACCTGCACCGCCAGGTCATCGAGAAGTTCGAGCTCCCCACCCGCATCCCCGCCCACCTCAAAGTCGACGATATCCTGGCGTCGATGCGCTACAACAAGCGCTACCTCACCGAGGGCACCCGCATGGCGCTGCTCGACGGCCCGGGCAGCCTCTGGCAGGTCGAAGACGACTACGCCATCCCCGTCCCCACCGAAGTCCTCGTTGAGGCAATCCGCCAGTCCTTTTAATCATTTCGTCTGGCGGCGAGTGGGTTCTTTCAGGTGATTTTGCAAGGTACTACGCCGTGAGCAGAAGTTGACGTTGATGGCTGCGAGGTTGAGAGCTTCTCGGGCAAGGCGCGAAACGCAGGCGATGCTTTAGCATCGTCGAGGCTTTGCAACGCCGCCCGAGATGCTCTCAACGCAGCAGACGCGGCGTCAACAATAGCTCACGGCGTAATAGTGAGACGACGTCATGAAGAAAACGATCGTGATTACAGGCGGCTCCAGCGGCATCGGCCTGGCGAGCGCGCGCCACTTTTTGAAGCCGGAGCACCGCGTGGTGCTCTGCGCGCGAAACGGGGCAAAGCTGGCCGCGGCCGCGGAATCCCTCGCTGAGGCCGCTCGGAGCGCCGGGGCAACGATCGAGACCTACACGCTCGACGTCACCGACCAGGCCGCCGTCGAGACCCTTTTTGAAAAAATCGGCCCCATTCACACGCTGGTTGCCAACGCCGGCGTCTGCCTGCAGGCGCGCCTCGACGACGACCACAGTGACCGGGTCTGGCAGACCACCTTCGATGTGAACGTGCACGGCGCCTATTACTGCGTCAAAGCCGCCGCCGCCTCGATGCCCGAGGGCGGCCGCATCGTCACCGTCTCGTCGGGGCTGGGTAAAAATGCGCGCGCCGGCTACGAGGCCTATACGGCCAGCAAACACGCCGTGCTGGGCCTGACCAAATGCGTGGCCCTGGAGCTTGCCCCACGCCAGATTCGCGTCAACGCCGTCTGCCCCGGCTGGGTCGATACGCCCATGGCGCGGGCCGACTCCGCCTACTCCGCTCAAGCCCGGGGCGAAGAGGTCGACGACTTCCGCAAAAAGGCCATCGCCGCGATTCCGCTCGGGCGCATGGTCGCCCCCGAGGAGGTCGCCGAGCTCATCGCCTTTCTGGCAAGCGACGCGGCCAGCGCCATCACCGGGCAGAGCTACAACGTGAGCAATGGCGAGTTTTTCAATTGACCCCGTCGGCACAAAACCCTGGCAGCACTCACCGCACGCTCGTGGTCGGTCACGTCACCCACGACCGCTACCCGGGCGGCTTTAAGGCCGGCGGCTGCGCCTATTACGGCGCCGAGGTGCATCGCCGCCTCCAGGGCCGCACTCACCTCTTGAGCGTGGTCGGCGAAGACTTTGAGTGCGACGCGGCGCTCACCGACATCGCGCACACCAGAGCGCAGCGAGGACAGACCACCGTCTTTGCCAACTACTACCCCGACGACGCGCCGCGGGTGCAACTTCTGGAGGCCATCGCCCCGGACGTCTCCCCGGAGCTTTGCCCCGCGGAGTGGCTCGACGCCGACCTCGTGCATCTGGCGCCCGTGCTTGGCGAAGTCCGTCTCTCGGACTGGCTCAAGGCGCGCCGCGAGGTCGCAAAGCGCGGCCTTGTCGCCATCAACATTCAGGGCTGGATCAAGGTAGGCGGCGCGCCCGTCGACGACCCCAGCGCGCTCGAATCCCTGCACGCGCGCGGCGTCGCCCCGGGCGCCCTGCAGGTCGTGCAAAAACCCTGGGAGGTCGACGCCGAAGCCTTTCGAGGCGTCGACATCGCCTGCCTGAGCGAAGAAGATCTGATCGGCCAGGGCGATCTTCTCGATCGCCTCTTAAGCGTCGTGCCCACCGTCGCGCTGACCCTGGGCACCCGCGGGAGCCGCATCTTCCAAAAAGGCCGCACCCTCGAGGTCGGCATCTTCCCCACCGAGGCCGTCGACCCCACCGGCGCCGGCGACGTCTTCGCCGCCACCTTCACCCACCACCTGATGCTGGGCGCCGACCCGCTCGACGCCGCCCGCCAGGCCAGCGCCGCATCCTCCATCGTCATCGAAGGCCTGGGGCCATCGACCCTGCATCGTCTGGAAGAAGCCCCGGCGCGGGCCTCACACATCCCGGCGCGCACCCTGCACCCGATGCCAGCCTGAGTTTTCTACTCATTTTGTCGCCGGGCTTATGCGCCAGGCTCAGGTGGCGAGTCGTCCAGCTCCGCCTGCAACCTCGCGGCCTGCTCGGCGCGCTGTTTCGAGGGGCGCCACAGCGGATAAGGGATGCCCGCCAGGCGGTTGATCACAAGCCCCTGCAGGGCCATCAAACACACCGCCCCCATCAACACCGGCGCCTGCCACAGATGCGGCATCAGCCCCAGCGAGACGATCAGCGTGGTGGCCCCGGCCGGCGGGTGCGCCACGCCAAAATAGACCATCAACGCCCCCGTCCCTCCCAGCGAGAGCGCTGCGGCGCCGACCCGCGCAAGACCCACCCCCTCGCTTAAGTTGGCCGGCACCCCCAGCAGCCCGAACACCCACAAACAAAAGAGCCCCACCACCACGCCCACCAGATGCCCGAGCACGGTGTGGCGCGGCGACGAGGCCGCCGCCAGCGGTCGAAAGAAGAGCAAAAAGGCCGTGGGCCCCAGCGAGGGGAAAATCAATGGCGAGCGCGCCAGATGCGCCATCGCCGCCAGAAGCCCGATGCTTAAGCCCCCGTTGAGCAACATAAAGAGCGCCTGCGAGCCTCGTGAGCGCGCCCGCTCATCGACATCGTCTGCGCCCAGACGTTTTAGAATCCCGCGCACGATCGCGGGCACCCCCACCCTCACGCCCCGCCGCGTCTCGCGCTCCGAATCACTCAACGAAACACCCGCTCAAGCTCCCCCTTCTCGGGCAGCTCCTTAAGCCCGGCAGCCGGACCGAGCTCCTTGCGGTAGCAGTGGCGCATCCCCTCCCCGCCGCCGAGCAGCCCGCCACCCGTCGCCCGCACAGCCTGATAATGGTAGCCGCGCCCGCGGTAGTCGTTGTCGCGAATCGGGCTCTCCTCGCCAAAGCAGATCTGGTGCACGACGTACTCGGTCAGCCCCTCGGCCTGTGCCTTCTGGCGTTCGCTCTCCAGCTGCCACCACCCCCAGCCCCACCACGCCAGATAGCCCAGCGCCACCACGAAGAGCCCCAGCACGATCATCCCGCCAAAGGCCTTCTCGCCACGCGCCTCATCGACCTCGGGCAAAGGCTCCAGGCAATAGAGGCAGTTGTTGGTGCCCGGCGGGTTTTTCTCGTCACACTTCTTGCACTTCATCGCTGCTCTCAAGCCTCATGGAGGGCCATTGGCCAGCCGCCGCGCGTCGGCCTCACGTCTCGCTTCGGGATGCCCGCCAGCTAAGCGAGCCCGGGGCTCGCCGTCAACCCTCACTGCGCGGTCAGCGTCTCATGGGAGCACAAACCGAGCGGCGTCTTCGCGCCAGACATCGAGGGAATCAGCGCGCTGAGCACCTCCCGCATCGCCCAGACCGAGAGGCTGTTGCCAATGAGTTTGTAGCGCTGGCGCAGGCTCACATGCGCCGGAAACCCGAAGTCCGCCCCAAACCCCATCAGCCCCAGCATCTCCCGGGGCGTAAAGCGGCGCACGCGCCCGTCGGCCATGCGCAGATATGCGCCGGCGGCCTGCCAGGTCTTGCCGTAGGCACCGGTGAAGGTGTTGGCGATGCGCCCCGGCTCCTCCCGCAGATCGAAGATGCGCATGCCCGGACCGTGCTTTGCGATCACCTCGGCGGGCACGACCACATCGAGGAGCTCCTCGTCGGTGGGTTTGATCAAAAAGTCGGCCAGCGGGCGCATCACAGGCGTCGGGAGCGCTCGCCAGGGCAGAAGCCCGTCGCGGCTCGCCACCAGATAGTAGCGCTCGCGCTGCGCCGGAACGCCGAGTTCGGTGGGGCAGAGCAGGCGCTCGGCCACCGCGTAGCCGGCCTCGTTCAGCGTGGAGAGCACCAGGGCGTGGGCATCCGAGCCCCGAAACCCGGGCACGTTCTCCATCGCCACATGCCTGGGCCCGTGCCGCCCGATGAGCTCCATGAGACGCACCAGGCTGCGCGCTCGATGATCCTCGAGATCCCGCTGCGCCCCGCGTGTGGTGTAGGGCTGGCAGGGAGGCGACATCCACCACAGCTCGGCCTCATAGCCAAAAATCTCCGCCTCATCGAGGTGCTCCAGGTGGGCCTGGCGCGCACCGTGATCGCTAAAGTTGTGGCGGTACACCTCGATGGCGTGGCCCGAAAGATCGAGCGCGCCCACCACGCTGGCGTGCCCCTGCACGGCGGCGGCAAAGCCGCCGATGCCGCAGAAGAGCTCCAGGCAACGCAGCGGCGCACCCGGGGTTGAAGCCGCGTCAGACATCAGCCGGCCACCTGCGCAAGCTCGCCAACCTGCTTGAGCGCACCGGTGAGCTGACCGTCGGTCAACAGGCCCATAAGCCGGTGGCCGCCGGCCGAGACCGCGCGGAGCTCGGTGCCCGTTTGCGCGCTTAAGCGCTCACTGTCGGCCAGCGGCACGGTGTCGTCGGTGGGATCATGAAAGATCAACGTGCGCGAAGCCCCATCAAAGCCCTCCAGACGCGCGGCCGCGTCGAGCCCCATCCGCCGGTGCGCCGCATGAAAGGCCGGCGCCAGCAGCACCGCAGGCCCCCTCCAGTGACCACGCAACATCAGCTCCAGGGTGATCGCCCCGCCCCAGCTCGACCCCAGCAGCACATCGGGCTTAAAGGTCTCAAGCGCGCGCCGCTGCACCTCCACACACTGCTCGTAGCTGGTGCACACCGCCTGGCGCGTCACCTCATCGCCGCGCGCCGTCCACCACGCCCCGATGCCCACCCCGGCCAGCGCTGCCGGCCACATCTTCTTGCGCAGAAACCCGGCGCCCACCATCGCCGCCGCGCCAGCGGCGGCCACCTGCACCTCCGGCGCACGCAGGATGTTACGCATCACCGAATGATGGCGATCCAGACGCTTGAGCGACATCCGCATATCCGCCGCGCTCACCCCCACGCCCATCGCCCGCAGCTGCTGAACCTTCTCGCCAGACGGGCCGCTCTCCAGCCCATGCACAAACATCACTCTGGGGTAACTCGTCACGCTCCCACTCCTCACACTCGGCTCCACCACATCGTCTCATCGCGCCCATTCGCCGGGCCGCAACCGCTGGTCCTCTGGTACGTCAGCATCGGCACGGGAGCAAGGGGCACCCACGTACCGGGCAAGCTCTCCCGTCGCCACCTGATGCGCGAAGGGAATTCCAGACATGCACCACGTCATCCGAGAAGACTTGCCAGGTTCGGTGAACATCCACTATCGCAATGAGCTCTAAAGCACGTTCACTCCGCGACGCAGCGAACCTGCCGCCTCGCCCCCCTCTCGGAGGATACGCCATGTCCGACACGACACTCGCTGCCATCGTTGCCGACCATTTCACCTTTCTCTGCAACTCCGAGGACGACAAGAAACGCCTTGAAGCCATGGCCCGAAAGGTCACGTCCTTTGAACGTCACGACGATGGCGCGGTGACCTTTAGCATCGGAAACGAGACCATCGACTGCGCTCCTCCCTTCACCGGTGAGATGCATGAGGCAACCCCGCAGAGCTACGGCGAACTGGCCCGACATCATAACGGCATCACCTGGGAATCCATCGGCGGAGGCCCCATGGGGTTCTTCGGACTCACCGACCTGGGGGAAACCCCGGGCCTTTATGGCTTCGATCTCGACTACATCGAAGAGGGGGACTGGCCGGAGTTTATCAACGAGATGAACGCCCACGGAAAAAGCCTCGACGAGCTGCAAGAAGCCTACGGATGCGGTCAGAACTGGCTCTTCTTTGATCCCCTCCGCCAGAACGCTCTCCAGGAGCCCGCCCTGGCCTTTGTCAGCCACGAGAGCTTTGAGTGGGAGTCTGTCCAAAGCGCCGACACACTCAGCGCTGCAGGCATCACCCTCGCGCTCATGGCATACTACTTCCTCGACGACGACCTACTCGACGAGATCTATACCTGATCGATGATACCGGTTCCGACCTGCCGGCTCTGACCGAGAGACGGACGCGCTCCACGAGGCATGCGGTCGATCCGTACGTCCGCTCCCCCCCTCGGACCGATGCGCGTGGCCTGCGCGGAGCGCAAAAATTCGTTAAACTGCCCCAACCGCGAGCCGACTTCCGCCCTTTTTGATGGATCCCCCGATGTCCTCCACCACGCGCCGCCCCCTCTCTCTTATCCTCCTGGTCGCAGCCACGCTCATCGGCGCCTGCTCCCCCGACGCCCAGCCCTGCACCACCCCGCTGGACTGCTTCACCGGAGAGCAATGCGTCGCCGGCGTCTGCCTGCCCCCCGAAGATGCCGAAGACAGTGGCTCTGACGCACACGACACCCCCGACACCGAAGAACCCGATGCCGAAGAAGACGCCGGCGACACCGGCGACGCGAACCAGGACGTCGACCCCACCCCCGACGCCGAAGAGGACGCCGACGCCGAAGAAGACGCCGACGACTACGCCGTCACCTTCACCCATGTCGCCGCCGCCGGCGAACACGCCTGCGCGCTGACCTCTGCGGGCGACACCCTCTGCTGGGGCAACAACAGCACCGGCCAGACCAACGCCCCGGACGAACCCTTCATCGCCCTGATGCCCGGCTGGCGCCACACCTGCGGGCTTCGCACCGACAACCTCGTGCGCTGCTGGGGCGACAACACCTACGGCCAGTTTCCCCCCTCTGGACAGCTCTTTGAGCGCTTCGCCACCGGCTCCTGGCATACCTGCGGCATCACCCCCGACGACGAGCTCCTCTGCTACGGCCGCGACGACGACAGCCAGACTTCACTGCCCAATGGCGCCTCCACCGCCTCGGCCGTCGTCGCCGGCGACCTCTACTCCTGCCTGCTCACGCTCGACGATCGCCACATCCGCTGCTGGGGAGGCGCCATCATGAGCAACACCTCGCCGGGCTCCAACATAAGTTTCGAGGCCCTCTACGGCGGCGACCTCTTCGCCTGCGTGCTCAACGAGGCCGGCATCCCCTCCTGCTGGGGCGCCACCGAGACCGGCGCCACCGAACCTCCGGCGGTCGCCATGAAAGATCTGGCCCTGGGCCGCCTGCACGGCTGCGGCATCCGCGATAACGACAACATCATCTGCTGGGGTTCCGACAGCCAGGGGCAGGGCACCTCCCCCGCCGGCACCTTTATCGATGTGGCCGCCGGCGAAGACTTCAGCTGCGCGATCACCACCGGCGGCGAGATCACCTGCTGGGGCGCCAACGATCACGGCCAGATCGACGCTCCCACACTTGCCTCAATCAACGAGTAGGCCTGATCGTCCGAGAGACACACATGGATTGTGATGGGATGTTCTACTTCAACATCAAATCCCCGCCGTCGCGCAGGAATGCCACGATTGCAGATGACGATCGTAGATGATTTATCGTCGCTGAAACGTCGCTCTCCGGCAGCGCATGCCTCCTCCCTACACGATCCCGACTGCAACCGTCCGAGAGACAGCCCCCCCCCTGCAACCACGCCGAAATCCGGCGCTCAACCTGCACATCACCCGCGCAGGCCGAGCTCCGAAAAAACGCCTCAATCACATACCAGCCCCCCGTCGACCACCAGGTTCTGCCCGGTGATTCCTCGGGCCCAGGGGCTGGCAAAGAAGAGCGCCACATCCGCCACCTCCTCCGGCGTCGTCACCCGCCCCAGAGGCGTGTTGGCCGCGATCAACTCAAAGACCTCGTCCGGCGTGGCCCGGCTGGCGTCGGTTACCCGCAACAGGCCCCCCGAGATCATATTGACCGTGATCCCCTGCGACCCAAGCTCCCGCGACATCGTGCGCGTCAGCCCCAGCAGCGCGCCCTTGGCCGCCGTATAATCGTGGTAAGGCACCACCGGGTTCTGAAAAAGGTTCGTCCCAATGGTGATCACGCGCCCAAAACCGGCCTCGCTCATCGCCGGAAGACAGGCCTGAATCAAGTTCAGCGCCCCTCCCACCGAAGTCTCGGTCTGCGTGGCGATCTGCTCCCAGGCCAGCGAGTCCGCCTTCTCTCGCCCCTCCCCATTAAAGCTATAATCGGCCAACGCGTTGTGCACGAGCGTCGTCGGGGCCCCGAGCGTCTCGGTGGTCTCGGCCACCAACCTGGCCACCGCCGCCCGATCGGTGACATCGGCCTGGATGGCTCGTGCGCGCGGCCCCAACTCCTCGGCCAGCGCCACCGCCTGGGCCTCGCTCCTGCGCCAGTTCACCACGACCGCCGCCCCTTCCCGGGCAAAGGCTCGCGCCATCGCCGCCCCCAGACCACGGCCCGCACCCGAAACGATCACCACCTGTTCTGCCAGTTTCTTGCTCATCGAATCCTTCCTCTTGATGTGGAAGGAACGCATAAAGTCACCCCACCAGAACGGCGCCGGCGCTTCATGCGACTCCCTCCGCCGGTATTACCCGGGTCAGGTTCAAAGGGTGCTTCTCAGCCTGTGCCCCTGCACAAGCGCCCCTGTCGTAAGATGACCCTAGGCCAGAATCAGGTCCCCAGCAACCACCACGACTGGCCCACGTGCGCCTCAAATGAAACCACAAAACCCCGCGGTGTACGCCTTCGTATCCCTGGCACACCCTACCGTCCGAGAGACGGACATCCTCCCGCAACGACGCCACCTTCCGGCGATCGCTTGGTGGTGACCACCCGGCGTCGACCTTCGATCTACAGCGCGTTTGGAAGCGCTGCCCTGATCGAAACACCACCGACCCGGAGCCCTCCCATGGACCACCACGCCCTCGCCAGACGCTCCGCCCGCGAGGTCCTAAAAGACCACCTCGACCTTGCGAAAAGCTGGGACTTTGAGACGGACCTGGAGCGCAACTTCGATCCCGACATTGTCCTGATGACCACCTACGGCATCTTTCGCGGTGTAGAGGGCCTGCGCCAGAAGGTTCGCCTGCTCCAGGAACAGCTCCCCGGCGGCGTGTGGACCTACCACAACATCATGGTAGAGCGGCACCTGGGCTTTCTGGAGTGGAGCGGGGTGGGCGAAAACGGCGCCCGCGTCGAAGACGGCGCCGACTCCTACCTCATCGAAGAGGGAAAAATCCGCGCGATGACCATCCACTACACCGTGCTCATGGACCGCCCCCCCGAGACCTAAGGCCCCCCCACTTACCCCCGATGCTGAATGATCGCCCGGCACCCATCCGACCTCTCACAGGGCGAACCCGTGCCTTGCGATAGGTTAAAATAGTACGTCGTATCCGGCTGCAGTTCACACGCGACCCGCGACTCCCCCTGGGCCCAGCGCATCGTCAGCAAGTTCCCCTCCGCCTCACACCTCTGCCCGATCGCCTCGCCACCGGGACACGTCGAGATCCACATCCGACGCATATGCAGGCTCGTCTCCGACGCGCCTCCCAGGTCAACCTGCCCCGATACAAACGCATCCTCCCCGGTCGTAAAAGGATGCGAGAGCACCGTTGGAAGAGGAGGCATCCGAAACTCGATCAACGCTGTATCCGTGCCAAACGCCGTCACCGCCTCGATGGTGCTCATCGCCACATGCGGGGTCTCATCGCACGTCTCACTGACCACCTCCTCGCCTTCCAGCACGATCGTCACACTCGCCGCACGCCCCGCCTCGCCAGCAGCGCTCTGATACGCCCCGGCCGCCACCGAGATGATGACCGTGCCCTCTTCATTGCCGCTGCGCCGCAACGTGGCCTGATAGGTGCTCGCATCCACCGAGCTAAAGTCCTCCAGGGTGTGCTCCGCCGGGTCCACCGCGATATCCCCCACCTCGAAGCCCGAGACCTCCTCGCTGAACGCAAAGGTCAGCGTCGCGCTCTGCGCATCTGCTGCCAGCGTTGGCGGACCCTGGATCGTCAGCGTCGGCGCCGCCTGCTCCCCGTTTGCAACCGTCCAGGCCCAGGCCGCAATCGCCGAACGCCGACCGGATGCGTCGACCGCCCGCGCCTCAAAAAGATGGTCCCCCACCTCCAGATCCTCATAGGTGACAACGGCCTCGCAGGGCTCAAAACGGGCCTCGTCGAGCGCGCACTCGATCTCGCATTCCGCGTCCCCCACACACGCCATCTCCAGCCGGGCGCTCCTCTCGGTGGTGGTTGCCTCCGGCCCCGTAACAATCTCCACGCCCGGGACCTCCGTGTGATCTCCGGAATCATGCCCGGCGTCAGGCCCGGCATGTTGCTCCAGCTCCGAGACACACCCCGCTGCCAGCACCAGCAACGCGGCCACCGCGGCGTGCAACCCCTGTCGTTTTAGGCCTTCATTCATCGTCATCACACTCCCTGCGCCTTGATCTACGACGGTCTTTTTCGACCCTGGACTCATGCTGCGACGTACGGGGGCCTGATAACGGACTTAAGCAAAAGCCGAGACGCAACATACGCCCCCGCCAGAGCGTTCCCTTGCTCGCACGTCTGGACAGCCACGCGCCTGAGGGTATCGCCATCTTCCATCTCATCCGAGCCAGGTCGCGCGTTTTTCAGCCTCTTTCAGAAGCTCGCCCCATCGTCTTCCCTGCCCGGCGCCCTTTGCTGCTCAGACGTGACCTCGGCGCACCAACCCACACGCCTGTGAACAACCTGTGGAAAACCGTCAACACGTCTGTCCGAGAGACAGACAAGGTCCTTGCTACTAGCGCCTGATCGCCACGTCTCCTCCCCCGCGACCGGCCGCGGGTTCACCTCACATCAACCCCCGTTTGGGCCGATCAGCCGCCTCGCCTCATCGCCCTCCTCCCCCCGCGCCAAACGCTTCTCCAGGGCCTCCCGCCAGGTCCGACTCAACGCCGGGCACCCGGCGAGCAACGTGGCTGCTTCAAGATCCTCAGGGCGGTGGTAGCGCACGGCGTGCACCTCGGCGACGCTCCACTGCGGAAAGGGGCGCTCTACGAGCTCCAAGGTCTGACCCGCCTCGACATACCCGCGCTCCACCACGCCAAAATACCAGCCGCAGTAGCCCGTCTGCTGCACCCAGAGCGCGAACGCCCTCTCACCATGTACCCGCGCGAGCTTCCAGCATGGCGAGCGCGGCTGGGTGACGCGAAGACGCGCGCCGCCCACCCGATAGACATCCCCCACACACACATCTTCTTCAACACGCCCCGACACGCTCAGGTTCTCGCCAAATGCCCCCGGCGTAAGCCTCCTCCCCAGCCGCTTTGACCAGTACGCCAGATGGGCCGTGGGATACACGCACACCGCCTTCTCCACCCCGCCGTGGTGCTTGCGATCGGCCTGACCGTCCCCCTCAAAATTTTCCCAGTCCAGCCACAGCGCCCCGCGCACCTCCTCCTTCACAAACCCCGTGCGCCAGGGCCGCTCCATCGGCTGCTCCGCCCCCGCGCGCCCCAGCTCCCGGGGCATCCCCACCCGCAGCGATTCGATGCGTGCCTCTTCGATCATCTCCACCTCCAGAATCCGTGATAGCTTCCACCACCCCACCTCAATTCCCAGATGCATACTGCCCCGAGCTGAGCTCCCCCCCAACTATCACAAAGACGCCCTGCGCGCGCGCAGGGCGTCTTCACCTCGACATGGGATGAATTGGCGCTCCCAGCGCTCAGGTGGCCATCGAAGGCAGCGCCGAAACCTCACCGCGAATCACGACCTCGCCGCGGCGATTCTCCGCCGTGAAGGTGATCTCGATGATGCCCCCGTGGTTCGCGTAGCGACCGCTGTCCTCACCCTCGGTCGCCAGCAGCTCCCAGGGCGACTGCGGCCCCTGGAAGTCCACGCGCAGCGCACGCTCCGCACCGAGGGGAATCAGGCCGTCAAAGGGCGAGGACTGCCCGTTGATGCTCACATCTTCGACCGCCATCAGCGGCAGCACCGCCTTCGAGACGCCGTTGGTGTCAAAGAGCTCAATGCGCGTGACCTGCACACCCACCGCCGGCTCATCGCCCGTGTTGATCAGGCGCAGGGTCACCTGGGCATCCTCGCAGTTCAACGCGATCCCGCCACAATCCTCGGAGTCCTCCGCGCAATCGGCCGCAAACTCGGCGGCCGGCGCGCCCGCAGGCTCATCGCCCGAAGCGTCATCGCTGTAGCCATCCTCCGGACACGACTCGTAGTTCCCCAGATGCCCCGAGATGAACGTGCCTTTGAGCTCAGGGTCGCCCGTCAGCTCCGGGCAGCCCGTGCCGAGCAGAAGAAGCGAGCAGACGAAGACGAACAACAGGTGAAGTGGCATACGCATGGTGTGACCTCATGTGAAAAACACAGTTAAAGGGATTGCAGGTAACTCAACAGATCGTCGCGTTCCTCATCGCTCAGCACCGCCCCGGTGGGGTGGCGCGCCTCCAGGACATCGCTCAACTCAGCGTGACGTCCGTCGTGCATAAAAGGGCCTCCCTGGCCAATGCCGACGAGCGAAGGGACTTTCATCATCCCCGTCCCGCGCATCGGACTCTCAGCCGCAGAGACGCCCCCCGTCAGAAGCCAGCTGTGGATCAGATCGCCACTAAAGCCCCGGTCGGGGTTATGGCAGCTGGCACATTGAAGCTCGAAGACCGCCCGGCCCGGATGCTCCGGCGACACCTCGGGGCTTGTCGGCGGCTCCAACGAGAGCACGTACATCGCCAACGCCCAGGAGAGCACCCGGTTGGGCCGGGCTTCTAAGCCGTGGCCGGGGATGTACTGCGTCTCAAAACGAATCGCGACCGAGGCCGGGTTGGCCACGCGCACAATCCCGCTGGCGTTGAGGTAGGACTGGTGGCGCGTGCCCCACAGATCGGGCACTCGCAGCGGGTCGTCGGCCAGGTCATCGGTAATATCGACGCGCCCCGGCCCCCACGACGCAAAGCGCGATCCATCGATCCCGTAGGATTCATTGAACATCTGGCGCGCCCGCCCCAGATCGAGCGCGGTGTTCGTGCGCCCGGCCACCCCGCCGCCCCCGTGACAGAGCCCGCAGGTCACGCCCACGCGCATCTGGCCGCGCACGTCTTTAAAACGCACCAGGCCCCGCAACGAACCGTCGGCGTTTCGCTCAAACCCCGTCTCCTCAAGAAGCTCGGGCCGGCTGGCGATCCACTCCAGGTAATTGTCTCGCCGCATCGGCATCTGCCAGAACACCTGCTCGCCAAGCGCCAGCCACTCCTCACGCGTGGTCGGTGCTTGCGTGGGAAACACGGTGGGCAGCGCCTCTTCCAGCTCCTCCGGAACCGCCTGGCCCGGGAAGACAGGCCCGCTGCGCGCCAGCAGCTCCGGCAGCAAATCCCAGCCCCCTTCGGAGAGCGCATAGCTCTTGAGCCGCTTTCGCGCATAAGGCAGCTCCGGACTCCAGAGCGTCGCCTCAAGCTGGGCCCGACGCCACGCCCGATCGCCGAGATAGCGATCCTGATAGGCCTCCATCCACGCCAGCGTATCGCCGGGATCGACCTCCGGCTCCGGCTCCGGCGTCTGCGCCAGCTCACCGCACGCCATCCAGAGGGCGCTTAACGTAAGCATGATGGTGAGTTCTCGTTTCATAGCGGAAGTAGTGAGCAACGATCGTGCCACACGCTCCGAAGGCGCTTAAAGCGCAGAAAACCCGCGCACTGAGCTTACTTAAAGCTCCAGACACGCGGGTTTTCTGAGGATCCTGGTTCGGTGGACGCGGAAATCTGAGCGTTACCGGGGATCGCACTACAGGCTCCTAGTCCCAACCCCCTAGATGCTGAATAATCGCCGGACAACCCTCCGCGTCGTCACAGTCCGTGGATCCGCCATAGGAGACGTTAAAATAATACGTTTTGTCCGTCTCCAACGTACAAGATACCCGCGCCTCCTCCTGTCGCCAGCGTATCGTGATCTCAATGCCCGAGGCGCTACACCGCGTCGAAAGCGCCTCGCCGCCGGGACACTCCGAAATCCACATTTTCCGCCGATGAAACCCCGTCTGAGACGTACCCACCATATTGACCTGCCCCCCCATTTCAGGATTGTCGGTGGTGGTGAAGGGATGAGAAAGGACCGTGGGAAGAGGAGGCATCGTAAACTCGATCGCACCCGTGCTCTCGCCAAAACGCGTCACCGCCGGAGAACTGCTCATCTCCACATGGTCCGGCACCTCGCAGGGCTCGGTGATGTCCACCTCGCCAAGCAACTCAATCGTATGACTGGCGCCCGCGCCCAACCCGCCCCCCTGGGAAGCGTCGCCCCCCACCGAGATGAGGATGGTGCCCGCCTCATTTCCGCTGCGATGTAGCGTCGCGGTGAAGGTCGTATCATCAACGGACTCAAAATCGCTGAGCGTATGAACCTCCGGACTGACGTCGATGTCCTCGATCCCGAAGACGGCGACGCTCTCGCTGAACTCAAAGGTCAGCTCCGCCGTAGCCACCCCCTCGGCCATGGTGTCCGGGCCAGAGATCTGCAGGGTTGGCGAGGTATCGCCAGTCTCCTCGATGGTCCACTCCCAGGCCACGACCTCCGAGACTCGCCCCGACGTATCGACCGCCTGCGCCTCGAAGATATGCGGACCCACGTCGAGCGCCTCATAGGTCACCGTCGATTCGCAGCTCTGAAAACGCGCGCCGTCGAGCGCGCACTCCAACTCGCACGCCCCCTCATTCTCGCAGACCATCTCGAAGGTCGCGCTCGTCGCGCTGGTGAGCGCTTGCGGCCCCGAGACGATCTCGACGCCCAACGACGCGTCAACCGGCTCCAACACCGACGCGCAACCGGCCGCCACGATGCCAATCAGAGCCGTCCCCCACACCTTCTTCTTCCCATGGTGATTCATCATCTCTTTGCCCTAATCCAATCCGTAGAAGTGCTAAACGTCGCCCCCCACCTCCTCTGCGCCTGGCCAGCACCGGGACCACATAAACCCGCGTTAGCCTGCCGAGCTTTTTTTAGGGAGGTGTGATGCAACGCGTGATGTCCCGGGTCGAGCGTAGGGCGAACTCGGTGCCGAAACCATGCCTTCCTGGAGGCACAATGCCGTTTTTCAGGAGCTTTCAGGCTGCGCAGGATCGTCGCTCGGAGGTTGCTCGCCAGCTTTCCGCTCATCCTGTGCTCCCCGCGACCGCCGCCACCCACGTCATGACCGCAACGCGCACATCGTCGAGCGCGATGCCAGAGCGTCCTTCAAGAGACGCGGAAACACATGGTGCTCATCGGCGACGGGGCACACGAAGAACGCCCCTTTTGAAACTCAAAAGGCGCCCGGAGACTCTCATGGAGACCAGGATAGGATCTTCAAAACCCTCGACCCAACGGAGCACACCATGAGCGAATTTGACGCGATCGACCCCGGCGCTCGCATCGGCCACGTCCATTTGAAAGTCGCAGATCTGGAGCGAGCGGTGGCCTTCTACCGCGACGTGCTTGGCTTTGAGGTGACCACGCGCTACGGCGATCAGGCCGCCTTTTTGTCCGCCGGCGGCTACCACCATCATATCGGCCTCAACACCTGGCATAGCAAAGGCGGCACCCCCGCCCCGGCCCACCACACCGGCCTCTTCCACACCGCCATCCTCTACCCCACTCGCCGCGCCCTGGCCGTGGCGCTCAAACGTCTTCGCGACGCCGGCGTCACCCTCGACGGCGCCAGCGACCACGGCGTCAGCGAAGCGCTTTACCTGCGCGACCCCGACGGCAACGGCATCGAACTCTACTGGGACCGCCCCAGGGAGGAGTGGCCCACCGATGAAGAGGGCAACCTGACGATGTTCACAAAGCCGCTGAGCCTGGGCGGGTTGCTGGCGGAGTTGGAAGGTTGAGCGCGCACCATCTGCGCTAATACCGTCTCGGGCCACGCGCGACTTTCGTTGAGAACGTTATGTTGAAATGAGGATGAACCCATGGCGACACCATCACTCGAAGGCAAATACGCCGTAATCACCGGCGCCAACACCGGCATCGGCCGCCACACCGCCCTGGGGCTCGCTGAAGCCGGCGCCCACGTCACCATCGCCGCCCGAAGCTTAGAGCGCACCCAGCCGGTGCTCGACGAAATCGCCGAGCGTTTTGGCCCCGACGCCGTGAGCTTCGTGGCGCTGGACCTGGGCTCGCTGGAGTCGGTGCGAAACGCCGCCGCCGAGATCCTGGCCACCGGCAACCCCATTGATCTCCTCATCAACAACGCCGGCCTGGGCGGCGCCCGCGGCCAGACCAAAGATGGGTTTGAGATCCATTTTGGCATCAACCACCTGGGCCATTTTCTGCTGACGAACCTCCTCCTCGACCGCATCAAAGAAGCCGACGAGGCCCGCATTATTACCGTCTCCAGCGAGGCGCATTATAAGGGCCGCATCGACTTTAAGGCCGTCGAAGGCCCCACCCCCGGTCGCACCGGCCTCCCGGAGTACGCCAACTCCAAGCTCGCCAACGTACTCTTCTCCGCCGAGCTCGCCAGGCGCCTGAAGGGCACCAACATCAAAACCTATGCGCTGCACCCGGGCGTGGTCGCCACCGACATCTGGCGACGCGTCCCCGGCCTCTTTCGGCCTCTGATCAAGATGTTCATGATCACCCCGGAGCAAGGCGCTCAGACCACGTTGCATTGCGCGCTTTCGGCAGAGGCCGGTGAGACGACGGGGCTGTATTGGGACAAAAGTAAGGTGAAAACACCCTCCCGGCTCGCCAGAGATGAAGAGCTCGCCAGAGAGCTGTGGGAGCGCAGCGAAGCCTGGGTACGTTGAGCGGGCGGCGATGGGGCGCGTGATGCCAACCGCCCGAGAGACGGACATCAGCCCGTAGTTATGCGCCTCATCGCACAATCACCCCTCATCGACGTCGTAGCCCCCCGCATTGACGCGTCTTACGCGGTCAACGCCGCCTCGCCAGCCGCCAGCGCTGCCATCCTTGCCTCCGCCTCCTCACCCTCGGCCAGATACGCGCGAATGGAGACGCCCTCGGCGTTCTTCTCATCCGCCGAGAGCCCCGCGTTGAGAAAGTACGTAATCAGCTCCACATATTTGCCGGCGATGGCGTTGGCCAGCGGGCTAAACCCCTTCTCACTCCGATACTCCAGAAAGGTCTGGCGCGCCGCATCACTATGCTGGCAGAGCGCCAACACCTGCTGCGGAGCGTACTGCGCCGCCAGCCGCACGTAGCTTCCCCCGCCGAAGAGCTCGTAAGGAACATCGAGCGGACAGCCCGCGTCATAAAGACGGCAGGCCATCTCCCCCGAATGCCCCTCCGCCATGCTGATCGCCAGAAAATCGACATCTTCGCCCGCCGCCCCGATCGTATCGTGGCCCGGCGCGCCGGCATCCAGCAGCATCATTTTGATCGACTCCGGGCAATCCTGAATCGTGAATACGATCTGCAGCGGGTGGTTCCCCTCGCTGGTGCGAATGCTCATATCGGCACCGTGTTTAATAAGCAGCCGGAAGTTGTCCTCACAAAACTCCGCGGCGACCTCCGCGCTGTTATCCTCCGGATTCTCCCGGCTGCGACTAAAGGCCTGAGCGAGCTCAATGGCGCACGAGAGCGCCGGAACCACGCCCCCATCCTCCGCGTTCGCATTAACGCCCCCCTCCAGGAGTGCCTCCACCACCCCGGAGGCCGGCGTCTTCACCGCGCGGTGCAAAAGCCCTTCGTTCTCGGGCCGCAGCGGGTCGGCCCCCTCCGCGATCAGAAGGCGCGCCGCGGCCCCGGCGCGCTCCGGGTGCACGGCGGCCATCAGACAGCTTGCCAGCGCGCTGTCCCCACGCTCATCGAGCCCGTTGGGGTCACACCCGGCGTCGATCAGTAGCTTCAGGCAGGTCATATCTCTGGCCTCCTCCCACCCGCTCATCATGCAGCCCTGAAAGATCACCCGGTGCAGCGCATCGGGAAAGTGCGCCGGGTTCGAGCCCGCGTCCAGGAGCGCCCGCAGCGCCTCATCAGAGCTCTGGGCGGCGGCCCGCAGCACCACCGGAATCGACGCGATCTTATACGCATCGATATCGCCGCCGAGGGCGTTGACCTCCGCGGCGACCCGGGTCGCGTCATTGGCATCAATGGCTTCTTTTAAGGATGTCGGAGCGTTCATGGCGTTCTTCCCCTGGCTCGAGCGAAGTGATTGAAAGAGCCGACACCCTACCATCACCCCCCACGCGAGCACACCCGAAACGGTCTGGCGAGGAGGTGCGAGATCGTTCAACCCACCAGACGTCCTCGAGGTCGGTTGATACCCACTGTCCGAGAGACGGACATCGACCTGTGTTCATGCGCCTGAGCTCTCCATTCCCCCGGCCAGATCCCCGACTCCCCCCTTACCTCCCTCTCTCGACACCCAGATCCCCAACTCGGCCCCCTTACCTGCCCCACTCCGCACCCGAGTTCCCCAACTCAGCCCCCTTACCTCCCGCTCTCGGGACCCAGATCGCCAGCTCAGCCCCCTTAGCTCCGACTCTCGACACCCGGATCCCCAACTCAGCCCGCTCGACTCCCCGTTCTGGGTACCCAGATCCGCGACTCAGCGGGCTTACCTGCGCTTCTGGGTCTCCAGATCCGCAACTCAGCACCCGTACCGGCCCTTCTCGGGCAACGAGCGCCGCGACTCAGCGCCCTTAGCTGCGCTTCTGGGTCTCCAGATCCGCAACCCAGCACCCTTAGCGGCCCTTCTCGGGCAACGAGCGCCGCGACTCAGCGCAAACCCAACGCTCGCCCCAGCACTCTGGTGATGAAACGATCCTCGGTGCTTTCCCCGGCCACAAGCTCGCGAATGCGCTCCCGGGTCGACTCGGCCTCTCCAAGATGCTCCGCGGCGTTCATCGTATGGGTGTAGGCCGCTTTCACATCCTCACCGGTGACGGAATAGTACGCCCCCTCCACCAGCCCGTGCAGCGCGGCCATGCCCGCCTCCCTGGCAAACTCGGGGCGTTTTACCTCCATGTCGCGCGCCGCACGCGTCAACGTCTGCGGCGCACACGGGCTCTGGCGGGCCAATTGAAGCGCCTCGTCATAGAACCCTGCCGAACAGGCCGCCGCAAACCACGAGCCCTCCCGACCGGGGGTCAACGCCACGAGATCCGCCAGCACCTCGGCCTGTGCTTTATGCGGATACGTCTTCACGACGGCCTTGAACCACGCCAGGTTCGTATGCGCCTTATGAGCCTCAAGTCCGAAACGCTCATAGGCCTCATCGACCCGGCCCGCGTTAAGCAGCACCTCCTCGCAGGTACGCGCAATATCGACCGGATCACCGGTGCTCCCCTGATGCTCCTCGGCAAATCGCAAGGCCTCGTTGACGCGACCCAGCGCTGCGAGCGCCCGCACCCCGTGCTGGCTAAAATACCACATCGAGAAGGGTGCGCGGCCAAGCAGGTCCAGAATGTCCTCGTAGCGCTCCGCGTGTTCCAGCGCGCTCAAACACACTTTGGTGCCCCTGAAAAAGCGATACGTCGCAGGGTCCGGCCCCCAGGCATCCCGAGACTCCTCCAGCAGCCGGTCCGCCCACGTCGACGCAAGCGCTTTGCTTTTGCACAGCTCACCCCAGTAGTCCGCCAACGACTCGATGTAGGGGACGGTATCGTTAAGGTAGGCGACCCAGATCCGCTCCAGCCACGCCTCGCGGACCTCCTCCGCAACCGGCGCCTGCGCAATGAGTTCCACCAGCGTTCCCACCGCCTTTTTCACCGCCGAACCGATGGCCCCCGAGGAGCCGTTCACACTCGCAATCGCCGGGGACACGACTTCCAGAAAGAGCAGCGCCCCCGCAGCGCCGAGCCGAGCTTCCTTACGCGCTACCTTCTTGATTTCCGCGACCGCCGCCTTCACATCGCTGGCCGCCAGCCGGGAATCTCTCCCGTAGGAACCGGGCAAAAGACGCTGTTGAAACTCCCAGGGGTGACTTGCGTTCTCATGCATGACGGGCTCTTTTTTCGACATCTATGACTCCACGCGCGCTGCTGCGCGACCTCACGCCCCGGCCTCCCGAAACGCCTTCTTCAACGACGAGAAACGCCGATATTTTTCCATGATTCCCCGCATCCAAGCGTCGGCCTCCGGCGAGCTCTCGACCCGGGCGCAGCGCACCACAAGCCCGGCTGCATACACCTCGAAGCAGAGTCTTCAATGGCAGCCGTCTAACTCACCTCACCATCAAAATCCCGCACCCACCTCGACGCCCCCTCACAAATCCTATCCTCCTCAAAAGGGTCATGCGCCATCTCGCGTATCCGCGCCACCATTCCAGGCTCATCACCCCTTACCATCGTAATAGCTAGCCTGCGGGCCTCATCCTCCGAATCCCACAATGACTCTTCTGCCAACAATGTGCCGACGACACTCCCGCTGGCCTTGAGCGACTTGAGCACCTCGCTGCGCGCACGGCTATAAGGCAACTCGTAAAAGGCACGTCGCAAGAGCTCCTCCGAGTCCGGAGCGGCAATCACCCCCAGCGCCTCAATCATGTTGTATGCGCGGTACACGGCCCCCTCTTCCAGCGCCGCATCCAACGCCTCCTCGACCATTTCTCGCTCAGCGCAGGTTGCGTGCATGCCTATCAACTTCTCAGCTGCAATGCTCCGAGCTCCCCCCCGACGCAACCACTCTCTGGCGAGCGCTAAAGTCACTTCGGAAGGAAGCGCTTCCAGATAACGAAGATTGGCGATCCGCCTCCGTGCCCCCGGCCTGTCAGGTGTCCCCGGATCGTTTTCGAGCGCCTCGCATACACATTGAAGAGCCGCTGTGTTGCCCTGCCGCCCCAAAATTTGAAGCGCTGCAATCGCTAACTCCACATCCTCGCTCTGCGCCGCCTGCTCGACCAACGCAACGCTCGCTGGATCCCGCCGGGCCGCTAAGATTTTTACGGTTTTGGGCGCCGTCTGTCTCGTCACCTGCCGCAGCAACGTCTCCGTGCTCATCGACGTTTTCGGCATAATATAAGGTTCAACTCGCCGCCTCAGACCTTCATCCGCATACCTATCTCGCCGGATACGATGAATACGTTGGATCACGTCCGGCCACGCCTGAAAGCGCTCGCTCCCATCAAACTCAACCACCGACATCAACGCTTCGTCGTCGATGCGGCGAACCAGCCTTAGTACCTCATCGCCCGTCAGCACGGGCCGCTTATAAAACCCTTCACGGAAGCTCAGCTCGTTAAACACCCCTTCCCAATGAGGCCCCATCATCAACCGGGAGATCTGTGCGTGAGCTTCGAGGTTCCCGCGAACTGCCAGCTCCGCAAGCACCTTTGCAGCGAGCGGTCGCTTCTCACCGTCGTCTCGTGAACTTTGCTTCTCATAGATTGAGACGATCGCCGCAGGTTCCACCTGAAGCGCCATCGCCAAACGCGCGTAATACGCTGCGCGGTGCTCCAGTTGCTGATCCCACCGAGGGTCATGCTCGACACAATGAAGAAGCAGCTCGGGCGCCTCAGTATCCCGCAAGGCATTCACATAGCCGCGCCCATGACCTCGTTGCAGTTGGCCCAGCAACGTGCCGGGTGCGGCGAGCTGATTTGGCATGTTCTGGTCTATTGGCACGAGATCCTCTGCTGCGCCATGTTCAGGCATCGGTCCGAGGCCGAACCCTATCATGAAGCCGGGGGAGACGTTCGTAAATGAGCTCTCGAAGCTGCGCCGCGTCCAACGCTTCGAGCACTGCATCCACCATCGAGTCTCGCGACTTCCGAGCCATCAGCGCTCCTCCCCCAGACACTCCCTCAACTTCCGCACCATCTTATTCTCCCCCTGCGGCGGAGTCTCCACCCACGCCCGCACCTGCGCCCGCACCGCCTCCACCTCCCCGGCGGCCTCGGCGGCCCGCATCGTGATCGCAAAGGCGTCGCGCGCGTCGTTGGCCACGGCCTTATACCCGTGCCCCTCCACCTGCCAGCGCAGCGCCGCCAGCCCTGCCTGCACCGCAAACTTCGGCCGCTTTGAGGTCTCCGCCTTCGCCGCCTTCATCAACGTCTTGGGCTCGCAGGGGCTTAGCTGCACCAGCCGAATCGCCTCATCGTAGAGTTTGGCCGAGCGCGCCGCCGCAAACCATTTTCCCTCCTTGCCCGGCGTATGCGCCACCAGGTCGGCCAGCACCCGCGCCTTCGGAATCGCCGGATACGCCTTCGCCACACCCCGAAACCAGCTCAAATAGCTCCCGTGCTGGTGCACCACGAACGCGTAGTTCGCATACGCCTCCTCCTCCATCCCCGCGTCGCGCAGAATCGTCTCACAGGCATACGCCACCGCCGGCGAGCGACGCCCCTCACTCCGGGCCTCGGCGTAGGCCACCGCCTCCTCGGGCCGCCCCATCGCCACCAGCGCCTTCACCCCGAATTTCACATAGCTCCACATCGTGTAAGGCGACTTCTCCACCCACGCCAAAACCTCCTCGTAGCGCTCCGCCGCCAGAAGCGCGCTCAGGCAATGCGACTCGCCCGTGAATGAACGCGGCCCTTTCTTCGGCCCCTCCCACGCATCCCGCAACCCCACCAGCAGCCGGTCGGCCTGCTCCGACGCCACCTCCACGCTCCCGCACGCCGCGCCCCAGTGGTCACCCAGCGCCTCCAGGTAAGGGATATCATCGGCCAAAAACGCATCCCACAGACGCTGCAACCACGTCTCCCGCTGTGTCTCCGAAGCCGGCGCCGCCCCGATGATCTTTGCGAGCTCGGCGATCGCCCGGTTCACCGTCCCGCCGATGGCCCCCGAGGAGCTGTCCACCTGCGCAATCGCCGGCGAGAGCTTTTCGAGGAAGATGACCGCCCCCTCGGCAGCGAGCGCGGGGTCGTGGGCAGCCACGTCTTTGATCTCAGCGACCGCCTCTTCGATGCGTTGCATCGCGGGCTGGGAGCGCCAGCCGAAGGCGTTGCGGCGAAAGCGGGGGCGGAAGGTCCAGGTGTGGGTGGGGGCCATATAAGGTCCGGGGGGTGGGATGATCGGTGCGGGGTAGCAACGAGGATCAGCACGGGTGTGACCGTCGTCGCTCCGTCCACGTTACAAAATCTACAACACATGTTGCCCCCCCTGGCCCTCCACTGCTATCACGCTGTCTAGAAATCCAACCACTCCCCTCGGGGGAACATGACGACTCGCCTCTTCCCGTCAGCTCCGCGTGATGCGGTGTGCCTGGTTGGTCGTGCGACATACTGTTTATCGATGGCGACGCTCCCCCCCACGTATCGCGTCGCCCCGAACGCGCCATTCCATGTAGGACGGTGAAACGCGCCCTAACTCTAGCACCATTTTTTTCTCGAACCTCAAGCCGTGCGAGGCTCTTTATGGTTGAACAGAAGATGTCGTGGGACCTGGTCCTCGACGCACTAACTCGATGGCACGCCACCCAAGACCCAGCGCATGGCAACGCCTTGTTTCGCTTCCTCGAAGAAGAGCTACGCGCAATGCTTCCAAACATTGTTCGTCGGAAATGGTCCGAGAGCGCTATTGATGATGCTCTTCAAAAAGTTCTGATACAGCTTAGCCAGAAGCCGCTCCCTGATTCTGTCTCCGATCCCCGCAGTTATATCGCGCGCATACTCCGGAATCGGTGCATCTCCATACAGCGGGCCGAGAAGCGGAAGCAGGAGGTGTCACTCGACGCAGACGAAGCGCTGGAGCCGGAGACTGACTCAGAGACCAACGCCCCTTACTCGTCCTCGCCAGCACGCGTCGCACTCCAAAAAGAGCGCGTTAGTCACTACCTGGCAGTCCTCGCCCAGCTCAACATCGCAGACCGAGTCGCGGTCAAGCTCGAGTCCGCCCCGAACTGGCTGAATAACGAAGAAATGGACTGGTTATCCAATCGATCCGGTCTTGCTCTCCCTGCACTGTGGGAGGCGATCAGCGCTGCCAGAGACACCCACGCGCTCACTCGCATCTACGATCCTGGCGATGATGACCCTGACGATCTTCAACTGCGCCGAAAACGGATGGAGCGTTTCCGAAAGCGCAGAGCCCGCGCTCGTGAGACCCTGCAAGCGATGATCAAGGAGGTCACCCAATGACAGACAGCAAACGTACCCCTTATGGATTGGTGACCCCTCTGCCAAATCATCTCCGCCCTCGAAAAGCGTGGAAGCACTTCTACGACACGAAGCAACATTGGGAACGTCTCTGCGATGTGGAGATTGACACCCTACGCGCTCAAGCCGAGTCGCTTGTTGGAACTCAACGCGCGCGTGAGCGTAAACTCCCAAGGTTAAAGAGTGTTAATCGCAGCCAGGCACTCGAACTCATCGCCCAACATCATGATGATTTCTATGCCCCCGTTTATATGGAAGAAATGGCCCAACCCGAGACCATCTGGACTCCAAAGATGGACAGTCGGTGGCGCCATCGCGCGCTCACGCCTAATTCAATATTTCTTGTCATTGAGCTCAACAAATCAAAAAGCGTCGTTGTCACTGCCTTCCGTCCGCATGAGCCGTCTAAGAACGTCAAATGGGACGAGACCGCGTTACGACGCCACGGTATAAAGTACTTTAAGAAGGAGACCTCAATGACGGTCGACGATTTCGCGAGCTTCGCTGCCCAAAACCTGCAGGAAGCCTCAACCCACCCTCCAAAGACTGTGAAAGATCTCTGGTGGCTCACATCTGCCATCGGCGATGGTCGACTTGTACGAAGCCACAATGAGGTCCAGAACGCCCTTCAAGAGGCCGAGTCGCTCTTACAAGCTGCACCTGCTGACTTGATAGAAGAGTTCAAAGACACCCTCGACTGGGAGGGCGTCCTGGATGAGCTCGCAGAATCTCTGCAGGAACCCCGACCAGAGGATCTGGAGGCCGCGCTCGCATCCTCCGCCGAACTTCTGGCGATCGGTGATGCTGTTGGGGCCGAAGAAGAGACAAACGCGTTCTTCGAAGAGTTGGAAATCCTCGTTGCCTGGGTCCCCTCGGAGTGGTCGCACCTCGCCGAATCCGCTCATGCGCGCGCCGCCATATACGCAGGCTCCGAGAGCCCTGTGCTACGCATGTGGGAGGTCGTGGAAGACGCGGCGCTTGCTGCTGTCGTTCGCGAATCGGAGCCCGCAGTGCGTCCTGCGGCGACGCTCGTCGACGCGCTCTTTCCTAAACCTTCTCGATTCGCCCGGTGGAGTACACGTATCGCTGAGGTGACGTCACAAGCATCGGAAACGGTGAAAGATTGGATTGAGAAAAGTCTAGAGGCCATCGCCATCCAGGAGCCGATGCCCATGATGAGCGGCAATGTTACGGAACGCGAAACGTGGGAAGTTCGCGGCACACCGCTGCCCAACGCCCCCACGTATAAGATGTTCGTGGTCGATGATGAGTATCCGGAAGGTGAAGATGTAACAAACCACTTCACCCCCTCCGAAGGTTTCATTTGGGAACTCGAAGAGCCCGAAAGTGAGGCGCTAATCATCCTCATCGTCGCGGACGCTCCGCTTAAAGAGAAGAGTCTCAATACCCTCCTCGATGAGGCAGCGTCGCGCGACGATGTTGTGATCCGTACCCGCGTGATTCAGCCCACCCAGGCAACAAACGACCGTCGCTGAAAACTTTTTTCCACGATTTGCTCCGAGGCCAAACTCCCTGGCCCAAGCCAGGGAGTGTCCGACGGCCCCTCATTCTCAAGATTAGCGAGAACAGACCAGGGCTCTTCGCCAGCAGCGAGGCCTTCAAGGATGGCCGCGCCAACGGTTTCCGCGACATCCAGCCTTACGGGCCATAAGGGCGCGATCACACATCGCGCTCCCGCCGATAATAGCGTGCCCGCAAGCCCCCCGGGCTCCGCAAGACGGTCGCCCACACGCCCACTATCACACGAGAGCAACACGACGGTCGCTCCGGCAAGCGCATCGGGCGACTGAGCGAGCGTCGCGACGTCCAGCGGGTCAATTTGTCCCTGCGCGTTGACACACACGAGCGCCGCCTCTTCGAGCGTGGGCACATCACCGTGCCCCAGGAACACCACCACCTCATGCCCGGCCACTTCAGACAAAACATCGCTGCTGCTCGCTGCGCTTTCGCGGACCGCATGCGTCTCGCCAAACAGCTCACGTCCAAACCTGTTGCCCTGACTCCCCATGACGCGGACAGGCCCCCGCGAACCCGCGATATCAGCGAGAGACGCAACCACTTCGGTGCCCATCCCTTTCAAGCTCAACTGACCTTCGCCCGGATCCGCCATCGCCACCAGAGTGGAGCGCGGACGCCGGGGAGCATTCGTAAGATCCGGCAGCACGAGTGACGTTGTCATCGCAACCGGGATCTCACCCCATAACGCACGTGGCGAGATCGTGCGAAGACCGGGGCCCGGGCTCCACAACACTGCACTTGGCTTCTCGCCCACAAACCGCACGATTGGGCCAACCACGCCCTCCCCGAGCCATGCCGCCAGCGTATCCAGCGTTTCGTTAGTGTCGCGTCCCTCAACTCCTGACTTACGTACAACATCAGGGAGGGTGTCCAGGGGGATCGGCGGCGGTGATATCCGCAACCCCAACACCCAGCGTTTACGTTCGCCGCGCTCATCGACCTGCATCACCAGCGCAAGCGGGGTTGGGTAGCCCAAGATTAGCGACACCGCGATGCTGCCAGGACGCGCCTGAAGCCACTGCCACGTCACCTCATTCGCATGGTCTTCAATCAGGAAGTCTTGGGCGGTCTCCCTCAACGTCTCCAGCGCATCGACCATCACCCCCTCGTTGCGTTCCTTAAGCGCACGCTGCAACTCATCCCACGCCGCAGCTGAGACGCCTTCAGGTCGTGTCAATCTAGCACGCAGCAGTCGCATCGCGGGGAGTTGACCACGCACCATCCAGCGCTCCACGCTTTTAGCCCGCTCCCCCTGAAGAACGAACGCCAGCTCGCTCTGAGGAGCGATAAGCGACATCTCCTGCGCCAGGCGATTCGCAAGCATGAGCGCTGTCACAGTCGCCGTTCCTGCTTCACGTTCTCGATTGTCAGCGTTGAGCAAAAGGTTCGCGGACGACTGCTGCACGTAGGACCAGGCATCCTCCGCGTGTTTAACCAGGTCTGCCGGTCTGGGCTCTCCGGTAGCCAACTCGCAGAGCGAAAGCGCGGTCTGCACCAGCTCTTCACCCGGCCCCAACTTTCGCGCCGCTTCGAGCGCCTTAAGCAACCAGTCTCTCGCCACATCAAATACGGACTCTGGCGCCATCGGCAGCAAGTCAAAACGCGCGGCCCCCAGCGCATGGAGGAGTGATCGGCCAATTCGGTACGCGCTCTCCCAGTAATGCCGCGGGTTTTTCTCCAGCGTGCGTACTTCGGCGGCTTCACGGGCTAAGCGAATCCCCTCCTCGAACTCCTCGGGCGTCATCTCACCGCCGGACAACAGCCCGTCCGCCAGGTTATACTTCGCCGTCGCAAAGACGTAAGGCGCTTCGGCCTCATCAAGCGTCGTCAAAAACGCTCGCCACGACGCAACATATCCGGCGCGTCCACCGTCAAAACTAGCAAGCCCAGCCCTGCATACCTGACGGTTCAGCATGATGTTTTTGAGAACAGACGCGTCTACCGCAGTGCGGTCCACCTGATCGAAGTGAGCGAGCGCAGACTCAAGGTAGCGGCGACCATCTGCCCCTCCTAGCATCGTTCCAATCTGGGTCTGCTCCCACGCCAGCTGGGCCCTGAGTTCAGCCTTCTGCCGTGAAGATTGCGCCTTCGAGAGCGCCTCTTTGAGTTCTGCCTCGGATGCATAATAGCGCCCAAGACGACTCCCCATCCCTAGCTGACTTTTCACTTCTGCAAGGTTGCGCCGAATGTTGGCATGCACGTCGGGCCAATTCGCGTTTTCGCCTCGGTCGAGCAACAACTCATACAAGCGCCGCGTTTCTCGGAGGTTCTCGTTCTGGTCGCCTGCGGGTGAATATCGCCGCGCGCGGGCGAGTAACCCCAGAGTATCGGTCGTAGCCTCAGACTCACCGCCTTCCAGTTCAACGCAGCGTTGCAACAGGTCCGCCGCATAGGCGAAATCGCAGACCGGGTCGTCGACATGATCGTTGGGAGACCATATCTCTGCCAGCGCTCTGAGCAGCGTCGCGCGGACAAAACGTTCATCCACATCACCGAGCGATGCCATCGCCGCGTCGGTGGCCTCACGGACTTCGCTCACCTCGCATCGCCCGTTCCGTGCCAGATACGCAAGTGCAAGAACTCGCGCGGCGAGGATTCCGGGCCGCGCTTCGTCATCGTGAGCCGGGTTTAGAGAGGCAAGAAGCGCCTCGACCTCATTGGGTTTCCCGATGAGAGAATGCTCTTCCATATCCGCCTGCATGGCGTTCTTCATGCTCGGGCCGAACTGCTCCAAGATCCCAAACGCAGCCGTGTCGAATTCGGAGGTCGAGACCAAACGTTTGCGGACTTCCATAAAAGCACGGCCTGCGGGGTGGAAGAGCATCCCCACTATGCTCTCAACCTCACTGGTTGATACTTGAGATACGGACTGTTCAATTTGGGCACCCCGATGATGGTGTTTGCGCTCATGCTCATTTGACCGCCGCTTATCGCGAGCCCAACGCATCACCACCTGGCGCGTCGCCTCGCTCCAGGCCACTCCATAATTGCAGAGCACGTCGACCAGAATGTCGCTGTAATAGGCGTCAACGTCCGCGTTGATTGCCGCGGTCAAGACACCATCCAGGTCCTCGACATCGCTCCCGGCAGCCAAATCCAGCCGTGCGAGCTCAAGGCGCAACCCGGCTATTTCGTGCGGCAGATTCGCCGCTGCGAGCGCCTCAACCAACTTCGCTCGATGCTCGTCCGAGCTACCATGTTTCTCCGCGACCACCGCCTCCACCTGATCAAGATCGCGACGGGTCATATCATCCAGTTCATCGCGATGGTCGCGTAATACTCGAAGATGTTCTTCCCAGAGGCTGCTGTCATCGGTAGCGAGGCCGAGGCGTGCGAGGCTCATCCGCGCCAACATCTCCGTAAAGATGTCGCGGCCACGCACAAGGCTCAGTCCTGTTTCAAGATGCCGGCGTGCCTCGTCCCCTTGCTGCGCTTTCATGAAAGCTTCGCCCAGGGTGAGGTTCAGCATCCCCTGTTCGATCGGCGGAGCGTTCGCGGGGGTCTGTTGTAGGAAGTCGCGACCACATTGCAACGCGTCGTCCACGCGGCCAACGCGCCCCAACTCCGCGACCAACTCCGCGGCGACCTCAACCCAAAGACGGACATCGGGGCTCAGGAGCGACAACGCCTCCTCAAACGCCTTCACCGCATCCGGCGAGCGCATGGCACGCAGCAGATGCGCGCGGGCCTGATGCAAAATGGCCCGGTCTAGAGGTTCCTGCGCGAACTCAAGCGCGTCCTTGATGGCCGCGTCGCACTGCTCAACACATTCATCGCTCAGTTCGCCCCGCGTGAGTGCGACCCGCACGCTCACTTTCACCCATTGCGCTGTGGCAGCCGCATATAAGCTCGCCCAACCTGCCCTCCGCGCGTCACTCATGCTGCTTTTCAGGTCCTGAAGAACCAGCTCAAGCTCGTCCAGTTTTTCGCGACAAATGGCGCGCCGCGTGTTGGCCCGCTTGAAGAGAAGATCGGCGCGCGACTCCAGGCTCTCAGCGCCCTTAATCGCGTCATTCAGAAGACGAAGACGCCACGGAAAGAGCTCCCGTTCATCAAGTTCGTAGAGCGCATCCGCCGCCATTGGCGCCAGCATCCCCTTCCATCGTTCACCGTGCTCGGTCGCATCCACGGCGTTCATCAACGCCGTCGCCATCAACAACCGCTCGAGCGGCGACCGAGCGGCGACGGCTTCGCTGGCGAGGTCCAGCAACGCTGTTGAGACATCAGGAACTGAAACGTTCTCGGCCCCCCTTACAATGTCATGCCTGGTGAGTTGTAGACCGCGCGATTCCAACTGACCGGCTTGTCGCCTCACGTCGCGTAGCATCGCATCGACCTGTGGCTGAATCGTCGCGCGGGTGCTCATCATCTCCTCGTTCACAGCCTGCAACGTTGCGACCACCTGCGCGACCACGCCCTTCGGATCAAATTGCAACCCCTCCAAAAAATGCATGTTGGTCGCGAGACCAATGACAGCATCATTACGATAGATGTGATGAGGCAACGCCAGCGCCACCAATGCGTTTGCAGCCTCCTCCGTCAGAACTTCGCGTGCAGCCAGCAACTCCGCACAGAGCGTCTGCCATGCGGGCTCATCCATCGCCCCGGTCAATACCTCCAGATCGGACGCATGAGCAGCCGGAAGCGCTAGCACCGCTGCTAGCTGGCGTTCTCCCTGCTGATACAAAACAAGGCCTGCAAGCCGAGCCAGCACAAACTCGCCAGAGCGTAGAAGTGCCCGCGCCCAATCGCCAAACCAGTCCGGCAAGTCGTCGACAGCTGGCACCGTCAGGTCGTCGGACATCATGCGAGTGCGAAGCTCGCGCACCAGCGGATGCGCCTCGTGCTCATGGACAAGCGAGCGGTCGTCCTCCTGCAAATATGCGTCAAGAAGCGCTAGCACCTTCGTCGCGCCAATGCGGGTCAACTCCTCTCGAATTTCATGGAGACTCGCGCCATCCTCTGACGGTCTGGACATCGGCAATACAGGCATCACAGGCACGCCCAGATTCGACCACATCCAGCCGATGACTGTCTTTACCCACGGACTGCGCAGAGCCTTCTCACTTTTTCGCAAGGGCTCAAAAATCTCGAGCTGCCTCATATGCGGATGCCTGATGCCGTCTACCGCCAAGCCATCAAGAAACGCCCATGCAAGCTCCGGCTCATCAAACGCGATGGCTGCCACCCCGGCCCGAGCTGCCAACCACATCGCAAACCACGTGGTCCCCCCCCTCAGGGCGCACCCTGCCGAATTGCGCAAGAGATCCAGTCGGCCACTAGCCTCTTTGTAATCAAGGACAGGGTTGGACTCGAAAATGATACGATATGCGTCAAGGGGTGAGCCGTCGCCTCGTGCAAGGACGGCCTCATATGCATCCTCGAAAGTCGGAAGCGCGACACCGGGAGGCCCCGCGTCGAATCGAAACAAGAACCACTCCGCGTACACTCGATCAGACATCACAACGTCGCCGGCCTGGTCCCGATTCATCTCCACGGGAACACGCGCATACTCATCTTCCCAGCCGCTGGCATCGGTTTCATCGAGTCGCGCCAAAAGATCTTCAAAGGTTTCCATAACTGCTCCTTAAGCAAGTGGGTTGATTCTACGACGCGCGCCGCCAGCCAATGCGGACAGACTTTTTGCGCGGTGTTTTTTCAATTTTGTCGGTCCGCATCGCCCCCTCGGGTTCGTCTCATGGGTAGTGACCACCCAAACCGAGGAGCCCCCATGAGCCGCACAACCCTTCTTGTCGACTTCTACTGGACCCGCGACAAAGACCCCCGCATCCCCCTGGGGCACGCATCGATCCTCACGGCGATGCGCACACAAAACCTCGACGTGCGCTCCATCGTCGTGGCGGTGAACGACGGCCAGCTCGATGTGGGGCAGGTGGTTCAATCGATCCTCGATGCGGTTCAGGGGATCCCCCCCTCGGATGTTGATCTGGCGTTCGGGGCGTACGTGTGGGGCGAGGAGCTACTGCAGGAAGTGCTGCGCCGTGTGCGTGCGGCGGGGTTTGAGGGGCGCATCATCCTGGGTGGCCCGCAGATTTCGTACAGTCAGGGCGGTCTGGAGGCGATCTACCCGCACGCCGACGCCTTCGTGCGAGGGTATGGCGAAGAGGCGATGGTGCAGCTTGCGCGTACCTCCGAGCGGCGGGCGATCACGGGGGTGCATTGGGCCGGGCCCCTGGACCTTGTGCAGCAGGCCAACATCGACCTGGGGTCGCTTCCATCGCCCTGGCTTACGGGAACCATCCCCCTGAAAGATCAAAAGTTTATTCGCTGGGAAACGCAGCGCGGGTGCCAGTTTCGCTGCGCCTTCTGTCAGCACCGAGAGGCCGGCGCGCGTTTGAAACGACGTGAGTTAGACTTGCCCCGTATTGAGGCCGAGATTGAGCTTTTCTGCAAGTCCGATGTTCGCGACATCGCCGTGCTCGACCCCATCTTCAACGCCTCGCCGCACGCCACCGCTATCCTGCAGCGCTTCAAGGCCCTGAGTTACACCGGCCGCCTCTCCCTGCAATGCCGCGCGGAGTTGATGGATGAGAACTTCATCGATGCGGCGTCGGAGCTCGACGTGCGCCTGGAGTTCGGCCTGCAGACTATTCACAGCGCCGAGATGACGGCGATCCGCCGCAACAACCATATGCCCAAAGTTGACGAGGCGTTCGCGCAGACGCTGCAGCGAGGCATCGACTTCGAGGTCTCGCTGATCTTCGGGCTGCCTGAGCAGACGCTCGCGTCATTTATGGAGAGCGTAGAGTGGTGCCTGGAGCGCCATGTGCCGGTCATTAAGGTTTTTCCGCTGATGCTGCTTCGAGGGACCGGGCTTGAGCGCGACCGGGCGAAGTGGAACCTGCGCGATAGCGGCGGCGCGATGCCCATGGTCATCGGATCCGCGAGCTTCGATCGGGAAGAGTGGCGCCAGATGGCTCGCATCTCCGAGGCGCTGCGTCTGACGGAGGGGGCGCATCCGGGGACGATCGAAGAACTTGTCGACATCGCCAACACGCTTGAGCCGGACATCCTCCGGTGGGCACCTGAACAACAAGGGAGGGCTGCGTAGGGCGATGAATGTGCCCCTGAGGGCTTTGCCGAAGACGACTTCACCATCGCATCGCTATTAACGTTTCCTTGACTAGCCCCGGCCACTATTAAAGCATTCGTTAATAGCTCTCCGCACTAAAAACGAATCCTTTAATAGCGGCACGACCATGACGAAGCGCGAAACGGGCCGATACGAAAGCACCTCCGCAGGTGGCGAACAGGTGCAGGCCTTCATCCCCCACCCTTTGCCACCGGTCGCCCCTCCTCTTCAGGTCGAAGGCGACCTTGCCGAACGCCTGCAGGCTGCGGAACAGGCCCTTATAAGGCTTGAATTGGCCGGCGAGATGGTGCCTTCCCTGGACTGGTTTATTTATGCGTTCGTGCGCAAAGAGGCGGTGCTCTCATCCCAGATCGAAGGCACGCAGGCGACGCTGTTGGACCTGCTCAATTTCGAGGCGATGAGCGACGCCCCCCCTCCGAATGCTGACGTCGAGGAGGTCTGCAACTACCTCGATGCGTTGACCTTCGCCCGCAGCCAACTCGCCGACCCTTCTGGCCTGCCGCTCTCGATGCGTCTGCTCAACGAGACGCATCGGCTGCTGCTTCGAGGGAGTCGCGGCAAGACCAAAGAACCCGGAAGCGTGAGGCGCAGCCAGAACTGGATTGGCGGCAGCAGGCCCGGGAACGCGGTCTATATCCCGCCGCCTCCCAACGCGTTGCCGGAGGTTCTCTCGGCCTTCGAACACTACATTCACGCCGACAACGGGCTGCCGCCCCTGATTCGCGCAGGCCTCCTTCACGTTCAGTTCGAAACCATCCATCCCTACCTCGATGGCAACGGGCGCATCGGCCGCCTGCTCGTCACACTCTTGCTCGAACATGATGGCCTGCTCACCCGCCCCTTGCTTTACTTGAGCCTCTTTTTTAAACGCCACCGCCAGGAGTACTACCGTCGACTCAACGCCGTGCGAAGCGACGGCGACTGGGAAGGCTGGCTGGACTTCTTTCTCGACGGGATCGCGACCATCGCTGACGAAGCCGTCGCAACCTCCCGCGAACTTTTCAACATGGTCACGGCCGACCGCCAGCGCCTTATCCATTATGAGAGCGTCAACCTGCTGGCCGTCCAGATCTTCGAGCGTCTCCCGGGTCACCCGATCATCACCGCCCCCTGGGTCGTGGACGCACTCTCCACCAGCCATCCCACCGCGGCGCGCGCCATTGAGGTGTTGGAGGCCGCCGGGGTGCTTGTCGAAACCACCGGCAAGAAGCGCGATCGGGTCTATGCGTACCAGGCATATCTCGACCGGTTGCGGGCGGGGACCGAACTTGGGGAAGAGAGTTGACCATCAACCATCATGAGGCGTTCGTAGCGTGGATGTGAGCGTGTTCCGTAAAGCTCGGAATCACACCGCATTGACGGCTGCCGCCAACAGGCCGAACGCCCCGACGCCACGCCGGTCGGTCTGATGGACGGGACGCAGCTTGTGAAGCTGCTCGTGGAGCACGGGATCGGGGTGGAGAAGGATGAGTTGAGTTTGTTGCGATTGGGGTGAGGCGTTTGACGCTTTGGCGACACCTGCGGCCGACCTCGCGTTCCCACCACTCAATGCTCAAACTCGGCGCGCTTACTCCCCTCGCACTTCGCCTTACCCCCTCACTACGGACAATGGTCATCATCCTCATTCAAAGCCCGAATCAATCCGTCCTCTCCCTCCTGCGGCAACGCATCACGCAGAAACACCTCGAAAATCTTTCCATCCTCCCCTTCCAGCGCCATCCCGGGGAATCCGGAGCCGTACACGCCATTCATGAAGTCCTCGCGAAGACGAGCAAGCTCCACCACGGCCTCGCCAGTTACATAACGAGAGTCCCCTTCACAGTACCGCGCGTACTCGTCTTCGCCAAACAGATACAACTGCGGATCAAAACCTGCAGGAGCTGGTGGCACGTCAATATGGAAGTCACGAATTGCTTCGATGACTATGAGTCGAAAAGCCTGCGGATTCGACTCGCCATTCTCATTTAACTCCTGCATCCAATGTCGAGCGTTCTCGCGAATCTCGGTGGCGTCCTGATTGCCAAACCGACGCGTGCAATCGCCGCTGCAGGAGAATGAGGAATCGGGGCTCCAGAACGAACTTCGCGACGCATGGGTATGTTCCGGCTGTTGGTAATGGCCATCATCATAATCGTCCCAGTCACCAACCGATAGATCTGCCGAAATCGCCGCGGCCTGCTCCGCAGTCAACGAGCCAGAAACAACAGGCGCCATATACCCGGACGCCTCATAGCTCCAGTAATTACACTCACCATCAATCATTAAAAAATCATGACCATGTTCACTCATCAGTCGCCCTTCGGACGACAATAGACCAGAGCCTATACTTCTATAAACAAGGCGAAGATCCGAGCTGCCATCGCAAATGTCGTAGTTGGAGGACGAATCAACCGATCCGCAGCCCGCGGCGTGGGATAGAGACAAGCCCATGCACGCCACTAATAAACAGAAAGCTTTGGTCCTTTTATAAGCAAAAATCATTGCATCTCCATAATGTTCATACATTCAAGCAGACTTGACCTGGACGAGGGTTCGTTTTGCAGGGAGCGCATCTTCTCACACGTAAAATCGTGAATCACCACCTTTCTCTGGTTTCTCTACAAACACGCCAGGAACTGAAGCGCGATCGCCTGAAGAACACCTCCCCAGGATCACCATCCGCGCGTTGGAACTGCGCCTCATCCACTCACAAAACCGGATTCCCAACCCCGCCCCCTTACCTCCCACGCTCGACACCCGCCCCCTTACCCGCCCCCTTACCCGCCCCACTCAGCACCCGAGTCCCCCAACTCAGCCCCCTTAGCTCCGGTTCTCGCTACCCAGATCCCCAACTCAGCCTCCTTAGCGCCGGACCTCGACACCCAGATCCCCAACTCAGCCCGCTCAACTCCCCGACCTGGACACCCAGATCCGCGACTCAGCACCCTTACCTCCGCTTCTGGGTCCCCAGTCCCGCAACTTAGCGTCCTTACCGGCCCTTCTCGGGTCACACGTCCCGCGACTAAGCAGGCTTAACGCCTCCACGTCGACACCGAGCGCCCCGACCAGGCGCGCTTAGCAGCCCAACCCACCCACAAAAAAACCCTCCGGCCTCACCGGAGGGTTTTCTCGCTCACACCTGCTTACGCGTTCTCACCACTCACCCATCACGCATCGACAGGCTCCACCACCGGCACCGGGTCGGCCGAAGGCCCGTCGTTCACCACCACATCACCCGCCACGGGCGCCGTGGGGTCGGCGAGTACCGGGTCGGCCGCGGTACGAGAATCGTACATGGTGGTGATGGCCGGCATGAGCTGGCGAATGCTCGCATCGGCATCGAGCGAGAGCGCCGCATCGACGAACTGACGCGCCGCCACATAGGCGCGGCGAGCCTGGGCGCGCGCGGCAAAGAGCTTCTGCATGGCTTTGACGGCATCGGCGTTCTCGGCATCGGCGACTTTCAGCGCCTGGGAGAACGCCTCCTGCGCGCCCTGAGCCTCGACCACGACGGGGTGCTCCGCGCCCAACGCCTCTTCGGCATAGCCCAGCGCGGTGCCCATCACCGACCCCGTCCGGTCGACTCCCAACGCCCGAAAAGCCGAGGGCGGCAGCGGCATCCCCCGGTCCAGGCGCTCCTTCAAAAGCTCCGCGTCCACCGACGCATCCGCCACCGCCAGGTAGTACGTGGCCTGCGCCGTGGCGTAGAGGCGCTCATACGCCACCTCCACCTCCACCTCCGCCCGCGCCACGTCCTCACTCGCCCGAACCGCCTCCTCGCCCTCCGCCAGCGCCTCACGCACCGCCTGGCTGTAGGGCACCAGACGACCCTCCAGCAGATCCACCGCCAGCTCCAACGCGCGCCGACCATGCGGATCCTCGGTCTTCGGCGCCACCGTCTTGAGCCGGTCCGCGCTACGCTCCATCCACGCCTTCAACGTCACATCAAACTTGGCCTCAGACATCAGAACACTCCTTTTTCGGAAGTGCCCGCCCATCCCCCAGAACGACTGCCCTCGCCCGTACCATTACAGGCGATCAGGTGATGCGTTCTGGATTACCAGCAGCGGTGTCTCCCCCCGGGGGAGACGTGGTGTTTGTGAATGAGATGGTTGTGCCACGGGGGAGGTGGGGGTGGCAAGGGGAGTGGCGAGAGGGCGTGTGGGGTGGGGAGGCAAAAGACAGCGCCACACTCTGAGATTAAGTTACTCGCTATTCTTCTCCAGAACGTTTTGCATCGCTAAACTCAGTCACTTCAAACTCAGCATCATCAACAATTTGAAGATCTGCTGGAGACTTCCCGTTTGAAAAAATGCTGCAGGAGACGCCCCATTTCCCTTCAGGTTTTGGATATAAGATGATTAACAGCGGCTGAGCGCATTGATAACGGCGATCTCGGGCCATCCTCTTCATTTGGTTTTTGTCTTGTGGCGAGGGCCATGGCACGTTGGCGGTGTGCACGTGCCACTCGCCGAGATAATGGGTTTGCGGCACACTATCCCACCTCGCCAAAAGAATCTCCTCAAGCCCATCGGTTCCTCGGTGAAACCAATCGCGGCCGAACGTGGAGTCCGTCGGAGGAGGAGTCGCCTCGACGATCGTCGCAGTTGTATAATCAGGTGAGTAGGATCCAATCAAAATACCGCCCGTCTCCTGTGAGGGGTTGGTGTCGAACAGTCGGAACATGCTTTCCATAACTTCTTGAGCGAGCACGACCCGAAACACCTGCGCTGCATCCTCGAAGATCAGCTGGCGGACAATCAAGCTTCCTCCTGCACAATATGCCGAAATCCGACGCCGCCCTCATCATATTGCTCAAGGACATCGAGCCCACACTTCGACTCACCGTTCGTAGCTCGCTCCAGATGTTTCACGGTTGCAACCGCAGCGAGCCAGACGTCGTCGCTTCGCGCAGGAAACAACGGGGACCAACAACCAGCACCTTCGAGTGTCTCGCCCACTGCAGACCAGCTGGCTCGCTCACCTTCCAGCCAAGGGCCTATTTCCTCAAAGAAGTGTTCCTCCGGAAAGGAGCACCCCCAGGCTTCGTAAAGAAAGAGTCGGCGGGCGGCGAATCCCAATGAGGCGGAAAGAAAGAGCCGTGGCACGCCCCACCACGTTCCTCCTAAGCGACTTACAACCTCGTCCTCGCCAGTACAGTCGATAATGACATCAAACCGATCGAGAAGGTCTTTTAGTGTGCCCTGGGAGGGAAGTTGTTTCGCGAAAGATGAGACGTTAGCCATTGGAGCCGCCCCACGCAGTCTCGCGGCCACCGCAGCGGCCTTATTTTGTCTTAATTCCGCGCCGGTGAGTGTATGCCGAACAAGATTCCCAACCTCAAGAGAATCATGATCAACTATTAATATGTCGAGACTCCCCGCACGAATCAGAAGCTCCGCAACAGCTGATCCGAGTGCACCGGCGCCTATAATAGCGATCGGAAGTTTTCGGAGCGTTCTCGGCAACTTCCCTCGCGCCTGCAATCGGTCCGGGTGCCAATTTTCAGTATTAAGATAGGAGAGATGCCTACTACCAATAAAGATGTTTCGCTGAATCCGCGCGCTTCGCCCCCGATAATTACCTCGGCTTCTCTTCGGCATCTTACCATTTTGAGGAATTGGCGGTGGCAAAATTGACTGCCAATGAATCTCAGTCACCGTTCCATTCCAGGATGTTGGGATGGGATATCCAATCAAGAGGATGATTGTATTCTCTCCAACGGACCGTCGCGCAAGCCAACGAGTGAACTTATCAACATTAAGATTGAGGCGCGCGCCAATTCTTCGGAGGTCAGCCCAAGTTCCCGGCGAGTGCCACGGGGGAATGACCACAGGCTCAGGCCATAACCACCAATATCCAACCCAGCGTTTTTTAGTTTTTACAAGCTCCCGCCGACATGTACGAATCACATCACCTTTTGTATCAAAAAATGCCTCAGCGACGATCGTCTTCTCGAACCCAGGGAGTTTGTTCCAGGAAACCTCTCCGAATCGACCGATGCGTTCAGTCCAGACGTCAAACGTGTCGGGCCCCTCATCATGGACAACCTTGATGCCGCTATTGAGAAGCTCCGAAGGGCACTGAGGCACCTCAAAGGGCTCGGAGTCCAACATCAATTGCTTAGTTGCTGCCATATCCAGCCATGCCAAGCAGCGCTCCACATGCCACCGTAGGCGCTCCTCTGAATCATTTGTCGGCTCGGAGCCTCCTGCGATACGTCCAAGCCGTTGTGATGGGCTATCGAGACAAGGCTTGCCGGTTCGCCATTTTTTATCGTCTCGATGCGGTTTAATGTTTCGATCCTGGTGAGGAAAGGTATGAACGATACTATTATTTAGCCCCGGATATAGGTGGATCTGGCCAAGTGGGTAGACGTCATCAACCAAAAGAACCCAGAGCGTCTCTTTCGGCACGAAGTCGGACGAATAAGTCTGACTTAAACATAACTTGATCGCCCACGCGCCTTCAGTCGGCATGAACTCAGGAAGAGACACAACCGTCGCTCCCGACACGCCCGCGAGGCGATTTAAACCGCGTTGAATCGGCTCTGGCAATTTTTTCACTGACCATCCTCCGTCACGCGAAGCGGCCCGAGCCGGGGGTTGCAGGTTTGCTGGGTGGTGTAAACCCCCCCGTCTTCGCCGACCCATTATTCGGCGGTTTCGGAAACTTTGAGCCGAAAAGCTCGCGCCAGAGGCTCCCGCTCTCCGTCCGGTCCTCAGAATCGAAAGCCTGACGTGCGAGATTCGCGCCTTTCTTCACTTGGTTGTAAAAGGCCGCGAAATCCTCGCTAGAAATACGATGGAACACGTCGTGTGCCGGAACACCATAATCGGAAAGTTGCGGCTTATTTTTTGTTTGTACTAAAGCCGCGTAGCTATCAACGATCCCCTCCAGTGTTGTCACGACACCTTCGGCAACCGACACGATGCCGTTTGGGCAGTGCTCACCGATTAGGCGCTCTAATGGAAAGCCTTTGGGGTGATTCGGCTCGGTATAATTCTCGAGACGCCACCACTTAATACATTTCACCACGTTGACGAAGTGTCCGTCGCATTTTGAATTTTTATCGCGCGTCCATCGGATCTGCTCGAGAGGATGGGTATCATCCCACTCGTTCGCATCGCGGTCTGGGATACGGAGGGGTTGCGCCTGCCACTCGTTGTCGCTAGCCGCCTGATTAAGACGCAACTCAGTCAGCTGTCTGCCCAAAACAAACCTCCTTTCAGGCGCCGGCCAAGCGCGGTGCAGCCGCCACTCTTGCAGCTCCCGAGGCTCTAAGATATCTCCGCTATAAATAACTGAGTCGGATTGCAGAATTCCGTACTCTTGCTCGGCTGGAGCGGACGTCAGCACGATGTCAAGTTCCACATAACTAAGCTCGATACCGAACGACCTTCCCTGCGGGCGCCACTTTCCTTTGTAGTGCTTGTCGAGGAACGGCTCAAAGAGATCCAACGCCTTCTTCGGTGTATACTCATTTTCGTCAAGATTCGTTACGACGATAATGTCTACGTCCGAACGCTTGTCGCCTTTAGGCCGCACCGCGGTATACCTTCGGTAGCTTCCCTGTAGGAAGTCACTGACGAGTATTGGCTTGAGGCTTTCGTCCCCCTTCAGCCGTTCGCGGAATGTCTTGTGCCCTTTAATCAAGTCTTCACGCATCGAAGCAGTCGGGCGAATGTCTTTCAAGAAAGCTTCAAAATCAGTCTTCAAAATCATCATAACCCTCTCTGAAGTTTACATTAACTCTTTAGGCTAATGGTAGCGCGAACGAGAATTGGTAAGTGCCATCTCGTTCGATACCGAAATCGAACTCATATAATGCCAACGGGCCCAGGGCATCGCGGTGCTGTCCGATAAAGAACATTAACGCATTGGGACACGCGAAGAAAAGGTGAACACGAGTTGTTCGGGTTGGACGAATTCGAGTGAGAATAGCCGGGATTTGACTAGCCAACCAATAAGCATGACCAGCCCCTTCAATGCTCTGTGGGGACGGACCGCTATGAGGGCTAACAAATGCAATGCGATTTACATCAGGCCCCTCTGCCGTCAACAAAAACTCCTTAACAGCGCAACTTATATCGTGAGTAACAGAAAGGCAGACAGCGACGTCGGCGTAATCATCCTCGCATTCGATGATCTCGACTGTCCATGAATCATCGTGCATAACGTTTGTGGTGGATCGCCAGATCTCTAGACTTGGCTTCTGGATCGGTGCGATGTCGACACCGGAGTTCCGGCTCAGCTCCCACCCAGAAAACAAAGCAAAAGACCCGTGGCACTCCAAAGAAATCACCGATGGGACGCCGCGAAGCCTCACACGGCGATCGGCGTCAGCCAAAAACGTCGATATGCTTGATGCGCCGGCGCTCCAAGTACCGTCGGACGCCAAAAGTCGGCCGTCGAAGTTATGCGAAACACATACAAACTCGTTGACCTCGGATTCAAGCCTCTCGGCAAAGCGCACAAAACTACGGACTCCGATCGTATATAGTGTTGGTTTGTGACTTGACTCATCAACCAACAAGCCCTCACGCTTGCACAAAGTTCTAAAAGTCGACCTATCGAAAGAATTAGGGCCGTCCATCAGGAACTGTTGGATTAAACTCTCGTAAGGGCAAGCAGCTCGATCAGCGCTCGGTACTTTTAGGCCGGCCGCCTCGAGAGTGGCATAAACGTAAGATTTAAATTCTCGGCGACCAAAATGGTTTAATTGAAATCGCAGTGTCTTGGCAAAGGACCTAAAAGACTCGTCATCTATTTCAAGGTGGGCCCGCCACTTCTCCCGAATCTTTCCAAAATCCCCGCGTGGTCCGTCGTCAAAAAACTTTTGGGGTAATGCTCCATCTTCCCGAAGTCGGCAGGCTAGTTTGTCATCATTCTTCCAACTCCAATTTGACGCGAGATGAAGTCGAAAATTTGCATTATGTGAAATTAAATCAGAATAGGCCTTATAAAAACGCTGAAGCAATGAAGATTTGGCCTTAGCAGACACCGGTTCTATGAGGACGTCGGAGCTATACGAATTGCGATTATCGACATGATATTTCAGTTGATAATAGTCGGCGCGTATCATTACACCGCCAGCGTTCACGCCCGGATCGCGGAAAAACACTGCTACATCATCAACTCCAGCTGCTTCATCATGCTCAAGCACAACTCGCTCGACCAAAGAATTTGGACGCAAAAGATCAGCAGCCTGTTTCCAAAAAAACAATCCCTGATAAACATCTCCTTCTACTCGCGCACCTACTTGACCTATAGCCATTACTCCTCCCGGGCATAATTTAATATACCCTTTGTTTTTTAGAGTTTAACGCGCTCAACAAAAATCAATATCCCACCAATCTAACAAACGTTAAAATCAACCGCTCAACAGAATTGAAACGCAACTTCACCCTCCCCTACACTTTAATATAACTCACCCATCTTTACTCACTTCATCGACCGATTGCTATTTTTTTCATAGTCATGCTTATAACGCCAATAACGCTCTCCCCGATCCCAAACTACGTCGGGCATGGTCAGCCGGCGAAACACCCGAAGGACAGACTTTGAAATCCCTAAATTCCCATTTTCATTTATATATACAAAACCGTCACCAAAACGAACTTTTATTATCGTAGCAGCTTCATCTTGGTGCAATACAGAGTCCGCTGCAAGTTTTTCGACCATCCATGCCGCAACATCTCCATCGCATATTTTCATTTAGGCTTCTCGTCGCCAGGGTACGCAAGGGACTCTTCAGCAAACCAGTCTCTTTGAACTTTACTTCCGGAAAACCATTTACACTCGTATCTGTGAGGTGGGCGATTAGAATCCTCTTGAATCGTCATCTTTGGGCCACCAGACTTCAAAACTACAATATCTCCGGCCTTAAACCTTGCTTCTTTCACAACTCTTCCTCTCGATTGAGCGTTGACTTACAGACATACCCTAGTCTACGAACACACGTCGAAAAGTCAACACTGTCTGAACTCCCCTTCAAAACATGAACGTGCTACTTTCGAACAACGATCATTCTATACAAACCGCTCACCTTTATATACAACCTACGTCACAGCCCCTCCAACGCCCCAACCCTCTCCCCATACAACCGCTCCATCGCCCCTACCGCCCTCCCAGCCACCTCGCCCCACCGAGCTTCGTCCGCCCATCCGCCAGGGACGGTGTAGCTGATGCGCGACGCGCGTTTGTCGTCGAGACGCTGCCATAACAGGCTGTCGCCAAACGCCGCTTCGATCGCCTCGCGCTCGGCATAGAGTGCGTCGAAAACCGCCTTGTTGTCGGCGGCGTCCAGGCTGTCGATGTAAAGCTCCGTGCGTGTTTCGTCGGTGAGCACGACGTAGTTCCACCACTGGCCGTGGCGGCGCGCGCCGAGCCAGTGATTCTGGCCAGGCGAGATGTTCTGGTGCAGGTCGTGCCGCGCCTTTGCAACCGGCAGAAGCACCTCCCAGAACTTATAGCGCACATTTGGGCTATCCGGACGGCTGCCCGCGTCCGATGCCCGTCCTTTGGCCTCCAGGTCGACAATCTCCCCATGCACCGGAGCCCTCTCCACCCCATCCACCTCCAACCGACTCGGATTCCACACCCACTCCGCAATCCTTATATACAACTCCTGCCGCTCGGCCTGGGCCTCGGGGCCGAAGCTCTCGTAGGGCTTAAACGCCAGACCGGTGTGCTCGCGCAGCGCGCGGAAACCCGGGCTTTTCGCATACGCCGCCGGGTGCAGGCTCCTCGCCAGCATCGACTCGCCCTGGGTGACGTAGGCGTCGCGTTTGGCCTCAAAGGTGGCGTCGCCGAGGCTCTGGTTGAGGCCGCGTTGGAGGAGGAGCAGGCCGCCCAGGCGGTTGCGCTCGACGTCGAAGTCGGCGGGGTGGGCAAAGTCGTCGGCGAAGCGGTCGTAATCGTCGGCCCAGATATGTTCGATTTCGAAGGGGCGCGCGCGGCCCTGGGAGACGAGGTCTTCGAAGTGGCAGGCAAGGCCGCATTGGGCGTCGACCCAGTGGGTAAGGCGCGCGAGGATGTGGCGGATCTGGCGGTAGTTTTGATTATGCAGGCGCAGGCGCGGCTGGGTGACGAAGGTTTCGGCCTGGGCGTCGAGCTGCTCGCGTAAGAAGGCGGAGAGCTCCTGCACGTTTCGGTGGCGCAGCTCGCGGGTGAGCATGAAGAGCGTGTATTTGACCGAGGAGTAGGCAATTGTGCGGAAGTTCCACACGCGGCGCGCAAGCCAGATGTCGAGGAAGTCCGCGACCAGGCGCACCTTCTGGCGTACCACCGCGTCGGAATCGCTCGGGTGAAGTGCGGCGAGTAGGGCCTGGTGTTGGAGTGTGAAGCCGCGGTCTTCGTTGTAGTAGATGGACTCCCAGCCCTTGGTGACCGTGGTCGATGCCTTGCGGATGGCGAGCGCGTATTTGCCGTAGAAGTTCAGGTCACGCTGCACAAAGCGCACAAAACTCTCCGAGCCTTTCAGGCCCATGCGCTCCCGCTGGTCGCGCACCCAACGATGAAACTCCGAGCCGATGCGCTCATAGTCTTTGTTCTCGGCGCCCTTTTTGCCCGGGCGAATCGTCTCGGCGTAGCGGGCGCGCAGCCAGTTTTTAAAGAAGTCGATGTCCTCGTCGTCACCGAACTCTTTAAAGGCCTGCATATGGGCCTTCCAGGTGGTGTTGACCGCCCGCTGGTCCTCCTCATGGGTGATATTGGCGAGCACGTAGCCCTTGAGCATCTCGGCAAGGCTTAGCGAGAGGCCGCGGTCGTTCATCGTCTCAAAGATCGTGTAGGCGTCTTCGTCCTTGTACGCCTCGATCTCCACGAGGTGCACGTTCTCCAGGAGCCAGTCCACAAAATAGGGCAGCACCTCGCCAGAGATCTCTTCGGGAAAATGGTCGCCGATGTTCTCGTAGCGCCGCGCGATCGTCACCACCGACTCGCTCGCGTCGTGGAGGTTGGGCGAGCCGCCCTCCAGCAGCGTTTGCATCACGCCTTCACGCTCGGGCACCGCCAGGTTGAAGTCTTTGGTGCCAAAACGCTCCGAATAAATGAGCTTCGTGACATCGACCGCGCCCTCGATGCCGCGCTGCTGATGGTTCAAAAAGATCAGCAACAACGAGAGCGTGGTCAGGCGCTGCTGCCCGTCCACAATAAAGCGCTGCCCGCGCTTATGGCTGATGACGATCGACCCCAGAAAATAATGCCCGTAGTCGGCCACCGCGCGGCGAGCGTGTTCTGGCTGATAGAAGTCCAGAAACTTGCCGCTGAGGTCGTCGATAAGTTCACGCACCTGACGCTCCTGCCAGGCGTACTCGCGCTGGTAGAAGTCGATCGTGTAGCGCGCCCCGTCGAGCAGCTCGCGGACGGTGCGGGCGCGGCCTTCAATGCGTTTGGTCATGATCCCTCCGGTCAACCCTCACCCGCGCTCACAAGACCCACTCGCCGCGCCCGGAAAGGCACGCGAGGTTGCGGCAGCAGCGCGTGGGGCGCCGCACGACGACTCCCCAGGCATGCATGGTGTGGTGGCTACAACGCCGAACTTAGATACAACTCTTTACCAGAGACGCGGTAGGCTGCCCAGTGGGGAAGTTGGGGGGCGGTGGGGATTGGGTGGGCGTGTTGCCTCAAAGGGGCATGTTGCCCCGGTCGTGCAACAGGGCACGATCGGACAACACACGAGCGCTCGTTTGCATCAACAGGTTGTTTGGGGGAATGGGGCTCTCGTTTATGTCACCACTCGCGTTCCGCGCCACCGCACCTACCCCAACCTCACCTCGCCACTCTGCAACACCCGAAAATCCTCCACCACCCGCCACGCCGTCGCAAAGGAGCATCCCGCGCGTCGCGCTGCCTCGGCGGCGTTCAGCTCGGGGTCGTGCTCCAGCACCGTCCACACGTCGGCGCGCCAGGAGGGGCCCATCCGCACGCGGTTTCGATAGCCGGCGTGCTGACGAACCAGCGCCTCGGGGGAGAGCACATCGGCGGCACGGTCGCGCAGGGTTCCAGCAGGGACGCGTAAAGGTGAACTTTCAAAACGCGCGTCTTCTCCGCGGCGTTCGATCTGGAAGTCGGTTCCAACGGGCATGAGATCCAGCGCAGGGCCCTCATAGAGTTTTGCAAATCGCGCAAAGCGCCGATCCTTTTTGAGCCACATTGCGACCGCCGCCCAGTAGGCGAGCACGCGCTGGGAGGGATGTTCGTCAACGCAGCGCGCGAGGCGGTCGACGTTGATGTGTTTCTGGTGGACATTAATCCAGGTCGTGAGCACGGCCAGCACGCGAAAGTCGTGGTTTTCCATACCGACCTCGGTGGCGAACACGAGTGTCTCTTCGATCGGCGCATCGGGGTTGGCGTCGCCGGCGAAGTTCATGCCGATCCCCACCATATCGCGGGTCAGCGAAGCGTCGTCGGGACGTTCGCTGAGCATCGTGCTTCGACTAAATGCCATGGTCGAGCCTCGCTCGAAGATCGTGGAGTGTTGCACGGACGTGGTCAGACCACTGCGGATGGGCGTCTTGCTCTTCGAGCCAGGGCTGCGCTTCATCCAACTCCTCGGCGGTCGGGGCCAGCGCGATGCAATCCGCCAGATCGGTACCACGGTCACACAGCTCGAAGAGTTTGGTTTTGAGAAGGTCCGCACGGCCGAGCGTTGTCAGGGTGAGTGCTTCTCCCTCGAATGCAACCTGCACACGCTATCGCCAGCCATTTGGTAAGACTTCGGCGAGCTGCATCGGCCCGTTATTGAGCCAGTCATCGGAGAGTTCCACATCCTCGCGGCGAAGATGCGACGCGAATTCACGCGCAGCCGAGTTGATCGCCTCCGGGAGTTCCGGATGCAGAATATCAAAATCTCGCGTCTGCCGGTTCGTTACGCCCAGCAATGCCAACGCAGAGCCACCGATCACAATCGCATCGAGTCGCAGCGAACGATCGGCAAGCCAGATATCAAAGGCTTCGATGGTGGGGCGAGGCAACACGGCGGTCCTCCTGAGGTATTGGTATAACCGATACCACTCTAAGGTACTTCCCGCCTCTATCCCGTCAACACACACCACCGCACGTGCTTCAGCGCAAAAGGCCTGCGTGCAGGTAATACGTATGAAGGCACAGAGAGAGGGGGTGAAGAAATAGCGGAGAGGGTGTGGTGTTCACCGGTGTAATGTAAATGGCGTGTTGTCTCAAAGGCACGCGTTGCCCCGATGGGGCAACGGTCCGATTCCGGACAACACCGAAGCCCAACCGAGCATTGGCGAGAGTTCTTCGCCGAGGTGCAGCCAGCCCCCATCCCGTGGCATAGTCACCTCGCCAGGCGCGTTTCTAGTTGACCGGCGAAGGGTTCGTGCCAGAGCACGCGTGACGCAGGCGGCGGCCAGGCAAGGAGGTATTTATGATCAAACACAACCTGAGGTTGATGGGCGGCGCGAAAGACGAGTTCATCACTGCAGCGAGCGACAGTGACAGCGTCTTCGAAGCCACACCGGTAGCGCTGCGAAACGCGCCCGTCATGCAGATGACACCGCAAGATGCGTCCTCGGGCGTGTCCGCGTTTTTTGGCACCTGGCCGGGCGATGAAAGTGAGGAGGAGCTCCTCGAAGCGCTGCGGTCCGTCGAATGAGCGAGCCCTTTTACATCCTCGCCACACGACTCAATCCCCCTTCCCCCGCACCCGCTTCACCTCCCGCTCAAAATCACTCTCAAACTCCCGATCCTGCCGAACCCGGAACTTCGAATACTCCTCCTCGGCCAGCGCCTTTGCCACTTTCGCAGAGACCTTCCCGGCATTCGTCAAAACCTCGTACTCGTTGAACTCCAGAAACGCGTCGAGCTTTTTGATCCAGTCGGCCATCTTCATCGGCCGCTGGCGAGCGGCCTGGTTCTCGGCGTAATCGAGGTACATGGAGACGATGCGCTCCAGCTCTTTGATCTCGGTCTCGATCAGGTAGTTTTTTGCGACGCTCACATCGCGTTTGATGACCTTCCCGTCCGGCGCGTTCTTCCAGGTGGTAAGCCCCACCGAGGGTTTGTCGGCGTCGGCGCGCTCAGCGATGATCTCGGCGGCTGTCTTGCCGGTGACCGCCCAGTGCAGCTTGTTCTGCACCGTTTTGAAAAAGGTCTTCGTCATCGCCGCGTTCTTATCGTAGTCGACGCTGCACTGCTCGTAGATGTCGGTGATTTTTAGATAAAAACGCCGCTCACTGGCCCGGATCTCCCGAATCCGCTCCAGAAGCTCGTCGAAGTAGTCCTTGCCAAAGCGCCGGTTGAGCTTGAGACGCTCATCATCGAGCACAAAGCCCTTGACGATAAACTCCCGCAGCGTGTTCGTCGCCCAGATACGGAAACGGGTCGCCTGGGAGCTGTTGACGCGGTAGCCGACGGAGATGATCGCGTCGAGGTTGTAGTAATCTACCTGGTAGGTTTTGCCGTCGTCGGCAGTTGTTGCAAATTTTGCAACAACTGCCTCTTTTGTCAGCTCACCGCCCTCAAAAATGTTCTTTAAGTGGCGGCTTATCCCGGACTTATCGACCCCGAACAGAGCCGCCATCTGGTTGATGCTGAGCCAGAAGGTCTCATCCTCATGATAAACCTCAACGCGCACCTTGCCTTCAGCCGTCTCGTAGAAAATAAGCTCGGCTGGCGAATGATCGCTCATGGTGTCACCTCGTCGAAGAATCGAAACGTGCCGTGTCACGCTCGCGTCAACGCCGCGAACCTCCGCGACGCCACGGACGCCCGACCTTAGCTCGCCGCGCCCTTCGCTCACAATCTCGACGCCCAGATCCGCAACTCAGCCCCCTTAGCTGCCGATCTCGACACCCAGATCCGCAACTCAGCACCCTTAGCTGGCGTTCTCGACACCCGAGTCCCACAGCTCAGTCCCCTTAGCTGGCGTTCTCGACACCCAAGACCCACCACTCAGCCTCCTTAGCTGGCGTTCTCGACACCCAGATCCACAACTCGGCGCGCTTAGCTCTCGATCTCGACACCCGAGTCCCGTAGCTCAGCCCCCTTAGCCGGCGTTCTCGATACCCAGAGCCGCGGCTCAGCCCCCTTAGCTGCCGCTCTCGGCGCCCGAGTCCCCCAACTCAGCCCCCTTACCTCCAGTTCTCAGGTGAAACGTCCAACGACTTCGGGACCTCGCCCAACCGGTGGCGCTCTTTTAGGACGGCGCCGCAGTCGGGCTCGTGCGGTCCCCCGCAACAACCCCCAACATCTAGCGCGTTGCATTCCGCGCCCTCCTCGGCTAATCATTGAGCCTTCACATCAACCTGAAGTGGTACGCGGGAGGGCCCTGCCATGACTCGACGTTTTGTCGCAATTCTTGCGCTTTTTTCTGCCAACTTGAGCGGTTGTATCTTTGCCGTCGATACCTCCTATTGTGAAGAGTGTGTGCCGGATGTCGAAGGCGATGATGCGGGCGACACTGACCTCCCCGACACCGACACCGACACCGGCGATCCGGACGTAGGTGACACCGACGACGTCGGCCCAGACACCGACACCACCCCGCCCGAGCTCACCCTGGAACTCACGGGCGGCGAGGAATCTTTTGTCATCGACGAGGCCACCGACACGCTGAGCTTCGATGCGTCATGCGCGCCCGAGGGCTGCGAGCTCACCTGTGCGTTGGCGTTTGAGGACGAGGCAGCGCAAGCGCTCGATGATTGCGGCGAGTCGATGGTGCTGGGGACCGACGTCCTGGATCGGGAGGGAAGCTGGACGCTGAGCGTCGACGCCGTTTTGGGCGATCAGCAGGAGAGCACGTCGGCCACCTTTGAGGTGCTTTTTGCCTTTGAGGCCGGGCTTCAGGGCTACGAGGCTGGCGAGACGGTCGCGTATAGCTACCCGCCGGAGCTTCAGAGCTTTTGCTCGCGCGACGAGTCGTGTGAGGTCACGCACCGCTGCGAAGATGAGGAGGGTGCGGCGTTGGATTGCACCGAGCTGGAGCTTCCCGATGACGCCGCCGAGGTCACGATCGTGTTGAGCGCATGTGCCACCGACACCAACGTGGAGCATTGCCTCGAAGAGCAGCGCTACACCTTTATCTATGAGCCTCCCACCTGGGTCGAGGTGAGCGCCGGGGCGAACCATAGCTGCGGGATTCTGGACGACGGTTCGTTGTGGTGCTGGGGAAATAATAGCAGCGGCGAGCTGGGCGTGGGGGATAGCAACCAGCGAAACGTGCCGACGCGGGTGGGTGACGCGCTCTGGCAGAGGGTCGCCGCCGGCGGGCAGCATACCTGCGGGGTGCAGGTGGATGGGAGTTTGTGGTGTTGGGGAAGCAACGGCGCCGGTCAGGTCGCCCCGCAGATAAGCGGCTCGGGCTCGTTTATGGCACCCGAGCGTGTGGGCAATGAGGCCAACTGGACGCAGGTCGCTGCAGGCGACGCCCACTCTTGCGCAATTGATAGTGCTTTTGGGCTCGATTGTTGGGGGCGTGATGAGACCGACCAACTCGGCCCCGGCCCCACCTCCGAGGGGCGCGTGCAGGTCACGCTGGATGGGGGCATCGACGCTTTCGTGGCCGTGGACGCCGGCGCGGCGCATACCTGTGCGGTGACTCAAGAAAACGCCAATGGGTGGTGTTGGGGCAATGCGGCCAATGGGCGGTTGGATGGTATTCCTGCAAGCGGAAGTGGTGTGTCTGAAGTTGGCAACCCCGTTTCAACTTCGATTTATGAGACGTTGCTCATCACCGCTGGCGGCTCCCACTCCTGCGCCACCGTCGAGGTCTCCGGCGATATGAAACCCTACTGCTGGGGCAACAGCACCTCCGGTCAGCTGGGCCATACCGATTCAACATTTGTGGCCGCTGTCTCCAACCTCCCCGACGCCCAGCACATCTCCGCCGGTACCAACCACACCTGCGCGGTGGCCGATGGGGTGGCGTATTGTTGGGGCGATGACAACCGCGGCAAGCTCGGTCACAACGAAGCCAATACCGTCCCCAACGCGGTAAGCGGCGGCCATACCGACTGGACCGCCATCTCTGCCGGCAATGAGCACACCTGCGGCATCGCCGGCGGCACGCTCTACTGCTGGGGATACAATCTCGTCGGCCAGCTCGGCCGCAGCGGGTTGGGCGGCGCCACACCCGCCGAGGTGGACTGGGCGTTTGCGCGCTAAAATCTGGCCTTTCGCGTTTTTCCAATCCGTAGGGGCGGGTCTTGTGCCCGTCCCGAGAGCCGGCGCACCAACCTGACTTGAAAATCTTACAGACACTGACCATTTACACTCACCCAACGTGGTAACGGGAGGGCAATACCATGCTGTATGTTCGGATATTTATTGCTGTATTTTTGCTAGCAACCTGGGGATGTGGTCCCGAAGATGTCGCCTCGCCGACCGACACCGACACCGGCGATCCGGACGCAGGTGACACCGACGACGTCGGCCCAGACACCGACACCGCCCCGCCCGAGCTCACCCTGGAGCTCACGGGCGGCGAGGGGCCTTTCGTGCTTGGCGAGTCCGAGGGCAGCGCGGCGTTCACCGCCAGCTGCGCGCCGGCAGGCTGCGAGATCAGCGCCTGCACCCTGACCCTGGAGGGCGGCGAGCCGTGGGAGTTGGAGGGGTGTGGCGAGTCGATCGTGCTGACGCTTGCGGAGCTTGACCAGGAGGGCAGCTGGACG
>NZ_VOSL01000004.1 GCF_007997005.1 Lujinxingia vulgaris | reverse complement strand
CTGACAAGGAGCAAGGACGACGCTGTAGCAGCGCTACCGCGAGGACGCAGCGACACCGTCAGCGTTGTCCTGGGGCGCTCGGCGAGCACATGGATTCAAAACGGAGTTTATACTCGTCCATGGGCTCCAGGCCGACCGCGGCGCGACGCGCGTCGAGCTCCTCGGGCGCCTCCACCTCAAAGGGCTCCCAGCCCGAGGGGCCGCACTGCCCCTGGGTGCCATAGCGCTGCGCCTCCCCGCGATGCATCGCCACCCGATCCTCGAGCATCGCCACATGATGCGCGGCCACATGGCCCTCCTCGACCTGCCCCTTCAAGCGCTCCAGCACCGCGGCCTGAAACTCCGGAGCATAGTCGGCATGCTGCACAATCCGCCACGCATCGGCCGAGGCCTGCTCCCCAACCCGCGTGATCGACGGCCAGGGGTTGTTCTCCAGATACGCCCGAAGCTCTCCGCTCGTCTCCCGATCCCGGGCCGCCCCCCGGCTCGCCAGCTCATGCTCCAGCGCCAACATCTCCTCGGCCTCCCAGTCTCCGCTGAGCACCGAGAAGGCCGCGCGCCAGAACCCATCGATCTCCCGCAGGTACGCCAGGCGCTCGGCCACATCGTCGGCCCCCTCGCCATCGCCCAACCGCGGCGGCACCTCACCCTCGGCATGCGCCTTGAGCTCCGCCTCCAGCTCCGCCAGCGTCGCCTGCACCCGCGCGCTGCGCCCCTGCTCCACCAGCGCGGCGTACTCCGCATCGGTCACCTCCCCAAAGCCCGGCACCTCGAAGGTCTCCTCCTGCGGGGCTTCCGCGGCTGTGGCCTCCGACGCTGCCGCCTCACTCTCCCCCTCGTCTCGCACCTCCTGCTGCGACGACTCCACCGGCGCCTCACTCGCCATCCCCCCGCTCCCGGCCGCACATCCACTCAGAAGCACCCACACACACCCGACCACCACACCACGCGACATCGCTACTCCTTCGCTCCGATTTTCACATCACCCAAAAACGTACCGATGCCCCAAACTAAGGAGATCCCACTCCCACGTTCAACATCACAAACCTTCACCAGCCCGCATATCCACAACGCGATGTTCGCCCCCCGGTCGTACACAACCACGAGCCCGAGATCGTGCCCGTGATCGAGATCGAGCCCGAGATCGCGTACGAGTACCAGCACGAGTACGAGCACCAGCACCTGCCCGCCCCCCGTTTGTCAGCACGCCCTTCTTTCAGCTATGAAGACACGCCTTAACACGCATTCCCCACACCACGACGCGCGCCCTCATGCTTCGCGCGCTGGCACGCTCTCGCTACGCTCTGCACCCGATACCGCTCACCCCTGAGATGGTTCATGATCCGCACACTATCCGTCCTCATCGCCACCCTTTTTCTTCTCATCGCCTCCCCGGCCCTGGCTCAGGACTGGTCGCAGACCTTTCACCCCGACTCCCTGCCCGAGGAGCTGCGTGAGATCCGCGTGGTGATCGCCCCCGGCGGCCCCGGAGCCACCGGCGCGGGTGCCGCGCTGCGCAAAAACCTCCTCGAGGCCGGCTCCCCCATGGCCATCATCAACCCCGTCATGAGCAGCGTCGAAGGGCTCGCCGACGACGAGGTCATCGCGCGCCTCAAACACCTTCCGGTCGACGCCGTCGTCATCGTCCGCACCTTCAACGATGACCCGCTCTCCGTCGGCGAAGACGACTCCATACGCATCGGCACACCGGACGACGGCTCACTCGCCGCGCTCTTTGAAGACGCGGAGGCAAACACCCCCGACGCCGACGCTGAAGACACCGACGCTGAAGACACCGAAGAAGAACCTGTTCTGGGAGCCATCAAGACCGACGACCCTGCGCTCATCGCAGAGCTGGAGGAGGGCGAGGCCCCGCAGCGCCGCGATGACGATGAGGAGGCGTCTTCCGACGACGCGCAGACCTCACAACCCGAACCCGACGCCGAGTCGCAGACCGCCGGCGGATTGGGCATCCGCGGAACGCAGTCGGTCTCGATCAACGACGGCCCCACCGCCTCCATGGCCATGATCACCTTCTACAGCATCGAGGGCGCGGCCCTCGCCGGCTTTATGGTCTACCCGGGCGTCCCCCTGACCGCCGAGCAACGCCGGAACATCGGCCGCGGCATCTCGCAAGAAGCCGTCGACGCCACCCAGAGCGCCATCCAGGACGTCGTCGGCAACGAGGGCACCGGCGCTAAGACGCAGAGCGGGCGCCTCCGCCTGCAAAACCAGGGTCGCACCTGGCAGCTTCACGACACCGAGACCGGTGAGACCACCGCCCGCGCCGACATCTACCGCACCCTGGGACGCGACGACCTCGCCAGCGCCTACGAGACCAACGCCCGCAGCAAGGCGCGCCGAACGAGCATCGGTCGCATCACCGGCTACACCGGCCTCGCCCTCCTGGCCGGGGGCTCCGCCCTGGCCATCAGCACCTACTTCCGGCAGTTCCCCGCCGACGATCCCGCCGTGGCGATGTGCTCGGCCTACGTCCAGCCCGCCATGCAGAACAACTGCCGCGCCCAGGAATCCTTCGACGCCCTCTCCGGCCAGCGCATCTCCGGCCTCTCGCTGGCCGGCGTCGGCATCGCCGCCGCGCTCACAGGCCTCGTCATCCGCAGCGCCGCGGCCCTCTACAACCCCCACCCCCTGAGCCTCACCGAGCTTCGAGATGTTGTGCATAAGACCAACACCGGCACCACAGCACCCCGAGGAGTGGGCGGCGTCAGCGGCGGAGGCGGTGTCGAAGAGGGCACCCTGCCCCGGGCCGACGACGCCGAAGGTATGCGTCTCGAGCTCTCCCCCTACCTCCAGGGCGGCCCCGACACCCGGGGCGGCCTGCACCTCCGAGGGCGCTGGTAATGATCCTCAACCCCCACACACCGCCTTATCGCAGGCTCCCCCCACACACACCGCCGCACCGCAGCCGTGCGCCCGGGGCGCTCAACCTGCTCACCCTCCTCCTGGCCGGCCTCATCCTCGGCCTCGCCACGAGCCTGGTAAGCCCAACAGACGCCGCCGCTCAGGACACCGCCGCTCAGCAAAACAACGCCAGGCTGATCAACACCGACGAGGCCGCCCCGGAGGCCGCCCCCAACGCCGCACTCCGCCAGCTGCAACGGGAGCAGCGCGCCATCTTCACCCGCGTCGCCCCCTCGGTCGTCTTTCTCACCCACGCCGAGGGCCTGGGCTCAGGCTTCTTCGTCTCCTCCGACGGCCTCATCCTCACCAACGCCCACGTCGTCGGCGATCACTCGCGCGTGCAGGTCGTCCTCCACGACGGCCGACGCCTCACCGGCGAGGTGATCGAGCGCGCCGGTGACATCGACCTGGCCCTGGTCAAAGTCCGTGTCAGCGGCGTCCCCGCCCTGCGCATGGCCGGCATGCACGACGTCGCCGTCGGCGACTGGGCCGCCGCCGTTGGCCACGGCCGCGGCGCCATCTGGACCTACACCACAGGCATGATCTCCAACATCTACCCCGCCGGCGAGGAGCGCCCCCTCTTTCAGACCCAGATCCCGCTCAACCCCGGAAGCTCCGGCGGCCCCGTCGTCAACCTCGACGGCGACGCCATCGGCGTGGTCACCGCAGGTCTCACCGACGCCCAGAGCATCAACTTCGCCATCCCCCTTCAGCAGGCCATCGCCCACCTGAGCCAACTCACCGAGCGCTGCGACTGCCTGGTCGTCAACCTCCCCGACAACACCCCCCTCTACGTCAACGACGTGCTCGTCGGCACCGGCCCCCGCGTCGTCCTGATGGTCGAAGAAGCCGACTACACACTCGCCGCCCTCATCGACGGCCGCCTGCAGCGCCGCACCATCCGCTGGCCCGCCTCACGCTCCGTCACGCTGGGAGATTGATGATGAACACCTCTACCTTACGCCCCCTCCTCCTTGCCCTGCCGCTCTTTGCCCTGGCCTGCGGCCCGCCCCTCTTCTCCGGCGCCGAAGTCCAGATGACCGTCGATGAGGTCGTCCTGGAGTTCACCACCGACGACGAGATCGACCACAACGACTACACGAGTTTTGCCGAAAACCGCTACACCCTCGACCTCTACGACGAAGGCCTCTCGCTCGGCTGGCCCTCCATCCAACCCGGCGTCTACCCCGCCGATGTGATCGCCCTGGAGTGGGACGTCGAACACAACTTCAACACCCTCTACTACTCCCTGGATCGCTGTGAGAGCTGGGAGGCCTACGCGGAAAGCTCGATCACCATCACCGCCAACGACTACGGCCTGATCGCTGGCGAGTTCCGGGGCTACGTCTGCAACTCCTGCGGCTACCAGTGCGAAGACCGTATCTTCATCGAAGGCACTTTCGCCGCAAGCCTCGATGAGAGCCCGTTCTGAGGGGTCCGGGGGGCGCCCGGGTTCGCGACGATGGTCGATTCGTGCGAGCGGTGGGGGTTCGCGGGTTGTGGTTGGGTGGTCAGGTGGTTGTGGGGCGTCACGCTTCGCGATGTCGGTCGATCTGTGAGGACGTTGGGAGGCTTACCCCCCCAATCTCCCGCCTCCTGCCGCAGGGGCCCCTCGTGTAGGCGCCCGCCACGCCTCATCGGTGTCGCGTTGCATAGGAGGTCGACGTTGTGACATGAAGTGTCACGTTCTGAAACCCTACCTCCGCCTACGCTTTTCAGATGAACTATGGAGTTTTTATGTATGTTTACCCCGCACTATCCATCAAACCTTCACTCGCCATGTTCATCCTGGCCGCTCTCACCGCCCTGAGCGCCTGCGGCGACGACGCCGACCCCTCCCCCACCGAGGGCCTGCGCGACGATGGCGCCGCCTGCGAGCGGGACGACCAATGCGAAAGCGACTTCTGCCACCCGGCAGACGGCCTCTGCGCCCGGCCCTCCTGCGGCGATGGCGTGATCCACGAGGGTGAGGACTGCGACGACGCCGGCCAGTCCGAGACCTGCAACGCGGACTGCACCGTGGCCTCCTGCGGCGATGGCATCCTCAACGAAAGCGCTGGTGAAACCTGCGACGACGCCGGCGAATCGGAAACCTGCAACGCGGACTGCTCCGCGGCCTCCTGCGGCGATGGCATCCTCAATACCGCAGCCGGCGAGTCCTGCGACGACGGCAACGACCTCAACACCGACGCCTGCACCAACGCCTGCGAACTCGCCGCCTGCGGCGACGGCTTTATGCAGCCCGGCGAAGGCTGCGATGACGGCAATGACATCGACGACGACGCCTGCACCAACGCCTGCGCACTGCCCACCTGCGGCGACGGCGTCTTGCACGAAGGCGAAGCCTGCGACGACGGCAACGACATCGACACCGACGCCTGCCTCTCCACCTGCGTGGTCGCCACCTGCGGCGACGGCATCGTCGAAGAGGGCGTCGAAGCCTGCGACGACGGCAACGACATCGACACCGACGCCTGCACCAACACCTGCCAGCTCACCACCTGCGACGATGGCATCCTCAACCAGGACGAGAGCGACGTGGACTGCGGCGGCCCCAACTGCACAGCCTGCGAAGACGGCGCGTCCTGCACCTCCGGCGATGACTGCACCTCCGGCCACTGCGCCTACGGTTTGAGCTGCGCCCCCAACCCCGTCTCCTGCCTCGACCTCCTGCTCGGCGGCACCACCACCAGCGGCGTCTACAGCATCGACCCCGACGAAGACGGCACCCTCGAAGACGTCTACTGCGACATGGACACCGACGGCGGCGGCTGGACGCTCGTCGCCTCCACCTTCCAGACCCTGCTTCGAGATGAGGCCTCCGAGCACTACGCCGACCTGAGCACCCTCGACCCGGCCAGCGGCCAGACCGGCATCTGGAGTGGTCTGCGCTCCCTCGTCGATACCACCGGCGATATGCGCTTTACCTGCAAAGTTGACGCGACCGCCTCTCAGGGCCCCACCTTCGACGTGGATCTCTCCTTCTACGACGTCTCCTGGTACCAGACCATCACCACCGGCTCTCACGCCGACTCCTGCTTTGAAGAGAATCAAGGCGCAGGCTACACCGGCCCCTGGAATCGCCGTAACAACCTCACTGGCGAACTCAAATCCAACCTGGACGCGTACGAACAAGGCTACATGGAGGGAGAAGACCGCTGTGACGCTGACACAGACTTTACCGTCGACTTTAGCGATCGCGGCATGGACTCCAACCAGACCGACGGCACCGACTGGGGCAGCGACGACGGACGCGCCAAATGCGGCTCCGTGCAGGACATGACCACCGGCGCCTGGCATATCTGGAGCCGGGAGACCACCTGCTTCGACGGCCGGCAAAGCGGCGATGAGAGCGACACCGACTGCGGCGGCTCCTGCGCGACCTCCTGCCAGACCGGGGCGAGCTGCCGCGTGGATGACGACTGCGCCTCCTCCGACTGCTATCTCGGTGTCTGCCAGACTGACCACTGCAGCAACGGGGTTCAAGACGCTGACGAGAGCGATCTCGACTGCGGCGGCTCCTGTGCTCCCTGCTCCACTGGCCAGCAATGCGCAAGCGACGCCGACTGCGGCGGCTACACCTGCGACGCCGACAACACCTGCGACATCCCCACAAGCTGCCTCGACGCCCTCACCGACACCCCCGGCCTGCCCGACGGCACCTACCTCATCGACCCCGATGGCGAGGGCCCGCTCAAAAACCTTGAGGCCTACTGCGATATGACCAGTGATGGCGGCGGCTACACCTTCCTCAAAATCAAGACTGACACCAACATCTACGCCTCCGACGCCGAGGCCCTCTGCGCCGAGCACGGCCTGCAGCTGCACATCCCCCGCTCCCAGGCCCACCTGAACGCCACCCTTACCCTGGCCCGCGCCGCCAACATCGGCCCCGACGCCAACATCCACTACGCCCGCATCTTCGGCATCTACCCCGACGTCGACGGCGCCACCTGCATCCGCACGCCCTTCAACTCCTCCAGCGCCGGCTGCGACTGGAGCGCCAGCGACGGCGGCCCCTTCTTTATCAGCACACGCGCGAACATCGCCGAACCCAACGGCGACAACACCACCGCCGGCTCTATGACCTACTCCTGGTTCCCCGACGGCACGGTCGAAGGCTACAACGACCTCCCCGGCCCGGGTGCCAGCTCTGACCGCTTCATGTGTCAGGTGGGGGATAAGGTGCCCTGAGCGCCGGGGTTCGCGATGGCGGGCGGCTCGTGCGGGCGTTGGGGGGCTCGCTTTGAGGTTAGGTGGTCAGGTGGTTGGGTGGTTGTGGGGCGCCCCGCTTCGCGACGTCGGTCGATTCGTGAGCACGGTCGGGGGGTTCGCAAAAATACGATGTCCCGCTCCCCTCCCGTAGGGAGACCCCTTATGGGTCCCCGCCGTCAAACCCTTCATAAACGTCATCTGAGGGTGGCGGGGATGGCAAGGAGCGCGTCGCTTTAGCGACGGCGACGACGCAGCGATACCGTCAGCATCGCCAGCAAACCGACAAACGTCCCACCACCGGCCCCCGAACCACTGACGCTGCAGCCGCCGGACGTATCACCATCCCCGGAGCCGCTCGCATCGCCCTGCCCCCCATCTCCCTGACCACCCGCATCCCCGAAGTCTCCCGCATCACTCTCTTCACCTACATCTCCGGAGTCTCCCTCGTCGTCCCCCGGACACGTGACCCACGCGGGCCGCTCCCCGCGTTCGACCTCCTCAAAGCTCGTGCCCGCCGGCGCTTCAACACAGATCGGCTCCAGCGTAAACACCTCCCCGGTGGTCAGACGCGTCACCTCCAGATGCGCGCAATAGGGCGAGGACGCGTCGGGGGGGTACGTCACCGAGACGGTGGCCTCCCCTGTGTGGCGCATCCATCGCTCGTCGATCGCATCCCCTTCGGCGTCTTTGATGAGCACCATGTACTGCAACGCGTCTGCGGCCAGCGCATCGATCTGAAGCGTCGACGTCACCGTCGGATGAGGCGCATACGCCACCCCCCAGCAGTCTCGGCAATCGCTCCCCCACTCACACGCCGCGGTCTCGCACTCCCTGGCGCAGCACTCGCTGCGCGTGGGCTTCTCCGGGGCCGAGAATGTCGTCTGCACCGACGAAAACGCATCCTGCGACGCCATCGTCGTCTGCCCGGTCATAAAACTCACCGCGGCCCGCTCCCAGGGCTGCCCCGTGGCGTAATCGGCCTCGAGCTCGATCTCCACCGAGTAGGTCTGCTCCGGCTCCCAGCTCGCCTCCGGGGTCCACACCAGAAGCGCCGAACGCCACTCATACTCCCCCACCACCCCGTAGCTGACCTCGCGCACGCTGCCCTCAACAGGCTCGCCATCCGCACCCGTGACGGTCACCGACCAATCATCTTCCGGACGATCCAGCCGCGCTACGATCGCCCCGTCGAGCGGCATCCCCTCCAGCCACGCCTCTTCCAGCACGACCCCCGGCTGGGGCTCCGAGCACGCCTCCGCGCTCCCCATCCCCGCACTCCACACCGCACTCGCTGCGATTCCACCCACCACCAGACATCGACATTTCATACACACTCCATTGTGGAAGAGCCCGGCCAGCCCCGGATCCTCTGATCTTCAACGCAGCCCAACTCTGCGGCCGCACGATCTCAAACTCGCCGCGACGCTCCCCCCGTCGGAAAGATGTGTTTGGGAGCGGCAAAAAGGCACCCACGAGCGATAGTCAAAAGGGATTCGCACTACAAGAAAGGGCTCACCAACCCCGTCTACAACGCGTCGTTCGTTTGACATGCGATCGCCGACCGACCGCATAAACACGGGCTCATGTCCGACCCACGGTCGGAACATTCGGTCGGAACATTCGCACGCCTTTGAGGTTGGGTGGTTGGGTGGTTGTGGGACGCCGGGGTTCGCGATGGCGGTCGATTTGTGAGGGCGTTGGGGGGCTCGCGTTGAGGTTAGGTGGTCAGGTGGTCAGGTGGTTGTGGGGCGCCACGCTACACGACGCTGGTCGATTCGTGAGGACGATGGGGGGCGCACGCACACCAAAAAAAAACCCGCACGCCCCGTCGAATGACCTCGATTTTCATCCGCCTCCCGTAGGGGGGCCTCTTGTGGGCCCCCGCGATTTACCTCGATCGTCATCCCTCCCCCCCCAAAAGGTCGGGAGGGGCACAAGACCCCTCCCGACGGATTGGGCATTTCACCAACCCACAACCACTTTCCGTTGGCGGCCCCACCACATCCAAAACACAAAAACCCCCGGCCGTCACAGCGACCGGGGGTTTTTCGTTCAATCACACAGCGCTCAACGCGCCACAATCCACGAGTTTACGCCGCTTCATGTTCCAATTGCCGCGCTCGCAGGGGAGATAGATCGAGCCGCGTTCAACACCTTCTCCCGCAGCTCCTCCAGCGTTCCGTCATTGTCGATCACCACACCAACCTCACGTCTGGCCAACTCTTGAGCCTCTCGTTCCGTGGCATCGGCAGACAACTCCTCAGGCGCCCCGGCACCACGCCGCGTGATGTGCCACACACTCGCCCCCTCGGCCTGCAGCGCCTCGAACTCCTCATGCGTTCGCACGTCGGTGCAAACCACACGCTGGCCTTCACCGATCAGCTCACGAATCCGGCGCAACGCGATCCTCAACCACACATTCGGGTCGATCTCGCGGCAGAAGCTCCCCAATTCCTGATAGAGCTTCCGCGGTGACCGACCAAGCTCCTCGACCACCTCGTTTCGCTGCGCTCCCCAGAGCTGCTCTTCCGTCAAACCGAAGAGCACGCCAACGAGCTCCTTAAGCGGATCGGCGATGGCGACGCGCACATAGCCCAGCTCTTCACTCAGAATCTGCCCTGCGCTATCCTTTCCCGCACCGGAGACTCCGGAGATGGCAATCAGAGGGCTGCGCTCGGAATCGCCATCGTTCGCCCAATCATACAGCGCACCGCGAGCCTCGAACTTCTGCGCATCGAACGAAACCTCTTTAAATGCCGCCTCAACCCCAACCTCCAGAATCGGTTTGCTGTAGGTGTGGCCACCCTCCGTATTGTCAAAAAATCGGCCAGCTGGGTCGACCATCGCATAGGACCCGCGCATCGCATCGTTGCACTCCGGCACCACCTCCACCCCGCACGCTTCCACGTGCCGATGCCGCTCCACATAAGCGTCGAACTGGCTGCGCTCGATGAGCAATGACTCGACCGAGCCGTCGTTCTGCCCCTTCACGGGCAACACCTGAAAGAGCTTCCAACGCTCCGGCTTCATCGCCGCCACAAAGTCGCTCATGTCCTCCTTGCAGTTGAGCTGATGCACCACCGTATTCAGCTTGATGCGAATCCCCCGATTTCGGGCGATCGCCGCGCGACGCACCATCTCTGCCGCGGGAAGCACCCCGCCACCCTTCTTCGCCGCGCGCCCGGACGCCCGATTGATCGCCACATCCGCGCTATCCACACTGAAAGCAATCCAATCTAAATTCGGCGCCAGCGCCTCAAAAAGCTCGCCCTCCAGCCTGAATCCATTCGTCACGATCATTGTCGTGACACCGCTCTTCTTTGCTCGCTCGACCAGCTTCGGCAGCCAGGGGATCAGCGTCGGCTCTCCCCCCACAAAGGTGATCTTCTCCGCACCGGCCGCCACCAGGGCATCCAGGATGGCCAGCTGCTGCTGCTCTTTGAGCATGCAACCACCCAGCTCAGCCTTGCTGTCCTCGAAGGTCGCGAAGCAAAACTTGCACGCAAAATTGCAGTGCGTGTTGATGTGGTAGTTCACCGAGAGCGGCAGCCGCCGCTTCCCGAGGGTCGCTTTCTCTCCTGCGTTCGTCTTCGTCACGCCATCTCCTCCCGCTCCAGTCATCGCCTCGCGGGCGCACTTCTTTCCGTTGCTACTCATTGCCCACCCCCGTTTTCTCCGCCGCCGCCGAACGTGCCGAGCTGAGCTCCCAGGAGCATCCCGAGCGTAAACCTCAGCGTCTGCCCCCCGGCGGATTCCCGGGGGAAGACCGTTACGACCCTCTCCTCGTCCGGGGAGAGCACCACGATCAGACCGACCAGCTCCTGCAAACGCGGGTCCGCCCCCTCATCGAGGATCGACTGGGGAATCCTCACCCGAATATCCTCCTCGCGCTCCTCGTACTCCCCGTGTTTCAGGACGGTGATCACGTCCCGCAGCGCGATCTTGCGCTCCCTCATCCGCTGGCGGGCGTGCTTCGAAAGTTTCGGCTCATTCCATCGATACATCATTGGCTCCTTTGGTTTGTGCCGCGCTGAAGTGCCCGGACACAGACCAAACCTAGCCAATACGCGTGTCACACGGTGCTCCACAATATCGACACGCGTGTTACACACGACTTCATTCCAATCACTGCAGGCATCGGTATCGTGGCTTCAACACCAACGCTTTCCCCAATATGGACTGAATATGGACCTCACAGCCCTACCCGCCCGACTGACCGAAGAGCAGGCCAAAGAATGGTCGGCGTGGATCTTTGAAATGACGGAGACGAGCCACGTCAAAGCCCTCGCTGCGGAGCTCGAGGAAAACAATGAGAAAGTGAAGAGTGTTCGTTCTGAGCTCTCGAAATTCCTCAACGGCCACACCCACATCGTGGAGCGCTGGCTTGGAGGAAAGCGCTCGGAAAAAGGCGAAGCTCTCTGTGGCCTTTTGGGTGAAACTGCTGAATCGCTTCTGGCCCGTTATGAGGCCCTCATCCCCCCGCCTCGAGCCGTCGGCCTTTCCCCCCAACATTTGAATCACCTGCCCATTCGTCTGGCTCGAGAAGAGCTCGCCAAAAGCCTCTCCGACCTCCGAAAGGAGCTCAATATTGAGGCGAAATCCCCCATCGAAGACAGCAAGGCTCTGAGCGTCAGCTGGACCGAACTCCGCGACTATCTACTCGATATCGCCGGCCCCACCGCCTCAACGCCCCCTCCCGAGATCAAACTCTCCGTGGAACCCTCGCGCGACCGCGACTCCCACCATCGCGGCCACGAATCCTGCGCACTAGCGCTGCTCACCCGACGCGTAGAGCGCCTTGCCGAAGACCATGGGGGCTCCTTCACATTTGAGGGCGAGAATCACTCTTACTCTCGCAACCCCAAGGAACTGAAACTGAAGGTCCTCCCCCTCTCCCATCAGGATTTCAACGCCGGGCTCGATACGCTTAGAGGGCTCGCACTCACCCCGAACGAAGAGGCGGAAAAGCTACGCGACTTCTTCAGCCAGGTTTCCGAGCCCACCCTCGACGCCTTCTCCCCAGACCATCTCCTTCGCGCCATAGAAGACTTTCGAGAAGGGCGCCTCACCGACCCGGCTACGCGTGCCTTACACAGCCGCCGCATCGAGTGGGAGCGTCACACCCTCCAGGCCAGTGCCGAACCCCATGCGCAAAAATGGCTACAACGAACCTCGCCTACCTTCCTGCGATGGCTCCACATCGCAGGCTCCCTCCAAAGCCAGGTATCTCGCGAAGAGCTCAATAGAATTCTGGAAGTGAAAACCTCGAAAGATTTCACCATAACCAACGCCATCAACCTGCTCGAAAGAGTCCTTCTCAACGACAAAGACGAGTTACCCCCTGAGCGGCGAACGCAGATTCTCCAACTCCTCCCCAATGCCCTCGTTCTGGCACTCGTCAAATCCAAACTTCTCAAAGAGATCGAGGTCGATGATCGCCAGCCCCACTACCAGCTAACTCGCATCTTCTTCGAGTTTGCCGAGCTGGAAACGGCGCTTCACCTCACCCCCGAGCACCTTAAAAATTTGGAGGTAAACCCCAACGCTCGCCTCGTCAGCGATGCCGTCTCACTCGCAAAACCCGAGTCTCTCAACGCGTGGTACAAGCAGGCCATTGAAACCACAGGCATTAACCAACCCGAAGCCATGCTTGCAGTCTTGGAGGGGCTCGCCATGCGTAACGATCTTGAAGGCATGGAAGCAGACGACGCCTTGACCATGCTCTGGGCGTCCGCGCTCTGGGCGAAGCTGCACGGGCTACACGATCCCGAGAATCGACCTGACACAAGCCTTCAAACCACCTTTGCCGCCCGGATCAGCCCCTTATTGCGCCACGCCTTACCGCGCCTCGGTGATAAAACAACCGCTCTGCGATGCCTGAAAGCCTTCGTTGCCCCCAGCATCCTCAAGGCCGTCAAACGTTGGAATCCCGCGCCATCTCTCGACAGCGAAAAGACGGATACGTTTCTATTTGAACACGCCCCCTTCCAGATCTCGCCGATAGGACTCGATGAAGCCACGCTTTATGAGCTTGAATACCGCCATGAAGATGACTGTCCGAGCCATCCGGTCGCCCACCTCGCCATGGCTGGCGACCCCTACTGCCAGAAAGCCATACTAACAGGCACCGAATACAACTCTTTGAAAGGCGCCCCCACCCTCGCCTCTCGCGTGCAATGGCTCCACCAACACCTCGACGCCGACCTGGCTGTGGAGCAGTGCTCATGCACGTTCCGCCCCATTATTGAAGATGCACTAAAAACATTCGCCACAACCCCTACTCCCGAACTCCTCTATCCGCTGCGCACTCTACTCTCCGACGACCGGTTCTTTCCTCTTCTCCCACCCCTCGTACGCGAGGTCGTCGCGACCGTATCCGATGGCCCTATTACTGCGCTGATATGGCTCTTCGACCAACGTGAACGTCGCTTTCCGTCGAACTGGTTAACGAACCCTGCAGTTTCATTTGTCCAGGTCGCCCCTTCGCCCGACGAAATCCGCTGGCCAGAGACCCCAGAAGACATTCTGCTCACCCTGATCGAAATCCTTAATAAAGCGGACTTCCTACAAGAGCTTGTCGAGCTCACCATTGAAAACTTTCAAAAGGAGCCTAGAGCGTTATTTTTGCTTACCAAGGGCCAGGTTATTACCTCGTCGAACGAACCTCACCCTCGCCCCGCCCTCACGTTTCCGGCGATCAGTCAATTTATGAATCTTCGCCACCGTGCCCTTCTACTCCTCGCAAAGCTCAATTCACCTTCATATTTAATCGCTTCGCTCAAAGCCCCTTTCGCCATCAAGTTTGACTTTATAGCAACGCAACGTGCGCTATTCGATGCCCTATATAACGCCATGGCGGACCCGTATAATGGCATTCGGGCCCCGAGCGACTCGGAGTGGGAAGAGCTCCTAAATGTGCTTCACAGAATCCCCGTCAACGATGACTATCGGCACTTATCTTCTGACTCCAGACTCTGGGGCTCTTTCTCCGAAATCGACAGAAAGTCGATTTACATCCTCGCCATCCGAAACGCCCCCGAGGAAAGCCGATGGGGTTTACTCAAACCCCTCTTCAAGAAGGTTTGGGAACTTTCTCTCGATAAAGACTGCCCCCAGGTCCTAAAACACCTTAAAAACGACCTTCCCCCTCGCTCCTCAACAAATCAAGAGTCAGACATATGGATCAAAGAGCGGGAGTCATGGGCCCTGCGACACCACAAAGCGTACATCCGCTCGTGGGCTGACACCCCCTACAACCTGAGTCTCGTTGCTGAAGATCTAGAGTGGGCTGACGCGATCTGGCATCACCTCACGCTTGCACAGCAGAGAAATCTACTGATTGAAATCCCCAAATCATTCAGCGAGGTACCACTCTCCAACACAGCTCAACCTCTTCCCGAGCATTGGATTGAGCGAAGCGAAATTTTGCCGTTGGACGAAAAGCTCACATTCGCTCGACGCCATCAAAACTTGCCTGGACGTCGTGCTGTAGCCAAAACCTGGTTTGAACATGCGGAGGGAGATCGGCTTGAAAACTTCCTCAGCCTGAATTCGGACGAACGACCCGATCCGTCCTGTATTAAGGCGGAGATTGACCAACTGCTCACCGAAACCGTTCGCACGGCCCCCGTGAAGAATGTCCTTGAAACATTGGGAGATCTCATTTGCACACCATCAACATCGTTGCGTTCACGTATTCTCCCTATCTATTTGGAGAAACGCGCACACCACCTCATTTCGACGCAACACTCTCTCACCGATCTAGAGAGCAAGTTGTCTACGGCTCCACCCTCCAGCTTCCTCAAAACACTATCAGACGACTTTCAAGCCAACCTTTCGAGCAGCTCGCTACGGAAGGTCGAAGAGAAAGTCCAGGCATTAAAAAAACGCATCGTTACTCTCGCTGGCGACGTCGAGGCTAAAGAGAATCGAGTTCTCTTTCCCAAAATAAATCCAATTCTGGACACGTGGGTGGATCGCGTCGTCAGCGCTCTTTTCACCAGCAAAGACAAGACTTCGGACATGCGTTCAAGAGAGACGCTCATTGTCAAAGAATTGGCTGCACTTCAACGTGGTGAAAAGATCAAAGGCTTTGAGCCGGACCAGTTCACCTATGCGCTTTCAAATGAAACGATCGACGAGTGTTTGCCGGTACTTCTCACTCGCACCGAGCTGGCAGTGAACATGCATTTTCTTCAAGACATCATTCACGCGCTCGATCGTTCCACGCTCCCGGCTTCGACAGCAGAGGCCCATGCAAATCAATGGCTAAGCGCCTACGAACAGACCTGCGATGATCCACGTCACATGATTGCCATGGGCTACTGGCTCTCCTTCAGGCTTCGTCGCCCGAACCTTCGCCAGATCGTGCGCGATAGAGCCGGTGCCCTGTCGATGGCCGACTCCGGACATCGATAATGAGCGCACTGCACATCCCGCCCCCTAACTCATAAAAAAGCCGGACTCCAAGGAGCCCGGCTCTCTTCCCTCATCGCGACGCCCCCGGCGCCGCAATCCCCTCAACTCACCACCACATCCTCATCCCCAACAACGTCCAATTCCCCCTCCTCCATCTCCCCAAGGTCGGCCTCCTCCACCAACCCCGCACGCCTCCTAGCCGTCGGCCGCACCCGCTCAGCGAGCTCGGGCATCTCGGCGAGCCGAAAAAGCCCCTCGATGATCGAGGCGACCGGGCTATAATGACGGCTCCAGGCCGCGTCGGCCTTATCGCGAGCGTTGAGCGCGGCTTGCGTTTCGCGCTCCTCGACCTGATAGTCCTCCATGCTGGCGATAAGCCTCCTGGCGCGGGTGTCGATCGCCGCGGCCAGGTTGGCAGGGTCGGGGCGCCCCAGATCGAGATCGTCGGGCATATCGACCTTGTAGCCCTCGAAGCCCGCCGCGAGCTTTTCCTGGACGTTCGTGGCGTAGCTCAAAAGGAGGTCGGGCGTCTCCGGGGTGTTCCCCACGAAACCCACATCCTGCGCCGCATACTCGCCCCAGAAGTTGACGATGGCGCCGCGTACCTTGATCAGCACCTGCCGCAACTCCGTCACGGCCTCATCCCGCACCACTCGCCGACGCCGGTCCTCGCCACGCTCCGTGGCCAGGAAACGCTCCGCCCCCTCAAAACCCTCGGCGCTGCGACGCGCGACGTTGGCGATGGCCACCATAAACTGACCCGAGGTCAGGTTCGGCGGCACCCCGTCCGGAAAGAGCAGCCTGTCGAGCCGCTCCCCCGCACTCTCTTGATGGACCTCCGCCGAGCTCCCGATGGTGCGGCTGATCGCGCTCCTATTCGCGCTGGTACGAGAAATCTGAGCCATAGCTAACCCCTCTTAAGGCATACACATGCCTATGGGTCCCCCGGTGCGGAGCTCCGACCGATTCGAAGCCCCCCCCCGACGTCGAGGACGCGTGTTTTGGAATGACCCCACGCTAATCCCATCGCTTTTGCCGCGCAATACGTGAACCAGGCACAACGAAGCCCCCGACGTGGGGCTCGCCGACTCAAGGTGGTGTGACGAAGCGTTCGACGCCTCTCGCAGCGACGAGAGAGGTCGTGTCGAAGCATTCGACGCGTGTCTCAGCAGCGTTGGAAGCCGCGTCGAAGCATTCGACGCGGCTCGCCGCGGCGTTGGAAGTCGCGTCGAAGCATTCGACGGGTGGCTTCAACTCGCGCAAGGGACGACGAACGCTTCGGCGCGTGAGGTTCAACCGGAGCAAGACGCATCGAGCGCTCCGGCACGTGGGTTTAGCTGGCAGACGACACGTCGAGGGCTTCGTCACGTGTGTCCGAGTCAGCGCAAGGGATGCCCAGTGCTCTGGGGGCCAGGTTCAACCGGAGCAAGGGGGGTCGAGGGGTTCGGCGAGTGAGTTTTAAAATGAATGCGAGGCGTCGAAGCGCATGAGGGCTGGGGGATCGGCGATTCGGGGTGGTCAGGTGGTTGTGGGGCGCCACGCTACACGACGCTGGTCGATTCGTGAGGGCGATGGGGGGCGCACGCACGATAGAAGATCCGAGCGCATCCAGGGCGACGCTGACAAGGAGCAAGGAGGAAGCTGTGGCAGCGCCACCGCGACGACGCAGCGACACAGTCAGCGTCGTCCTGGGGCGCTCGGCATGAGGAAGCTGTGGCAGCGCCACCGGCGACGACGCAGCGACACAGTCAGCGTCGTCCTGGGGCGCTCGGCACTGGGGCGCTCGGCAGGCGTTTAGTGTACCTGGTAACGAAGCTGCACCATCCCCGCGCCGATCGAGCGCGCCGACTCCAACATCATCGTATGACGCTCGCCATCCCCAAAAAGCCGAATGCCCTCGCCGAGCACCACCGGCACCAGCGTCATCGTGATCTCATCGATCAGCTCCGCCTCCAGCGCCGATCGAAAGAGCGCCCCACCATCCAGATACACATCGCGTCCCCCGGCCGCCTTTCGGGCCTCCTCGACCATCGCCTCAATCGGGCCATGCACCGGCCGCACCGAGGGAATCGACGTCTCCAGCGCCCGCGACGTCGCCACCAGAATCGGCGTATCGCCATAGAACCACTCCCCCTCCATGGCGCTGACCACATCGAAGGTCCTGCGCCCCATCAGCATCGCGCCGACCTCCGCAAAAAAGGGCGTGAAGGTATCCTCCGCCCCCTCCCCGTGGCCGGGAAGCCAGTCCAGCTCGTCTCCCGCTCCGGCGATCATGCCGTCGAGCGACGTCGCGAAAAAAGCACGTACTCGTGTCATATCTTCTCCCTGTGCGTGTCTCCCTGGGTGTGTCGCGGTGTTCGATCACCGCATACCGCATGCGTATCTGGCGATGAGCCAGCGTCCCCGTCAAGCGAGCTTAGGCGGACAACGCGTCGGTCGGCGCTCGGCCCCCTGCACGCCCCCCAACCCGAGCGCATCCAGGGCGACGCTGGTCGATTCGTGAGGGCGATGGGGGTTCGCCTCTTCATGTGCCCCCCAACCCGAGCGCATCCAGGGCGACGCCGTCGCGATAACACCCACCCGTAGGGGGACCCCTTGTGGGTCCCCGCCGTCAAACCGTTCATAAACGTCGTCGGACGGGTTCACGCGAACCCAAAAACCCGAGCGCATCGAGTTGCATAAGGGATCGATATTGTGAAATGACGTGTAACGTTCTGAAAACATAATGCCACGTCCTTCGTTCGTCCCACCTTCATCCCCAGAGGATCTTGATGCGCTCTCTGCCCTCTCTATCTGCCCGCACACGCTTCGCCACGCTCATCCTGGCCGCCCTCACTGCCCTCACCGCCCTGAGCGCCTGCGGCGACGACGCCGACATCACCCCCACCGAGGGCCTGCGCGACGATGGCGCTGCCTGCGAGCTGGACGACGAGTGCGCGAGCGACTTCTGCCACCCGGAAGACGGCCTCTGCGCTCAGCCCCCTCTCGACGATGGCGCCCCCTGCGAGCTGGACGACGAGTGCGAGAGCGGCTTTTGCCTCCCGGAGCTGGGCATCTGCGACCAGCCCTCCTGCGGTGACGGCGTGGTCCACGAAGGCGAAGCGTGCGATGAGGGTATGGAATCCAACACCTGCAACGCTGACTGCACCGTGGCCTCCTGCGGCGACGGCGTCCTCAACACCGCCGCCGGCGAGGCCTGCGACGACGCCGGCGAGTCCGCGACCTGCAACGACGACTGCACCGCGGCCCGGTGCGGCGACGGCGTCCTCAACACCGCCGCCGGCGAAGCCTGCGACGACGGCAACGAGCTGAACGACGACACCTGCACCAACGCCTGTGAGTTGGCCACCTGCGGCGACGGCTTCGTGCAGCCCGGCGAGGGCTGCGACGACGGCAACGACGTCGACGACGACGCCTGCTCCAACGCCTGCGCGCTCCCCACCTGCGGCGACGGCATCCTGCACGAAGGCGAAGCCTGCGACGACGGCAACGACGTCGACACCGACGCCTGCCTCTCCACCTGCGTGGCCGCCACCTGCGGCGACGGCGCGGTGCAAGAGGGCGTCGAGGCCTGCGATGACGCCGGCCAGTCCGCAACCTGCAACGCGGACTGCACCGCAGCCCAATGCGGCGACGGCATCCTCAACACGGCCGCTGGCGAGGTGTGCGACGACGGCAACGACGTCGACACCGACGCCTGCACCAACACCTGCCAGCCCGCCACCTGCGGCGACGGCATCGTTGAAGAGGGCGTCGAGGCCTGCGACGACGGCAACGACGTCGACACCGACGCCTGCACCAACGCCTGCGCCCTGCCCACCTGCGACGATGGCATCCTCAACCAGGGTGAGATCAACCTCGACTGCGGCGGCCCCAACTGCGCCGGCTGCGAAGACGGCGCCTCCTGCACCTCCGGCGATGACTGCGCCTCCGGTCACTGCGCCTACGGCCGCAGCTGCGCCCCCAACCCCGTCAGCTGCCTCGATCTTCTGCTCGGCGGAACCACCACAAGCGGCGTCTACGGCATCGATCCCGATGGCGACGGCACCCTCGAAGACGTCTACTGCGATATGGACACCGACGGCGGCGGCTGGACGCTGGTCGCCTCCACCCTGCAGACCGCCCTGCGCGACGAAGCCTCCCCCTATTACGACGCGCTGACGACCGTCGACCCCATCTCCGGCAACACCGGCATCTGGAATGGCCTGCGCCCCATCGTCGATCTCACCGGCGATATGCGCTTTACCTGCAAGGTCAGCGCCGCCACCCAGGGCCCCTCCTTTGATGTCGACCTCTCCTTCTACGACGTCTCCTGGTACCAGACCATCACCACCGGCTCCGACGCCGACTCCTGCTTCGAAGACAATCAGGGTACCGGCTACACCGGCCCCTGGAACCGCCGAAACAACCTCACTGGCGAGTTCAAATCCGACACCGACGAATACGGCTCCGGCTATATGGAGGGTGAAGACGCGTGCACCAGCACCACCGACTTTACCCTCGACTTTGATGACCGCGGCATGGACTCCCTCCAGACCGACGGCACCGACTGGGGTCAGGACGATGGCGCCCAGAAATGCGGCTCCGTGCAGGGCATCGGCACCGGCGTCTGGCACGTCTGGAGCCGGGAGACCACCTGCTTCGACGGCCGGAAAAGCGGCGACGAGAGCGGCATCGACTGCGGCGGCTCCTGCACCGCCTGCACCCTGGGTGCCAGCTGCAACATCGACGACGACTGCGCCTCCTCGACCTGCGTAGACGCCATCTGCATGCCCTCGCACTGCAACAACGACACCCTCGACGGCGACGAGAGCGGCATTGACTGCGGCGGCTCCTGCACCGCCTGCACCTTCGGACAGACCTGCAACGAGAACGCCGACTGTGGCCTCGGCTCCTGCGACGACACCTTCACCTGCACCGCCCCGGCCAGCTGCCTCGACGCCCTCACCGACACCCCCGGCCTCTCCGATGGCACCTACGTCATCGACACCGACGCCGAAGGACTCGCCGCCTTCACGCAGGTCTACTGCGACATGACCACCGAGGGCGGCGGCTACACCTTCCTCAAGCTCCTCTCCGACACCAACGTCAACGCCGCCCAGGCCGAAGCCCTCTGCGCCGAGCGCGGCATGCAGCTGCACATCCCCCGCTCCCCGGCCCACCTGGCCGCCACCATCGCCCTGGCCCGCAACCCCAACGTCGGCCCCGACGCCAGCGACGACTACGCCTACATCTTCGCCATCTACCCCGACGTCGACGGCGCCACCTGCGCCTCCCAGCCCTTTAACTCCTCCAATGCCAGCTGCGACTGGAGCGCCGGCGACGGCGGCCCCTTCTACATCTCCGACCGCACCGACATCACCGAGCCCAACGGCGACAACACCACCGCAGGCTCCATGTTCTACGGCTGGAACCCCGACGGCTCCGTCGCCGGCTACAACGACATCCCCGGCGCCGGATACGCCTCGCTGCGTTTCATGTGTCAGGTGGGGGATAAGCTGCCCTGAACGCCACGCTTCACAACGTCCGTCGATTTGTTATGGGCGGTGGGGGGCGCGCGGGTTGTGGTTAGGTGGTTGGGTGGTTGGGTGGTTGTGAGGCGCCCGGGTTCACGACGCTGGACGATTCGTACGGGCGGTGGGGGTTCGCTTTGAGGTTGGGTGGTTGGGTGGTTGGGTGGTTGTGAGGCGCCCGGGTTCACGACGCTGGACGATTCGTACGGGCGGTGGGGGGGTCGCTTTGAGGTTGGGTGGTTGGGTGGTTGGGTGGTTGTGGAACGCCACGCTTCACGACGCTGGACGATTCGTACGGACGGTGGGGGGCGCTCGGCGGGCGCCACGCTTCACGACGCTGGGCGCCCCCCTTTTGTAGGGGGGCCCCTTGTGGGCCCCCGTCACTCTCATCCATGATTGAACTCAAGCCCGAGTTCGAGCCCGAGATCGAGCCCGAGTTCGAGCCCGAGTTCGAGCCCGAGATCCAGCCCGAGCCCGAGATCGAGCCCGAGATCGAGATCGAGCCCGAGATCGAGATCGAGCCCGAGATCGAGCCCGAGATCGAGATCGAGCCCGAGATCGAGATCGAGCCCGAGATCGAGATCGAGCCCGAGTTCGAGATCGAGCCCGAGTTCGAGATCGAGCCCGAGATCGAGCCCGAGATCCAGCCCGAGATCGAGCCCGAGATCGAGCCCGAGTTCGAGATCGAGCCCGAGTTCGAGATCGAGCCCGAGTTCGAGATCGAGCCCGAGATCGAGCCCGAGATCCAGCCCGAGATCGAACACCAGCCTCCCAACCACACTAACCTCCCTTCTCCCCAACTCTCCCCATGCCCCCTTCTCCCACCCCCACCACCCTCCTCTCCGAATATCCCTACCGCCCCCGCAAACTCCCCACCCTCCTCTCCGCCCTTTTTTTCACCCTCTGCGGCATCGTCCTCACCCTCAACGCCACAAACGCCCCCTCCCTCCTGACCTGGGCGTTCGCCACCCTCTCCTGGGCTTTTGTCGCCCTGGCCATCATCGCCCTGGCAGCCGGCGCGCTGCGTCCCCAGCGCATCGCCCTGACGCCCACCTCGCTGATTCTCCCCCGCTCCCGCTGGTCGACCCAGGAGCGCGAAGTTCCCCTCACCGACATCCTCCACACAAGCCTCCTCCAGGTCGCCGGCCAGCGCTTTCTACGCCTTCACCTCCCCGACGAAGAGCTCACCCTCAACGCCGCCATGCTCCCCGACGACGCCGCCTTCCGCACCATCGAGGCGCATCTCAACGCCTCCGGCTTCGCGTCGGACCTTTTCCTGAAAGCATCCTCAGAACCCGGCCCTCGCCACCTCTCCCCCTGGCACCTCCTGGCCATCAAACTCCTCGCCCTCTTCAGCTTCTGCGGCGCCCCCCTCTACCTGACCGACCTGACCGAGCCCTCCCTGGGCGACCCCGGCGCCTTCATCGCCAACTTCACGCCTCTGGCCCTGATGCTCTTCGGCACCCTCTCCCTGGCCGAAGACGAGCTCTCAGGCCTCTCCCTCCTCGTCGTCCGTGCCGGCGCCCTCGGCGCCATCCTCCTCGCCACCCAGACCCTCTTCACGGTCGCACACCTGCTGGCCGGCAACCCCCACCCCAACACCGGCCTGATCACGTTTGGAATGATGATCAGCGCCCTGGCCATCGGGGGGTATCTGTGGATGTGGCGACGTCGGTGCCGGGCGCGTCCCACACACTAAAATACCCGAGCGCATCCAGGGCGGCGCCTGACAAGGAGCCAGGAGGAGCGAGTAGCTTTAGCTACGGCGACGACGCAGCGACACCGTCAGCGTCGTCCTGGGGCGCTCGGCACTTCGCGTGCCCCCCAACCCGAGCGCATCCAGGGCGGGGCTGACAAGGAGTGAGGGATGAAGCTGTAGCAGCGCTACTGCGAATCCCTCACGACACAGTCAGCGTCGTCCTGGGGCGCTCGGCACCCCGACCTTCTTGCATACCTCCCGAGCACCACGTAAATTCGCCAGCGCATATCCCCTCCGTGATGTCCCGGCACCCGACCCCTGGCAGCCCCCTTTGTACTCAGGTTCACCCTCATGACGTTTTGTAGGTCGCGTATGCTCGCCAGGGTGGGGCTCCTCCTATTCATCATCCTCATCATCCTCAGCACCGGCTGTGAGTCGGAGCATGTGCAGGAGTGTGCCAACACCGCCGAATGCGACGCCGACTTCACCTGCATCGCCGGTCGCTGCCAGTCCCCCGATGTCTCGCTTGCCGACGTCGACGTCAACGACGCCACAGACCCGGGCGATTGCCGCGTCGATCTCTGCGCCGACGGCCTGATCTGCAACGCGGTCACCGGCGTCTGCGAGAACTGCGCGCTCGATGAGCAATGCGAGGAGTTCGCGGTCTGCCACGCCACCGAGCGCGTCTGCACCTGCCGCGCAGGCTACGTGCGCTGCGGCGGGGTCTGCGTCCCCGAAAACTCCGTGCAGAGCTGCGCCGGCCCCTGCCAGCCCTGCCCGGAGGTGGAACATGGCGAGGCTGTCTGTGTGCAGCAGACCTGCTCGGCGAGCTGCGAGGAGGGGTTCTTCCTCTGCGAGGAGGGCTGCGACGGCCCGCCGGGCACCTGCGTCGAATGCCTGAACAACACCCACTGCACCGACCCCGACGCCCCCGTCTGCAACCAGGGCGTCTGCGGCACGTGCGCCTCCAACGACGACTGCGCCGGCGTCGAGGGCAAACCCGTCTGCGACCCGGCATCCGCCACCTGCGTGGAGTGCCTCCTCGACCAGGCCCAGGCCTGCGGCGACTTCTCTTGCGACCCCGAGACCCGCAGCTGCACCACCACCGGGCTTCGAAGCCGCGGAAGCTGCGAGCCCTGCCGCTCCGACGCCGAGTGCAAAACCGACCACATCTGCGTCGCCATGGACTTCGACGGCTCCCCGCGCGACGCCGCCTACTGCCTGCGCATCGACAACGCCCCGGCCAATGAGACCGACTGCCTGGAGCCCTTCACCGTCCTGGACATCCGAGCGAGCATCACCACCGGGGAGTTCGCCATCGTCTGCGGCATCAACGAAGCGCTGACCACCTGCGAGGCTGTCCTCGACTACGACAGCGAGTGCGCCGACGCCGACGACTGCGGCGTCCCCGGCCTCAACGACGGGGTCTGCGACACCATCGAGTTCGAGCCCGGCTCCCGCTGCTCCTACCCCTGCGACACCGCCTCCCAGTACCCCCAGTGCCACTCGCCCTTTAGCTGCGCGACCGGAACAGGCGGCACGCAATACTGCGGGGCCTGGTAAAATGACCTCCGTGCCCCTGCCTGCCCCCCCCTTACGAGCCCTCGCGCTTCAGGTGCTGCTGGCGCTCCCGGGCCTGCTGCTCCTGGCGGCCTTGGGCTGCTCCTCACCATCGACCGTCAGCTGCAGCGAGGCGCAGGACTGCTTTGAGAACGAAGCCTGCCGCGCGGGCATCTGCGTGGCCGTCGAACCCGACACCGGCGAGCCCGACTGCGTCGAGAATATCGGCATCTGCGGCGAGGATTTTTGCCATCCCGAGCGCCGCACCTGCGTCGCGTGCGTACGCAACGACCACTGCCCCGGCTCGCTCGTCTGCGACTCCGACTCCAGCCAGTGCGTCTGCCCCTCCGGCACCCACCTCTGCGGCGACACCTGCGTCGACTCCAGCTCCGTCGCCCACTGCGGCACCCGCTGCGAGCCCTGCCCCACCGAATTCGGCGCCGACGCCACCTGCTCCCGGGGCCAGTGCGCCCTGGCATGCGCCGCGGGTTTCTTCCCCTGCACCGGCCCCGACTGCCAGACGGCCTGCGTCGAATGCGCGGGCCACGCCGACTGCACCGACCCGGCCCGCTCCCGCTGCGTGGAGGGCCGCTGCCAGGGCTGCGCCACCTCCCGGGACTGCGCGTCCCAACCCGACACCCCGGTCTGCGACACCGACACCGGCACCTGCATCGAATGCACCGTCGACGAGTCCGGCGCCTGCGGCGGAAACTCCTGCGACCCCGCCACCCACCGCTGCACCGACACCCCCATCCGAAGCCTCACCGACTGCCAGCGCTGCAAGGCCGACATCGAATGCCAGGACTACCAGCGCTGCATCCCCATGAACTTCGCCGGCCAGAGCCGCCCCGACGGCTACTGCATGGACATCGAGAGCCTGCGCGCCTGCACCCAACCCTTCCCCATGAACGTCGAGCGCGTCAGCCTCTCGGGCCATCCCCTCACCCGCTACTGCGGCATCCGCGAGGAGAAGATCACCTGCGAGGCCTTCCATGACTTCGGCAGCCGCTGCGACGACGACAGCGACTGCGGCGCCCCCTCCCTCGACGACGGCACCTGCACCTGGTTCTCCGGCGGCGCAAGCTCCCGCTACCGCTGCACCTACCCCTGCACCAACTCCGAGGACTGCCCGGCCGGCTCCTTCTGCACCAGCCCCAACAACGGGTTTTGTCTGGATTCGAGCGGGTCGTAGACCGCGGGCGGTGAGGAGCGTGCGGGTTCGCGATGTGGGGAGGTGCGACGGGCGGTGGGGGGCGTGCGGGGTGTGGTTGGGTGGTTGGGTGGTTGGGTGGTTGTGGGGCGCCTGGGTTCGCAATGTGGGTCGATTCGTAAGCCCCTCCCAGCCGCGCGGTCCACGCCCGAGTACGAATACCAGCCCGAGATCGAGCCCGAGATCCAGATCGAGATCGAGACCGAGATCCAGATCGAGACCGAGATCCAGATCGAGCCCGAGATCGAACCCGAGATCGAGCCCGAGATCGAGCCCGAGATCGAGCCCGAGATCGAACCCGAGATCGAACCCGAGATCGAGCCCGAGATCGAGCCCGAGATCGAACCCGAGATCGAGCCCGAGATCGAGCCCGAGATCGAGCCCGAGATCCAGATCGCCCCCGCCCGTAGGGACAGCCCCCTTGTGGATCCCCACGTCCTATACATTGGGTCGGCTCTCCCTCCCCAAAACACAAAAACCCCCGGCCGCCTCAGCGACCGGGGGTTTTTCATTCATTCACGCACGCCCCTCAACCCAATCCGAGCGTATCCAGGGCGGCGATGACAAGGAGGCTGAGATGAAGCTGTAGCAGCGCTACTGCGAATCTCAGACGACGCTGTCAGCGTCGTCCTGGGGCGCTCGGCTCTCCTCCATCTCCCCCAGATCGGCCTCCTCCACCAACCCCGCTCGCCGCCTGGCCGTGGGCCGCACCCGCTCGGCGAGCTCGGGCATCTCGGCGAGCCTGAACAGCCCCTCGATGATCGACGCCACCGGGCTGTAATGCCGACTCCACGCCGCCTCGGCCTTGTCGCGGGCGTTGAGCGCGGCCTGGGTCTCGCGCTCCTCCACGCCGTAGGCGTTCACCGCCTGCTCCAGCGCCGTGGCCCGCGCCTCGATCGCCGTGGCCAGGTTGGCCGGGTCCGGCCGCCCCAGGTCCAGATCGGAGGGCATGTCGACCTCGTAGCCATCAAAGCCCTGACCGAGCTTCTCCCGAACATTGCGCGCGTAGCTCAGAAGCTGCTCCGCCGTCTCCGGCGTCGTCCCCACGAAACCCACATCCTGCGCCGCATGCTCGCCCCAGAAGTTCACGATGGCGCCGCGGGCCTTGATGAGCACCAGGCGCAGATCCTCAAACCTTTTATCGCGCGTCTCCCGCAGCCGACGGTCCTCGCTGCGCTCGGTCGCCAGAAAACGCTCCGCCCCCTCAAAGGCCTGTGCATTGCGGCGGGTCACATCGCCCACCGCCCGGACCACCGTCGCCATCGTCAGATCGGCCGGCACCCCGTCGGGAAAGAGCAGCCGGTCGAGCCTTGCCCCCACCTCCTCATGATTCACCTCCACCGTGCTCCCGATGGTGCGGCTGATCGCGCTCTTCTGGGCCGTCGTACGAGAAATCTGAGCCATAACTCACCCCTCTTCAGGCATTCACATGCCAAAAGGTCCCCCGGACAGGCGGCCCTGACCTATTCAAGACCTCCCCCGACGTCGAGGACTCATGTTGTGGAATGCCCCCACGCTAAACCCATCGCTTTTGAGGCGCAACACATGAAAGCACCGCGCCGAAGCGAACGACGACCCTTCCCGCGATTGAAACAGTTTCGCCGAACCGCTCGACGACCCTCCCCCGGATTGAAACACCTCCGTCGAAGCGAACGACGACCCTCCCCACCACTGAGACACCCTTGCCGGACCGAACGACGCCTATGCCTGGGGTTGAAACACCCGCGCCGGAGCGAACGACGAACCGGTTTCAACTCCAGAAAGGCGTGTCGGAGCGAACGACGCACCGGTTTCAACTCCGAAACAGCGCGTCGGACCAAAGGGCAGACCTGTTTCAACCGCCAGAGACCCCGTCGGAGCGAACGACGCAACGGTTTCAACTCCAGAAAAGCGCGTCGGAGCGAATGACACATCTGTTTCAAAACAAAAGAGCCCCGTCGGAGCGAACGACGCATCATTTTTAAAATGAAATAGTGGCGTCGAAGCGCATGGGAGCTGGGGGCGCCACGCTTCGCGATGGTGGGCGATTCGGGTGGCCGTTGGGGGGCGTGCTTTGTGGTTGGGTGGTTGGGTGGTTGTGGGGCGCCCGGGTTCGCGATGTGGTCGATTCGTTTGGGCGGTGGGGGGCACGCGCTGTGGTTGGGTGGTTGGGTGGTTGGGTGGTTGTGAAACGCCCGGGTTCACGACGTGGGTCGATTCGTGAACACGGTCAGGGGTTCTCGCACAATAAAATACCCGAGCGTATCCAGGGCGGGGCTGACAAGGAGGCTGGGATGAAGCTGTAGCAGCGCTACTGCGAATCCCAGACGACACAGCCAGCGTCGTCCTGGGGCGCTCGGCATGTGGAGCACTAACCTCCCGGTTAGAGGCGTAACCCTCTTCCAACCGGGGCTTTATCGAGCGTCGTTCAAACTCGGAACGAGAAGCGAAACAAAGTCAAGCCTCTCAAAAATCAACAATTAGCCTATCAGGGTAGCGCTTCTATCTCACAAAAGAGCATCCCCATAACGAGGCTGGCACTGAAGCTGCAATGAGCTCGGGTCCCGGATGCGGGAGATATCTGATCTGGGACGCATCCCTGACGGTAACGTGCTCATGAGGAGCCAGCACCGTGCGTCCCACACGCTGGATGGAGAATGGAATGATGAGTCCTCTTTCGAAACGTTTAAGCCTGATGATGCTGGTCGGTGCGCTGGCCGGTGGCCCGGTGGCCTGCTCGGACACCGCCGATGAACACCCCAACACCGAGGTTCCCGACGCCGGCGAGCCCGACGCCGAACTGGATGCCGATCCAGATCCCGACGCCGAGCCCGACGGTGGTGATCCGGTCGAGACCCGCGCGCTTCCCCTCTCGCTGAAGGTCCAGGATGAGGCGGGCATGCCCATCGCCGGCGCCAGCGTGATCTACCAGGGCCAGGCCCACCTCACCGACCTGGGAGGCCAGGTGCTCATCGAGCCGGCCGCCGGCGCCGAGACCATGATCGTGCAGATCGAGGCCGAAGGCTACGCCCCCTCCAGCGCGGAGCGTCCGGTGGTGGAGGCGGCCGAGGGTCAGCAGATGAGCGCGCTGGTACGCCTGCTGGCCCTGGGAGAGGCGCAGAGCTTTGATGCCGAAGCTCCCGCCACCCTGGAGGTCCGCGGCGTCCGCATCAACCTTCCGGCCAACGCCCTGGTCGACGGGGAGGGCAACCCCGTAGTCGGCCAGGCCGAGATGACCTTCGCCGGCATTGAGCCCTCCAGCGATGACCTGCGCTTTATGCCCGGACCGCTCATCGGGGTGCCCACCGAGGGCGATCCGGTGGATCTCTTGAGCGTCTATATGGCCGACATCACCTTCTGGCAGGATGGCGAGAAGCTGCAGCTGGCCGAGGGCGTCGAGGCCGATCTGGAGTTTCCGATCTCGGAGGCCTTCTCCGGCTACGCGGTCGGCGACACGATCCCCTTCTGGAGCTTTGATCTGCAGCAGGCCCGCTGGGTCTATGAGAGCGAGTGCGAGGTCATCGCTGGCGATGGCCTGGTGGCCTCCTGTCAGGCCGGGCACTTCAGCTGGTGGAACGTCGACAAGCCTCTGGGAACGCGCAACTGCGTGGAAGTCACCGTCGTCGACGCCGAGTCTGGCGAGCCCATCCCCGGCGCGACCATTGAGGGCGAGGGCCAGAGCTACCTGGGCCAAGTCGCCCCCTTTGGCGCCACCGACGAGATGGGCGTCACCTGTGTCGACTTTATGCGCGAGGGCACCATCGAGCTCAGCGCGCTGCACTCCTTCTACTACCAGAGCGCCGACGGCCCGCTGACGGTGGTCGGCAACGAGACGGCCGCCAGCTGCCAGTCGGAGGAGGGCGGGGAATGCCTCCAGATCACCATCGAGATGAGCAACGCCCGAGGCTGCCTCAGCGGTACCCTGCTCAATGAGGACGCCGAGCCGGTGGCCGGCGCCCCGGTCTACGGCCTCTATGAGATGATGACCGGCCCCGCCTCCGCCGTCACCGAGTCCGGCGACGACGGCACCTACTGCCTGGCCCTTCCGCCGGTCGACGAGGTGGAGCTTGTCTCGGTGCATGAGGACGCCGCCGCTCAGGCCGTTATCAGCTTCGACCCCGACGCCTTTACCGAAGCCGCCTGCGGCTCCGAGGGCTGCGAAGACGCCGGCGACCTGGTGCTGGAGAGCGGCGCCACCACCTGTGTGGAGGGCATCCTCAACTCCTACACCACCCAGGGTAACGAGTATGTCGGCGTGCCCCGCGCCGACCAGCCCGTCTACATCTACCTGGGCGATGTCGAGCTGACCTGCGGCCCGGATGTAAACCCCGAAGATCGCGGCCAGATTGTGGCCCAGGGCATCACCGACGCCGACGGAGGCTTCGCGCTCGACCTGCCCCTGATGACCGACGTACAGGTCACCGTGGTCATCGGTGAGTGCCACGAGCAGTTCGGGCGAGAGTGCCTGGCCTTTAGCAACCAACCCTCCGGGTCTGTGATCTTTGACATCGAAGGGATCGAGGCCAGCGTCGAAGACGGCGGCTGCCAGCAGCTTGGCGAGTTCAACACCCCGCCGATGTGCTACCAGGACTGAGCGCCACGCTTCGCGACGCTGGTCGACTCGTGTGCGCGTTGGGGGGGCGCGCTGTGGTTGGGTGGTTGGGTGGTTGCGGGGCGCCACGCTACACGACGCTGGTCGACTCGTGTGCGCGTTGGGGGGTTCCCGCACACCAAAAAACCCGAGCGCATCCAGCGCCTTCGATAGCAAGGAGGCTGGGATGAAGCTGTAGCAGCGCTACCGCGACGACGCAGCGACACAGTCAGCGTCGTCCTGGGGCGCTCGGCACCGAGTGCATCCAGGGCGGAGCTAGCAAGGAGGCTGGGATGAAGCTGTGGCAGCGCCACCGCGAATCCCAGACGACACAGTCAGCGTCGTCCTGGGGCGCTCGCAAATTTCAAAAAATACCGCTCCTTCCCCCGCGACGACACCACACGAAAACGCAGCAGCGCCTCCTTGTTCTCCCACGCCGCCTTGAACGCCATCACATCCGCCACGCTGCGATCGATCTTGCCTTTGATGAGCGTGCCATCCCCCGACCTGCACTCAAACACACGCGACTCGGGAAGCGCGCCGATCAACATGCCCTCCACCTCGTCCTCACGCTCCGTCATATCGGCGACATTGAGCGCGTCGACCACGCGCCGCACCTCTTCATCACTGTTGAGCCTGACCTGCCGCCCCTCAAACTCCGCCGCGAAGAGTGCGCCGTGGTCGGCCAGCACCTTCACAAACGCCCGCACCTTATCCGCCGCCCGGCGATGCATCTCCGCGACCGCATCCGATGTCGCCTCGTCGCTCGATGACGACGTCGCCACTTCGCCGATCAACGCCAGGGTGGTCTCGATCGCCAGCGCATACGCGTCCACCCGACGCTCCTGTGCTTCGGGCAACATACTCCCCTGCGGTGGCTCCTCCTCGGGGGCCAGAGGCGGCAACTCCAGCTCAAAACCGCACGAACCACCCGCCCTATCCACAATGCGCAGCGAACGCTCTTTGAGCCTCGGCAGACGCCCTCCCTCCATCGGTTCGTCGGCCATCAAACCAGCCCGAACCGCTTCCACCACATCGACAAACGCCTTGAGAGCGGCAGCACCAAACCCCGCATCCATCGAACGCCTTCCCTCTACCGGCGACCCTCCAAACACGATCGAAAGAGATCTCGCCTTCGGCAGATGCTCGATCTCCGCCAGACGCTCCCGGGCATTGGCCAGACGACGCTCCAACTGCAGGCGCTCAATGACCTCATCCTCGCGTAGATCACGAAGAAAGCGCGTGAGCGTGCCGATCTCAGTGCGTATAAATTTCAGTTCGTTGCCGCTCATGCAGCACCTCTTTTGTAGCCATTCTGCGTTTAGCCAAACAAAAACATCCGCGTCGCCGAAAAACCTCGTGTTTGTCGATATTTGGGAGAGCAGCCTCCCCTACGTCCGACGTGTTCAAAACGTACGCCCGCATTCACCTCCCAGGCGAGCGACGAACGCCGCCACACCATTGCCATCATCCCCCCGTAGCGGGGGCCCTTGTGGGTCCCCGTCGTCCATACACACACCGACGCCCCGCCACCCGCCCGTAGGGGGACCCCTTGTGGGTCCCCGCCGTCCATACACACACCGATGCCCCGCCGCCCGCCCGTAGGGGGACCCCTTGTGGGTCCCCGTCGACCATACACACACCGATGCCCCGCCGCCCGCCCGTAGGGGGACCCCTTGTGGGTCCCCGCCGTCCATACACACACCGATGCCCCGCCGCCCGCCCGTAGGGGGACCCCTTGTGGGTCCCCGCCGTCCATCCCTATGCCGATGCCCGCCACCCGCCCGTAGGGGGACCCCTTGTGGGTCCCCGCCAC
>NZ_VOSL01000038.1 GCF_007997005.1 Lujinxingia vulgaris | reverse complement strand
GGCGCGGTGCGCGCCGCCGGCCGCAACGGCAACAACGCCGTGCGCGAAGGCAGTGGCGAGGGCGGCGGCGGTGGGGGTGGCGCCGGCGGCCTGGTGCTGATCTACACCGAGACGCCCGAGGCCGAGCGCGGCAGCGTTCAGCCCTCGGCTCCGGGCGGCCTCGGCGGGGTGGGCTCGCTCAACAACGGCGCCTGGTCCACCACCCGCGGTGGGAACGGCGGGGAGGGCTATGTCAATGTGCTGGCCTCCTGAGCGCTGACCCGGGGCGGAGTTGCAGCAGACTCGTCGGGCTTAATCCGCCTCATGTGTGCGAAGCCAGCCCCCCCTCTCAGGGTCAACGCTTCCCCTGATTGAAAAAACGCCGGCGCTCCGATCGGAGCGCCGGCGTTCTTCGTCGCGCCCGCCAGAATCATGCACCTTATGCATAACCAACATGCGCCACATCTATGAAATGAATCCCAATACAGCAACGTTAGCGTCTACGATATCGAAGCCGCTGAAATCCTGAGAAAAACCCGACTCACAGGCCTGTTGTATGACTCCCGAAGATGCCCTGCGCCGCGGCAAAGCCTTTTTGGATGAAGCCACCGAAAACCTCACCTTCGAGGCCTTCGACTGGGCCTTTGAGGAGGTCTGGCATGGCGTGGGCTGGTTACTCAACGCGCTGCATCCCGAGCCGCTCGGCGACCTCCACACCGGCGACAAAGGCCAGCTCCCCCGCGCCGGATCCCTCCAGCGTCTCTACGCGCGCCTCCATTCACCGCCCCGGCTGGCGAAGGTCGCGCTGCGCCTGGAGGCGCTTCATCCCCGCGTGGAGGCCGGTCACACGCTGAGCGGCAATGATGTGGCCGAGCGCATCTTCGAGGCCTGGAAGCTCCACGACTTGTGTGGCGAGTCGCTCAACATCCCCGACGACCGCCTGCCCGGTCGCCTGGCGCTGAGCGAGCCCTCCCCCGGTCGTATTGGGACGCCGGTGGTGGCGCGGCGCACCGCGCTGAAGATCCTGGCCGCCGGCGCCCTTTTGCCCGCGGTCGCCTGCCAGAAGGTCGAGCGCGACAACCGCCCCGCCCGCGCCACCTCCCCGGCAAACTCCGGTAGCGCCTCTACGCCCGCCCCCGGGCATCCCCCGGCGACCATCAAGGCGGTCAGCGCCATCGACGCGATGCACTGGCCCACCACGGACCCCTTTCTCTTCTGCGCCCACCACCGCGACGACTACCCGGAGGGCAACGGTCAGATGGGACCGGCCGCCTCGCTGGCCGGCCGCCACCTGGGCCGCGACTTCGACGAGCAAAAACCCTGGCGGATGTACCACGGCAAAAGCGTGCCGGGCTTTCCCCGCCACCCCCACCGCGGCTTTGAGACGGTGACGGTGGTGCGCTCGGGCTTTCTCGACCACACCGACTCGATGGGCGCCACCGCCCGCTACGGCGCCGGTGACGTGCAGTGGTTGACCTCGGGCCGCGGCATCCAGCACTCCGAGATGTTTCCGCTTCTGCGCGATGACGCGCCCAACCCTCTGGAGCTCTTTCAGATCTGGATGAACCTGCCGCGGGCCGACAAGATGGTCGACCCGCATTTTACGATGCTCTGGAACGAGCGCATCCCCCGGGTCATCGAGCAAGATGCGAAGGGCCGCATCAGCGAGCTGACCCTCGCCGCGGGCGCCTTTAAGGGTCAGCGCCCGCCGGCGCCTCCCCCCTCCTCCTGGGCCTCGCGCGCGGAGAGCGACGTGGCGATCTGGTCGATTCGCCTGGAGGCCGGCGCGCAGCTGAAACTTCCCGAGGTCAACCCCGGCACGCTGCGCTCGCTCTATGTGCATCAGGGGCAGGGGGTGAGCGTCGCCGGCCGCGCCATCGCCAACAAACGCCGCGTCGAAGTCGAAGATCCCGGCGCCATCATCCTGGAGGGCGGCCCCGCCGAAGCCGAGGTCCTGCTCCTGCAGGGCCGCCCCATCAACGAGCCCATCGCCCAGCGCGGCCCCTTTGTGATGAACACCCAGGATGAGATCCGCCAGGCCTACGCCGACTACCAGCGCACAGGCTTTGGCGGCTGGTCCTTCCGCGACAACGGGCCGGTGCACGAAGTTGAAAAAGGGCGTTTTGCGCTTCACGCCGATGGTCGTTTCGAAGAGCCCGTCTGAGCAACCTTAATCCTCTCGCAGCCCTCGGTCCTTTCCTCGTGAAGCGCCGAATCTTCTCACGAAGGTTCGGCGCTTTTCGTTGGTCTGCCGGGATGACGACAGTCAGCACTTCGCGTAGCCTCGGACATCTTCCACTTCGATGCGCCCCCTCTGAGATGCCGCCACCTATGCCACCCTTCTTCTCACGCTGCGTTCCTGGAGCCGCGACCACACTTCTACTCCTCGTCATGACGGCGTGCTCGCCATCTTCCCCCGGGGCTGATTCCATGCTGACCGACGCCCCCACCCGGACATCCAAACAAGGAGCCTCAATGACCGCCCCCCCCGTCCAACTTCTGGCCACCTATGACGACGAGGGGCTCCCTTCCGTGGAGATTCACCCCGAAGACATCAGTGTCACAAGCCTACAGGCCCTGCGCGACGCCCTCCCCGAGCTGGCTACCCTCCAGAGTTATGGCCCCACCACGGCCCTGCAGCTCGCGAGCGCCATCCTCCATCTCGCACCGGGCACCCAGGGCGAGCTTTTTTATTCGGAGAAAGCCCTGGAGGGGATGCTGCCGGTGGCGTACAACGCCAGCAGCCTGAGTGATATTGAGCGCTGGCATCGCGAAGGCACCCCGCGCGTGCCCGGCCCCGAAGACCTTGTCGCTCCCCACTGGCAGGGCGACACCCTGGTCTTCGTCAGCCTCGATCTGCACTACTCGCTGGGCTCGCCACTCTTTATCTCAGCGCGCTACGAGGCAGACCTCGCTGATTCTGCCTGGCCTGTCGCCCGCGAATCCCTCGCCACCCCGGCCCCCGCCTCAGAGCGCACCGACGAGCTCCTGAAGAAGACTTTTGGAAGCACGCCAGGCGCCGTCGTGCGCGTGCGCTCCGAAGACCAGGCCACCTACCTCTTCGTCGCGCTCGACGCTGCGCCCGAGAGCGCGCGTTTTGTCGTCCGTGGCGTCGATGCCCCTGACTCCACAAGCCAACGCTTCGACGCCTGGCGCGACCTCATAAAAGCCCACCCCGAGCTGGCCACCCCGGCCACTCTGTCCTCGCTCGCGACGGCGCTCTTTAACGCCATCGCCGAGCGCCACGTCCGCGACGGGCACTACCACGTCATCGCCGACGCCGACGCCTACCGCGAGGAGTACCGCACCAAAGGCTGGTCCTCCTACCGCCTGCGCTACCACGTCGATCAGATCGCCGAGACCCGCTTTCAGGTCGCCAACATGGCCTCCATCACCGAACCCACGGTCGCCGACGAGCGCCTGCGCACCTACTTCATCGGCCCTCGCAACCAGCCTTTCGTCTGGGAGGTTGACCTGAACAGCCTCAGCACCGAGCGCTCTCCAGAGCTCACTGAGATGGCCACCTCCGAGCTCATCAGCGACTCCGGCGGTTATTTCGGCCGCCCCCGGGACCCCAAACCCGCTGTCCGTAGCGATGACACCAGGATCCTGCCCGAGGACTGACCTCTACGAGGCGGGGGTCGCTTCGCTCTCCAGCGCCGGCACCCGCGTGGGCTTCCCATGCGCATCGAGCGCCACCATCACGAACTTCCCCCGGGTGCCAGGCTGCCGATCCCCGCTCAAAAGATCCTCAGCCACAAGCGTCACCTCCACCGTCACCGAGGTTCGCCCCGTCTCCACCACCCGCGCCGTCAGCTCCACGAGTTGCCCCTGGCGCACCGGCACATGAAAATCACAGCGCTCACTGCACGCCGTCACCACCGTGCGCCGCGTATAGCGCGACGCCACGATAAACGCCGCCTTATCCATCAGCGCCAGCGCCTGCCCGCCAAAGAGCGTGCCGTAATGGTTGGTCTGCTGCGGAAACACCATCTCAATGAGCTGCACCTCGGTCACCTGACCGGGGGTTAGCGTCTCTTGCATCGTGCTGTCGGTGGGGGTTTGCATCGGTCTGCCTCTCAAAGTCGTAGGAAGGCCGAAGATGCACAGAGAGCCGTCGCACATCCCATCCAGGGGTGTACGCGGCGACCTGCCCATCTCCCGCGAGAATCAAGGTCGGTACGGGGTCCGTTTTCGCTCAGAGCACCCGGCGCGGGCAGGTCTTCGGGCTTGCGAGCGCGGCGGCCCCACCTTCGGGGCCAACCTCCTACCGACCACGGCTTCCCGCCCCACCAGGGGACGGCGCCATAAGTGTGGCCATCGTTCTCGCTTACCGCTGCGGGGCAGCCCCGGAATCTCACCGGGTTCCCTTCTTCGCCGGGTATGCTCTCTCACGCATACTCTCGGCGTCGCTCCGCCCCATCGGGGGCGGACACCAGCGCGGGGGGGAGTATCGGTAGCCGGTGCACCGGACGCAAGCCCGATAAAACGCGCGAGGTCATCGTTGGTGCACAGACCAGACGCCTCTCCACACCTCGCCAACGTCCCGAGCGCCACCTCGGCTGGGCGCAGCTCGGGGGGCTCTGCTACCCTGCCCGCTCTACCCGTCCACGCTACGAACCAACCCCAGCGATGACGCCATGCGCACCTACCTCTCCTACCTTATCGTTCTTGCGATCGGTGCTGCCCTGGGCGCCCTCCCCTCCTATCTTTCTGGCTCGGGGCCGCAGACGGCCCCCGAACTTCACGCCTACAACCCCACCACACCCTCGTCCGGTGCCTCTCCTTCGACCGATAGCCCCTCCGTATCGTCGGCTCCCGCCCTGCCCCCAGGCGAAAGCTGCGACGAGTCGCTCATCATAACCCGTCAGGCGCTCGCCAGGGCTATCAAAGAGCGCGACGACGCCCGCGCCCACAACCAGGCGCTCACCGACCTCGTCGAGCGCACCTCGGCGGCCACGCCAATGGCCTTTCCCGCCGAGCTCGATGAGGCCTTTCAGCCCGAGCACTTTGCGCAGATGGTCGATCAGCTCAAAGAGGAGTGCCCCGATCTCTTTCCGCCCGAGACCACCGTCAACTGCTCCGAGTATCCCTGCGCGATGGAGTTTCCGCTGGAGCATGAAGGCGACCCTCAGCAGGCCTGGCGCTTCGACTACCGGGCTGCCTGCCCGGCTATCTCCACCCTCTTCGGGCATGCCCGCCAGCAACCCATGGTCAACACCGTCGGCGACCAGACCCGCGTTCAATACATGGTGCATGGCACCGGTATCGGCCTTGATCGCTACCTGGAGGAACACCACCAGAAGCTCCAGAATCGCATCCAGCAGCGGTGGACGGCCCAGCGCAAGGCCATGGCGCGGGAGCTCCACGAGGATCCGTGCCTGATCGAAGGCGACGCCGCAGCCTGCCGCGAGCTCGCAAACGCCCATTGGAACGACGCCGCCGAGCGCGAGATCTACAACCAGTCCGCCTGCGACGCCGACGACGCCCACGCCTGCAACAACCTGGCCTGGGAGCGCTGCTACGGCGCCGGCCAGTGCGACGCCACCGCTGAGTCCATCGCGCGCCAGGCCGTCGAGCTCGCCCCGGAGGACGGCAACATCATTCACACCCTGGGCGTGGTGCTCTGCCAGCGCGGCCAGGCGGCCGCTGCCGCCCGCACCTGGCAGTCGGCCTGCGACATCGGCCACGACCTCTCGTGCACCGAGATCTGTGGGCGCTGACAGGGCCATCGCTGGCGCCCGGCCCTCGCTGCATGCTAACGCTACGCTCGCCAGCGAGCCCCGACGCATCCCATCACCACCTTCACTCCCTGCCGCCTATGAGCTCAGCCCCCTCCCGCTCCAGCTTTGAAGCCGTCATGCGCGCCGGACAGGCCGCCGAGCCCACCCGCACCCAACGCTTGCTCGGCTGGCTGGCCTACTACAGCGTGTTTGCCATCCTCACCCTGGCCATGGGCTTCGGGGCCATTGAGCAGCTCGCCATCAGCCCCTTTGTGGTCCTGGGCGCAGGCGGCCTCGCCCTCTTTATCGCGCGTCTTCTCAAACGCCGCCTCACGGCCACTCCCTTTCGCATCGGGGTCGTCGTCGGCATCGCCCTGCCCCTGGCCGCGCTCTCGCTTACCATCATCGCCGGTGTCCAGCTCCCGGGCACCGTCATCGACGCCTCCTCAACCCCTGCGGAGGCAGGCCCGCCCCTCTGGTACGCCCCGCTGCAGAAGTTCAAACGCCTGCGCGCTGCCGATCCCGGCGATACCCACGTCGTGTTCAGCGCCAGCGGAGACGACGCCGACGTGGTCGTCGGCTTTAAGCGCTGCGTCGGCGCCCTTCATCACCCCGGTCCCGACAACGCCTCCCATCACCAGCAGGCCCTCACCCACCTTACGCGCCGCGCCCCGGCGTTTGCCGCCGCCGACACCCTTCACGCACTTGTGATCCACGTGTGTCAGCGCTTTGATGCCGGCGACCTCGACGCCCTGCGCGCCGCCTTCAACAAAGAACTCCCCCGGGCCGAGGAGCTTCTGGAGAGCGGGCGCAGCCAGAACGCCATCTGCAGCCCCGATCACTCCTTCGGCCCCCCCTCGGAGCTGAGCCTGACCCACGCCGCGCTCTGCGAGCTCGACGCCGACCAGGCCCGCGCTCTTCGCCTCTTTACCGAAGGCCATGACCTCAACGCCGTCGCCGCCACACTCGATCGGAGCGCGGCCGCCGCCGGTCGCCTGATCCGAGAGGGCCGCCTCAACGTCGAAGACCACGCGCACCGACTCGCGCGCATCCACCACGCGCTCTAAACCCTCGGGATCCCCCCGTTGACCCAACCTCCCCCGCCACTACTCTATGCGCCCCAACCTCCCGGAGCGCACAGATGCCCCCCACCCCCAGAGCCCCCTCCCCCTCCACCATTCGCAGCGTCGGCCTCATCGCCGGCCCGGTGGTCTTTTTCCTGATCATGCTCGGCCAGGGCATCGAAGGACTCTCCGAGGCCGGCACCGCCGCCCTGGCCATCACGCTTTTGATGGCCATCTGGTGGCTCACCGAGGCCATCCCCATCTATGTGACCGCGCTTGTGCCGATCGTGCTCTTTCCGCTCACCGGGGTGCTCCCGGCAGCCGAGACCACGCTGAACTACGGCCACGAGCTCATCTACCTCTTTCTGGGCGGCTTTCTGCTCTCCATCGCCGTCGAAAAATGGCACCTGCACCGCCGCGTCGCCCTCACCATCATCGCCAAAGTCGGCTTTGAGCCCTCGCGGCTGGTGCTGGGCTTTATGGTCGCCACCGGCTTTTTGTCGATGTGGATCAGCAACACCGCCAGCGCCATGATGATGGTCCCCATCGGCCTGGCGGTGGTCACCCAGGTCGCCGCCCTCACCCAAAAGCACCAGCCCGAGATCGACACCCGCCCCGGCGGCTTTCATTTTGGCATGTCGCTGATGCTGGGCATCGCCTACTCGGCGTCGATCGGCGGCATCGCCACCATCATCGGAAGCCCCCCCAACGCCATCTTTGTGGGCTATGTCGACCGCGTCTACGGCACGACCATCTCCTTTTTGCAGTGGATGTATTACGGCCTCCCCATCGCCGTGGTGGGCATCCTCATCGCCTGGTTCTACCTGACCAAAAAAGCCTACCCCATCCGCATCGGCGGCATGGAGGGCATCGCCCAGGTCGTCGACGAGGGGCTGCGCGAGCTCGGCGCCATGCGCCACTCCGAGCGCCGCGTGCTCGCCATCTTCGCGCTCGTCGCCGGCCTCTGGGTGCTGCGCGGCGCGCTGGCCCCCCACCTGGCAACCTTTGGCCTGGGCGGCTTCTCCGACACCACCGTGGCCATCCTGGGCGCCATCCTGCTCTTCATCGTCCCCTCCCACTGCGAGCCCGGTGAGCCCCTGCTCGTCTGGGAAGACGTGCGCGAGGTGCCCTGGGGCATTCTTTTGCTCTTCGGCGGGGGGCTGGCGCTGGCCAGCGGCATCGAAGCCAGCGGCCTTGCCACCTGGCTTGCCGAGGGTCTCGGCTTTTTAGAAGGCGCCCCTGGCATTCTGGTCATCCTGGTGCTCGTGGCCGTCGTCATCTTTCTGACCGAGGTCACCTCCAACACCTCCACGGCCACGATTTTTGTGCCCGTCGTCGCCATCCTGGCCACCGTCGTAGGTCTTCATCCCTACACCCTGATGATCTCGGTGGTCACCGCCGCCTCCTGCGCCTTCATGCTGCCGGTAGCCACCCCGCCCAACGCCGTGGTCTTTGCCTCGAACTACGTCACCATGAACGACATGATGCGCGCCGGCCTGCGCCTCAACATCGCCTTTATCGTGCTCATCGCCCTCCTGGGACGCTTCTGGCTTCCGGTGGCCTGGGGGATCTGAGCACCTCGCCAGTTGAGCCCGCGCCCCCTTTCTGTCAACGTCGAAGGCGCTCCACGCGTCACGTCGCACCTTGCCCCCCACGAGCCGAGACAGCGCAGGCATGGCCAACCACCGCTCCCCTCAAGACTCCTTTGAGCTCTACCAGCGCGTCGTCTGGTTCTTCACCACGGTGGTCGCCTACGTGACCGCCTCCTCGGTGATTTATATCCTGGTCTCCCACGGCTTTCTCACCCGCTCCGAGCCCCTCTCCTCCGAGGTCTTTGCCGGCCAGCACCGCCTCAACAACCTGATCCTGGGCGTGCACATCCTCACCGCGCTTCCGCCGCTGATGCTCGGGCCTTTTAACTTCATCCGCCGCTACCTGCGCACCCGCTTCCACCGATGGTCGGGCTGGGTGTACGTCGTCACCATCTTCATCAGCAGCATCACCGGATTTGCCCTGGCCACCGCCAACGAGTACGGCATCTTTGCAAAGCTCGGCTTTGCCACCCTGGCCGTGGTCTGGTTCTTCACCACCTGGATGGCCCTTAAAACCGCCCGCGCCCGGCGCTTTCGCGAGCACCGCGAGTGGATGCTGCGCAGCTACCTGGTCACCCTGGCCGTGGTCACCGTGCGCATGCTCCCCCACCCCGCCTTTCTCACCCTGGATCAGTGGTACCCCTTCATCACCTGGCTCTGCTGGGTCCCCAACCTCATACTCGCTGAGTTCTACATCCGCGCCACCACCTACAAGGGGCGGCTGCGCTCGGACTGGCGCGCGCGTCTTCTTCCGCGGCGCTAAACTCACTACTCCCCAGACTCCCGCAACGTCTGCCGAAGCACCGAAAGCCGAGCCTGATCCTTGGGTCGATCGGAGCGCTCTTTTAGCGCCACATAGCGCGCCAGGCTGAGCACCCGCAACACCTCCCCCTCGATCTCCACGCCGACCGACTCCTCGATCAGCGCGTGGTAGTCGAGCCCATCCTCAATCGCCCCCAGCACATCCAGCGCCCCCCCCTTCGTCGTTAACAGCTGGTGTCCACGACTCTCCAGATGGGAGACCTGCGGCACCAACTTCCGTTCACCATGCCCCCGGAAATGGGCGTCAAGCTCGCGCAACGCCGCGATGAGGCGGTCAATATTCTCGGGCGTTCGACGATGAACCACATCGACGTCCAGCGTCATGATCGGTGCCCCCTGAAGCACCGCAGCCAGCGCCCCCACCACCACAAACTCCACCTCATGGGCCCGCAACACACCGAGAATTTTTTGAAAATCAGCGGACAATGCGCCCTCCCCTCATCTTTAGCACTGCCTGCGCGTGCCCCTGCGCCCACATCAAACGCTCGTCCGGCGTCAGCGACAAAAACCACCGGATAAGCGTGCGATCGACCCCGTCCTCCGTGATCTCGTCGGGGCCCAGGCCTGTTGCCGGGTCGCGCAGCTCCTCGGGAGAGGTGGACAACGCGCGCGCTTCGTCAGGCTTTGATTCGTTCTTATCTGCGACCATGTGGACCTCCTCGTTCGGGCATAAGCGACGTCGGCGTCTCACCCTCGATCCGACGATTCCACCCTAAAACCCTTAAAGGGTGGCGTCCATGCCGCAGCGAGCTCTTCATGGCAGCCGAGTGGACCATCTACAAACGAGCCGACGTAGCACGTTCCAACAACGACGAACCTTGCACAAAACTAAAGTCATGCTTAAGTTTTGTGCATGGACACCTCACAGACATCATCGCCCAGCTGGGACCAGCTCTTCGACATTGCCGCCGCTCAAAGCGGCTACTTTACCACCCAACAGGCCGCCGACGCCGGCTACTCTCCCCAGCTACTCGCCCACCATCTGGGCTCCGGCAAAATCCTGCGCGTGCGCCGCGGCATCTACCGCCTGACACACTACCCGGCAGACGAGCACGAAGAACTCGTCGTGATCTGGCTCTGGTCCGAGCACCAGGGGGTCTTCTCCCACCAGACCGCCCTGAGCCTGCATCAACTCTCCGACGCGCTCCCCCCGGGCGTTGAGCTCACACTTCCCGCGAGTTGGCGCAAACGACGGCTGCGCACGCCCACAGGCGTCACGACCTACTACGCCGACATCAAACCTGAGGAGCGCGAGTGGTTCGGCCCGGTCCCGGTGACGTCACCCGCCCGCACACTACGCGACTGCGCCCTCGCAGACCTCTCTCCCGATCTCCTACATCAAGCAACACGGGAAGCGCTGGAGCGCGGCGTCACATCGAAATCGGAACTTAAAGATGTGTTGCGAGCGCTTAAGCCTTTTGGAGGGCTTAAGCCATGACCTCGCGAACCTACACCAGCCCCGCTGCGTTTAAGCAAGCGCTGGAGCAGCGGCTTAAACAACGCCCGGATTTAGCGCGTCAACGCCAACTTCTCATATTTGACCGCTTCCTCGCCCGCGTCGCCGGGGTTCTTGGGGAGGCTGTCATCCTTAAAGGCGGGTTGGCCTTGGAGCTTCGCCTTCAACATGCCCGCACAACGCGTGACGTCGATCTCCGCGTGGCCGGTTCTCCAGATCAAGTTCTGAAATCTCTGCGCGATGCCGGCCGTCTCGATCTCGGCGACTTTCTAACCTTCGCTGTGGCACGCGATACCCGGTCGTCGGTCATTCAGAATGATGGCACCCGATACGAGGGAATTCGTTTTCGAGCCGAATGCCGCCTCGCAGGAAAAATCTACGGAAGCCCGTTCGGAGTCGATGTCGCGTTTGGCGACCCGATCTATGGTGAACCACAATCGCTGCGCGCCAAAGACGTTCTCTATTTCGCAGGCATTCAATCCCCTACGCTCCGCGTCTACCCGGTAGAATCCCATCTGGCAGAGAAGCTCCACGCCTACACGATGCCCCGTCCTCACCCGAACTCCCGGGTAAAAGACCTGCCCGATATCGCTCTACTCGCTACCGCAGGACCACTTAGCGCAGGCGACCTCGCCACTGCGCTCGACCAGACCTTCAACTTTCGCTCGACACATCTACTTCCTACGGAGCTTCCCCAACCACCTGAACTCTGGGTAGCCCCATATGCTGCAATGGCTCGTAAGAACCAACTGCCCTGATCAACGCTTGAACAATGCCATGACGCCGCCAGCGCTTTTTTGAACCCGGTCCTTGCAGGTGAATTGACCAAAACCTGGAGTCCATCGTCCTGGCAATGGAGTTGAGCTTCCATCCCCAACCCCTGGCCCTGATCAAAAAAACCCGGACCGCTTCCGCGGCCCGGGGCTTTTCGTTCAGGTTACCTCACCGCTCACTCGGCGACCGGCGCCGGCTCCTCATCGACCGCCGGCTCCACCACCTCGATCTCGCCATCCTCGCGCACCCCCTCGAGGTCTTCGGGCTCCGCCATCCCGGCGCGTCGGCGAGCGGTGGGGCGCACCTGATCGGCCCAGGCGTGCATGTCCGCCAGACGGAAGAGGTGTTCTACGATGTTGGCCACCGGGATGTAGGTCTTATCCCAGGTCTCGACCGCCCGGTCGCGGCGGTTCTGAAGGTCCTGGGCGTCGCGCTCCTCGGCGCCCACCTCGACCAGCGCAGCCTCCAGCCCGGTGCGGGCTGTGCGCACCGTCTCGCGCAGCTCCCCGATGTCGGGAAGGGCCAACGACAACGCGGCCTCCGCGTTCTGGAGCGCGCCTTCCATGTTCGCCTCCACGTTCTGCGCGTAGACCACAAGGTCGCGATGCACCTGGGGGGTTACCCCGATAAAGCCGGCCTGCACCGCTGCCTGCGGGCTCCAGAAGCCCTCGATCACGCCGCGCACCCGGATCAACGCCTGACGCACCTCCTCCGCGGCCTCATCCCGGCGCACCCGCGCCCGCGACTCCTCGCCGCGCTCCACCGCGAGCTGCTGTTCAAGCGCGGCGAACTCCTGATGGGCGGACTCCAGGCTCCCGGTCAACGCATCAAAAAACTCCCCCATCGTCAGCGTCGCGGGCGCCTGGCCCCCGAAGAGCGCACGCTCCACCGCCTCGACCACCTGATCGCGATGACGCGCCACCGACGAGCGGATGTTCTCTTTGATCGCCTGACGGTTCGCTACCTGCTTTGACATCCTCGCCATACCAAACCTCACGGTTCTACGGCCCCCCGGACAACCCGGCTCGCCAGTCGAGCCCGGCCCCCGACTTCGAGGACAGATTGTTGTTGATACGCAGACTCTAGCCCCAGATTTTTCGTTGTTGCAACCCACCATCCGACCTCGCCAGCACGCAGGACGCGCGCTCACCATGCTGCGAACGCCATGTTCGCCCCCTCTCGCCGCTGAAATGCCCACGTTTTAGCCTTCGATGCCGCCCCTCCCGGCCCACCGGCCCCGGCGAAGGCTTCGCCCCGCTTCTCAGCGGCCCGACACGCTCGACACAGACTTCGCCGCGCGCTTTTTGACGCCCCTCAACTCCCGGAAGCCTTCGCGCCCCTCCCTGAATCTGGAAAACACGCCGCGAAGCGTCTCGAGACAGGAGTTCAACGCGCAGGCCCCTCGCTTAACGCTTCACAATCCCGTCCTCTCCTCCCGGCGCCTCCCTCAACGCTTCGCGACGACTCGCCACGTCCCCCGGTAGGTCGCGAAGCCTTCGCAACCCTCACCGCGCCCACCAACACGTGTTCCGAACGCTTCGCAATCAAAATTTCAAATTGAAAGAGGGTCGATAAAGCGCATGCAGACTGGCCGATCGCCCACTCGACACCAAACTGCCCTCCCCCTGTCCACCACGCCTCCCCTCCGGCACGTCGCCTCCCCTCCGCTGAACAGAAAAATTGAGCACTTCCAGCCAAAGATCTGCTCTACAGACGCCTCCAGCGCCTCGTTACTTTCTATGAGGGAGGCGATCCCCGCCTCCCAGGGCATAGCGGCCTGATCGGCCCGAACCCCTTCCGGCGGAGTCTTTATGAGCATGACTGAAAACAATCTGGACGTTCTGATCATCGGCGGCGGCCCGGCGGGCTTGAGCGCCGCGCTCTACCTGGGCCGCGCGCGAAGGCGTGCGCTGGTGGTGGACGCCGGCGAGCCCCGGCACGCGCCGTCGAGCGGAGTGCACAATTTTTTGACGCGGGAGGGTGTTGCTCCGGTGGGGTTTCGGGAGCTGGCCTGGGAGGACCTGCGGGAGTTTCCGACCATCGAGCATCGCCAGGCCTACGTCGAGGACCTTGTGTTTGAGGATCACCACTGGCGAGCGCGCACCGACGATGGCCAGACGCTGAAGGCTCGCGCGGTGCTGCTGGCGGTGGGCGTGGTGGATGTTCATCCGGAGATCCCGGGCTACGCCGAGCGCTGGGCGAAAAGCATTCACCACTGCCCCTTTTGCCACGGCTGGGAGGTGCGCGATCACCCGGTGGCCGCCGTCGGCGGCAACGACTACGCGCGCCACATGGGCCCGATGCTCAAGAACTGGACCGACGACGTGATCGTGCTCTCGCATGGCGAGCCCTTTGAGGCGGAGACCGAAGCGCTGCTTAAGGAGCTGAAGATTCCCTTCTGCCCGAGCCCGATCGTGGGGCTGGAAGGGGCGAATGGCGCGCTGGAGACCATTGTTCTCGAAAACGGCACCCGGGTTGCGCGCAGCGCCATGTTTGTCAAACTCGGGCAGCGCCACCACGAGCTCATCCACACGCTCAAGCTCCCGCTGAAAGGCGATCACGTGGAGTACGTCGAGGTCGACATGATGCAACGCACCCCGCTCCCGATGCTCTGGGCCGCAGGCGACATCACCACGGGCTTTCAGCAGGTGCTCGAGAGCGCGGCCTCCGGCGCCCGCGCCGCCGCCGCGATCATCATGACCCTGGCCATGCCCGCCCACTGAACCACGCGGCCCCGTGCCCCCATGCCCCGAGGTTTGACGATGCCCCCCCGAAAGCCCGTGTTGCGCTCCGCGCTCGAAGGCCACCAGACGCTGGTCGTGAATCACCGCCAGGGCCCGGGCCGGGGCACCCCTCACCCCGCCGACACCCGCGTCGTCCATGACCACGCCAGCCTGAGCCTGGTGCTCGCCGGCGAGCTGCAGCTCTGGCAGGGGGCGAGCTATCGGGTGGGTCCTGGCGAGCTCCTGCTGGTGCCACCCGGCGCCCCGCACGGCCCGCCCTCCAGCGCCGAGCCCCACCCGGGACCGGAGGACGTGTGGATGATGGCCATCTGCCCGAGCTGCCTGGCCCTCCACCCCGACGCCCTCGAGACCTCCCCCTTCGACGAGGTCGCCGCCGGCGCCTGCCCGGTGCGCCGCGTCGCCCCCGACCGCCTCGATCGCCTCGTCGACCTCTTCACCACCCTGGACGAGGAGCTCCGCACGCGCCGCCCCCACCTTGAGCTCGCCACCCGGGGGCTTCTGACCCAGCTGATGGCCGAGGTCCAGCGCGCCGCCCCCGGCGCCGCCCTCCCCGGCCCCGACAGCACCCCACCCCTGGTCACCGAGACCCTGACCTACATCGAGCGTCACGCCTGCGAGCCGATCTCCTTAAAAGAGGTCGCGCGGGCGATGGGCAAATCCCCCGCGTATTTAACAACACTGGTTCGCGAGCACACCGGCGCCACGGTCATGGAGTGGTTAACGCGCGCCCGACTCTCGCGAGCCCGCCAGCTCCTGCTCCACAGCGATGAGCATGTGGAGATCATCGCGGAGCGTGTGGGGTATTCGAGCGCGTCGTACTTCCACCGGGTGTTCAGGGAGGCGCATCAGGTGAGTCCGGGGGAGTGGCGGCGGGTGCATGGGGGTGGGGGTTAGTGCGAGGCGGCCTGGCTAGCGAGGTGGTGGAAGGTGGTGGTGCGGGGTGCGCCGGTGGGGAGCTTAAAATTCGCGCCTGGTTATTTTGACCGCAGCTATTCGAGAGGCCATCAGCGTTTAAGCAGCGCGGGAGTAAAAAAAACGACTTTTGATCGAAACGGCACTAAACGCCCGCTAGACAATCTAATCTACCTAATGTGGATTAGGACCCGCGATGCGGCCCTCCGCGCGACATATTGCCTTTCGAATTCGACACTTGCTCAACTTAACCAATAACGCTACAATGCGACACATTTCGCTACCGCTCAAATTTTGACGGGGAATCTACTCAAGCTCTAAACAGACAGGATACTTGCTTGAACGAAACGACACGCACGTGAGCATTTCATGTGACTGCCGGCAAGATTTCAACAGGCCCCTTACGACGAGACGGGCTTTCTAGCTGCAACACAGTTTCAACAGCTTACTGAACGAAATCCTTAGTTAATTCAGGCACGAAAAACAGAAACGCCTTGCCAACACGGGCCAGCGACAACACATGTACACCAAGAGGACTTATGGCAATTTCAGTCGATTTCCTAAAAGAAAAAATTGAAGACTACTCCGTCGCCAAATCGGAGCCAGACTATTACTACTGTGCAAAAAAAGTCGTTTCAGAGTTTCTCACCAATCAGTTCACACCGGTCACTCCAGAACAGGCGCAGAAAATCAACGTCCTTGCAACGGAAGCTGTCGAAAAGATTCGAGAGGAAGTGGGAGAGATTTTCGTCATTGGGGAGCCCATACCTCTTGGTCCGCTTCCACCCATTAGCATGGCGCAGCACTGGAATGCTTATAAACAGCATCTCTTGAAAAATAAAGGTTGGGACGCCAACACAGTCAAGGGACTGGAGAACGCAACCCAGCAAATAGTAACTCGCCTGCCCGATCCCCGGTCGGAAAGCAACTTTCAAGGCCGAGGCCTGGTGCTTGGCTATGTCCAGAGTGGGAAGACCGCAAACATGATGGGCGTGATCGCCCGGGCGGCGGACAGAGGTTGGAATTTCGTACTTATCCTTGCGGGCTTGACCAATGTACTTCGCTACCAGACTCAGTCGCGCTTCGAGGCGGACCTTTATAAACATAACCGGCATTATTGGGATCGACTGACCACGAATGATGGTGATTTCGACGATAGTCGGGAAGAGGGCTTCAAGCCCCTCAAGCCGGGCATCGTCCGAATCGCAATCGTCAAAAAGAACCTTGCGGTGCTGAAGAAGCTAAAGAAGCGTTTCAAGGAAACTCACAGTGGCCACAAAGAGTCCTTCAACGTGTTGGTGATCGATGACGAGTGTGACCATGCCAGTGTCAATGCTTCGAATCGCGACGATGGCATTACAGCGATCAATCAAGCTATTCGGGAGATGCTCGCTCTTATGCCGCGTCACGCCTATGTTGGATACACGGCGACCCCGTTTGCGAATGTATTGATTGATCCAAGCGTGGACCCGACGAAACCCGAGGACCTGTATCCGCGAGACTTCATTCTCTCCTTACAGTCTCCAAAGGCGTATTTCGGAACGGACCGCCTCTTTGGCCAGGGGCTTATAGATGCTGAGGAGCTCGACGAGCCTGGGGCCGAAGGAATGAACGTGATCCGAATCGTTCCTGAGAACGATGCTAAATTCCTCTCACCTCCGAAAAAAAAGAAGGGAGAAAGACTGCGTGATGTCTGGGATACGCTGGCGCTTACGACGCATTTCCGACGATCACTGGACTGGTTCCTTATGGCAACGGCCGTCCGCGAACTACGGGGACAGGAGTCTGAACATAGCTCCATGCTCATACATACCGCGATTCGAGTTGAAGCGCATCGCCTGGTTGCCCAAAAGGTACAGAATGAGATCGAATCGATCCGCCAGGCTTTAGTGCGAGATGATGAACAGTTGCTTGCGCGGTGGCGAGAACTCTACGAGCAGGAAATCGACGCCGTACCGGCTCATGAGTTCAAAAACGCCCGGTTTCCCTTCGAGAAGGTCGTCGCTCGTGTTTCTGAATTGCTCGAAAGAGCCAATGAGCCTGGAGCTCTGGAGATCATCATTGAGAACGGCCAGAGCGACAACCGGTTAGACTTTGAAGTCATACCGAATAGTGAAGGTCGCCCATTCGGTCGTCGCTATCTGGTCGTTGGAGGCGTCGTCCTTGCCCGCGGATTAACAATTGAAGGACTGACGGCGAGCTACTTTCTCCGACCCACGAAGCAGTACGATACATTGATGCAGATGGGGCGCTGGTTTGGTTACCGCAAGGGCTACGAAGACCTACAGCGTATATGGATGCCTCAATCCATTATCGACCGATTTCAAAAACTGGCGACCGTGGAGGCTGAAATCCGCGAAGACATTGCTTCCTACGTAGACCCCCAGGGTAATGAGAAGAAGACCCCCCTGGACTTCGCGGTTCGTATTCGTCAGATCCCGGGGATGATGATTACGGCTCGAGGCAAGATGCGAAGCGTCCGGAAGGTCCGTTTGTCGTGGTCGAACCAGCATATTCAGACCCGTCGATTCCATCACAAAAATGAAGCATTTTTGGCTTCGAATCGTGCCGCCACTGTGGAGCTGCTGAATGAGTTGGACAGCCCAGTCGATGTAGCTTCTGGACGCGTCTGGCTAAATGTACCGGTGACAAAAATTCAGAAATTCCTGAACAACTACGAGGTGCACGAGCACCACGACGAGTTCCATCGCGAACAACTCGACGAGTTTATTTCCAAATTAGCAAAGCGCGGCATTAACACATGGAATGTCGCGATCGCTGAGCCCAAGAAAGGCAAAGTATATACACAGGGGAAAGGCGCTCTGGAGGGGACGCGTATGGTGAATCGCGCTGCTTTCTCGAAGCTGGCCGATGGAGAAGGCGTCGACATCAAATCGTTGATGTCGAAAACGGATGTATTTCTCGACGTGAAGGCACTTGACAGTGATACACCGAAAATGACTGATCGACGGCGCAGCTGGAATGCATACAAACAGAAACGACAGGATGCGTTCGAGCACCCGGTTCCGATGCTTGTGCTTTACATTATTGACCCGGACTCTACACCGAAGTCTGATTCTGGAAAATTTAAAAATCTTAACGCCAACTCTCCGGTGATTGGCCTGGGGATTATATTCCCAGATCTGAAGGAACACGGCGCCGAAGTATATGTAGAGGTCGCCCTGCCAGAAATAGAAGAAGACGACTTTGAGGAGTATGAGGATGATAATGAGTGAACTTTCAAAGAAGTTTCAGCTGAAGTGGACGCAGCTTCGCGCGAAGACTTCAGACAATACTCACGAGATTGCGATTGCTGCTGCGGAAGAAGAGTTGAACGTCTGGTTATCTCTTACCGACGGCGGTGCCCGCAGGCTTCTTGTCGGTCTTGACGAACAGGAGGCACCTCCAGCCTCCCAACTCGGGAATGATAGCGCCGTGACGATCCAGTTGGAGACTTTCTCCATTAAAGGCAACAACCAACGCGTTGTTGAGCTGCGATGTGAACAGGCCGAATTAGAAGACCTGTTCGAACAATTCATCATACATCTGATTGGTCATCGAAGGACGCTCCCTGGCGCGGCTGCCGTGGACCGAACCATTCAGGAGTTTGTTGACCTTTTGGGGATGACTGGCGGGCGCAAGCATGCACGAAATCTCGGGAATGTCGGCGAACTGTATATCTTGCGATGGCTTCTAGATTACAATCCGGGCGCTCTCGAGCAGTGGACCGGCCCCGCTCAGGGTCGCCACGACTTTCGGAGTGGTCGCAAAGCTCTGGAGGTAAAAACTGGACTTCGTCCGCATAGTTCAGTTGAGATTAGCTCCCTGGAGCAACTGGAGCCTGTACAGAAGGACGGTGATCTATGGCTCGCTGTCGTTACGCTGGAGGCGGATCCCGAAGGCAAAATTACCGTCAGGAAACTTGCTCAATCGGTCCTTAAGAGCCTGCCGACTGGGGCCCCAGCGCAGCCGGAAGCGATAGAAAAACTTAAGCAGATGGCAAAATCTGGCGAAGAGAATTCCTACTCACTGTTCGGTCTTCGAGTCTATCGCATTGACGAGTCGACCCCCCGATTACGTGTCGCCGCGGCTGCGGAGTTTCCGGCGTCAGTATCCAAGGTCAAGTACTCGCTAAACCTGGACCACCTTAGCGATTGGAAACTCACCGACGATGCGCTTGATAATTTATGGAAGGACTTTCGATGATGTATTGTGAAAGCGAAGGCTATTCTCAACATGGTTCGATGTCTGCTTCCGGGGTCAGTCGCCTCCTCGGAAAGCCCAAAATGCCTCCTCTGGAGCTTGTGATTCGCGAAACCGTGCAGAATGCCTGGGATGCGCGAGTTGAAACGTTAGAAGAACCCTTAAAGCCCTTAATGAGGCCAGAGTTTCACGTACGCATTCGTACGTTGAGTGTAGAAGAGTTTGCTTTTCTGCGTGAGGAGGTCTTTCGCGAGCTTCCTCCCAAAGAGCGAAGCCATCCGATGATTTCCGATGTACTTAGCGGGACCAGCCTGCAGGTGATGGAGATTTCCGATTATGGAACCGTCGGGCTTGGTGGGCCTGTGGACCCGCGCGTGCCCCCGGGTGACAGATGCACGGACTACGTCGACTTCATTCGAAACCTCGGTTCACCGCGCGACACCGAACTTGGAGGAGGAACCTACGGCTACGGGAAGTCCTCCCTGTATCGTTTCAGCAAATGTCACACGATCTTGATCGACACATATCCCGTAGAAGATCAGGAGCGGCGCTTCACCGCACATAATTTGGGGGACCCCCATGATATTGAGGATGGCCCCCATAAAGGTCGTTACACTGGTCGCCATTGGTGGGGCACGAAGGAGGGGGGACCAGTCACAGGGCAAGAGGCCGAACGAATCGCCGCGGCGCTTGGGCTACCGGAACGCGGACCCGACCGCACCGGAACGACTCTGATGATACTCGCGCCTCGATTCGGAGATGATGAAGAGGATGTCGAGACGGAAGATGCTGAGTTTAGCGGCATCCCAGTTCATCAACAGGTCCATGAATACCTACTATGGAACTTTTGGCCGAAGATGATCAGCGATGGCGGCGAACCACCGCCTATGCGCTTTCAGATCTCGTCCGATGGCATCAACTACCCCGTCTTCCCACCGGAGCGAGTAGCACCACTTCACCTGTATGTTGAAGCAATGCGCGTGCTCAAAGCCGGTGAGGCAGAGGATATCCGTTGCAGAAAGCCGAAAAAGTTTCTCGGACGGCTCTCCTTAAAAAGTGGCCCCGTATCATCGCGCCTGGCGGGTCTCAGCCCTCGGTTTCGCAAGGCGTCACATCATGTGGCACTAATGCGTCCGGCTGAGCTTGTGGTCACATATCTGCCTTGCGCAGCGCATCCAGACCCGGAAGTCGAATGGGGGGGCGTGTTTATCTGCTCTGATAATAAGCAGGTGGAGAAAGCGTTTGCTGATTCCGAACCCCCTGCCCATGACGACTGGTCTCCGGAATCGCTACCGAAAGGATGGGGCCAGACTTTCGTTCGGGTTGCGCTTCGAAACATCAAGTCGCGAAGTCGGGACGCTTTCGCAGGATCTGTGCAAAATACAAAAACAGAACATGTCGACGGTGGTGGGCTTGGTCGTCTCGCCCGTTCCCTGGGCAAAAGCCTTCTCACTGTCGTTGGAGCCGAGGGAGGCCGGCGTTTAACGACGAGTTCGATGAGAGGCGCAAGATCTCGGTCGAAAAAGTCCGCTCGCGGACTCTCACCAACACTCTTGACTCTCACACGTGACAATAGCACGGCTGTGACTTCCACGTGGAAGATAGCGCTCGAAGGAGCCTGTCGTCCCGGGGACAAACTCATTGCTGACCTCGGATTTGCCATGGCCGGTGGTGGGAGAGCCGCGGAACTACTCACAATGGGAGAGATCGAGGTCCTTGGTTGGTATTCGTCGGCAGGCAAATTGTTGTCTAGAGAGAAGTTCGCTGTCCTTAACGAGCCCCTTTCGGAAGTCCAATTGAAGTTGAAGTATTCACATGAGGTTGCGCTTCATCTGAGAGTCGTCGTTGAACAGGCAGCCGTCTCTGAGGAGGGACAATGAGCCGAACTACAGTGGCAAAGCCCTTTCTCGTTCCCTCCGAACAATCCATCGTTCTCGAAGAGTGGCTTGCGTTCCGTGGAATGGACGTCGAACCACTACAGGAACACCTGCAGGAATGGGACCGATCACTTGTGATCACACCGGGAATCCGGCTGGCTCTTGATTGGCCTCAAATTCAACAGGACATCGGGTTCTCATCAGAAAGCCCTGCAGAACTCAGGATGTGGACAGAAATAGAAACAGGAACAACAGGCAGCAAATTCGTGGTTGCGACGAAAGACCACGAACTGCCTCCCGGGACTCAGGGAAACATTGAGCTGCGACTTGATGCATTGAATGGTGGCCAGTTGGCATCGACCGTCACCCTTAAAGTGATGCTGACGTTTCAACGAGCCAATATTACGCCATCGCCTGGTAGTCCGTGGCTTTCTGGCTCAATCCTCTGGGAGGCGTCGTGTCAATTTGATCTCGACGGAGATCTCCGTGGATTCCCGGTTCATCCCCTCGCCTTCTCGGAAACGTTCCCCGGACGTGGGATGAAAAATGCCCCCTGGTACGTAAGCATTGCCCGAAGTGAGCCTGACGCCCCCTTCATGTCATCGGTTGTTGTATTCGTGAACACCGCTCGCCAGGACGTTGCAGACGCATTGAAAAATGGAAGTGGACCTCTCGAGAGACTGCTGAACGCCGACGTCGTTCGAACAATCACCACGGCGGTTGTGAACAACGAATCGTTAGGTTGGGAAGAGTTAGAAGATTCGGCTGATGGCACGTTGGGAGCAGAAGTATATCGCTGGCTACTGCACGCCGGAAACGAAGCCGGACACGATACGGTGGAAGAGATGGTTCAATTCGTGAGAGAAGAGCCGCATCGCTTTGGCGCAGTCTGCCATTCAATATGGGGAGGAAACAATGACTGAAATATATCCGAGATTAAGCCCGGCGGGAGTTCTGGTCCGAGCTCATGAGCTTGAATGGCACAATCTCGAAGAATTGGAAGGTCTGGCGGTTGCCTCACATCCGATGGAAACCCGAGGGGCAAGTGGTGGCATGCGCATTGGTGAGGACCGACTACTCGACCTTTCAGATAAAATTTTCCACGTGGCGCGAAAATATGGATATCCTGCCCCAATTCGTTCGCGGTCAGATTTCGACGCTGATCTCGGTGAATTGTTAGCGCTGAAGTGGCAAGTACCGCTGGCTGATGCGCTCCATCAAGATACCTGGTCGTTCCTCTGCCTCTGCCTTGTGCCACACATTGTTGCGTGGCGTTTCAGTGTACCCTCGAAAACGGTATTGGCTGAGGAAAAACATCATTTAAACCATTTTGCGGGCGGTAATAGAAATGCCCTGCAACGTACGTGGATTCGGGCATATAAACTGGGCGCACCTGATGCAGATGATCCGGTTTGGTTAGTCCGCGAGCTTCTGGAAGATACTCTTGTAGGTATATTTGAACGCCCCGCCCTATCATCAAACAGACATGTAGCCCTACAAATCGCCCGTATGGCTTTTGAAGCGCAAAAACAATTTAACGTTGACAATCTTGAGAGGTTTCACCGAGAGGCCTTGAAACTCGTTCGCGCACGGGCGGCAGTGCGCTATCTCGGAGCCTTGCCTTCCCACGAGCTTCGCGAATTGTTGCAAAAATGCTGGTTTGATGTAGCGCTCGCACTCCAAGAAGAGTCTGTTGAACCTTCGCCAGCGTGATCTTAACATGCCGCCCGGCTGTGCCAACCTTGATCGGCTCAACACTTGAAGTCTTTATCCCCCCCCCGCCTGATTAGCTCCTGCTATAAATATAGAGTTAAGCTATGAAAAACTCCAACACGAGACGTGACCTCACTAACACGTTCTTTCAGAGCCTCGCATGGAAGTTCCTCGCTAATGTCGACCTTCCAGGCCGCAAAAGCAATCAACATGAAATCACGTCTATTTCGCCCCTGCGAACCTTACTCGGCACGAGCGAACGCGCAGATGTCAATGTTCGCTGGCGATTATTCAATAGTAATGGCGACCTTACCGAAACCGTACACAACCGCTGCAAATGGTACGATTCCCGCGAGCGTGATCCAAACCGAGCGCCTGAATGGCGGCTGTACTATCCGGCCCATTTCAGATCTCTCCATGCAGTAAACCCTCGCGATCTCGCGATTTTTAGCCGGCCAGTTTCTGAGCGACAGAGTGGCACATCCGACCTCACCATTTATGTAATCCCGCAAGAATCCGATCTTTTCGACGATGTCCTGTGGGCATTGAATGCGTCGACTCGCTCACGTGGCGTAAAACAAATTTCGAAAGGAGCTGCGAGCACTATTCAACGCTCTATTCTTCGCCGCCATATATTAGAGACTCTTGAGCCCGACCTCAGCTTCATCGAGCCCGAAGAGTCGTTCAAACTCTTAGTACGTAAGGCATTTCCATCATTCTTTGCCGATCCGACATCGGACAATTTTCCTTCGACTACAGATCTTGCCGAGTTTGCTCAAACCCATAACAAGATTTGCCCGGTCGATTCTCCTGAACAGGCATTGCTCAACCTATTAGACATCGAAACGCGCGCTTACTATCAGATTGAGTACGCAGTCGTGTCCACACATGTCAGCGATGGTTTCGACACCGTTGAAGATTTCATCAACGTCTCATTGTCGGTTCAAAATCGAAGAAAGTCTCGCCGAGGCAGATCCCTGGAACTTCAGCTGGAGTATGTTTTCAACCAGAACAATCTTACTTTTGATACCCAGGCAAAGACAGAGCGGTCCACAACCGACTTTATGTTCCCCGGCGTGAATGTTTACAACGCGCTCAAAGAAGGCGAGGATGAAGATGTGATTATGCTTGCCGCAAAATCTACTTGTAAAGAGCGATGGCGGCAGGTCTTGAACGAAGCCCAAAAACTTTCCAAACGTTATTTATGCACCCTGGATACAAGAATCTCCTCATCGCAAACTGAAGAGATGGGAGATGCCAACGTAACGCTTGTCGTGCCCGAGGAGATTCGCTCCAGCTATGATAGCCCGGGAACAGAAATTCTGACGCTGGATGAATTCATTACGCTGGTCAAGCAATTAACAACCTGACTCTGTATGCATTACCCTGACACAGCATTTACATCGTCGACATTTATCCCTTCAATCACTTGTTGTAACGGCCGTTCTTCGAAAGGCAAAAGATTGAAGAGCTTAGGCGCTGAGAGATACCGAACCTGAACGCGTGCGATGGCCTCAACTACCGGCACACATACACTGTTTCCGAACTGCCGATAGGCCTGAGTATCACTCACGGGTTGAGAGCCGTCCCGGATATACATTTGCTCGAAGTCGTCCGGGAATCCTTGAAGTCTCGAGCATTCTCGTGGAGTTAAGCGTCGAGGGCGAGGGCTTCCGGCCTGTGCAACGAGCGCTTCCGACCCATCTTTATGATATCGAGCACTGATCGTACGAGTATACGCTTCCTCGCCGGTCAAAAGACCGTAGCCAAAGCCATTGCCCCGTGCTTCATGTTTAGCTTTATAATTTTGAAGATAGGCCCACAGTTTTTCTGAAAGCGTATATTTGTCTGGAACCTCCGATTCAGGCTCAAGAATCGCGCGAACCTGAGGCCACTGCGCGATATCATTTTTATAATATCTCGCGCGTTCCCGCTCTCGCGTGCGTCGTAGCTCTTCGTCGACTTCATCCCAGAATGCCGCCCAGTCGAACTTGCGGTTTCGAAGTCCGAGCTTCTCGCGATCAAACCCCACAATAAAGACGCGCTCTCGATGTTGAGGAACGACCTGGGCTGCGTCGATGATTCGATCGGTGAATGCGTAACCGGCGGCGTCGAGCGTATCGGCGATGACCTGCCAGGTTCGACCTTTGTCGTGACCTCGCAGGTTTTTGACGTTTTCGAGAAGGAAGCCAGCCGGGCGCTTTGCGTGCAGAATCGATTTAATATTGAAAAAGAGTGTACCGGAGGTTGGGTCACGAAATCCGTGTTCACGGCCCAACGAGTTCTTTTTCGACACACCGGCGAGGGAGAATGGCTGGCATGGGAACCCGCCGAGGAGCATATCGTGGTCGGGAATATCATCCGGAGCGATCGCGGTGATGTCTTCGTTGAAGAAATGGTCTTCGTCGTTGAAGTAGGCCTGATAGGTTTGACGCGCAAACTTATCGATCTCGGAGGTCATGACGCATCTCCCCCCCTGGCGTTCAAACGCGATCCGGATTCCGCCAATACCGGCGAAAAGATCGATAAAACGAAAGCTTTTGTCTTTGAACGCATTCATAGGGCTCTCCTGTCCGGACAGCAATGGGTGGGCGACAGCTCACAAAATTGGGCGAATATCGTTGACGGTCAGAAAAGCAGCACCGTCCTCGACAGTTGAACGAGAAAGTTAGGCTCGCCTTCCAGACGGGCGAGGAAATTTACTACACGCCCGTTCCGTATATCTTTCAGATACAGGTTGCCGGCATCGTCGTTTTCGGCCGGACAACCTGCGCATTCGTATAGCTCGACGGGGAGCATTCGTACAGTGCCTGTCGCCGACGGGCTCGCGTTAGTAGCCGTTGTGACCTTCTCAAACAAGGCAAGAAGTTTTGGCCGAAATCGTTGTGGATACACGGGTTTGGAAGTTCGTTCAGACGAAGATTGTCGAATGGTGGTCCGAAGAAGATCACAACTTCCCCTGGCGTGCCCCAGACGAAGAGTGGCGCCTGCTCGTCACCGAGGTCTTGCTACAGCGAACTCGGGCCGAAACCGTGGCCGACCTGCGAAAAGACTTTTTTTCGCGCTTTAAATCACCGGCTAGTCTCGGAGATGCCTCCGAAACGGAGATCGCCGAGGCGATCTACTCGCTCGGCCTCGCCTGGCGGGCACAATACCTGCGTGAGTTAGGCAAAACACTTGCCGAACGCGATGGCGTGGTTCCCGAAGCCACGGATGAGATTCGCGAGCTCCCCGGCGTTGGTCCCTATGTGGCGGGGGCATTTCAGGCGCTGCATCGCAATCGCCACGCGTCGTTCGTCGATGCCAACGTCGTGCGCCTGCTCTCGCGCTTCTTCGGATTTGAGCGCGATGGAGAGACAAGACGCAAGCGCTGGTTTCTTGAACTGGTCGAACACCTCTTCGACCATGACTACGAGCCCCGGACGTTCGGCTACGCCCTGCTCGACTTCACGCGGGAGGTGTGCGCCAGGAAGGCTCACTGCTCGGGGTGTCCGCTTCGAAAACAGTGTGTGTACGGGCGCGAAATCATCATTGAATCTTGAACAGTATCAGCCACTTACCCACATGGCCGCCCGACATGGCTCGCCCCCCTCTCCGAGCGCGTCCTGGTTCCTCATTACGCCGACGCCCCACCCAACTCACTCCCTGTAAAACACCCCTCGCAACGCCTCGGTCGAGGTGACACGCGAGCCGGAGCGGTACGCGGTGACGCGAAACTGGTAATACATCCCCGGCTGAAAAGGCCCGTCGTAGGCGACGCTGAGGTAGTCGCCCTCCTCGCCAGGGGCAATGTCGAGCGCTTCCCAGACGACCTTGCCGTAGTCATCGAAGACGACCAGGTCATAGTGGTCGACGTTTGGGGCCGGGCCCCAGAGCAGGTAAGGACGCGCGCTGAGGCCCTGGGGACCCTCGGCGCCGGGGCTGAGGATGGGGAGGGCCGCGGTCACGCGGATGACGGGGGTCACTTCGATGTGGCCCTCCCCTTCCGGGACTTGGATGCGCACGCGCTGGTCGCCAAAGATCGCGTCGTACGAGCCCACCACCAGGCCATCATTCTCATGGGTAACGAGCACGTCGTAGACCCCGGGCGGAACCCCCTGGACTCGCCATGTCCAGGTGGTGTCGCCCTGGCGAGTGGACGACGCGCGCAATGCAGGTGGCATCTCGCCGCGCATCAGCGCCGCGTCGAAGGTGGAGGCGACGACCAGGCTCACCGAGATCTCCGAGTGCTCTAGAGCGTCGACCAGTCGGACCTGCCCTTCGACGCTATGGCGCGTCCTGTAAGACCTTTCGAACGCGACGCCCTCCAGCGGCACCGCTCCCATGTCGATCTCAGCCGGCTTCAGTTTTGTGTGTGCCGAGTAGTCCTGCAGCTGATAGCGGCCCGGTGGCACATTGAAGATCGTAAACGCCCCGTAGCGGTCCGAGACGCCCCGAAAGGCACCGGATGGGTGGCTGTACGCAACCATCCTTCCCCCGTGATTGTGATGAAAGGGCTCAATCTTACCGCGTATCGACGCAAAGCCCCGCTCTTCCAGCGGCAGTGCGAGCATGGCCACGTCGGTCTGCGCCGTATCGACAAGCAGCTCGCCAGTGCTCGTGTCAATGCGTGCCGTGGCCAGATCGAGCGGCGCAATGGTGCGCAACCCGCCAGGGATGGCGTGGTAATCCGGGGCGCTGACGTGCAGCGACACGACCCTGTGCACGGGCATCCCCTGCGCATCTCGACGCGCAGCAATAGGCACCCGGTACAGACCTGACGCGTCGCTGAACACAGCTTCGTTGAGCGCGACCCCCTCCTCATCAAATGCGATGACCTGCGCGCCCTCGACCGCAGCGAGCGTCTGGGTATCGAAGACCTGCCCCTGGATGTAGAGCACCTTGTTGCAGTAGCGCCCCACCACGTCGGCCGATTCGCAGGCCAGACCCGGCCCGCAAGAACCACCGCGGATATCGCATCGCTCAAACTCATCGAGCAGGCAATACCCAGAGCCCCGGGCCTCCGGGCCTACACAGGACGCTCCCGGACCGCAGAGTGACGGACTATCGCTAACGTCGCAGACACCGCCGAGAGGACGCAGGCAACGCGGCGTGCCCGTCGCGTCGAGGCGACATTCCATCTCACCATGTGCATACATGCAGCCGTCATCGTCCGCCGGATCACAGACCTCGCCAGGGGCCACATAGGGAGTCGTTCGCTCGCAGGCCGAGGCCGAGAGCACGCTCAGAAACACGAAAAGAACCATCCATTGGACACGCTGCATACAAACTCCCTGGCGCACCGTGCGACACGCTGCGCACGATTCATCAGCTCACACCCTTTATTGGACGGCGCACGGTAGGCGAAACGTCGCTCGCCAGTCACTCAATCGCATCTGGAGCCTTAAACTCGCCAGATGAGCAGTAGTCGAGCGATGAGTCGGCAAAAAAGCCCACGCAGCCCCCGCAACCTGCGGGGCCGCGTGGGCCTGATAGGTCGACGTCGGGAGGGTCCTCGACACGTTCAGCCTGAGAAGACAAAGCGGCCGCCGGTCTCCCAGCGGAACCCGCCGCCTCCGCTGCACACCTCATCCAGGGGGCCAATGTGGACGAAGTGCTCGCCATCGAGCAGGAAGGGATCAAAGTCCACGCTGCCCTCCAGGGTCAGGGTCTGACCAACCGTACCTCCCTCGAAGCTGAAGGTGTGGATTTCTACGCCGTCGATGGTGATCTGGAAGTCGCGCACCGCGTCAAACCCGCCTTCCGGGGGACTCCGGCGCATTCTTCCATATTGGTGTCGTCAAAGACCTCCAGCCGATAGCTCAGGGAGCTCACGTAATGAGGTGTTGGCACGGTGAAGTAGTGACGGAGAAAGTGACTCAGCGAGAAAAACATGCGGCCTTGCCCGGCCGAGATAGGTACCCCCCAACCGGCGGAGCCATAGGTCAGGGTATCTTCTGAGGGAAAAGCCAGGTCGGTGAAGAGGGTCTCGCAGACGTAGATGGTCTCCTGAATCTCGTCCTCACCGAGCTCGCCATCGGCGTTTGTGTCGAGCCCCACCGAGACGGCGCTTCCGCGATAGCCACAGTTCTCGCCAGCGGGCTCATCGGCGGTGCGAATCAGGGAGTTGAGCCCCTCGGTGCCGGCGCATACCAGCGACTCGCCAGTGACCTCGTCCGGATCAAGCTCCGCGTTGGCGTTGGCATCCAGACCGGTCAAGACCCGCACGCCTCCGACGACGCAGTCCTCGCCGGGCGCGACGTCTTCGGTGCGAACCAGGGCGATCGGTCCGCCGGGGCCCTGCTCCCCACTCCCACCGGCGCAGACAAAGGACTCGCCAGACACCTCGTCGGCGCCTAGCTCGCCGTCGGCGTCGGCGTCCAGGCCGCTCAAGACCCGGACGCCGCCTTCGGCGCATTCGGCGCCCGGCTCCACCGCTTCGGTGCGGATCAGGGAGTTGAGGCCGGCGTCCCCCTCGGGCCCCTGCACGCCGCTGCTATCGGCTCCACAGGCGCTAAGGAGAAGGGCGAGACACACACAATGCATCGCAGGTCGCAGATCAGACACAGTTCACACTCCATACAACAGAAGTAGGCCGCGGGCTCGATCAAGAAGCGATGTGCTCGCAGCCTCAAGACAACGAAAACAGCCAGGGACAATGGTGCAAAGGTTATCTTTTGTACGGACGTCTCCCCCCGGCGGTCAACGTCTCTTTGTCTCCCGTCAGAACGATGCGCCACGAAAAGCCCCGGTCTCCGGGGGCGTCCGCACCTCCTATCACACCGGTCTTGCCGCCACGTCCGGTGGGATCTCAACCGCGCGCTCGTCCTCTGCCGTCTCGGTGCTGCGCTCGCCAAGGGCGCGGTAGAGCAGCGCGCCGCCCATGCCGCCGGCGATCGGGGCCAGCCAGAAGAGCCAGAGCTGCGTCAGCGCCCAGTCGCCCACGAAAAGCGCCACGCCGGTGCTGCGGGCGGGATTCACCGAGGTGTTGGTCACCGGGATGCTGATCAGGTGCACCAGGGTGAGCGCAAGGCCAATCGCCACCGGGGCCACCGCGGCGGGCACGCGCTTATGCGTGGCTCCCATGATTGCGAAGACAAAAAGCGCCGTCATGAACACTTCGATGGTCAACGCCGAGAGCAGGGAGTAGCCCCCTGGCGAGTGTTCGGCGTAGCCGTTGGCGGCAAAGCCGTCGGCGAGTGTGAAGCCGGGGGTGCCGCCGGCGATCAGGTAGAGCACGGCTGCGGCGAGGATGCCGCCGAGCACCTGCACCACGATGTAGGGGATCACGTCGCGGCCCGGAAAGCGTCCGCCGATCCACAGCCCCACCGAGACGGCCGGGTTGATGTGGCATCCCGAGATATCCCCGATGGCGTACGCCATGACCAGCAGCACCAGGCCAAAGGCCAGGGCCACGCCCACGATGCCGACGCCCACCTCGGGAAAGGTTCCGGCGAGCACGGCGGTGCCGCATCCGGCCAGCACCAGAAAGAAGGTCCCTACGAACTCCGCGAGCAGCGGTCTGGCTTGTGCGCGCATCGAGTCTCCTGTGGCCGCGTTTCAACACGGCGGCTTCGCGTCCGCACCCCTTGCACAGACCGCGAGCGCCCTGACTCCAAAGCCAGGAGCACCTCGCCGAAGACCAAAACACCCGCCTTGAGCGGCGGAGCGCCCTCAGGAGCGATGTTGAAAGCGCCCCCGCACCCAGAACGCCCGGTGGCTGTCGATCCCCAGGGTCACCGCGCCGCGGCGCACCTCACCGCTGGCGCGTCGGGCCAGCTCGAAGCGCCAGCCGGCCGCGGGCACCGCAAAGACATAGTCGATGGAAGCGCCCCCGATGATGCGCGCCCGGGGGTGCAGAGACGTCGGGTCCCATGCGGGGTTGCAACCGTTGGCGTTTCGCGGGCGGTTGAGATCGCCGGTGACGATGACGTTGCGACCACGCTGGTGTTCGCGTTCGACCTCGTCTTTTAAGACGTTCCAGGCCTGACGCCAGTAGCGTTTGCGGCGCTCCACGTTGGACTTGCAACTCCACGCGCCGGCGATCAGGTGGGTATTGATCACCGAGAGGTTGCGCTCGGGGAGGAACACCACGGTATGAAAACGGGTGGAGCTCACCCCTGCCCACCCGGCCGAGGCGTAGGCGGTGCGCACCCTCAACGTATTGGCGCCGCGCACGGTGACGGGCACATTCACGCGCTCACGGCCGCCGTTAGGGCGAGTGCCCATCGGCCGGCGCGTCTGCCAGCCCCACTCGGAGCGGAAGCGCGCACGCACCGCCTCGATCTCGCAGCTTGCGCCGCAGGGGTCGGCCGCCCCGATCTCCTGCCACCCGAAGATGTTCGGGCCGTTCTTGGGGCCGATGACGTCGCCGACCCGGTCGATCACCGTCTCCATCGCGGCGCGGTTGGGGTAGTTACGGCCGATGTTCACCGTGGTGAAGGTCATCACCGCCTCAAAGGCCGGATCGACGGTGGGTTCGGGCTCGGGTTCCGGATCGGGATCGGGATCGGGATCCGGTTCAGGTTCCGGATCGGGTTCAGGATCGGGATCCGGTTCAGGTTCCGGATCGGGATCGGGCTCGGACGCATCAAAAAAATCGATCGCGTCTTCGTCGCCCCACCCTCCGTCGTTGAACGCGACATCCGGCACACCGACATCCTCGCCACCATCGTCCTCGCCACCATCCTCATCGAGCGACCAGTCGCCCGCATCGTCGGAGCCTTCGCTCACCGAACGAATCGAGGGCGGCATGCACGCCATCGTAAGGGCCAGCGACACGAGCACCGCGCCGCGCATCAGCGCGCACGGTAGCGACCGAACCGAAGGCGTTGCTCGTGTGTTCATCCGCACTCCTGGCGTGATGAGGCTCGGGAATAGCTCGCGACCCGGACCATGTAGGTGTAAGTGGCACACCTTCACCGTAGCGGCTGGAACGTGCGGGCACAAACACACCGCGAGGGTCCCCCGGAGTTTGAGGCTCTGATGAGAGGGTGATGGGATGGCATCGGGTCGTCTCAACAGCCCGTCGCGGCGAGTTTGCGGGGGCGGCTGGTATCACTCGGCCGGATCTCCGGCACAAAAAAGGCCCCCGACTCCGGGGGCTTTTTTCATTTAAAATCAAACACTTGCATACCGTGCACGCGTTCCCATCACTGCGCCCGATACACCAGCCTGTAGGTCACCGGCAGGGGTAGGTGCTCGTTCTCCACGCGCACGCGAATCTCCATGCGCCCGTCGTCCAGCATGCGGTAGTCGGTGCGGAAGGGGCCGCCCTCGGTGAACATCGTCACACGCACCACCTCGCCGCGCCGCCCGGCGGTGAAATGCACCGTCTTTCCATCCTCACCCTCCCGCGAGATGCGCTCGCCAGAGAGGGGAATGGCCACCGGGGTGCGATCTTCGCCCTGTACGGTAAAGGTCTCGTCGCTCTGCTCGATACTCATGCGCGTATCGGGGCCGTCGCTTTTCTTGAGGTAGCGCCGCGCCAGCGCGCGTTTGATGGCGTTCATCTCTTCGAGCGCCGGCTCAAACGCCGCCAGAAAATCATCGCTCGCCGCCTCATCCAGCACATAGCTGCCGCTGAAGTCAGGCGTCTGCGCCGACGCCGTGGACGCGAAGCTCGTCGCCAGGAGCGCGAGCGCGAAAAACGACATCACCAACAGCCTGCGCAACGTATGCATAAAAAGATCCCGGGAGAAGGTCGTTGCCATCATCATACGCGAGGTGGCACCCAATGCGATCATCGATGCCATTAAATTAGCGCACCCCGACGCACGATGACAGCCCGGACCTCCCCCGGGTGAGCGATACCGGGCACGCTCCCTTTAAATCGCCCGCTCCACCGGGCTCACAAACGCGCGCAGTCCGCGCCCCTGGGCATCGAGCTCCGAGAGCGCGTCGAAAAACGCGTCGAGCTGCTCGTCTTCGACCACCACGTACATCGCCCCGTTGAGCGAGGGCCAGATATGGTTTCCCATATGCGGCTCGCCCGTGGTGGTGCCGCGGCCCTGCACGCCGTTCCAGCGCGTAAAACCGCGCAGCTCAAGCTCATCGAGCAGATGAATCAGCCGCTCGGAGAGCACCTCGTTGTAGGTAATCATCACCGCTTTCACGTCATACCTCCGGTCTCGGTCTTGGCGTTGCGCTCAAACATCCCGTAGAGCACCGGCACGATGATCAGCGTGACCACCGTCGAGAAACTCAGGCCCCCGATCACCGAGATGGCCATCGGCTTCCAGAGCTCGGCCCCCTCGCCAATCTCCAGCGCCAGCGGAATCATCGCCAGGATGGTCGTCAGGGTCGTCATCAACACCGGGCGCAGACGCGAGACGCTGCCGTCGACGATCGCCTCAAAGATGGGCTGGCCGCGCCCCTGCAAGAGCTTGATGTAATCGATGAGCACGATGGCGTTTTTCACCACGATGCCCACCAGAATGATCGCCCCGATAAGCCCGATGACGCTCAGCGGCGTGTTGGTGATCAAGAGCGCCAGAATCACCCCGGTAAACGCAAAGGGGATCGAGAACATGATGACAAAGGGCTCTTTGAGCGACTCAAACTGCCCGGCCATCACCAGGTAGACGAGGATCAGGCTCAGGGCGAGGATGAGGAAAAGATCCTGGAAGGACTCTTGCTGCTCCTGGAAGTCGCCGCCGTAGGTGATGGCGATCTGGGGAGGGAGGTTCTGCGCATCCACCCACTCGCGCACGTCCTCCATGACCAGGTTCAGGGGGCGCCCCTCAATGCCGGCCGAGACGGTGAGCATGCGCTCCCGGTCGATGCGCTCGATGTTGGGCGGCACCATGAACTCTTTGATCTCGCCAAGGTCTTCGAGGCGCACCCGCGCGCCGGACGGCGTGTTGACCGTCATCTCCCGGACCTGCTCCAGCGAGCTGCGCTCGCCTTCGGCATAGCGCAGCACGACGTCGTACTCATCGCCGTCGCGTCGGAAGATCGTGGCGGTCTGCCCGGCGATGTTGCCGCGCACCACCTGGGCCACCTGCGCCGAGGTCAGACCGAAGTCGCTGAGGCGCTCGCGATCAAAGATGATCTCAAACTCCGGGCGGCTCTCGCCACGGCTTAAGTTGACATCGCGCGTGCCCTCGATGCCCTCCATATGCTCGGCCAGATCTCGGGCCAGGGCGGTGGTCTGCTCCAGGTTAAAGCCGCGGATCTCCACGGCCACCGGTTGTGCGCTGCCGGCCCCACCGCTGTTACCGGCGGTCACCGTGGAGGTCACGATCTCGGGGGTCCCCGCCATGATGCCGCGGACCTGATCGGCGACCTCAAAGACCGAGCGCTCGCGATCATCCTGGTCGATGAGCTCCATGCGCAGCTGAAACTCGTTCTTGCCCCCGCCCACCCCGCCAAACATCGAGCCGCTGGTGCCGCTGGTGCTGTTGAGGCGCTTGAGCTCGGGCACCTCCTCGGTGATCTGAGCCTCCAGCCGGGTCACCACCTCCGAGGTGTACTCGAGACTTCGGCTGGTCTCGAGCTCCCCGCTGACCGTGACGAAGCCGTCATCGCTGATGGGCATAAACTCGGTGCCCACCCGTGGCACAAGCGCCACGCTCAGGCCAAAGACCGCGAGCGCTGCCAGCATGGTCGTTTTGCGAAAACGCACCGCCACGCCCAGGGCGCCGCGGTAGACCGCCTCAATGCCCCGAAGTCCTTTATCAATGCCGCGGGCCAGCGCTTTGAGCGGCCCGCGCCCTTTCTCATCGACGGGCTTCATCATCAGCGAGCCCATCATCGGCGTGAGCGTGAGCGCGGCCACCGTCGAGGTCACGACCGTAACCACGACAATGGCTCCGAGCTGGCCGAACCACACGCCGGTCTGACCTTCGAGAAAGGTCAGCGGCAAAAAGACCGCCACCACGGTGAGCGTGGTGGCCACAACCGCCACACCCACCTCCCCGGTGCCGTGGATCGCGGCCTCCCTGGGCGTCGATCCCCGCTCGATATGCTGCATGATGTTCTCGAGCACGACGATCGCGTCATCGACCACCATCCCCAGCGCGATCGAGAGCGAGCTCAGCGAGATCATGTTCAGCGTGGAGCCCACAAGGGTCAGGTAGATAAAGCCCACAATCAGCGAGACCGGAATCGTCGCGGCGATCACGATCGTGGCCCGCCACTGGCGCAAAAAGATCAGCACCACCAGCACCACGAAGACCACCGCGTAAAAGAGCACCGAGCTCAAGTTGTTGATGGCATCCACGATGAAGTCGGAGGTGTCGATGATCAGCGTCATCTCCACATCGTCCGGCAACGACTCGGCGATGGCCGGCATCTGCGCCATGACCCGCTCGCTGACCTCGACGGTGTTCGCCTCGGTCTGCTTCTGCACCGCAAAGGTCAGCCCCTGGCGGCCGTTGACGCGCGAGATCGCGTCTTCGTCGGCGAAGCCCTCGCGGATGCTCGCGACCTGATCCAGGGTGACCTGGCGGCCCTGGTAGTTGGCCACGATCACCCCGCCGATATCGTCGACAGAGCGAAACTCGGTGTTCACGCGCAGGTTGTAGCTCTCTGTCCCCAGGTCGACGCGCCCGGCCGGCGACGAGATGTTCTCGGCCTGCAAGGCCTGGGCGATCTGCGGCACATCGAGGTTGTAGGCACGCAACCGCTCCGGATCGAGCACCACCTGCACCTCGCGGCTGGGCGCCCCGGTCACCGAGACATCGCCCACCCCGCTGATGCGGTTGAGGGGGTTGACGATGTAGTCGTCAATGATCTGCTCAAGCTCCGGGTAACTCTCATCGGCGGTGACCGAGTAGATGACCACGGGAATCGCGCTGGCGTCGAACTTCTGGAGGATGGGGTCGTTGACGTCGTCGGGCAGCAAAAACTCGGCCTGCCCCAGGCGGTCACGCACGTTGTTGGTGGCCTCGTCCATGTTGGCGCCACCGTTAAACTCCAGGGTCACCACCGAGACGTTATCCATCGAGGTGGAGGTGATCTCCAGCAGCTCCGGGGTGGTGCCCAGCACGCTCTCCAGGTGCTCGGTGACGTTGCGCTCAACCTCCAGCGCGCCGGCCCCCTCGTAGCTTGTGATCACCGAGATGATGGGCGAATCGACCTCGGGGAAGAGGTCCACCGGGAGGCGAATGTAGGAGTAGATGCCAAAGACCATGATGGCGATAAAGACCATCGAGGTGGCAATCGGCCGGGAGACGGCCAGGCGAAAGATGTTCATAATGCGTCCTCAATGCAGCAAAACAGGCAGCGTCGCCGCAACGTGATGGGGGGCTACCCGGATTGGCGAGCGCGCGGTCATGACGACAACGCGCTCGTCATCATCAACCGGGTTGGTCGGTGCTCTCCGCCTCGTCTTCGGCCTTATCTTGGGCGCGCACATCGCGCTCATCGACCTCCGGGGTCACCTCATCGCCGCCCTCCGGCTGGGAATCGGGCGCGCCCACCACCTCGACCTCCGTGCCCTCATTGAGACGCGACATCCCCTCAATCACCACCTGCGCATCGGGCTCCAGACCGGAGCGCACCAGCTGGCGATCCTCAAAGCGCTCGCCAGCCTCGATAAAGGCGCGGTGGGCTTTGTCCTGCTGCACCACCCACACAAAAGGCTCGTCGCGCCCCGGCTGGGTCTGCACCGCGCTGCGCGCCACAAAGAGCCCCTCCACCTCGCCGAGCTCCAGGCTGGCGCGGGCCGACATCCCCGGGCTGAGTCTCCCGTCTTCATTGTCCAGGCGAATCTCCACCCGGAAGCTGCGGCTATCTGGCGAGATGGTGGGGTTGATACGCGTGACCTCCCCGGCGAAGTCCTCGCCGGGGTAGGTGTCGAGGTTTACGGTGGCCTTCATCCCCGTCTTGACCTGCGGGAAGTAGCGCTCGGCCACGTCGATGATCACTTTGAGAGGATCGATCTGCTGCACCGTCAGAAGCGCCGGGGCCTGCGTGCCGGCCACAAACTGCTCACCGGCCACAAAGTAGCGGTTGGTCACGATGCCCGAGATCGGGCTTGTGAGGACGGTGTTGCTCTGAAGAAGCTCGATGTTAGCGCTGATCGAGTCGTAGGCCGCCTGGGCCTGCTCGAGCTGCTGGCGGGCCACCGCACCGATATCCACCAGGCGTTTGGCCCGATCGAGCTCGGTCTGCGCGGTGCGCAGCTCCACCTGCGCCTGACGAAGGGTGGCGTCATCCATCCTGGCGAGCACCTGCCCGCGGCGCACCCGGTCGCCCTCCTGCACCAGCATACGATCGATGCGGGTGCCCTGCTGCCCGGTGATCTGCGCCACCTCCCAGGCCTCCAGCGTCCCGGAGTAGGTCGCGCGCCGGGGAAGCGTCAGCGCCTCCGGCGAGCTCACGCGCACTGGCGCGGCACGCTCCACGGTCTCTTCGACCTCCGCGCTGCTCTCCTCGGCCGGGGGTTTGCACGCCACGCTGCCGATCACCAGCACCAGCGCGCTCAGTAGCATCGCGCCTCGTCCTGCTCGACTTCGAAACGTCGTCGTCGGGTTCATCATCATCTCGTCAGTCATCGTTCTCGCTCCCCGCTCCGACCAGCTCTTCCAGGTCGAGCAACGCGTTGAGGTAATCGTTAAGCGTGGTCGTGTAATTGAGCCGCGCGTCGGTCAGCGCGCTCTCGGCGTCGTTGACCTCCATCAGGCCGTAGGCGCCCTCTTCGTAGCTTGTCTGCGCGATCGAGTAGCCGCGCTCGGCCTGCGCCACATTGCGCTCCTGGGCCTCAATGGTCTTCTCCAGGTCGGCCAGACGGGCCATAGCAATCTCGAACTCCGAGCGCAGCGACTGGCGCAAGAACTCCTCCTGCAACCCGAGCCGCATCTGATCGACCTCGGCCTGCTCCACCCGCTGGCGCAGCCCCGGACTGAAGATCGGCACTGAGAGGGTCAGCCCGGCGATCGCCGTCTCTCCCCACTCGTAATCCCAGAACCTCAGATCGTTGGCCTGGCCCTGGTAGGTGAAGCTGCCGAAGGCGGCCAGCGTCGGCCAGTAGGCGGCCTTCTCCAGCGCCACCTGCCGCTCCACCAGGCTGCGCTGGCCGGTGAGCTGAATGAGATCGGCGTTCTGCTCGAAGTTCGGCTCCAGCCCGGCCGCATCAGCCTCCGCGTAGAGCTCGCGCAGCGAGCCTGCCAGCCGAATCTCTTCATCGATCGGGATCGCCGTGAGCAGCTTGATGTAGTTGAGGGCGCCCTGATGGTTGCTCAGCGCGCGGCTGAGCTCCGGCTCCACGTTGCGCACCTGAACTTCGGTGCGGATCAGATCGTACTCCGGCGCCGCGCCCTGCTCGTAGAGCGCGCGCACGAGCTCCAGGTTCTTCTGCAGGGTCTGATAGCTCTGCTCCAACACCTCCAGCGACTCCAGGGTGATGAGCCCGTTGAGATACGCCCGCTGCACCTCCACACTCACCGTGGTCTGCGACGACTCCGCCACCAGCCGGCTCAGCTCCGCGCTGGCCTCGGCCAGATCGATGCTGCGGTTGAGCTGCGTCGACCAGATCGGCACCGAGACCTGGGCCGAGAAGTTGAAGTTATGTTTGCTGCCCGTGCGCAACACCCCACCCCCGAAGGGGCTGTCTTCGGGAAGCACGATGAAAGGCGTGCGAATGTTGTTGGAGTACTGCCCCTCGGCGCTGACCTGCGGAAGCCGTCCGTAGCGCGCTTCTTTCAGCGCCAGCTCGGCGCTCTGCACGTCGGCCTGCGCCAGCGCGATCTGGTTGCCGCGGGTGGTCGCCCGCTCCACCGCCTCGTCCAGCGTAAGCACGCGCGCCCCGGTGGTCTGCGCGCCCGTATCCTGCTGAGCCACGCTCGTCGACGACTCCGGCTGCACATCGTCGGGCGAATCGACCGGCTCTGCCCGGGGGGGCGTCTCGGGAAGTTCCTGAGCCCAGGCCGGCGCGCTCACCATCAGGAGTGCCACCGCCCCCCAAACGCCGCTATGACGCATGAATGCTCGCTTACGCATCGGCGCCCTCCTCGTGTTTCGCGTCCTGACGATCGCGCCAGCGAATCAGCATCGCGTCCATATCGTCGACCAAAAAGCGGTGCCACTCCTGCATCTTTGAGAGCCGTCGCTTCGCGACCGGGTTATCCTCGGGGAGCCCCGGGAGGGTGTCGTCGAGCACCTCCAGCACCGTGACCATCCGCCGGCGCGCCCTCGCCAGCGAGACCTCAAAGGCATCCGGCGCGAGGCGATAGTAGGTGTGGCGATCGCCGGGCACGGTCGTGCGCTCCAGGAGCCCCATCCCGTCGAGCAGGCGAGTGTTCGTGCTGATCGAGGCTTTGCTCACCTGAAGGATCTCGGCCATATCGTCGAGGGTCAGCGCGCGGTCTTCGATTAGCGCCAGCGCGAAGATGCGACCGGCGATACGCGGCGCGCCGTCCTCCTCAAAGATCAGGCCGAAGCGCTCGATAAACTCGATCTCTGCGTCATTCATAGGTTCGTCTCAGTGGGTGTTCTGCGTGCGACAGGCTGTTCATATGAAACATTCAGTATGAACTGAACAAACTAACGGCGCTAATTTGGAGACTATTTCATGATCCGTCAACCTTTGCGAACGCCCTCTCCCCGGGCAGGCCAAAAGACGTTCCCAATCAACAACTTAGACCCACCCGACCATCTGAATAAAAAAACGCGCGACCCTTTCGGGCCGCGCGTCTCGCTTGTACTTCGATCGATGTCGGTTCAGGCCGACCTGAGCGCCGCTCAGAACGCGCGGCGCCGGCGCCACAGCAATCCAAACATCGCCAGCGCCGTCGCCATCATGCCGCCCGGTGCTCCGCCGGTGCTGCTGCAACCACCCTCGTCATCCGATCCGCCAGAAGGTTCCTCCACATCCCAGCCGCCGGCGTCACTCCCCGCATCGGCGCCCGAGCCCACATCGCCTGCGCCGACGTCGTCGCTGCCAGCGTCACTGTCGTCCGGATCGCCCTCCACCGGCACCTCGATCTCACAGCCCTCGACCTCGTCCCAGTCGGTGGTACCAAATTGAAAGGGCATCTCCCCCTCGAAGTGGTTGCACTTATCGGGCACACAGAGCTCGGTCGACTCGCCAGCCCCACCATCGCCGCCGAGGGCCACCACGCGCACGCAGTCGATGTCCTGCATCACGAAGCCGTGAAACATCCCGGCCTTATCGCTCAGGTAACGCTGCTCCAGGATCGTGTCATCGCGCTCCAGCTCCACATAATAGCTGATCGCCCCGGGAACCTCCCCAAAACGGATCATCTGATACTCATCACCCCACTCGCAGCTGTTGCCGGTGCCCTCGGCGTAGGTCTCCTGATACCAGGTCAACTCGGGCGCGCTCTCAATCGGGGCCCAGGTGTGCTCGGCGTCCACCTCAAAGCTACGCTCGAAGTCCTCCTGAAACTCATCGTCATAGGTCACGCGGATGCTATAGCTGCCCTCGGCCAGCGGCGCCTCCGGCAGGAGCTCGCGAACAAAACCGAAGAACGCCGCCTGATTGACGCGCTCCACGCTGACGGGCACCTGCTCCCCGGCCGCGTTCACAAGCTCGACCAAAGGGTCGTCCTGCGCGCCGTTAAAGAAGATCAACAGCTGCGCATCGGGCGCCACCACCGCATCTTCGGCGGGCAACGCATCGACCACATACTCAAGCGCCGGATCACAGGCCTGCGCCTCCTGCACGGGCAGTACGCTCGCCATCATCACGCCCGCGCAGATCGCCAGGCCACTTCCCACACTCCACATCGTCATCGTCATACTCCCGGCCGCCTTAAAAGACGGCCATGTTTTTGGAACTTCACACCCGACCTTTGAGCGACTCAAAGGCGCCGACGCCACACGAGCATCCCCAGCGCACCGAGCACCAGGCTCAGCGCACCGCCCGCCGGACTTCCCGACGAGGAGCAGCCGCCCCCGCTGACCGCTCCCTGCGAGTTTCCATCGTCGTCCAGGGCGACGTCACCGCCGGAGCCTGTGCCCACATCGCCGGAGCCGGCATCGACGCTTTCTCCCGCATCATGCTGAGGCTCCTCGCCAACATCATCGCCGGGCTGAGGCCCCACATCATCACCAGCATCCTCGTCGGGCCACTCGCCAACATCAAAGCCGGCATCTGCGCCCACATCGCCCCCACCGGGCTCATCCCCCTCCCCGGGATCACCCGGGCAGCTATCCTCACTCACAAGGCTCCAGTCAGTGGTTCCCAGCGCGCCGGGGCTCTCGTCGAGCTCGTAATGACGGCACTTCTGCGGCAGGCAGCGCTCCGAGACCTCACTCTCCACGCCGTCGCCACGGATGGCGTAGGCCCGCACGCAGACCACATCGCCCAGGGTGATGCCGTGTTCGATGGCGGTGCGACCGCCCATCGGGCCGATCTCAAAGGCCGTATCAAACTCGGTCTCAAGCTCCAGGCGGTACGCCACTGCTCCCGCAGACGGCTGAAGCATGATGCGGTGATGCTCATCGCCAAACTCACAGCTGTTGCCCACGGCCTGGTCGTGAGTCTCCCGGTACCAGGTGATCGCCGGCGGGGCGGGCGGCGCGGGCCAGGCGGCGTCGGCGTCGACCTCGATGACGCGCTCAAAGTCGCTCTGGGGGAAACTCTCAAACTGAGCGCTCAGCGTGTAGGTGCCCTCGGCCAGCGGGGCGTCGGGGACCACGGCGTGAGCGACGCCGAACATGGAGGTCAGGTAGCTCGTGAGCGCCGTGGTCTCGACCACCTCGTCATCGGCGTCTCGGAGCTCGATGGTGGGGAGCTGCCCCGCCCCGCTGCCAAAGAGCCACATCTTGACCTCGGGAGCCACCACCTCGCCATCGGCCGGGTAAGCCCCGTTGATTTGACCGGGAGGCGGCATGCAGGCGTCGGCCACCGCCACCTGCCCCACCAATATCGCCCCGCCTGCCACAAGGCCCACCAGGGCCGCTTTTGTCGCACTCTCGATTCGCATACTCGTCACTCCACTGTCCCGGAAGTCATTTATTCATCGCGCTGCGCATGATGCCTGCTACCATGCCCTACGCTGGTGCTCGACGCCAACAGGCCCCGCACCTCCGCGCTCCGACTGCACCTCCTCGGGGTGTCCCCCGAAGCGTTGAGACCCGTATCGAGCCCCCTCCCCCGCGCTTACCCGAGCCCCAGCGCCTGCCGGGCCGCTTCAACGACCTTATCGCTCAAGATCACGCCCTTGAAAAACACCACCCCCGCCGCCCCGGCCTCCATCTTCTCGCGGTCGGCCTTGAGACGCTCGCTGACGACCAGGATCACCGGCCGCTCGCTCTTAAGCGCCGACAACCGCTCCAGTCGCCGGCGCAAATACCCCGCCCGCCAGGCCCCGACGATCTCCAGCAGCACCTCGCGCCCGCCCGGCTCTCGCACCACATAATCGGTAACGAGCACCTCATTATCCCCCAGATCCACAACCTCCCCCTGGCGCACAAGCTCCCAGCCCTCGGGCGACTGGTCGGGGAAGCGCTCCTCAAACCACTGCTCCTCCTCGGCCACCCACTGCCCCCGCACGCGCCGACCGCTTTTCAGCCCCTGGTCCGGCCCCAGCTCAAAGGTGCGCTCTTTGTTATCCCAATCGACCACCGCGTCGAGCTGCCAGCCCTTCAGGTGCAGCACCGTCGGCAGGAAACTCGCCATCGACAACCCGTAGCGCTTGCCCCCCTTGAGCACGCTGGCCGGCCCGTCGACTTCGATCACATAGCCCCCTTTGACCCGCTCGGTGCGATGCATCAAACGGTGAAACTTCAACATCTGAAAGAGATAGCGCAGCCGGTTGGAGTCCTGCCCCGTGAGCGAAATCTTCAGACTCAGCGCCCGGTAGAGCACCGCCTGCGCCAGCGCCAGGTTGTAGCGGTGCAGCAGCCCCTCGGCGTCAATCTTCTTAAAGGATGAGAGCACCTGACGCTCCTCAAGATCGGCGTAAAGCGCCACCTCCAGCGCCTGCGGGCTCAGCCCCATCGCCGCTCCCACCTCGTTGAGCACCTGCGCGCGCGCCTCGTCGCGATGCGGGTTGCCCGCTTTCGCCGCTGCCAGAAAGAGCGCCTCGCGCACATCTGCGGGCTCCGCCTCGGCCCGTACCTCGAACTCGCTGCGGTCGTAGAGAAGTTTCGCAAGCCCCCGCCAGATCAAGAAATCCGTGCCGTGGCCAATGGCCTCTTCCACCCGCTCATCGACCAGCGCGCGCGGTTTATCGAGGTGATCGTTGAAAATCCCCACCAGCGCCTGCGCCCGCTCCCGCGCTTCGGGAGAATCCACATCCAGATAACGCGGCACGATCGCCCCGCGCGTCTTTTTTACCCGCAGAAGATCACTGGTAAGCATCGTGCTCCCGACGTCGCTGGCTCACAAACCCCTCGACCGAATCCGCCGTCACCAACTCGTACAGCAGAGCGCGCTTGCCCTCCCCGCGTCGCAAAATTCGACCCAGGCGCTGCACATGCTCCCGCACACTCCCGGAGCCGGCCAGGATCATCGCCACCGAGGCCTCCGGGATGTCCACCCCCTCATTGAGCACCTTGCTGGTGACCAGCACCCGGTAGGTCCCCTCACGCACGCGCTTTAAGATCTCGCGGCGCTCCTTGATCTTCGTCTCGTGGGTGATGGCCGGGCATAAGAGCGCCTCACTGATGGCGTAGACCGACGCGTTGTCGTTGGTGAAGATCAGGACCCGCTCCTCGGGATGCTCATCGAGAAGTTCGTAAAGCAGCGCCAACTTCTCCTGATGCACAAGCGCCAGACGCTTCTGCAGACGGTGGGCCTTGAGCGCGCGCCGCCCCTCATCGGAGCGGCTCGTGGCCGCCAGGAAGTTGCGCCAGCCGTGGCGTCCGCCCAGGCGAATGCCCTGCGACTCCACAAAGCCGCGGTAGACCGCGCGAGCGTCGTCATACATCGCGCGATCCTCCTCATTCATCGCCACCTCCAGGGTGCGCACCTCGTAGTCGGCCAGCACCTCGCCAGCCAGCTCCTTGATGGAGCGACGGTAGACCTGGGGTCCGACCAGATCGTCGAGGTCGCGCTCTCTGCCGTCGCTGCGCTCCGGCGTGGCGGTAAGCCCCAGCCGAAAGGGCGCAATGCTCTGCAAGGCCGCCTGCCGATACACCTCCCCGGGCAGGTGATGCGCCTCATCAAAGATCAACAGCCCAAAACGATCGCCGAGCCGCGCCATATGAATCGCCGCGGAGTCGTAGGTCGAGACCGTGATGCGCTCCACCTGATGGTAGCCCCCGCCGAGCATGCCGATGGGCTGGCCAAAGGCCGCCTCGAGGTTACCCACCCACTGCGTCATCAGGTCGATGGTGGGCACCACTACCAGCGTGGTGCGCCCGGTGAGCTCAATGGCCATCGACGCCACATAGCTTTTTCCCGCGCCGGTCGGCAGCACCACCACCCCGCGTCGGCTGCCCTGCCCCCAGGCCTGCAGCGCCTCGGCCTGGTGGTCGTAGGGCTTAAAGCGCCGCCCGCCCATCTTCAGGTCGTGTTCGGCGTAGGCGCGGGCCTCATCGCGCAGGCTCAATCCGGAGCGCAGAAGTGCAGCGAGCACCTGCCGGTAGCGCCAGGCCGGCGCTCGCCAGGCGTCGACCCGCGCGTCATAGACCCAGCCCGGCCCGGCCGCGCCCTGCTCCCGCGATACCCCCCGCAGCACCAGCGTGCCCTCCTCAAAGGAGAGCGTCGCGCCGGCTGCGCCGTCGGCCTTGTCCCCGAACTGTGACTCTGCGTTACTCGACATCGCTTGAATTCTGCGGCCCGCTTAGATTGACCTGCTCCGGGGCCGTTGATAGCCTGATCCGGCTTAAGGATGATGCCAACCATAGGTCTATGCCCCAGGGGAGTCCACCTCCGTGGTCGTCTTCGATGCAACATACAGCTTAGAGCCAGGACACCTCTTCGAGGGCAAGTACCGCATCCTGCGCGAGCTCGGCCGCGGCGGCTTCGGCATGGTCTACCTGGCCTTTCAGGTGGCCATGGACCGTCACGTGGCGCTGAAGGTGCTCAAGCCCGGTGTGGGCTCGGAGGCGCCCAGCGCGCGCGAGCGCTTTCTGCGCGAAGTCAAAATCATCAGCAAACTTCGCCACCCCAACACGGTCACCATCCACGATTATGGCGAGACCTTTGAGGGCGTCGTCTACATGGTGCTGGAGTTTGTCGAGGGCGACACCCTCAAAGACATCCTCAAGGCCGAAGGCGCCCAGACGCCGATGCGCGCGCTCGCGCTCACCCGTCAGATCACCCGCTCGCTGGCCGAGGCGCACCGCCACGGCATCGTGCACCGCGATCTGAAGCCGGCCAACATCATGGTCACCGACCTCGACACCGAGCCCGACTTTGTCAAAGTGCTCGACTTCGGGGTCGCTCGCCTTCTCGGCAAACAAAACGACGATCTCACCTCCATCGGCGTCCCCGAGGGCGAACGCGCGCTCATCGGCACGCCGCGCTACATGAGCCCGGAGCAGGTCCGTGGCGAGTCGCTCACCGGCGCCAGCGACCTCTACGGGATGGGGCTCATTCTCTACGAGATGCTCGTCGGAGAGCCGGCGGTTCAGGGCGACACCACGATGGGGCTGATCAGCCAGCAGCTCACGCCCGAGCCGCTGCGCCTCCCCAGCCTGATGGCGCTGCACCCGCTGCTCCAGGATCTCATCCGCACCGCCACCCAGAAAAACATCGCCCGGCGCTTTCGCTCCGCCGAAGAGTTCTGCGAGTCCATCGACCACGCCATGATGTCCCTCTCTCAGGAGCAGGGTTACTCACCGGCGACCGGGGGCTACTTCGCGGTCAGCGGCAACTTCAACGCCGTGCCCCGCACCGACCCGAGCGGCGTGCACCCGCACACCCCACGCCACACCCACCAGCAGCACACGCCGCAGCCGCGCACGCAGCCGCGCACGCAGCAGCCCCGCCAGCCCGCCCCTGCCGCCGGTTTCGGCCCCGGCCTGGGAGCCGCGGCGGGCGCGTCGTCTGCCGCGGCTCAATCTGGCGCGGAGGCGGGATGGCTTCAGGGCAACCTCAACGAGCGCGACTTCGACACCGGCCCGGCCGAGAGCGGGTTCAACCCGGCGGAAGCAGCGCCCTTTGTCGGAAATCAGGTCGACTACGACCTCTCCGAAGAGAAGCTCCTGGGCATTCCCAGCTCCGAGCTTCCGCTGCCCCCGGACGCCTACGCCGACAACAACCCCTTTGCGCCGCTAAGCCCGCAGGCCCCGGCCGCACCACAGTCAGCGAGCGGCTCCGGGGCGCACACGACCGCCGCGCATGCCGCCGTCTCCGCAACGCCCAAGCCTCCCCCCGCAGCAAGCCCGGACGATAATTTGCTCTCCTTTGCCTTCACCGTCGTAAAGCTCATTTTCTTGAGCATCCTGGCCATCTTCTTCAGCTACATCACCTTCATCACCACCGGTGCCTTGCTGGGCGACTTCGCCCACGGCACCGTCAAGCTGGGGGTGGCCAGCACGCTCGCGCTCTCGATCCCGATCTTCACCGCCCTCGGTGAAAACAGCCAGAAAGAGCGCTTCCACGTCGTCAAGCGCCCCACTGACCGGCTGGCGCGCATCTTCATCGGGACGACCATCTTCGCGGCAGCAGCCTGCATCATCATGTCCTTCGCGATGGCCGGACGCGTCACCGACTTTTTGCGCAACGATCCTAACTGGTTCTTCCGCGAGAACGTCGACGTGAACTTCGAGCCCACCCCGATCACCGAGGCCAACCGCACCCTCTCGTTTACGATGGCCGACGGCATCGAGATCGCCATGACCAAGATCGGCCTCTACGACGGGCAACCCACCGCGGTGCAGGGCGGCGAGGGCGGCAACTTCGTAGCCCCTCCCCCGGCCCCGACACGTCCGCGCACCAACGCCCCGGCCGCCGAACCCGAAGGTGCCGCGCCCGCTCCTGCGCCGCAGCCGGAGCGCCGCACCGCCCCG
>NZ_VOSL01000037.1 GCF_007997005.1 Lujinxingia vulgaris | reverse complement strand
CCGGGTGGCGGGCTACGCCGGGGGGCGACCACCCTCCACCGCGCTGCGCCTCCACGCCCGCGTGCGCGAGCTGCGCGCGATGCCCGACGGCGCGCGCTGGATCGCGCGCCGCCTTGAGGAGCGCGAAGAAGAGGTGCGCGAGCTGCGCGCCACGATGCGCGCCGCAAAGCTCCTGGAAGAGGCGGTGTCGTCGCAAAATTAGACGACGTTTTGGCCCCTGTCCCACCCTCGATCACCCGCATGAAACCTGGAGGAGCGTCGATCGATACCTGCTCAAATGTCCAGATATCCCCTCATAGTGAAGGGACGACACGACGACGCAACGCAAAAGGCAGGTGATAGCGACGTTGAGTTCCCAACTACCGGGCCATGTGCCCACAACCCGGTGACGTCGCTCTTTTACGAACGCGTCACCATCAACCCGTGGGGGTTCGCCCCACAAGGAGATTTATGGAAGGCACCCTGAGCCTGGTCAATCGCCTGACGGCAGTGGCATCTGAGACCAGCTATGGAGATGACGCGTTTAGCGGGAGCGATCCCTCCGAGTTCCTCGCGTTTCTGAGCTTTGACCCGTCCACCACCAACGAAATCGTACCCGATGCCGGCATGCGAGCCACGCACAGCGGCCGCTCGCATGAGGTGTATCAGGGCGGCGCGTCGGTGAGCTGGGAAATCGCGCTGACCGGCATCGTGGACCCGGATGGAACGCCGGCGCTACCCGTCACCCCCCTGCTGCTCGCCAGCAACTGGGCGCAAGAAGCCATCGTGGGGCCTCCCCCCTCGTACGAGCACAACCTCGTGACTGGCGATGCGATGACGAAGGTGCCGAGCTGCACCTTCGTTGAGTACCTCATCGAGCATGATGGCGAGAACGCTCGAAAGGTTGTGTACACCGGCATGCGTGGCAACTCGACACTCACGCTGGAGATGGGACAGCCGGTTCGCCTCTCTGGCGAGTTCACCGGCAAGTTCGCGAGCTTCCCAGCGTCGACGACGCCCAAACCGGCCAACCCGGCGGTCTACAGCGGTGAGGAAAACCGTTTCATCATGGTCGGGGCCGAGCTCACCGCAGATGCGGTCAGCTATCCCGTCGAAAGCGTGAACTTCAGCACCAACTGGCAGGTGCGCGAAGATCGCGACGGCACCACCGCCGACACCACCCTCTCTTATGTGCATCTGGAGCGTTCTCCCGGGGACCGCGTCACCGGAAGCATGACGCTTAAGGGGCGTTCGGCGGCTCTCAATACGCTTCTACCGGCCATCGAGGCCGGCACGGCGTTTGAGCTTGTGGTGAGCCTGGAGAACAGCAACGGCGACACCCTGACGATCACGGCACCTTCGGTGCAGTTCGGATCGTTTGGGCGCGGCGGTGACGGCGCGATGACCTTCGATGTGCCCATCCACTGCAATGGTACCGACGCCGGCGAAAACGAACTGACTCTAAGTTTTGGGAGGACTGCATGAACAACGCCATCGATCTGGAACACCTTCTCAACGGGGGCGCGGACCGCTCCATGACGCTCGAGTTGCGAGGCCAACCCGTCGAGATTCGCCACAACGTCGCGGGTCACGCGACCTACCTCGAACTCGCCCGCTTCGGCCTGGAGGTAGAAGCGACTCGCCGCGAGCGCGAAGAGCGCGGCGAAGATCCCTTTCTGACCCCGGACGAGCTTAAGAAGATCATGGCGGTGATCGATGCTCATCTCGTCGAGGTCGGCGGCAACCCCTGGGTGGACTTAAGCGAAGCGATGCGCAGCCGCGTGCTCAACTCGCTCTCGCGCTCCCAACAGCTGGATCTTTACTACGCCATTCGGCACGGGGAGTTGCCAGCTTCGTTGGGAAAATCCTCGACGAGTACCTCGAGCGAATCTACTGCGAGCCCCCCTGCAGATGCGAGCGATGCGGAGGATTCGAGCGCGGAGCCTGCCAGCTAAGCGGGTACGGCGAGGTCGACGGGTTGGTCGCCACATACTTTACGTATGTGCAGCACGGAAACGTGCCCCTCACTGCGCTACCACGCTGGGTTGCCACCGTGGGGCAACGGATTCGCTATTGGCGCGCGCTGGGTGCGGCCAAACAAAGCAACACATCCTATGAGCGCAAAAAACAACGTCAGTTGTTGGAGCGCATTGGAGTGAGGTGAAGCGATGTCAGATAACGTCTACATAACTCAGGAGGAGCTCGAGGCGCGGGCCGAAGAGCTCCTCCTGATCACGGAAGCTACAAAGGCACTCTCCCAGAGTTCAAACGAACTAGAACGTACCGCGGTACATACGGCTGCTGCCACCGCAGCCTTGACGCCTCCTCTTGAACATCTCCAGGCAAACTCGGAGAGCGGCGCGCGCGCTGCCGAGGCTCAAGCGGAAGGCGTCAAGAATGTGGGCGACGAAGCCGGAGGGGCGGCAGACGAGGTCAAAGACCTCGACAAAGCCAACAAAGGCTTCGTCGAGGCCTGGGAGGGATATAAAAAGACTTTGGGGGTCGTTGGTGACATCTACAATCTCACCGCTGGCACCATGAAAACCTTGGTCAGCGAGCAGTTGGAGCAACTTGCTGTTGACGCCCTGCTTCGCTCTTCATTGGAGTCTACCGGCGCCAAGGCAGAAGAGGTGGCTCAGCGCATGAGCCAGGCCAACGTACTCTTCGCAAATGCGCAGAGTCGCACCGTGTTTGGTGATGAGGCCCAGGCCGCGGCCCTTACCAACCTGATTAACATCACTGGAAATGCCGAATCAGCCTACGCTTCACTGGGCACCGTACTCGACGCTGCCCAGCATAGCGGAAGCGATCTCGAAAAAGTCTCGGTGGCCATCGGTCAGGCCATGACCGGCGACATCAAAAAGCTCAAAGAGATGAACCTGCTCCGCAAGGAAGAAGCGGAAAAATTGACGCAGGTGGAAGACTCAGCCCTTCGGGCCAGCCTTGCGATGAACATTGTTCGAGAGCGTACTTTAGGAGCTGCTGAGAGCGTTGACCCAATGGTCCAAAGGCTCTCTCAACTTCAAAATGACTTCGGTGACGTCCGGCAGGCGGTCGGTGGATTTATTCTAAGCTCTGCTGAAGCTACATTGCAGCTCATGGGTTTTGGCGATCAGTCCGATGGCACCGGAAGCGCATTGTCTCGTCTCGCAGGCGATATCAACGAGGCTGTCGAAGCGCTGGGCGTGTTCAGCGAGAAGCGCGCGGGCCTGATGGGCGAGGTCAAGGATACGACTTGGAGCGAGGACTGGCACAAGGCCACGACTGAGCTGCGCGAAAGCATGGACTGGCACGACTGGATCAACCCGGTCTCAAGCTTCAAGGCTTTGTGGACCCTGCCCCAGGACACGCTGGTCAACCACATCCTCGGCCAAAATGGCACGATGGGTATGGAGCAGTTCAACGCGGAGCTTGAGAAGATCGTAGAGAGGCGCAAGGCAATCATGCGCGACCCTCCACCAGAGATCCTAATCTACGGTCCGGAAGCCCCCAGCGTTGATGACCGTTTGAAGCAACAAGCAGAGCAACGACAACAAGAAGCTGCTGAGCGCGAGGCAGATCGTCAGGATGCTTTGGCCAGGCAGCGCAGAGAACGCGCCGCCGAAGAACGTAAGCAGAGCGAGCAGCGCATCGCTCTGATGAATCTGGAGTTGGAGGCGCTGCAAGCCACGACAGATGAGGAGCGCGAGAGTATCGAGCTCAAGCGCTCGATCGCCGAAATCAAGCACCGCGGCCTCAGCGACGCCGAAGAGACACTGGCTATCGAGGTCGCCACAACTCAGATGGATGCGCAGCGTGAGAAGCGCAAGAAAGAGGCCGAGGAGGAGGCGAAGACCAAACAATATGCCATCGACCTTGCGAATCAAGAGCTAAAAATCCTCAACACACGCGACGAGTTGCAGCGCGCCAGCGCCGAGCGCGAGTTGGCCCTGATGCGTGTCGCACAGCAGGACATGAGCGACGAGGAGCGCAGGCTGGAGTATGCGCGCATTGAGATCGGCTACGAAGAGACGCTGGCCGAGATCAAAGATTCCGAACGTAAGAAGGCAGACGAGGAACGAGCAAAAGCAGAGGAGGAGCGCAAAAAGGCGAGGAAAGCGCTGCAGGAGCACTTCAAGTATGCCGACAAGCTGGGAGGCTCTCTTGCGGGCGCTTTCGATGCGTTGGGTGTGAGCGGTATAGGCGAAACAGTCGATGCACTCTCCGGCATGAGCGACGAGTTCTTTACGCTGCGGGACGCCGGGAAAAAGTCCGCTGTCGCGCTGGAGGGGTCTTTGACCGCGGGATCGGCAGCAGCCAAGGGCGCGATGGAAGCGCTGGGGCTGGGTGTGCAAGAGACGGCGGGCATTCAGGCAGCGTTTGAGGCTGCTGCGGCTGTAGCAGCCGGTGCGACGGGCAACATCCCTGGCGCCATCGCTCACGGGGTGGCCGCGACCATGTATGGGGCAGTCGCAGCCGGGGCTGGAAGCGGAGGAGGCTCCTCGGCCGGCTCGTCGTCCTCCGCCCTAACCGGAGGCGGCTCGAGTAGCGGCGGCCCCATACACACACCCGATCCGCAGCAGCTTAAAGAGTACCAAACGCAGGCCTATCTGGAGGCCCTTCGCGAGTATGACCGCGAGGGGCAGCAGATCGTCATCAACGTCAACAACCAGGGCGCCAACTTCTTCGAGCGTCAGACGGCCAGCACCCAGCGCGTCGCCAGCGAGCTGGAGCGTGCTGCGCAACTCACCATTGGCGGTAGCGCTTTGAGAGGTTGATATGACTCAATTGGATACAGGTTTTGATGCGTATTTTTACCCCCTGGAAATGGGGGGTGAGCGACTTTACGTTCGCGACGATAACTGGACAACTTCATGGATCACGGTTGAGCCCGGTGTGTACGCGATGTGCGAGGGCGCCGAGTACCCCTCATTGTTCTCGCACATCGTTGACTTGATGGACGCTGAGTTTCCCGGGCAATCATGGGGCTGGAGTCCCCTCGGATTTTTTGTCAACGACGTGCTCTTGTCGGGGTGGGGCACGCAGTTGTCCAGCGATGCGTCGTTTCGCGTCGATGCGGCGAGCTCCACACCCGCGCTGACGAAGCTCCTCGGGATGGACTTTGAAACTCGAGACGCCTTCGACACCGGCTATGGTTGGGTTGTTTCTCCCGACGAGCCTTACGGGGGATGTTGGCGCTCCCTTCGGGCTCCAGCCAGGCGCCCGCTCAATACCATTGCGGAGCAATATGTGAGCGGCGGGCGTGGACAGGGACTGCATCTGACGCGGTGGGGAGCTGACCGTGTTCGCTCGGTGACCTATCGCAATGTGGGAGCCGCCCACGTGATTGAAGGGCGCGCCAACATCCCCGCCTATGCCGACGTAGCCAACCTCGGCAACGGATGGACCCAGAATCAATTTTGCGACCTGTGGGACCGGGGCATCAGCCGCTACCAGCCGGTGTACGCCGCCTACAATCTCACGACCATGCCAACCGACATCAGCACCGCCGCGCGCTGGGAGGTCTTGCAGTCACCTCAGGGCAGCCAGTTTGCCGATGAGTTCGAGAGCTGCATCAGCCGCGCGAGCAGATCCGCAGAGTATTACGACGTCGAGTTTGCCATGCGGGTGATCGGCGGCAATGACACATGGGGTTAACTTGACTTCGAGACGCTACAAAGGATTGAACAAAGGGTGCGTCGTTGTGCTGGAAGGCGTGCGAGCGGGTAAGGGAAATGTCTCGCTTATCGGCACTTATGGTGATGTGCCGGCTGATCTGGATCTCGGCGACATGGCGCAGCTCGTGGGGCCTCCGAGCGATCCAAGCACAGGTATTGACCTGGTGACGGGGTCGGTGACCATCTCGCAGCAAACAGCGACCTTTGTTGCGTCTGAGCGCGTGTGCCAGGCCATCGAGCAGGCGCGCGCGGTGCAGGATTATGGCGAGGCGTTTCAGTGGACCCTGCCCGGCATCTCCGACGTTGAAGGTTTTGTCGCCGCACCGGGGCGGTACGTTTACCGAGTCTCTGGTGAGGCTCCGCCGCATGCGGAGTTTCACACCTCGACGACCACCTATGCTGTGACAGCCCTGGGCGGTGGGCAATACAACCTGATGGCAAGCCTCCCCTTACCCTTCGAAAACGCGACCGAAGTCGTAGCGTACGTCGGCTCGCCGCCGCTGGCCGGGCGGCGGATGCTCATCATCGACTATGTCGGTGGTGAAGAGCGATGGGTATGGCGCCAGTTCATCGAGCGCCGGGCCTACAGCGCGCAGCAAAACGAGGTGGAGATCACCGCCGTCGATCCCATGCGCCCCCTGGAGGGGCTGGTCGACGAGCGCCGCTATGCGCGCGTGTATGCGGCTCTTCAATCTTCTGGCCGCTGGATCGGCACCGTGCAGCTTGAAACCGGTGAGGCGATTACCCCGCCGCCCTCTGGCGATAGTCCTCCAGGGCTACCCGTGGTGGAGCTCGACGACGTGGTGCTCGTGCCCGGCCAGGGCGGTGTTTTTATCGGAAACGGGGTCATTAACACCCCTTCGATGCTGGCCAGTGATGACGACGTTCGCGTGGTCGACGGACGCGCAAAGGTTGTTTACGCGCACGATCAAAGCGGATTGCTGGGCGGCACACAGACCACGGAACAACGCACGGGCCCGGGCCTTGTGCGGGACTGGCTGCGATTTTTTCAGCAGTCGCCCAAGATTCAAAGTGGGTTGGTCACCTACGATGGCTCACCCTGGCTCGACCTGATCAACATCAAAGAGTTCGACACGCTTGAAGAAACTGCCGAGCAGATTGACCACTCGCTGATTGATGCGGAAACGGGCCTCTCCGAGCTTGCAGGCTGGGCGCTCGCTCCCCAGGGCTACTTCTTACGCCTGCGCACTGACGGAGCGCTGGGCGTCGCTCGCCGGCGCTTTCTAACGCCTTTCGACCTTGCCGATGTCTACGGTGCTGACTCTGAGACGCCGGCGCACCGATTGGCGATGCTCCCCTCGCGTATCGACATCAGCGACCCGGTGCGCGCCGTCGAGGCCACCTACGTGGCGGAGGTGGGGGGCGTGGTCTCGCGCATTGAGCCCGATGTGATCGAAGTTCGGCGGCGGCGAGCCCCGACAGATCCGGCGCCGCGTTATACCAGCTCGGAGCGGCGTTTTGACTTCCGGGCGTTCAGCCGCGGTCGGCGTGATTTTGTCTCGCTCCTGCTCGTGGAAGCGCAGTCGGCACTGAGCCGCGCACCGACAATGACGGTGGAGGTGCCTCTCGACGATTTCAGCGCCGCTCAACATCGACAGCTTCCCCCGGTCGGAGAGTGGATGCGTGTTGAGGGGGGACCCGAGACCGGCGTCATTGGCCCCGACGGTGTGCGCATCCTACCCGATGAAGACGATGTGCGATTCATCGGCCTGGTCACCGCGATCAGGCTCGACCGCGTGCGGCATACCGCCGAGGTCGAGCTCATGATGAGCAACTGGTACGGCAACGACGTGTTGCCCCGAGTCGTGGCGCCGGAGATGGTGGTGAAGGTCTACAATGATAGGCCTGAGATACCCGCCGTCGAAGTGCAGGGGAGTCCCGAAGAAAACATGTTTATGATCGGTGACCAGGTTCAATTCTACGACCGCGACAACCAGCCCATCAGCTCAACACTATATAAAGTAGAAAAATCTGTAAACTCGTCGGTAGTGGCCCTAACGCCATCGCTGCAAGATGAAGATGCCGATTTACTGAACGCATATATCGATGAATACGGGCGCGGTGTTGTGCTCAAGCTCGCTGACCTCGGCGATTATGAAAACGACTGGTGGAATAGCCTTACCGGCCAACCCTCCCCCTTGCAGCAACCCGATAACCGCACCCGCCTTTGGACGTATTGGGACGCTGATCCCTCCCCCGACTCCTGGACAACGTCATGACCAATAAACGCCACTTTCGTCTTCAGTCTACAGAGGGACGCCAGCCCGGTCGCCCTTATGGCCAGTACAGCCTCCAGACGATGTTCGATAACGCCGAACAATTACATATGTACGGTGGAACGTCGCATACCCACTCGTTTTTCTCCGGATCCGGCGTGGATGATAACGCGTATGGGAATCACCGGGCGTTTGCCTCGGTTGCGAGCTGGGCCACCGTCATGGTGATCCCTTATTATGTTAATCCCGGGTTGCACGAGCTTCTAATCAGTCTCAACATCCGGGTGGGACACGGCCCATATGGTAAAATCAGCATCCCATCACCTGTAAGTTTACGCTATTGCTTCGCGAGCAATCCCACTCAAGGAGGCGTGTTTGATGTCTACCCGAAACGCGGCGAAGGCACCAAGCCCGGCGAATTCGACCACGTCTGGCAACGCGTAAACCACACCTGGGACTGCTGGGAGTCCGTGGGCACAGCCGGGCGCTGGGATTATCTGGTTATTGCGATGCGCTCGTACGTCTCGCCAGATGTTCTCAGTATTAATTACTGGAATTGGAACAAGCAGCAGGGCAAGAACCTACCGAGCATCGACGGAGACTGCCATGGCATCCAGCAGACACGCGCGCCGGACCAGGTTGTCGTGACGCCGGAGGCTGCGATCTGGGCGGAGTCGCTGCCCCAAGACTCGTTCAACCCCGACGCCAACCACACCACGTGCGCAGCGCTCATCACCACCAACGAGATTCCCCGGTGGTATGCTCAGGGTGTGCAGGTCGTCGACCATGCGGGGGCGTTTTTACCCCGCGTGATGCGCATCTACCCCCACGTGCCCGAGCTCACCGGGCAGGATGGCAATAGCTACATCCGCTACGTGGCCAAGGTGTGGTGCAGCTACGCGCAGTTCCGCAGCATCGGGGTACGTGAGAAGTACGGGAGACTGAAGAGCGTGCGGCGAGAGGCGTTGCAGGCACGTAAGTCTCCCGACGCGCGAGCGCTTCAATCCATACGTCAGTCGCTGGAGTCCACGGCGCGGCGCCCGCGTCTGTTGTGGGCGGGCACGCCGGGCGTGCAGGCGCCGACCTACAGCAACTGGTATTCCGATCGAAACTACCGGCAGCATCACCCCCATATTGAGGTGCTCGATGACAATCCGGTAACGCTGAAATTACCCGCGCCTTCGATCGTTCCGGCGGTGCCACAGAGGCGCGTCGCGCGCATTATGATGGCAGGGATTTACAAGAACACGGCCACGACTTACGCGGATTATGAGGAGGCCCGGCAGGCTGGCGTGCGGGGCACGATCCTGGTGAACGGCGAGGAGCACGAGATCGTATTTGTGCCCTATTGTGTAGGCGGGTCTCATATGCTGGAAATGAAGCATCGACAGTATCAAAACTTCCCGAGTGATATTGGGGAAGCAGGACCTAACGGTGCTGAGCAATGCTTCCGCGAGGGCATGCTCGACTTCGGACCGCACGCCCGCGACGGTAAATGCTGGGATTTGGTGGAGATCGAACTTCCGTGGGACGCGCAGCGTATTGAAATCACGATTCCCGCAGAGGCTGAGTTGGAATGGTTGGATGGCTCCGGATCAGACAGGCCCGGTGAGCAAAATGGGTCAACTCGCGTACCCAAACGTGAGCACTGCCGTCTCCACATCCTCGGCTACTCCATCTGGAACGTTCCCCAGGGGGTGTCCTCATGATTCTTTGTACACACGACCTATAATTTGACGTGTCGCAATACCGCACCAAGCTCGGGGAGGCTACCCGTGGAGCTGCTAAGCATTTATGTGAGGACGATGCAAACACCTTCGCCTCCGACGTTTCGCCCGGCTCACCACGACGGGCTGCACCAAGACTGAGGTGGTGTGGGTCGCTGAAAAGTGCGCACCGGAAAGTGACGGCTGTTTGGAGTAGGTGGAAGTCATCCCGTACCGTTTTGGTAGAGATACCTTGGTGGACTTCACAGCTACGCCCCCTAACACAGTTGACACGATGCCGTCGGGCATAAACTACCCAACGTTTTGGAAAAATTTGGTGGCGGGAGCGCAAATGCGCAAGTTACTGCGCGGGAACCTTCCAGACCTTGCTGTGTGGGCCAGGGGTATCATAAACACTTTGGTCCCATGGTGCCGTCGGCACAAAGTAGCTTGATGTGGCACACCCCTCCGGACCTACGAGGACCACGGCGCTTTCTTTGCAGGCGAATCGATCCATCTCGCCGCTTTGGTCGGCACACTCTACATAAATGGTCATGTTGGGGGCGGCTAAGACATCAACCAGACCGCCTGCCGCCTGACGTTCATCGGGGTGGAAGCCACCGCATCTAACAGGACAGCCTGCGTCACTACACTCATCCGGAAGGTATAAGCCGCGACACGACGCACCAGAGTTATCGTCGGCCCTGAGCAACGTCCATTCTTGATCATCCTCATAATCGCAACGCGGGTCGCGCTGCTCGACGTCTTCGCCGGGACCGCAGGCCGTGAGAGTAGCGAGTACGAGTAGTGCTGTGAGAGTGCGCATGAATAGCTCCTGTGTGTCCCCGTGGGTACCGGCGTTGATCGCGCAGACCCTACCTAAATTCAGGGGAAGTCGTCCACCCTTTGCCTGGCAACATAAACCGCGTTCGGTGGGTTTGTGCGATGACCACCCTGCTTGGATCATCCCGATCCGAGCACCGCCGGGCGCTGGGATTACCTGGTCATTGCGATGCGCTCGCACGTCTCGCCAGAGGTTCTCAATACGAACCGGTGGAATTGGAATAAGCAGCTGGGGGAGGACCTGCCAAACATCGACGATAAAGTATACGGCATCCAACAGACTCGCCGGCCTGACCAGGTCGTGGTGCAGGAGACCGATCCCATTTATGGCGAGAGCGGAGGCCCTGAGTTTGATCCCGACGCCAACCACACCACGTGCGCAGCACTCATCACCACCGACAAGATTCCCCGGTGGTATGCTCAGGGTGTGCAGGTTGTCGACCACGTCGGGGCGTTTTTGCCCCGGGTGATGCGCATTTACCCCCACGTGCCCGAGCTCACCGGGCAGGATGGCAATAGCTACATCCGCTACGTGGCCAAGGTGTGGTGCAGCTACGCACAGTTCCGCAGCATCGGGGTACGGGAGAAATACGGGAGACTGGAGAGCGTGCGGCGAGAGGCGCTGCAGGCACGGAAGTCTCCCGACGCGCGAGCGCTTCAATCCATACGTCAGTCGCTGGAGTCCACGGCGCGGCGTCCGCGCCTGTTGTGGGCGGGCACGCCGGGCGTGCAGGCGCCGACCTACAGCAACTGGTACTCCGACCGAAACTACCGGCAGCATCACCCGCATATTGAGGTGCTGGATGAAAGTCCGGTGACGCTGGAGTTGCCTGCGCCTTCGATCGTTCCGGCGGTACCGCAGCGGCGTATCGCGCGCATCATGATCGCGGGACTCTACCGCAACACCGCCACGACTTACGCCGACTACGAGGAGGCTCGACAGGCCGGCGCGCAGGGCACCATCCTGGTGAACGGCGAGGAGCACGAGATCGTGTTTGTGCCCTACTGTGTGGGCGGGTCCCATCTGCTGGAAATGAAACATCGCCAGTATCAAAACTTCCCGAGTGATATTGGGGAAGCAGGACCTAACGGTGCTGAGCAGTGCTTCCGCGAGGGCATGCTCGATTTCGGGCCGCACGCTCGCGACGGCAAATGCTGGGATTTGGTGGAGATCGAACTTCCGTGGGACGCGCGGCGTATTGAAATCACAATCCCAGAAGAAGCAGAGTTAGAATGGCTGGATGGCTCGGGGTCCGACAGGCCCGGTGAAGACTCATCAGGCACTCAGCGTCCGGACAGATTAATCTGTCGCCTCCACGTCCTTGGCTACTCCATCTGGAACGTTCCTCAGGGGATATCCTCATAATTCTTTATACACACGACCTATAACCCGACATGTCGCAATACCGCCCAGCGCTCAAAGAACCATAATGTTTATAAAATAACTTTGAGCCTCCAATACTCTACACGAAAAGGAGAAACAATAAACATATACACATGTGAGTTACTCTTCGAAAATCTGCCAGACCACGCTATAACCGGGGACATGTTGGTGGGTCTCCGAAGCGAAGATAGTGATAGGGATCATTTGGGTGTTTACAGTGCACCCCCCTTCACCGATAAGCACTCTTGCTCTTCCTTTGCAAAAAAACTGGTCAACTGACTCATCAGGCTGCCCACAATTCACCATAACATCCACATAGTCGGATGTTCTCATATCGAGAGTAGCTGCATCATAATCTGCCTGACGTTCATCTGCTGTAACCCCACCGCATCGAACGCGGCAACCCTGCCCTTGGCAGGTATATGGGTCGTATGGGCTCCAGTTTACGCACGCTACGTCGGATTGCGTGGCTTTGAGCGGCACCCACTCCCGATCATCCTCATAATCGCAACGCGGGTCGCGCTGCTCGACTTCTTCACCGGCACCGCAGGCGGTAAGAGTAACGAGTGCCAGTAGTGCAGTGAGTATGCGCATAAGTAGCTCCTGTGTGTCCACGTGGGCATCGTCGTTTATCTCGCAGACCCTACCTAAACGCGGGGGGAGTCGTCCACCCTTTACCAAACAACAAAATACGCGTTCGGTATACCACGCTGGCTTGGATCATCCCGATCCGGGCACAGCCGGACGCTGGGATTACCTGGTCATTGCGATGCGCTCGTACGTCTCGCCAGATGTTCTTAACCCAGGCTTCTGGAATTGGAACAAGCAGCAGGGCAAGAACCTGCTGAGCATCGACGGTGACTGCTACGAAATTGAGGAGACCCGCCGGCCTGATCACGTCGTCGTGAATCCAGCCGATGCTATCTACGGGGAGGTGGGTAACAGCGCGTTCAACCCTGACGCGAACCACGTCACCTGCGCGGCTCTCATCACAACCAACAACGATGGCGAATGGGACGCGCAGTCCGTGCAAGTAACCGACCACGTGGGGGCGTTCCTCCCCCGGGTCATGCGCATCTATCCGCCGGTGTCCAACCTCGCCGATAAGCCTGGCACCTGCTACATCCGCTACGTGGCCAAGGTGTGGTGCAGCTACGCACAGTTCCGCAGCATCGGGGTGCGTGAGAAGTACGGGAGACTGAAGAGCGTGCGGCGAGAGGCGTTGCAGGCACGGAAGTCTCCCGACGCGCGAGCGCTTCAATCCATACGTCAGTCGATGGAGTCCACGGCGCGGCGCCCGCGTCTGTTGTGGGCGGGCACGCCGGGCGTGCAGGCGCCGCTCTATTCCAATTGGTATTCCGATCGAAACTACCGGCAGCATCACCCGCATATTGAGGTGCTGGATGAAAGTCCGGTGACGCTGGAGTTGCCTGCGCCTTCCGTTGTTCCGGCGGTGCCGCAGCGGCGTATTGCGCGCATCATGATTGCGGGGATTTATAAGAACACGGCCACGACTTATGCAGACTACGAGGAAGCCCGACAGGCTGGCGCGCGGGGCACCATCCTGGTGAACAACGAGGAACACGAGATTGTTTTTGTGCCCTATTGTGTGGGTGGTTCGCATATGCTGGAGATGAAACACCGCCAGTATCACAATCTCCCCGGTGATATAGAGCCGACGGGACTAAATGGCACTGAGCAGTGCTTTCGTGAGGGCATGCTCGACTTCGGCCCTCGCGCTCGCGACGGCAAATGCTGGGATTTGGTGGAGATCGAACTTCCGTGGGACGCGCGGCGTATTGAAATCACAGTCCCCGAAGAAGCTGAGCTAGAGTGGTTGGATGGCTCGGGATCTGACAGGCCCGGTGAGCAAAATGGGTCGACTCGCGTACCCAAACGTGAGCTTTGTCGTCTCCACGTTTTTGGCTACTCAATCTGGAATGTTCCTAAGGGGGTGTCCTCATGATTCTTTGTACACACGACCTATAATTTGACGTGTCGCAATACCGCACCAAGCTCGGGGAGGCGCCCATAATATTGCTCGGTATTTATGTGAGAAAGATGCGAACACTTTCCCCTCCCACAATTTCGCGCGGCTCACCACGAGCGAAACCAAGAATGTGGTGGTGTGGGTCGCTGAGGGGTGTGCACCGGAAATCGACGGCTATTTAAAGCAGGTGGCAATCATCCCATGTTATTTTGATGAAAATGCCTCAATAGACTCCGCTTTAACGCCCGCTGCCACGGTGAACACAACGCCCTCGGACATGGACCATTTGACGGCGGGAGGGATATGGTGGCGGATGCGCAGGTTACTCTGCGGAAACCTTCCAGACCTTGCTGTGTGGGCCAGGTACTGAATGGGTATTTGGAGCCCTAGGTGCCGTCGGCACAAAGTAGCTTGATGTGGCACACCCCTCCGGACCCACGAGGACCACGGCGCTTTCTTTGCAGGCGAATCGATCCATCTCGCCGCTTTGGTCAGCACACTCTACATAAATGGTCATGTTGGGGGCGGCTAAGACATCAACCAAACCGCCTGCCATCTGACGTTCATCGGGACGGAAACCGCCGCATCTGACTGGGCAGCCTGCCTCACTACAGTCATCCGGTAGGTATAAGCCGTAACACGACGCGCCAGAGTTATCGTCGGCTTTAAGCAACGTCCATTCCCGATCATCCTCGTAATCGCAACGAGGGTCGCGCTGCTCGACTTCTTCACCAGAACCGCAGGCGGTGAGAGTAACGAGTGCAAATAATACTATAAATGTGCGCATAAGTAGCTCCTGTGTGTCCCCGTGGGCATCGTCGTTGATCTCGCAGACCCTACCTAAACGCGGTGGGAGTCGTCCACCCTTTGCCTCGCAATATAACGCACGTTCGGTGTCTTTGTGCGATGACCACTCGTGGTTACGCAACCTTAATATAACCTTCGACAAGCAAAGCAGCCGCACTGAAGAAAAACTTTCTTCAGTGCGGCTGCTTTGTTTTGGACTTAAACAGACTGGAGGCATTGATGATACTCTACACACACGATCTGTGGCCCGATGAGACGCAATACCGCCCCGCACTCGGAGAAGTCATGCGCTCGGGTCTGACCTACCGAGAGCACCAGCAATCCGCGCATCTGTGGGCGTACCACTTTGGAGACACCTCGGTGATTCATGTGGGCGAGGCGTTTACCAGCTCATCGTGGACTGCTCTCACATTTGGCAAGGAGCCTGTCAGCTCCTACCAGACCACCCTGGCCACGGAGTGCACGTTTGCGGACGGCCCCGGACGCCCGGACCTCGGGGCGTATCGCACGATTACGTTCTTGGACACCACACAGACCTACGAGGTGCGCCTGCGCGGCTCCAACATCGAGGTGTGCTTGATGATTTGCGTCGACGGAGAAGATCCCGTGGAGCTGGTACTCGGCACCTATGAGGACGGCGCGAACACCTACCCCTCTCGCCGTTTCGTACGCTTGCCGACCGGAGATACGGCGAACGTGCTTGCCTGGATGACCGAGGTGCGCGCGCCAAACAACGACGGTTACCTGGAGCAGATTGAATTCACCCCCTGCCGCTTCGGTGGTGATGCTCCGGTGGATTCCACGACCTCATCCATCAGCACGGTGGCCACAATGCCCTCGGGCATGGACTACCCGACGCTGGGAGGCGATGTGGTGATTGGCGCCCGGGACCCGGCGGTGGGTGATATGACGCCCGCCCCTCTGCTGACCGGGGGTAGGCTCAAGCCGTGGCCAGCCAGCGATCTGGGGCATGATGTTGAGGGCTACACCCAGGGCGCGCAGTGGGAGACCAGTGACCAGGGCTTTATCTTTGTTCGCCTTGAGGGCCCCAGCATGCACGTGGCGGCGGCTGCGCCGAAGTCGACGGTGATGACGCCGACGAGCGACGGACTCTTTTCGGACACCGCGTGGGTGGTCTCGCTGTCTATGGCGCCCTTTAACATTCACCCCGACAACAGCGGCGCGATCTGGTCGACAGATGTGATCTCATTGGAGTTGATCGACGCCTCCGGGCCCACCCGAGACGTCCAGTTGTCAGGGATTGGAAAGGTCGGCGAGTGGGAGCCCACGACCTGGTTCGACGTGACCGTGGCGTGGGTGCCGAATGACGCAAATACAAGTGTGGCAGATGTGTTTTGCTGGTTCGACGGCAATCTCGTCGCCTCGCACTCCCTCGGCGCGAACCCACCTGGCGTGCTGCAACTAGGCTCTTCTTACCTCTCCGACGATCTCGTTGCCTGGCCGGTGCTGATGCAATGCCAACGACATGAGCTCGGCACGCTTCCTGAGATTATAGGTTATGTGGAAAGCTGGCTGGGTTGGCGTGGCATGATGACAGGGATCTTTTGAGGAAGTGACATGACGATCGCGATGAGCGCAACAGACGATTTAGCATGTATCGTCCGCACCCATCTCCACCAGGACTGGAACCTTTAAACCCTGTCCACCCCACTTAGCGCCCCAAGCTCGCCCCCCCGGCGGGCTTTTTCATTTCTTGCACCTCGCTCAACGCTCACCCCCAACCCCCGGAGGTCCCCCATGCCCCTCATTCCAACAGACGGCACACGGCTTCGCCGTGCGCTCCTCTCCGCCGCGCTCGCCGAATGGCGCCGCGGCGTGGAGTGCCGTCGAGACCCGGAGCGCATCGCCCGCTACTTCAGCGCATGCGGCTGGCAGTGGCATCTCGACGAGCACGCGGGCGGGGTGTTCGACGAAGACATCCGCCGGGCGACCCCGCACCTGGAGTACTGCGGGCTCTTTGTGGGGTGGTGCGGGTTGCAGGTGGGCCACCATCTGCACGATGGGCGCTGCGTGCCGGTGCGGCTCAAGTCGGCCATCGCGGAGCTCGTGTTGCCCTCGACCTACCGGGCGCAGAGTGCGGACCACTGGGCGCGGGCAGGTGTGGCGAGGCCCGCTCCGGTGGACGCAGGCGACGTGCAGCCGGGGGATATCATCACGCTGCGCACCCGGGCTCAGGGGGCGAAGGCGTACGGGGACCACGTTGCCATTGTGGAGCACAGCGCCGGGAGGCTCGTGCACACCGTGGAGGCGAACGCCGCCGGGATGTTGGGGCCGGATAAGCGTGCGGGGCGAGGGGTGGTGCGCAGGCCGAGACTGCTGAGCGATGTGCGAGGGGTGCTGCTGCTGAGCTCGGAGCACTTCGAGCACGTTGAAGACGTTGACCGGATGGAGGAGGTGAGCTGATGGAGCAGGCATTGATGATGGTGGGTGTGTGGTCGGCGGCGATCTATGCGGTGATCGAGGCTATGGGGCGAGTGCCGGGAGTGCGGGATCATCCGGGCTGGGCCAGGGCGCAGCCTCTGATGCCGCTTGTGCTGGGAGGGGTGACGGGGCCGGTGGTGGTCGACGCGCTGGCCCAGCAGGTGGGCTGGGCCGGGGAGGTGGGCGTGGGCGCGGCAGTGCTGGTCGGCGTGGGGGCCGGGGCGCTGGCGGCCTCGGGCTATAGCGCCAACAAACAGACGCTACGCGGCAAAGACCGTCGCATTGGGACGCCGTGAGGCGATGTACGGGAGAGGGATGATGGAATGGGAGAGACTGCTGACCCACCTGGGCACCGCCCTTCTGGGGGCGCTGGTGACGCTGGGAGGCGCGGTGATGGCGGCCTGGCGCAAGCATCGCGAGAGCGAGCTGATGGCCGGGCAGTCGCTGCGCGATGAGCTGCGCGAGGAGTTGCGGGAGACACGCGAGGAGCTGCGCCGGGTGCGCGAGGAGCTGGAGCAGATGAAGTCGGAGCGCCTCGTGCTCAAGCGCGCGTTGGATACCCGCGATGAGACCATTCGGCGTTTGCAGGTGGAGGTGGCGATGCTCCAGGAGGGCCAGCGTCGACTCGAAGTACGCAGCGATCTGGAGGAGCTATGAGCCATGATGACGCATCGATACAACTGCCCGTGGAGGGGGTGCCCGATCTGATTCACCTCAGTGATCTTCATCTTCGCGATGACGAGAGTCTGCGCCGCCTGCGGCGGCTTTTTGAGGCCATTGCGACGCGTCACGGTGCGACTCGAAAGACGGTGGTGGTGCTGACGGGCGATATTGTGGACACCCCGGATCGCGCGCTCTGGCGCGAGGCTCAAGCGCTGGTCGCGCTGCTTCAGGATGCGGGGGTGGCGGTGGCGGGGTGTCCGGGGAACCACGACGTGGGGTGGATGGGGCTGGGGGCCAACGAAAGCGACCGCGCCATGGCGCAGCGCTGGTTGACGTGCACCTGGGGTGCCCCGGAGAGCGCAAAGGCGTGGCCTCGGGAGTATGTGGCGCCGGGGCTGACGCTGCTGCTCTGCGATACGACGGTGGGGGACACTCGCCTGGCGACGGGGCAGCTCGGCTACACCCAGCGCATGGCGCTGGCGGCGGCTGCGCAGCGGGCCAAAGGGCGCGGGGATCAGGTGGTGGTGGGGATGCACCATCACCCGGTGAGCGACGATCCTTCGTTGAAGTTGCATGACGCCGAGGCGCTGCTGCACCTGCTGGCGAGCCGCTGCGATGTGCTCTTATGCGGGCATCTGCATCAGGCCAGCGCGTGGTCGGGGGTCTGGGGGATCGGGCGCATCTACGCGGCGGACGCGGCGGTGGAGGCGCTGCGCTACCGACATCTGAGCTTTCAGCATGGGAGATGGCTGGCGTCGTGGGTGCGCCCCTGATCGTTTCTGGCGTTGCAACGTGATGACGTGGGGCGCAGTGGAGAGGTCACTGGCGCTCAGGTGTGGCGCCCTCCCCTCGTCGACCGGTGCGGGTCACACTCCCCTGCCGGCGCCGGGGGGTGATGGAGGGGGCCGGCTGAGCGTCGAGTCCCAACCGGAGCGATGATCGAGGGGTAAGGCTGAGGGTCGAGTCCCCACCCGAGGGGTGGTGGAGGGGTCCGGCTGAGGGTCGAGTCCCACCTGGAGGGGTGGTGGAGGGGTCAGGCTGAGGGTCGAGTCCCACCCGGAGGGGTGGATCATGCCCCCGAATGAGGGATAACCCCTCATTCGGGGGTGGTGATCTGGGGTCAGGCCGCGGGTGAAGTGGGGCCCGGGGGGATGAGGGTGGGGTTGAGCTCAAAGGTGGGTCGCAGCGAGGTGCTCATTGCCGGGACTCCAGGGCTTTTGTGAGGTTGCGGGCGTGGGCCAGCGCCTGTTCGTGGTCGTTGTCGAGGGCCCAGTCGGCGGTGATGACGGCGTAATAGGCCCAGCGCTCCTGGCAGCGCTCCACCAGGGCGAAGCCCGGCTCTGCGCCCTCTTCGTCAAGCAGATCGCGCAGGCGCTCGAGTGTGCCGGGGGCAAAGGCGCCGATAAAGAAGCTCAGGTCGATGGCCGGGTCGCCCAGGTGGGCTTCTGACCAGTCGATGATGCCGCTGAGCTGGCCGCGCTCATCGAGCAGGAGGTGGCCGGGGTGGAGGTCGCCGTGCACAAGTTTCGGCGTCCAGGCCCAGAGGTGGTCGGCGGCCAGCCAGCGCTCCCAGCGTTCGCGGACCTCGGGGGCCGGTTTGAGCACCGAGAGGGCGCGGGGGAGCATGGCCTTAAGATGATCGCGCTCCTTTTGCGGGGTGCGTTGCGGGAGGCCTGCCGCCCGGAGCTCATCGGAGGGGAGGCGGTGCATGGCGGCGATGGTGCGGGCCACCGAGCGCAAAAACGCCTCGGAGGGATCTTGAGGGTCGATGTGGTTCCAGGAGAGTTCTCCCTCGGGTGAGATCTGCCAGCCGGGGCGGCCTTTAAGGCGGCGGTAGGCGATGATCTCGGGGGTGTGGAGCTCCCAACGTGGGAGTTCGACGGGGAGATCATCGCTGAGCGCGCGAAGCGCCCGGGCCTCGATGCGGGCGGGCTCATAAAGACCTTCGCGTCGGGGGGTGCGCACGATCCAGGGGTCGCCCTCCTGGTCGATGGCGTGCAGCACGCGGTAGTCGGCGCCGCTCTCATCGAAGGCGCCGGGGGCCTGGTCGGAGGCATCGTCCAGCATGAGCTCCAGACCGTAGTCGGCGGCGCGCTCAAGCAGGCTGTCGACATCGTCGAAGCGGGGTGGGTCGGGGAGCTCGGCGCGCCAGAGCGGGATGGCGTGCGCGGGGGCGCGCACTTTCAGCGCGGTGCCCCGGGGGCCGTGGTGTTGCTCGACGACGCGGGCGCCCTCATGCACCGCGCCCACAACATGGCCGAGCTCAAAGGGGATGAGCAGGGATTCTTCGACAAAGGAGGTCTCCTGCACGCGGGCGATCTCCGCGTGCAGAAGCGCCACGAGTTCGGGGCGCATCGCGCTGACCTGCAGCGCGTCGGGCATGCGCATGCGCAGGCTGGCGCGCTCGGCGTCGTCGAGGCGATCGACCTTGTTGAAGACGACGCGCGAGTGGGGGTTGGCGCCGAGGTCCTGGATGGTCTCGCGGGTGACCTGAAGGTGGTCGGGCCACTCCGGGTCGGAGGCGTCGAGGACGTAGAGAAGAAGATCGGCGTCGTGAGCCTCATCCAGGGTGGACTTAAACGACGCCACGAGCTCGTGGGGCAGGCGTTTGATAAAGCCCACCGTGTCACTGACGACGACCTCGGGCTGCAGCGGGGGGTCGAGCTTGCGGGCAGTGGTGCCCAGGGTGGCAAAGAGTTTGTCTTCGACGAGCACCTCGCTGGAGGTGAGCGCGCGCATCAGCGAGGACTTACCGGCGTTGGTGTAGCCCACCAGGGCCACCTGGAAGGCGCTGGAGCGACGCGCGCGCTGGGTGGCGGCGTGCTGCTGCAGGTCAGTGAGCTCGCGGCGCAGGGTGACCAGGCGCTCGCGCAGGCGTTGCCTGGCGAGCTCCACGTTGGTGTGGCCCTTCTCCCCGCGGCCGCCGCCTCCGCGGCGGTCATCGGCGACGTGGCCGCGGCGCACCCGGGGGAGTTCGTACTCGATGCGGGCGATGTCGACCTCCAGCTGGGCCTGACGGGTCTGGGCGCGCTCTTCAAAGATGCGCAGCACCACCCCGGAGCGGTCGGTGACCCGCACGCCCAGGGCGTCTTCGAGGTTCTCGTGCTGGCGGGGGGTGAGCTCCCCGTCGAAGAGCACGCGGGTGATGCCGAGCTCCTCGATGGCGTGGGCGATCTCTTCGAGCTTTCCGGAGCCGAGGAGTTTGGCAGACTTCCCGCTGCTGCGGCGCTGGGAGTGAAAGCCCAGCACCTCGATGCCCAGGGTGTTGGCCAGGCGTTCGAGCTCGGCCGCGGAGCTGTAGAGCTCCGGATCGTCGGTGCCGGCAAGCTGCACGGCGATGATCAGGGCGCGCTCAGGGGTGGGGGTGGTGTCGTGGGTTGAGGATGCGTCGCGATGCTCGGGGGCATCGGGGGTGGTGTTATCTCGATGGCGCATAAGGCCTCCTTGCAGGTTGTATCACCGGCAGAGGGGGCAGCGGGACGAGGACTTCTGGCGAGTGTCGAGGGGGAGTTCTGGGCGACGCGGGCCTGGCAACACACAAGATTGCCGGCAGCGTGAGTCCGAAAACGTCCACATCGGCGCCCGTGAGGGCGGACGGCCGGGCAACAATGCCCGGTGACGTCGCCCTGAGAGGGGCGCAGCGCGCTAAAAACGATCCTCGTTGCTACGCCCTGCTCTGCGGCGGGGGTGTCGAACGAAGGGTGAGGCGCCCGCTCAAAGCGGGGGCGCGCTCAGCGCAAGCGGATGTGGAAGCAGTCGATCATCGTCGTCATCAGGTGGGCGCACAGCGTCGGGCCGAGGTAGGCGTGGGACGCGCGCGACGTGGAGGGGCTGTGGGACTCGGTGAGGCAGGCGTCGATGAGCCCCGTACCCGCAGAAAGGTAGGGATGGGGGGGCGGGGATGTCAAGTCGGCGAGTGGGAGGGGGCGGAAGGTGACGTGAAAAGGGGGCGCGGGCTTGCCCGGAAGGGGGGGCGTCTCTATCGTCGGAACCGAGTCCATTCCTCGTCACGTTATGACGAGAAGAGGCTTTGAGGTCTTTGAGGACGGGGAGAGCGACGTGAACGTGAAGGAGCGAGACATTGAGGCGCTGCGCGCCTACCTGGGGGAGCGCTCCACGGTAGAGCGCTTATGCGCCCACAAGCATGCGGTGGTGCTGGTGCAGGATATGTCCGGCACGATCCGCGACTGCGTGGGCGACACCGAACGCCTTTTCGGGATGGCGCCCGGGGGGCTCATCGACGCGTCACCGCAGAGTTATGCCTGGCGTCTTGTCGATGAGCTGGGCCAGCCCTTTGCGCCGGAGCAGCTTCCGGGACGGCGCGCGATCATGACGGGGCATGTGCAGGAGGGGCTTGTGGGGGTGGCGCTGAGTGAGGGGGAGCCGGTGTGGGTGAGCCTTGTGTGCCATCCGATCCACGAGGGGGGCGAGGCGATCGGGCTTCTTACGACGTTGATGGATGTCTCGGCCTTGCAGCTCACCCGCCAGGCGCTGGCGCAGGTGGAGGCCCGGCTGCGGGAGCAACATAAGATGCAGGCGGTCGAGCGCATGGCCGCGGCGATCGCGCATGACTTCAACAACCTGCTCAGCGTGGTGTTGAGCCAGACCGACTGTGTGTTGGCCGACTACGGAGAGCATCCGGGGCTGCGCGCCGACCTGCTGGAGATTCGGGAGGCGACGGAGCGGGCGGTCGAGCTGACGCAGAACCTGCTGGCGGTGGGCAAGGTGCAGCATCAGACGCCGGTCTCACTCTCGCTTAACGCGCTGATGGAGGAGTTCGGGGAGCTCTCGCGGGTGCTGATGCCGGGGGTGACCGTGGACTGGCGGCCGGGGATGCTTAGCTACGGGGTGCGCGCGGACCGCAGCCAGCTGGAGCAGATCGTGCTCAACCTGATGGTCAACGCCAGTGAGGCGATGGAGGGCACCGGCCGGGTGGTGATACGCACCGAGCAGGTGGAGCGCGAGGGGGAGGTGTTGATCTTGCTCAGCCTTCGCGATGAGGGGCGAGGGATGGCGCCAGAGGTGGCGCAACGGGCATTTGAGCCCTTCTTTACGACCAAGGCTTCCGGGCAGGGCTCGGGGATGGGACTTGCGACGGTGTACGGGGTGGTCTCCCAGTCGGGGGGGCGTGTGGAGCTCTTCAGTGAGCCGAGGGAGGGCACGGAGGTGCGGGTGTGGCTGAGGGCCGGCGAGCGTCTTCAAGGGGAGTCGGAGGGGTTGGATGAGGAGACCACCGAGGTCAGTCGGAGCTCGGTGGGCGGCGGTGGCGAGGAGCCCCCTGCGGAGAGCAAACGCCCCTCCGGGAGCCTGTCACCGCTGCGACGGCGTCAGCCCACGGCGCTGGTGGTGCTGGGGCGAGAGCGGGATCGGAGGCTTGTGCGCAAGGTCCTGGAGCGGCGGCGTTTTCGGGTGATTGACTGCAGCTTTGCCGATGAGGCGCGCTGCCTTGTGCACGTGGATGCGCCGCTCGACGTGTTGATCTGCGCGCGACACCTGCTCGACGCCTCGGGGGTGGAGTTGGCCTCGGAGTTGATGAAGGTGCGCCCGGGGCTGGGCCTGGTGCTGGTGGGCGGTTCGGCGCAGGAGGACGAGATCACCGCGACCTTTACCGAACGTCCCCAGGTGATCGAGGCCCGCTTTGAGGCCGAAGCCCTTCAGGACGCCGTGGAGCGGGTGATGCGTTCGAGTGAGGCGCAGGGGCGGGTGGCGTCGGGGTGAAAATGTCCTTTGACTTCTGTCAGGTTGAGGACGTGCTTTGTGAACGGGCGCGTGGATCAGGCGGCGCGTGTGTGTTGACAGCGTCGCACCGGTATAGGTTTGCAACGACGAGGTTGAGATGAGGATGTGGATGGGAAGGTGGATGGCGGTGCTCGTGCTGGCGAGCGGGTTGGGGTTGGCGGGTTGCAGCAGCGATCCGGAAGAGGGCTCGGAAGATGTCGGGGTGGAAGACACCACGGAGCAGCCTGATGCGGATCGCGATGCCGATGTCCAGCCTGGCGAGCCGGTCGGTTTTGTGATTCGCAACGCTGGCGAGTCGACGATTTACGTTCAGGATAACTCGTATGCCGACTACGGGCTGGCGTGGTTGGAGGTGAGGTTTGGTGGCGAGCCCTTGTCGTTGAGCGACACGTGCATGCCCTGTGGCTGCGGGGATCCGGAGCCCTGCGGGGTTTGTGATGCGCCGATGCCTTCGGTGATCGCGTTGGCCCCTGGCGAGGAGGTCCGCCATGAATGGGAGGGCATTTACTACCGTGTGGACCGCGCGCAGGAGCCGGTGTGCACGCAGGCCAGCTCGGTGGGCGAGGCGTCGTTCAGCGCGGAGCTCTGCTACGCCACGGCGCTGGACGCCGAAGAGGAGAACCTCATCTCTGGCGAGGACACGGTCTGCCAGAGCTTTGAGGCGGCGCTGGGCGATGAGGATGTGGTGCTGGTTGCGGGCGAGCGCTAAGGCTTTCCGCTCATCTTCGGGGCCGGGGGGGTGAGGGTTTCGTGGCTAGCGAGCTGTGCGCAGATTTGAGGCAACGCTTGCCAGTCGACTTGCACCCAAAGCGCCGAGGAGTTTATGCGCACCACCGACCCACCCATTCGATACGGAGTCATCGGGCTCGGGCATATCGCCCAGGTCGCGGTGTTGCCCGGGTTTGCCAACGCCGAGAACGCCAGCCTCAACGCTCTGATCTCGGGCGATGCCGAGAAGCTCAGGGTGTTGGGGGAGCGTTACGACGTGGCCCACTGCATCGCGTACGAGGACTTTGACGACTTTATTGGCGCGGGGCATATCGACGCCCTCTACATCGCGCTACCCAACCACCTGCATTGCGACTATGTCGTACGAGCGGCCCGGGCGGGGGTGCACGTGCTCTGCGAGAAACCTCTGGCGGTGACCGAGGCGGAGTGTCGCACGATGATCGCAGCCTGCGAGGAGGCCGGGGTTCACCTGATGACGGCCTACCGGCTGCACTTTGATCCGGCGCACCTGCATGCGGTCGACATCGCGCAGCGCGGGGATCTGGGGGAGCTGCGCTACATCAATGCGGTCTTCGGGCAGAACGTCGTCGAGGGGGATATTCGCCTCTCTCCGCTCGATAAGGGGGGAGGCAGCGTGTACGACATGGGCATCTACTGCATCAACGCGGCGCGCTACCTCTTCGGGGCGGAGCCCACCGAGGTGATCGCCACGAGCCAGCGCCGCCCGGGGGACCCGCGTTTTGATTATTGCGATGAGTCGACCAGCGTGACGCTGCGATTTGAGGGGGAGCGCCTGGCGACCTTTACCTCCAGCCTGGGGAGCGCGTCGATCAGTCGGCTGGAGCTTCTGGGGGAGGAGGGGCGGCTGAGCCTGAGCCCGGCCTTCAGCTACGCCCGGCCCATCACGATGGCGGTGGACACGCCGGAGCATTTTGAGCGGACCTTTCCCCAACATGACCAGTTCGGGGCGCAGCTGAGCTACTTCGCCGACTGCATCGCCGGGGGCCGGCCCCCGGAGCCCGACGGTTATGAGGGGCTGGCCGACGTGCGCATCATCGAGGCGATTTACCACGCCGCGGAGCTTGGCGAGGCGGTGTCGCTTGCGCCGGTGGAGCAGCGGGAGCGGCCGGACGTCTCGCAGATCATTGTGCGGCCGGCGGTGGAGAGGCCCGAGGAGGTTCGCACCTCGGGCCCGAGCGCGGGCTGAGGCCCGAGGCGTCGCGCTGCGGCTCAGCTCTTGTGGGTGTGGTAGTGCGGCTCTTCGACCTGCTCGCTCTCCGCGAGGCGACGCATGAAGTCGTCGGCGTCGGCCGCGCCTGAATCTGAGGGCAGCGCGCTGGCTTTGAGGTCGGGGAAGATGTAGCGGCGAGAGCCTTCCCCAACGACGACGGAGTAGGCATGGCCGCGTTTCTCGAACTCAGCGAGCACGTGGGCGGACTGGTCCAGGTTGAGCTTGCTCTCCAGGGCCAGGGTGGCCGCGCTGAGCTCGCCGCCGCCCTCACGGGCCAGCTGCAAGACGTAACGTTCCAGGTCTTCGGGGATGTTCAGCGCGTCGACTTCCCGGCTGGCTTTGCGGGCCTTAATGCCCAGAGAGATGCCCGCAGCGAGTATGACGGCCATAAAAACGCCCACGATCACCGCGCCGTCCATGTTGGGTGCGCCCACAATCACGTCATGAATGGCCATGGCCACACAGGGCAGACTGATCAGGGTGAGCGTAAAGCTCCAGGCCCAGAGAAAGCGGGCCCGGCGTTTTTTTTGAGCAGAGAAGTCAAGCATGGCCGTTCTCGGGACAGGGTAGAGCGACATGATGAAGCAGTGAAAGTCGTCGCACTCTAGCGCAAGAGGCCAGCTGCGCGCCAGCGTTGCGACCTCCCCTACACCTCACCACCTCCGCCGTGCCGTCATGACGTAGGCCAACCCGTTCAGAGCCTCGGTGAGGATGACCTGCTCGCTGACGCCGTCAGCCGTACGCACCTGCGCCCGGGTCCCCTCGGGGGCGCGGGCGTAGAGGAGGACCTGGTTGCCCCGCTTGACCTCGACGACCGCGTCGAGCACGGCGTGCCCTTCTTCGTCAGTCGAGCGCTCCAGGGTCACGATGTGAAGGGGGTACGAGGTGCGGCCGATCTCATACTGATCACGGAAGACGAGCAGAAGCTGTGGTGCGGGGGCGTTCGTGCTCGGCGCGCGCAGAGTGATGCGGACCTGCGTTTCGGTCAACGTGTGCTCGGCTGGCGAGGGAGGCATGTAGGCGTCGAGTAAGACTTCCGGTGAGGGTGAATCGACGCCCAGCGCGCTCAGATCGCTGATGAGCGGGCAGTGGGCCACTCCGGGGTCCGGGATTGCCTCGCCACGAGAGCGAGCATACTCGCCGGCCCGCTCCCGCAGGCTGCGCAGGCTCTGGAGGTGCGCGCAGGCCCGGGCGGGCTGCCCGCTGAAGAGAAGTCCGCGGGCCAGCAGCTCCTGGAGTTCAACGTTCTCCGAGGCGCTGTCGATGACGCCCGAGAGCACCCTTCGGGCACGCTCATCCTCGCCAGTCCAGGTCAGGTAGTGGCTGTAAAAGAGGAGCGCGTCGGGGTCGAGGCGGTCGTACTCCAGCCAGTCTTCGAGCTCGCTGCGGGCGCGACCTCCCTTATAGGGGAGGTGCACGTTGATAAGACGGCGGCGCAGGTCGCGGCGGCTGCGGTCGCGGGTGATGTCCCGGGCCAGATCGCCGGGAGTGCGGGCTCGTCGCGAGCGGTGTTCCCGGGGTTCACCTCCGGCGCGCAGCTGCCGATCAAGGTGCAACGTCACCTCCGGAGTGGGCTCGGGGGGACGGTGCACCGGTGCGGGCCGATCCGGTGTGGGACGGCGGTAACGTGTGCGGCTACCGTCGTTTTGGATGAACACAGAACCCTCGTCATCTCCAGCGAGGGGTTCGTCCGCCGAAGGGCCGCGCATGACCGAGCTTGCGGGGCGAGGGCGAGCCCGAGGTTTGGGGGCGTTGCGGGCACGGCGGGCTTGAACCGTCTTGTGGGGCGCCGGGGTCGGGGCGGCCTGCTGCGGCTCGGCGCGGGCCTCCTTCGGCTCGGCGCCGGAGCCGCCGCGCATGCCGCACGGGGACGAGCGTTCATCCTGCGCCGCACCATCGCCGCACATGGATATGCCGGGAGGAAAATCCCCCTCAATAAAAAGGTCGCGCAACGCCGGGTGAAGACCATCTCTCCTTATCTTAACCCAGGAGCTCCGGTCCGAGGGTGAGGTGTCGGCGCGAACATCTTCGACGGGAAAAACATCCAGGGAGTGGGTGCGTGGCTTCACCGGAGGCGAAGGGCGCCGGATGGTGGGCACGGGGCGGCTCCGAACCAACTCGACATACCCCCCTTTGTTCTCCGCCTCCTGGTCACGACGGCGCGCCTGCGTCTCGATCTCACTCTCCAGCACCACCCAGGTGGTCAGGGGGCTGAGCACGCTGTGGTGTTTGGAGAGCTCGATGGTCAGGGCGTCACTGCGCTCCGGGTGGTCGGGGCGCAGGGCGCTGAGCCGGGCGATCTCTTCGCTGGCCCAGAGGGCAGGCAGGTGCAGGGCATCGGATCTCTGCCAGGAGGCCGGTCGGAGCTGGGAGGTCCACTCCCAGGGCTGGCCGCGACGTTGGCCGCTGACGCGCACTTCAAGGGGCACATCCTCCTGCAGCGCCTTGAGCGGGAGGCGACCGTAGAGCACGAGCTCTTCACCGGCGCGCAGCGAGGGGGCGGCCGGAAAGGGGATCATCTCAGCCGGGCTGCTAACCTCAACCTCGATGTCGCGGAGCGACTCGGAGATCATGCGCTCGAGCACCCGCCAGGCGTTGGCCGTAGGGCCGCGGGTCGGGTCGAGCACCACCGGCTCGCCGCGACCCAGGGTGCGCGCGAGCAGGCGCTGGGCGTCGCGGTTGGCCGCCCCGCCCGGGTC